>NZ_JAANPA010000022.1 GCF_011320075.1 Sphingosinicella sp. YJ22 | reverse complement strand
CGCTCCACGACGTCCGGGTTGGTCATCACGAAATTGGTCGGAGCGACCGCGTTCAGCCAGCTTTCCAGAAGGAAGCCGACCATCGCCTTGTTCGGCCCGTCATGCTCGTCGAGCGCGACCACCGAGCGCATCTGGTCGGAAGCGAGGAGATAGGCGTCGCGGATCGCGCGGTACCAGGGATCCTCCTGCCAGGTCTTGGAGGAGAAGCGACGGTCGCGCTTCTTGGGCGGCTCCGCGGCCGGGTTCATGGCCTTCAACCAGAATTCGCCCCATTGCTGCATCGCCTGGGCCGAGGCGTTGACCACCGCGTCCGGCCGCGCCGCCATCCGGAACGCGAAGTCGTTCATCGCCGCGGCGACCGCGAGCGGGTCGAACGGCTGGCTCTTCGGCGCCGCGGGCAGGGCAAGCGCCTGCTGCATCGCCTTCATCGCTTCGTCCCAGGGAGTCACTGGCGAAGCATGTCCCGCGAGATGATCATTCGCATGACCTGATTGGTGCCTTCCAGGATCGAGTGGACGCGAAGGTCGCGCCAGAAACGCTCGATCGGATAGTCCTGAAGATAGCCGTAGCCGCCGTGGAGCTGCAGCGCGCGGTCGACGACGCTGGAGCCGGTGTCGGTCGCCAGCCGCTTGGCCATTGCCGCGAAGCGGGTCTTGTCCGGCGCGTTCTCGGTGACCTTGACCGCCGCCTGGTAGAGCAGGGTGCGCGACGCCTGGAGCTCGGTCTCCATGTCGGCGAGCATGAACTGGGTGTTCTGGAAGTCGGCGATCGCCTGGCCGAACTGCTTGCGCTCCTTCGTGTAGGACACCGCCTCGTCGAGCGCGCGCTGGGCGCCGCCCAGCGAGCAGGCGCCGATGTTGAGCCGGCCGCCGTCGAGGCCCATCATCGCGATCCGGAAGCCTTCGCCCTCGCCGCCGACGAGGTTCTCGACCGGCACCCGGACCTCGTCGAAATTGACCTGAGCGGTCGGCTGCGAATGCCAGCCGAGCTTCTTCTCCTGGGCGCCGAAGCTGACGCCCTTCATGTCTTTCTCGATGACGAGGCAGCTAATGCCCTTCGGCCCGTCGACCCCGGTGCGGACCATGGTCACATAGATCTCGTTCTCGCCGCCGCCCGAGATGAACGCCTTGGAGCCGCTGACGACATAATGGTCGCCGTCCTTCACCGCCCGGGTCTTCAGCGCCGCCGCGTCCGAGCCCGAGCCCGGCTCGGTCAGGCAGTAGGAGCCGATCCGCTCCATCGTCACCATCGAGGGGAGATACTTCTCCTTGACCGCGGCCGCGCCGAAGCGGTCGATCATCCAGGCGGCCATGTTGTGGATCGAGATGAACGCGCTGGTCGAGGGACAGCCATAGGCCATCGCCTCCATGATCAGCGCCGCCTCGAGCCGGCCAAGGCCGATCCCGCCGCTCTCCTCCGACACGTAGATGCTTCCGAAGCCGAGCTCGGCGGCCGAGCGGATCGTGTCGCGCGGGAAGATGTGCTTCTCGTCCCATTCGCCCGCATGGGGCGTGATCGCGTCGGCGGTGAATTGCTGCGCCATCTCCTGGATCTGGCGCTGCTCGTCGGTGAGGTCGAACTGGCTCATGGCGGCTCCCTTAAGCACCCTCCCGCGGGGAGGGAAGGGGTGCAGCGCGACCCTTGCCTCTCTGTCATCCCCGCGAAAGCGGGGATCCAGCTTCATCTCTTCCTCCGCGCCTTAGCGTCTTCGCGCCTTCGCGTGCAAATATCTCGCACGCGAAGCCGCAAAGGGCGCGAAGAAGGCAGCTGGATTCCCGCTTTCGCGGGAATGACACAGCTTGGGCTCAGTCCTTCGCCGCGTAGTCGTCGGCGCCCAGGAAATGGAGCGATACGTAAGGCTCGTCGCCGACCACCCAGCTGTCGTGACCGGGCGGCACGTAGAAGATGTCGCCGGGCTTCATCTCCACCACATTGCCGTCGTCCATCGCCGCCGTGGCGACGCCCGATACGACCATCCCGACATGCTCGACATGGCAGGACGCCGCGCCCATCGCCGCGCCGACATCCTCCGACCATTTCCAGCCGGGCTCATAGGTCGCCCGGCCGATCGTCATCCCGCCGAGATGGACCAGCTCGAAGCGGCCCTTGGGAAACGTCCGCACCTCGTCGGGCGAGTCGAACCGCTTCAGGACCACCTCGAGGTTCATCGGCTAGCCGAGCTTGGCGATCACGTCGCCGAACAGCTCCTCGTCGCTCGGCAGCTCCTTGGGGGTCTTGAGCGGCTTCGACACCCAGGTCTCGTTAATGAGGTCGCGCCAGTTGATGTTGTTGCTGGTGCCCGTCCCGCCCCACGATCCGCAGCCGAGCGAGAAGGTCTGGCGCATGCCGTTCCACAGGTTTCCGCTGTTCGACGCCGCCTGGGGCTGGTTGACCATCACCCGGCAGGTGCGGGTCGCGTCGGCCAGCTTCATGATATTCTCGTCCGACCGCGAATAGATGCCGCAGCTGTGGCCTTGGCCCTGATAGGCCTGGATCCGGTTGGTCAGCGCGATCGCCTCGTCGATGTCCTTCACCCGGTAGAGCGTCATCGTCACCGTCAGCTTCTCGCCGGAGAAGGGATGGTCCGGCCCCGTTCCGGTCTCGGGCACGATGAAGAATTTGGTGCCCTCGGGAATGTCGAACCCGGCCATTCCGG
Source organism: Sphingosinicella sp. YJ22 (assembly GCF_011320075.1). GTDB lineage: Bacteria > Pseudomonadota > Alphaproteobacteria > Sphingomonadales > Sphingomonadaceae > Allosphingosinicella. Next base: position 45,204 of record NZ_JAANPA010000022.1, on the reverse strand, counting down.
CGATGGTCTCGGCCGGCTGGGCGACGACCTTGGCGTTGAGCGTGCCGTCGACCCACAGGACCGCCTGGAGCTTCGCTTTCTGCTCCTCGTCGAGGACGAGGCCGCCCTTGGCCTTCAGCTTCTCGAGCATCTCGTCATGGATCGCGTCGACCAGAACCACGCTGTTGTCGGACGAGCAGGATGCCGCGTTGTCGAGCGTCTTGGAGATGCGGATCTTCTCGGCGGCGTCGTCTAGGTCGGCGGTCTCGTCGACGGTGATCACCGCGTTGCCCGCGCCCACGCCGAGCGCCGGGGTGCCGCTCGAATAGGCCGCCTTTACCATCGGATTGCCGCCGGTGGCGAGGATCCGGTCGCACTGCCGCATCAGCTCGTTGGTCTTGTCGAGCGTCGGCGTCTCGATCGCGATGACGAGGTCGGCCGGCGCGCCCAGCTTTTCCAGCGCCTCGCGCATCTTGTCGACGACCGCCTTGTTGGTGAGCTTGGCGCGCGGGTGCGGCGCGATGATGATCGAGTTGCGGCCCTTGACCGCGTTGATCGCCTTGATGACCGGGGTGGCCTCAGGGTTGGTCGAGGGCGACAGGGCGCCGATCACGCCGACCGGCTTGGCGATGACGACGATCTCGCGCTCCGGCATCTCCTCGATCACGCCGACCGACTTGTCGTCGATGATGTCCATCAGCGCCGCGCGGGTCTTGCGGAAGATCTTGAGATATTTGCCGTCGTAATTGCCGAGCTGGGTCTCGTCGACGGTGAGCTGGGCGATCTCCTCGGCCACTCCGGGGCGCGCGACGGACCACACCATCGCGCGGATCAGCTCGTCGACGCGTTCCTGCGATGCGTGCTCGATCTGCTGCTGAGCCGCGCGCGAGCGCTCGACCAGGGCCGCGATCTCGGCCGCCGCCTGCGCCTGCTCGTCGCTGGCGAAAATTCGTTCCTGAACACCCATGATTCACTCCTCGCGGCGCACGCGCCTGATCCGAGGTGCACCTAATCACGCCTCCGCCAAAATGCCAGCCGGCAGGGCGAGCGGCGAGCGAGGAATCTACTCGGCGATATAGCGCCACTGGCCTGTGGCGGAGTCGCGGATCCAGATGGTGAAGAAGGGGATCGACGCGGGTTGGCCGGCGGGCGGGGTGCCGTTGGCCCGGATGGTGCCAACCGACAGGCCGAGGTCACCGCTCGCCGCCGCCCAGGTGCGGTCCGAGGACCAGTTGAGGGGGCTCGTCGTCGCCTCGTCGAAATTGGCGCCGATCGCGGGGAGGCCGACCGCGAAGCCGGTCGGCGTGGCGACGTGGACGGCGCGGGCATGGCCATATTCGAGGAAGGCGGCGCGAAGGCCGACCTGCTGGGCGCGGTCGGAGAAAGCGCGCTCGGCGGTCGCGACAGCGCCGGCATGGTCGCCGCTGTCGATCGCGCGCGGGGCCTCGGGGACCAGCGGCGCGACCGGCGCGATCTCGGCCTCGTCCGGCCGGCGCACGAGCTGGCGCAGCGCCAGCACTCGCCAGCCTTCGGGGCGCCGGATCCAGTAGGCGAGGTAGCGCCGATGGGCGCGGGCCGGGTCGCCGCCGGCGATGTCGAGATAGCCGAAGGTGAAGCCGTGGCTGCCGTCGGCCGACACGCCGCCGCCGATCGATCGCCAGCGCGCGCCGCTGCCCCGGCTCGACGGGTTGGCGGCGAGCGACGCGATGGCGGCTTCGCGGCCGTTGGCGATTCCGTCGCGGGTCGGCAGCTGCACCTCGGCGTCGAACATCGCGGCGATGCCCTCGGCAGGGCAGCGGTTCTCCGCCGCGGCGGAGAAGGCGCGCTCCGCTGCGAGCAGCTCGGCATAGGCCGCGGCCGGGTCGTGATCGGCCTGGTGGGCGGAGGACGGCGTCGAGACGGTCACGGACATCGGGCCAGCCACCAGCAGGAAAGGGATGAGCAGGATCGGATCGATACGCATCGCGCCTTGATGCCGATGCGTCCGCCTTCCTCCGCCGCGCTTCGACGAAGGCGAGGCGCCGTTCGACGAACCCGATCCTCCCCGGAACGGGGAGGGGGACCGCCGCCGCAGGCGGTGGTGGAGGGGGCCCTCCGTCCGTTCGAGCCTCTGGGCCCCCTCCGTCAGCGCTTCGCGCTGCCACCTCCCCGTACCGGGGAGGATCGCAGACGACTTGTCAGCGCCGCGGCGCCGGTCCATCGCTTCGCGCCATGAAGCGCCTCCTCCTCGTGGGCCTCGCCCTCCTCGCCGCCGCTCCCGTCACCGCCCAGCGCCGAGCGCCGGCCCCGCCGCCGCCGCCCGCGACCCTCACCGCCCTCGCCGACGAGGTCAGCGAGTACAGCCTTCGCGGATATGTCGAGCGGCTTGTCGGCTTCGGCACCCGCCACACCTTGTCCGCGCAGGACCATCCGACCCGCGGCATCGGCGCCGCGATGCGCTGGACCGAGGAGGAATTCGGCCGAATCTCCCGCGCCTGCGGCAACTGCCTGACCATCGCCAAGCCCGAGGAGATCGTCACCCGCCCGCCACGAGTCCCCAACCCGACCCGGATCTGGAACGTCGTCGCGATCCAGCGCGGCACCACCGATCCCAACCGGGTCGTCATCATCACCGGCCATATCGACAGCCGCGTCACCGACGTGATGAACGCCACCGCCGACGCGCCCGGCGCCAATGACGACGGCTCCGGCACCGCCGCGGTGATTGAGGCGGCGCGCGTCCTCTCGCGCCATCGCTTCCCCGCCACCATCGTCTATGCGGTGCTGTCCGGCGAGGAGCAGGGCCTCCACGGCGGCCGGATCCTCGCCAATTATGCCCGCGAGCAGGGCTGGCAGGTCGAGGCCAACCTCAACAACGACATCATCGGCAACAGCTGCGGCTCAGACGGCGTGTGCGACTCGTCGAACGTCCGGGTCTTCTCGGAGGGTCTGCGCTGGCAGGGCGGGGTCGAGATTCGCGGCCAGGTGCGCAGCCAGGGCGGCGAGAATGACAGCCCGTCGCGCAACCTCTCCCGCTATCTCGCCGACCTCGCGGGCGATCTCGGCCTCGGCCTCGACGTGCGGCAAATCTGGCGCAACGACCGCTTCGGCCGCGGCGGCGATCATACCGAGTTCCTAAACGCCGGCTTCCCCGCCGTGCGCCTGTCGGTCGCGGTCGAGGATTACGACCACCAGCACCAGGACCTCCGCACCGAGAACGGCACCGTTTACGGCGACACTGTCGACGAAATGGATTTCCCCTATCTGCGCAAGGTGACGGCATTGAATGTCGCCGCGCTCGCCGCGCTCGCTCGCGCTCCGATGCCGCCGGAGCCAACGGTGGAGGGGGCGGTGTCTACAGATACAACAATCACTTGGCGGGGGGTGGTGGGTGCCACTCTCGGGAACGGCCACTACGTTGTTCGGTGGCGGCGCACCAATGCACCGCAATGGGAGCACAGCATCCGCACCGGGCCTGGCGTACCTAATTTTCGCGGTATCCATGCGGCCGGTGTTGTGATTGGTGAAGCCGATCCGCGCGCCGAGGCGGAGCGGTGGAGCTTTTCGATCAGGCTGCCCCACGTCCGCGTCGACGACTGGACATTCGGCGTCTCCTCGGTCGCTGCCGACGGCTCCGAAAGCCCGGTCGCATCGGCACTGCCGGGCGGCGCGTTCCGCCCCTACACCCCGCCGCCGCCCGCTCCGGCACGGCAGTGACCCACCTCTTCGTCATGCTGAACTTGTTTCAGGGTCCATTCTCAAGCGCGCGCCGCGGCTCGGGTGAAAGAATGGACCCTGAAACAAGTTCAGGGTGACGCGTTAGGCTGCACATGGCCAAGAAACCCAAGAAGGGCGAGCTGCCCACCCGCGAGCAGGTCATGGAGTTCATCCAGACCTCGGACCAGGCCGCGGGCAAGCGCGAGATCGCCAAGGCGTTCGGCCTCAAGGGGCCCGACAAGATCGCGCTCAAGAAGCTCCTCAAGGACATGGGCGACGAGGGGCTGATCGACGCCGGTCCGGGCCGCGCCTTCCATCGCATGGGCGGCGTCCCCAAGGTCACCGTTCTTCGAGTCATCAACATCGACGATGCCGGCCGCGCCATGGCGGTTCCGGAGCGCTGGGAAGGGGAGGGCGAGGCGCCGCGCCTCCGCGTCCTCGAGCGGCGGGGCCGGGGCGCGACCGCGCTCGGCGTCGGCGACCGAATCCTGTCGCGCACCGAGGACCGCGGCGACCATTGGGTCGCTCACCCGATGAAGAAGCTGCTGAAAGGCAGCGAGCTCGTTCTCGGCGTCGTCCATAAGGAAGGCGACAACCACTGGCTCCGCCCGGTCGAGAAGAAGGAGCGCCGTGAGCTTCCGATTACCGACCTCGGCCACGCCCAGCCCGGCGACCTCGTCCTCGCCGAGAAGACCGGCCGCCCGCCGCGCATCGGCGCCCGGGTCGACGCCATCCTTGGCGACCCCTTCGCCCCGCGCAGCTTCAGCCTTATCGCCATCCACAAGCACGGCATCCCGCACGAATTCCCCGACGAGGTGCTGGCCGAGGCGGAACGCGTGTCGGAGCTCCCGCTCGGCGAGCGCGAGGACCTCACCCATATCCCGATCGTCGCGATCGACCCGGCCGACGCGCGCGACCATGACGATGCGGTCTGGGCGACGCCCGACGACGATCCCGCCAACGCCGGAGGCTGGAAGGCGATCGTCGCCATCGCCGACGTCAGCTTCTACGTCCGCCCCGGCTCGCAGCTCGACAGGGAGGCCCGCAAGCGCGGCAACAGCGTCTATTTCCCCGATCGAGTCGTCCCGATGCTGCCCGAGATCCTCTCGGCCGAGGTCTGCTCGCTGAAGGAAGGCGAGGACCGCGCCGCGATGGTCTGCCACCTCCAGGTGAGCAAGGACGGCCAGCTCAAGTCCTGGCGCTTCACCCGCGCCCGGGTCCGCATCCACGCCAACATCGCCTACGAGGACGCCCAGGCCGCGATCGACGCCGCCGAAGCAGGCGAGCGGATCGAGGTCGCTTCCTCCCCTTGCTCGATGCCGGAGATCGAGACCGCCCCGCCGGTCGCCCCGGAGATCGTCGATAGCACCCTCAAGCCTTTGTGGGACTGCTGGCGCGCGATGTACGCGGCGCGCACCAAGCGCGGGCCGCTCGAGCTCGACCTGCCCGAGCGCCGTGTCATGCTCGACGAGAAGGGACGCATCACCTCGGTCGCCCCGCGCGAGCGGCTCGACGCCCACAAGCTCATCGAGGACTATATGATCGCGGCCAATGTCGCCGCGGCCAAGGCGCTCGAGGCGAAGAAGACGTCGGTCATGTACCGAGTCCACGAGCCGCCGAGCCGCGAGAAGCTCGTCGCCCTCAAGGAATATCTCAAGACTTTCGAGATCGAGTTCGCGCTCGGCCAGGTCATCCGTCCGGGCACCTTCAACCGAATCATCGAGCGCGTCGGCGAGGCGGACTTCCGCCCGCAGGTGATGGAGCAGATCCTGCGCACCCAGACCCAGGCCTATTACGGCCCCGAGAATCACGGCCATTTCGGCCTCGCGCTCGGTTCCTACGCCCACTTCACCTCGCCGATCCGCCGCTATGCCGACCTCGTCGTCCACCGCGCCCTGGTCCGCGCCTACAGGCTGGAGCCGGAGGGCAGGGCGACCCAGCTCACCGACCAGGAAGAAGCGGCGATGGACGTCACCGGCGAACTCATTTCGCAGCTCGAGCGCCGCGCCATGCAGGCCGAGCGCGAGACGATGGACCGTTACGTCGCCGCCTATCTGTCCGAGCAGGTCGGCGCGCTCGTCGATTGCCGGATCACCGGAGTCCAGCCGTTCGGCTTCTTCGCCACCGTCGAGGGCCTCGGCGGCGACGGCCTCGTGCCCGCGGCGACTCTCGGCCGCGAATATTTCCGCTATGACGAGGGCGCCCAGACCCTGGTCGGCGAGGACAGCGGCGAGACCTTCGAGCCCGGAATGCGCCTCAAGCTCCGTCTCGCCGAGGCCGATCCGGTCAGCGGCTCGCTCCGCTTCGAGCTCCCCGACCAGCCCTCGTCGGGCCCCCGCGAGCGCCGCCGCCCGGTCCGCGACGGCCAGCGAGACGGCCAGCGCGAGCGCGTCCAGGGCCGCCGCGGCCGCCCCTCGAACATCCGCCACCAAGGCCGCCGCCGCTAGCCGAGCGGAATCCTTTCCGCTACGTAACCCACATCAATAGAGGCCAGATCAATCTAGGGAGGCCGTCATTCCCGTCGACTTTTTCGCGCGCTATGCCCCGCAGGCGCTCGGGGTGCTCCGTATCGTCGCCGCCCTGATGTTCCTCCAGCATGGGCTGGTGAAGCTGTTCGGCTTCCCGGAAGGCGCCCAACCTGGGCTTCAGCCGCTCGCCAGCCTGCTCGGAGTCGCCGGGGTGATCGAGATGGTGACCGGGATCCTGCTCCTGCTCGGGCTGTTCACCCGCCCGGCTGCCTTCGTCGCGGCGGGTTTCACCGCGGTCGCCTATTTTTACGCCCACGCGGCGCAGAGCATCTACCCGATCGTCAACCAGGGCGAGCTCGCCGCGCTCTACTGCTTCGTGTTCCTGTACATCTTTTTCGCCGGCCCGGGTGCGTTCAGCATCGACGGCCGGCGCACCCGCATCGGCTGAGCGGAGCGCCGCTCAGATGCCGGTACCCGGATAGGGGAGCTGGTCCGGGGTTTGTGCGCCGGCGGGCGGCCAATGCTTGCGGATTGCGGCGTCGCAGACCGCATAGCCCCAGTTGATCAGCCGCTCCTGAAGGTCGGCCGACAGGCGCTTGAGCCGGGTTGGTGTCTCCGCGATCGCCAACGAGCGGGCATGCGGGACCGGCCAGGCGTCGCCGAGCTCATAATGGGCGATGTCGGTGCGGATCCCCCAATAGGCCCCCGTGCGATGGTTCACGTCGCTCGCCGGCGCCTGGTATGAGGCGATCACCTGCCGCTTGCGGATGTTGCTGACCTGCTCGTGGATGATGTCCAGCACCCGCTTGGCGTGGCGCGGCCAGTCGGCTGCCGGTGTCGGGTCTAACGCGTTCCTGGCGCCGGCGTCCGATACCAGCACGGTCGTATAGTTCTTCCACACCGTCTCGAGCCCGAGATTGTCGTAGACCCCGCCGTCGGTTAGCGAGATCTCCTCGAACAGGCGCGGGTCATTCAAGCCGTCGGGAACCTGCTCGAAATCCTCCCGGTCGGCGTGAAGGACCGAGGGCGACAGCACCGGCGGGAAGGCGGAGGAGGCGGTCACCGCGGCGGCGAGGCTGACCGTCGGGTTCCGCACCAGCCCCAGCCGCCAGTCGGCCATGTAGGGCTTGGAGAAGCGGAACAGCGAGCAGGTCTCGATATTGGTCGCGTTGATGACGAAGCGCGGCTCGTCGGGGAGGTCCTGAAGCGTCGCGGTCCCGAACAGGTGGCGGGCATAGGCCCGCGACACGCGGTCGGCGACGGATCCCGGAAACAGCACCCCGCCGAGGACCGAGGGGGCGTCGACTGTGGTGCCCGCAAGGGTGCGGATCGGCCGCACGACATGCTCGAAGAAGTCGTCCCGGGTCCTGACCTTGTCCCACTCGAGCGCGATCTTGGCCGCGGTGATCGAGCCCCCCGACACGCTGGAGATGCGCTTCAGCTGCGGCAGGATGCCAAGCTCGTGCAGCCGCAGGAACGCGCCGAGGTGGAAGGTCATCGCGCGGTATCCGCCGCCGGAGACCGCAAGCGCGGCGCCCTCTTCCGGGCCCTGCTGCGTCTCCCGGCTCAGTCGAGTGACGGGTGGTACGATTTCGCTCATGCCGAAACCTCCGCTCCCGGGAGGCTATCGGGGAAGTAATGCTACCGCAAGAGATCAAACGGAACCTTGTTCTCCATTTCTGATCTTCGCTACGCTAGTCTCTACAACTTCGGCAGGGTCACTCCGCGCTGGCCCATATATTTGCCGGAGCGGTCGGCGTAGCTCGTCTCGCACGGCCGGTCGCCCTGCAGGAACAGGAACTGGCAGGCGCCTTCGTTGGCGTAGACCTTGGCGGGCAGGGGGGTGGTGTTGCTGAACTCCAGCGTGACATGGCCTTCCCAGCCCGGCTCGAGCGGAGTCACGTTCACGATGATCCCGCAGCGCGCATAGGTCGACTTGCCGAGGCAGATGACGAGCAGGTCGCGCGGGATTCGGAAATATTCGACCGTCCGCGCCAGAGCGAAGCTGTTGGGCGGGATGATGCACACGTCGGTCTGGCGGTCGACGAAGCTGTTCGCGGCGAAGTCCTTGGGGTCGACGGTGGCGCTGTCGACATTGGTGAAGATCTTGAACTCGTCCGCCACCCGCGCGTCATAGCCGTAGGAGGACAGGCCGTAGCTGATGCAGCCCTCCCGCCGCTGCGCCTCGACGAACGGCTCGATCATGCCCTCGTTCTGGGCGCGCTCGCGAATGGATGCGTCGGAAAGTATCACTCAGCTACCTCTCAACCGTTCAGGCTGAGCCTGTCGAAGCCCCGCCTTTCTTCGGCTGTGGTTAGAAGGAAGGACAGCCCTTTGGCCAGTGGTCAAAACTAGCGGCCTCAGGAAGTGATATGCACGGCGAGCCAGACCGTCGGCTCAGCCGGTGTCGTCTAGGTGACGCGATGGCGAAGCCCGGACGGGATCAGCAGATGGTCTCCGCGCCCAAGCTCGACCTCTCCCGTCCCGTCGAGCCACAGTCGCGCCGCGCCCGCCACCACCATCACCCACTCGTCTTCGGCCTGCTGATAGGGCCGGTCGGCCGGCGTGGCGTGCCCGTGAGAGACGATGCGCTCGATCCGAAGCCCCCTCCGCTCGAGGATCGGACTGAAACTCTCCTCCGCGCCGGCCAGGGGCAGGTCCGCGAGCAGGTTTCGCACCATGACGGCCTGGTCATCCTCGCTCACTTCAGCGGACTATCGCAGCAGGCGGCCGCCGCAGCCGTCGAGCATTCGGCCGCTCAGCATGACCCGGACATGGTCCTCATATCGGCGCCCGCTCCGTTCGCAGGCCGCGGTCATCCGCCGCGCCTCGACGGTGATCACCTGGGTGCCGTCGCCCGACTGCCAGCGGGTGAGGTCGCCCTGGGTGACCGGCAGCGTGCGCGGATAGACGATGTCGCGTGCCTCCTGCCCCTCCTGGCCGAGGCGCAGGACGATCCGGTCGTCGCCTATGGTCACCATCCAGAAGGGATCGGTGCCGATCGCCGAGTAGCGGACATTGTCGACCGGGGCGTAAGGCCGGGGCGGGGTCGCGCACGCCGCGAGCAGGAGGAGAGAAAGGAGGGAAAGGCGCGTCCTCATCCCGCACTGGATGCGTGGCTGGGCGCGTGCGAGTCAATCGCCGTCACCGACGCCTTGATGTGGAGCACGCAGATCAGAGTGAACAGCCGCCGGGCGGTGTCGAAATCGACCTCCACGTCGCGCTCGGCGAGGCAGTCCTTGAGCAGCTCGGCCGACTCGTTGTGGATTCCGCGTCGCGCCATGTCGATCGTCTCGATGCCCTTGGGATCGCCCGATCGCACCGCTTTGAAATAGGCGTCGCAGATATGGAAATATTCGCGGATCGGCCGGCGGAAGCGGCCGAGGCCGAGGCGGATCGTGTCGAGCGGCTTCTCTCCATCATCTGCGAGGTCGATGGCGAGCCGGCCTTCCTCGACGCGCAGCTTGACTCGAAACGGCCCCTCTTGCCCGGCGACGTCGAAATGGTTGCCTTCGAGCAGGTCGAACATCGCCACCCGCCGCTCCTGCTCGATGTCCGGATTGCGCCGGAGGATCGATCGTTCGTCGAGGTCGATCGCGATGATGCGGGGCTCGCCCATGGAGTGCAGTTAGCGGGTGCAGCATGAGCTTGCCAGCCCCGCCGGCGCATCGCCTTTCCTACAGGCATTCGTTCTGCTAATGTTCCATAGGGGTCGAGTCGGTCGGTCGCCCGCCAGGTTCTTTGAAATCGCCCGGAATCGCAGTCCGCGAAACGCCCTTGGCCACCGGGAACATTGGTGAACATTCGGCTCGGAGCCGCCGCATCGGAGCTTACATGAAACATCCACAAGTTGGTCCACGCCCGTCGCCTGCCATGGGCTTGAGCCGGTTGAGTCTGTCAGCTTAAGTAGCGCCATGCTTGCCAGTCTGACGCTTGTCGAGCCGCCCCAGGGCGGCGCCCCCATCCTGCCCCACAACGTCGAGGCGGAAGGCGCGCTACTCGGCGCCCTGATGATCGATAACCGCCTCATCGAGGACATCGCGCTCAAGCTTCGCGCGGACCATTTCTACGAGCCGCTTCACGGCCGGATCTTCGAGCAGATCCGCCGCCTCATCGACAAGAACATGCTGGCGACTCCGGTCACTCTGCGCCCGATCTTCGAGGCGGACGAGGAGATGAAGGAACTCGGCGGCCCGGCCTATCTCGCCCAGCTCACCGGCAGCGCCGCGCCGATCATCGGCGCCAAGGATTTCGCCGAGCAGATCTACGACCTCGCCCAGCTTCGCGCCCTGGTCGGGGTCGGGCGCTCGATGGTCGAGCGCGCGCTCGACACCAGCGACGAGGTCGAGCCGAGGAAGCAGATCGAGGAGGCCGAGGCCGCGCTCTACCGGGTCGCCGAGGAGGGCGGCACCGAGAATGGCGTGAAGAGCTTCGCCAGCGCCGCGGTCGAGGCGGTGAAGATGGCCGAGAAGGCGCTGAAGTCGGGCGGCAGCCTCTCCGGCCTCACCACCGGCATTCAGGCCTTGAACGCCAAGACCGGCGGAATGCACAATTCGGATCTCATGATCCTCGCCGGCCGCCCCGGCATGGGCAAGACCTCGCTGGCCACCAACATCGCGTTCAACACCGCGCGCCGCTATGTCGAGGAGATCGCCGAAGGCGTGGCCGAGGGACAGCGCACCGGCGCTCCGGTCGCCTTCTTCAGCCTCGAAATGTCGGCCGACCAACTCGCCACCCGAATCCTCGCCGAGCAGTCGGAGATCAGCTCCGAGGCGTTGCGCATGGGCAAGATCAGCCAGCAGGATTTCCGCAACCTCGCCCGCGCGTCGGCGGCGCTCCACGACCTTCCGCTGTACATCGACGACACGCCCGGCCTCACCATCGCCGCTTTGCGCACCCGCGCGCGGCGACTGAAGCGCCAGCGCGGCATCGGCCTGATCATCGTCGACTATCTCCAACTGCTCACCGGCACCGGCAAGGGCGGCGGCGACCAGAACCGGGTCCAGGAAATCTCCGAGATCAGCCGTGGCCTTAAGACGCTCGCCAAGGAGCTCCACGTACCGGTGATGGCGCTGTCGCAGCTCAGCCGTCAGGTCGAGAATCGCGAGGACAAGCGCCCCCAGCTCTCCGACCTTCGCGAATCCGGCTCGATCGAGCAGGACGCCGACATCGTCATGTTCGTCTATCGCGAGGAATATTATGTCGCGATGAAGGAGCCGCGCGACGGCGCCGAGGACGCCAAGTCGCAGGAAACCTATCACGATTGGCAGAAGCACATGGCCGAGGTCTACGGCCAGGCCGAGGTCATCGTCGGCAAGCAGCGCCACGGCTCGACCGGCAAGGTGAAGCTCAAGTTCGACGCACGCATCACCAAGTTCAGCGATCTCGCCGACAGCCACTATCTGCCGGAGCAGCGCGGCTAGCCGTATTGCCACCGTCACACAGCGTCGTTACCCCTCTGCCCCGACAACGAAACGGAGGGGCGACATGGTTGGCAGAAAGGCGTTCTTGGGCTGTGCGGTGGCGGCTTTGACGGTGACTTCGGCAGTGAATGCTCAATCGAACCAGGCCGCGCCGAACGGCGCCGCGGCCGAGGATTACGAGTTCTCCTATCTCGACGAGATCGAGGGCGCGCGCGCGCTCGCTTGGGCGCGCGCCGAGAATGAGCGCACCCTGGGAGCGCTGACGTCCGACCCGCGCTACCAGCAGATGCACGACCGCGCGCTTCAGATTCTTCAGGCTCGCGACCGCATTCCGAGCGTCAGCTTCCGTCCCGACGGCCTCCACAATTTCTGGCAGGACGAGAACCACGTCCGCGGCATCTGGCGCCGCACCACGATGGAGAGCTACCGCACCGCCACTCCCCAATGGGAGACGATCCTCGACATCGACGCGCTGAGCGCGGCCGAGAACGCCAACTGGGTCTATCGCGGCGCCCAGTGCCTCCCGCCCGAGGAGACCCGCTGCCTCGTCACCCTCTCCGACGGCGGCCGCGACGCGGTCGAGATCCGCGAGTTCGACACGACGACGAAGCAGTTCGTCCCGGGCGGTTTCCGACTGCCGGTCGGCAAGCAGAGCGCCACCTGGGTCGACCGCGACACCATCCTCGTCGCCCGCGAGTGGGGTCCGGGCACGATGACCGCGTCGGGCTATCCCTTCGTGGTCAAGCAGCTACGCCGCGGCCAGAGCCTCGACCAGGCCGAGGAGGTCTATCGCGGCACCGCCCAAGACGTCCAGGCCGGCCCGGTCGTGCTCCGCGACGCCGCGGGCCGAGTCCACGCAATCGGCTTCCGTCGCGGCGTCGACTTCTTCAACGGCGAATATCACGTCCGCGTCGGCGACCGCCTGGTGAAGCTCAACCTGCCGCCCAAGGCCAACCCGGCCGGCATCGTCGACGGCCGACTGCTCGTCCATTCCGACGAGGCGTGGGAGAGCCACGGCACCCGTTTCCCCGCCGACGCCATCGTCAGCTACGATCTCGACGAGTGGAAGCGCGATCCCAACGCTGCGCGCCCGAGCCTGGTGTGGGCGCCGGCCGACCGCCAGACCCTGAGCGGCCTCGCCATCACCCGCGATTCGCTGCTCGTCACCGTCCTCGACAATGTCCGCGGCCGCGCCGTCGCGATGAACTTCGACGATGGCCGCTGGACCTCGCGGCCGATCGCGCTTCCGGCCAACGCCACGATCGGCATCGCCGCCGCCGACGACCAGTCGGACCAGGCGATGTTCAGCGTCGCCGATTACCTGACGCCGAACACGCTGTGGCATTATGACGGCGCCAGCGGACGGATCGAGACGATCAAGACCACCCCCGCGCGCTTCAACTCGGCCAACCACATCGTCGAGCAGCACGAGGCCGTGTCGCGCGACGGCACGCGCGTGCCCTATTTCGTCGTCCGCCCGCGCAACATGCCGATGGACGGCTCAACGCCGACCTTGCTCTATGGCTATGGCGGCTTTCAGGTCAGCCAGGTGCCGTCCTACTCCGGCACGATGGGGGCGCTGTGGCTCGAGCAGGGCAACGCCTATGTCGTCGCCAATTTGCGCGGCGGCGGCGAGTTCGGCCCCGAATGGCACCAGACCGCGCAAGGGGCGAACAAGCAGCGCACCTGGGACGACTATATCGCGGTCGCCGAGGACCTCATCCGCCGCCGGATCACCTCGCCGCGCCACTTGGGCGTGGTCGGCGGGAGCCAGGGCGGGCTCCTCGTCGGAACCGCGATCACCCAGCGGCCGGAGCTGTTCAACGCCGCGATCGTACAGGTGCCGCTGTTCGACATGTTGCGCTATCACACGATGAGCGCCGGAGCGTCCTGGATCGGCGAATATGGCGACCCGCGCATCCCCGAGCAGCGCGCCTGGATCGAGGCTTATTCGCCCTACCAGCGCCTGCAGCCGGGCGTGACCTACCCGACGCCGTTCATCCTCACCTCGACCAAGGACGACCGGGTCCATCCGGGCCACGGCCGCCGCGCCGCGGCCCGGCTCAACCAGCTCGGCCAGCCTTATTATTATTACGAGAATATCGACGGCGGCCACTCGGCCGCGGCCAACCTGCGGGAAAGCGCCCGCCGAATCGCGCTCGAATATATCTACGCCACCAAACGCCTCGTCGACGACGAGGAGGCTCCGCGCCGATCCGGCGAGCGGGGGTAGTCTCGAAAATCCTCCCTGTCGCCGAAGGCGATGGGGAGGGGGACCGCCGAAGGCGGTGGAGGGGCTTGGCGTGAGCCTCGAACAGCCCCTCCACCACTCGCTTCGCGAGCGGTCCCCCTCCCCATGAAGCTCCGCTTCACAGGGAGGATTTAGTCCTCACCCCTCGATTTCGTTGGGGTCCCTGAGGCCCACCCCGATCGACGCCCGCGCGCTTTCGCCTTCGGAGCTGGTCACCGGATAGGCGCAATAATCGGCGGCGTAATAGGCGCTCGGCCGGTGGTTGCCGGACAGGCCGATGCCGCCGAACGGCGCGTTCGAAGGCGCGCCGTTGGTCGGCTTGTTCCAGTTGATAACGCCCGCCCGGACATTGGCCCAGAAGCGGTCGTAAAGCTCCGGGCTTCCCCCGACGAGCGAGGCGGCGAGGCCGTAGCGGGTCGCGTTGGCCTCGGCGAGCGCGCTCTCGAAATCCGGCACCCGGATCACCTGGAGCACCGGCCCGAACAGCTCCGCGTCGGGCCGAAGCTCGACCTCGGTGACGTCGATGATCGCCGGGGTGAGGAAGGGCAGGTCCTCGTTCGGCCGGTCGAGGCGCCGGATGACCCGCCCGCCGCGCCCGCTCAATTCGAGGAACGCGTCCTGAAGCTGGTCGGCGGCTCCATTGTCGATCACCGGCCCCATGAACGGCGCCGGGGTCGCGTGGGGATGGTCGACCACGATCCGGTCGGCGAGCTTGGCGATCGCCTCGACCAGCGGCTCGTGCGCGCCGTCCTTGACGATCAGCCGCCGCGCCGCCGTGCAGCGCTGCCCCGCCGACATGAAGGCCGACTGGACCGCGATGGTCGCGGCGGCGGCGATGTCGCTCGCATCCCACACCACCAGCGGATTGTTGCCGCCCATCTCCAGCGCGAGAATCCGGGTCGGAGTCTCGGCGAACTGACGGTGCAAGGCGAGCCCGGCGCGCGCCGAGCCGGTGAACAAGAGCCCGTCGATGTCGAGATTTGAGGCCAGCGCCTTGCCGACCTCCGGCCCACCCTGAACGCACTGGACGACGTCCTCTGGCACGCCCGCCTCATGATAGAGACGTGTCAGGAACTCGCCGACCGCCGGGGTCTTCTCGCTCGGTTTGAACACGACGGCGTTGCCGGCGATCAGCGCCGGGACGATGTGGCCGTTCGGCAAATGCGCGGGAAAATTGTACGGGCCGAGCACCGCCAGCACGCCGTGCGGCTTGTGGCGGACCGCGACCTTTGAGCCGAGCGCGCCTTCCAGCCGCCGCTGCGACGTCCGCTCGGCATAGGCCGACACCGAAATGTCGACCTTGTTGATCACCGCCTCGGCCTCGGTCCGTGCTTCCCACAGCGGCTTGCCGGTCTCGCGCGCGAGCAGGTCGGCGAAGTCGTCCAGCTTGCCGCGCGCGGCGTTGGCGAAGCGCCGCATCGTCTCGATGCGCACCGCGAGCGGCCTGGCCGCCCAGGCCGGCCACGCGGCGCGCGCCGCGGCGACCGCAGCGTCGACGTCGCCTTCCGTCCCGGTCCACAGCTCGGCGCCGGTCGCCGGCTCGAATGAAGTGAGGCTTCCCGCCATTCCCATTTTTCTCCTGCGCCCCGAGAGCATGTTCGGCGGTTTGACGTCAAGGAGGGGAGAGGTCAGGCGGTCTCCAATGGGACTCGGCGATATGCTTCGCCCATGCGGCGGACGGCGGCGACCTTGGCCTCGAGTGCCGACCAGTCGTCGGCCTCGGCGATCCGCGCCCAGATCGCCTCGACCTCGTCGATGTGCATCGAGCAAGGCGCGTCGTCCGACCAATAGTCGTGGTCCAGCGCGCCCGGTGCGGCCTCATAGGCGCTCAGTTGCCCGGCGAGCGCCGCGAAGGCCTCACCCTCATAGGCCGCGTCGGCAGGGGAGGGCGCGCGCCGACGCCCGCCGCGCCAGTCGAAGAAGAAGCGGTCGATCTCCACCGATCCCTCGACCATCGCCGTCTGGATCGCGACGATCGTCTCCAGGTCGGCCTCCAGATCCCCCGGCACGATTCCGAGCCGCCGGAAGATCGCCGCCCGAAGCGCCTCGTTGAAATGGTCGGGGAAGGCCTCCACCGCCGCCCGAAGCGTCTCCTCGTCGGCGATCAGGCCGAGCGCGCCGTAGAGCTGCACCACGTCCCAGTGGATCGCCTCCGGCTGCCGCCCGAAGGAGTAGAGCCCGGCCTCGTCGAAATAGGCCGCGGTGAAGCCGCCGTCCCAATAGGGCGTCCACCGCCACGGCCCGTAGTCGAAGCTCTCCGCGGTGATGTTGATATTGTCGCTGTTGAGGACGCCATGGACGAAGCCCGCGGCGACATAGGAGGCGGCGAGCCGTGCCGTCCGCCGCGCAACATGGCCGAGAAGCCGCGCCGGCGCGTCCGCGCCGCCCGCCTCCCCGTAATAATGGCGCAGGCAATAGTCGGTCAGCTTCGCCATGTTGTCGGCCTGGCCGAGAAAAGCGAGTCGCTGGAACGTGCCGATGCGGATATGGCCGTGGCTCAGCCGCACCATCACCGCCGAGCGGGTGGGCGAGGGCTCGTCGCCGCGGTGAAGCGCCTCGCCGGTCTCGATCAGGCTGAACGTGCGGCTGGTCTCGACGCCGAGCGCCTCCAGCATCTCGGTCGCCAGGATCTCTCGAACGCCGCCCTTCAGCGTCAGCCGGCCATCGCCGAAGCGGCTCCACGGGGTCTGCCCCGAGCCCTTGGTGCCGAGGTCCATCAGCCGGCCGCCTTCGTCGCGCATTTGCGCGAACAGGAAGCCGCGCCCGTCGCCAAGGTCCGGATTGTACACCCGGAACTGGTGGCCGTGGTAACGCAGCGCCAGCTTGTCCTCGAGATTGCCCGGAAGCGCCTCGAACCGCGCGAAATGCCGCACCCACGCCTCGTCGCTCAGCCCTTCGAGCCCCACTTCCGCCGCCGCGCGGTCGTTGCGGAACCGCAGGACCGCCTGCGGGAAGTCGGCGGGCTCGACCTTGTCGTAAAATTCGTCGCCGAGCTCGACGATGGCGCGTTCGGGGCGGTAGCTGGCGGCTTGGCTCATCCTGCCCTAGTGACGCGATCGCCGATCGGTTCCAAGCGGAGGATGAAAGTGGGCGCGAAGTCGGATGCGATCCTCGCGGAGCTGCGCGCCTGGGGCCTCGCGCTCCCCGGCGCCCATTCCAAGGCGCCCTGGCCCGAGCATGACGATCTTGCGGTCAAGGACAAGACCTTCGCCTATCTGCCGAAGGCGGGCCAGCCGTTCTCGCTGTCGGTGAAGCTTCCCTATACCGGCGCCGCGGTCCTCGACCTGCCTTACGCCACGCCGACCGGCTACGGCCTCGGCAAGAGCGGCTGGGTCAGCCTCGCTCCGGCTGAGGACGCCATCCCGCCCCTCGACCAGCTCAAGGAATGGGTCGAGGAAAGCTACCGCGCCCAGGCGCCGCGCAAGCTCGTCAGGGAGCTCGACGACCGCGCGCGCTGACCGGCTGATCTCCCCGGTCAGCCGATGACTCCCAGCGCCAGGGCGGCGCCGATCACCAGCATCAGCCCGGCAACGCTGTAGCGGACCGTTCCGATCGTGACCTTTTCGAGGTGGCGCGTGGCCACATAGGCCCCGGCGAAGGCGGAAAGCGTGGCCACGGTCACGAGCAGTCCCTCGCGGCCCGCCGGCTCCAGTCCGGCCGCCGTGAACGATGCCGCGTAGGTCGCGAGCCGCGACAGGTCGACGAGGATCGCGATCATCACCCCCGTGGCGATGAAGCGCTCGGCGGTAAGTCCCGAGCGCAGCAGGAAGATGGATCTGAACGCGCCCTGCTGTGCGGTCAGGCCGCCGAAGAAGCCGGTGATCACCCCGCCGACGGGCATGAGCCGGGCCGGCGCCTTCAATTGCTGGAACCAGCGTTGCAGCTCGAGGCCCGCGAACAGGATCATGAGCAGGCCGATCGCCAGCCCGGCGCCGGTCGGGCCGAAGGTCCGGCCCTGGGTGGTCCACTCGAACAGGCGCGCGGTGTCGCCGAGAAGCGCGAGCAGCCACGCCCCGGCGATCGCCGCGGGGATGGCGGGAAGGCCGAAGCGCAGCACCACCGGCCAGTCGGCACGCTTGCCCAGCAGCGTGCCCTTGAAGAGATTGTTGAGGAGGTGGACGACGCCGGTCGCCGCAACCGCCACCGGAGCCGGGAAGAACAAGGCGAAGGCGGGCAGCAGGATCGTCTCCAGGCCAAAGCCGGAATAGAGCGTCAGCGCCGAAGCGAGCGCGGCGACGATGGCGATCAGGGCAATGTCCACGACGGAGCTGTTAGGGCGGGCCGGCCGATGTCCGCAATGGGTGGAAAGCGGACGCTTGGTCGGTCGAAACTTGCGCCCCGGCGAGCGGTTAACCTCATCTCACCACGAACGGAGACGAGCCGTGGAGCAGCAAGATCATATGAAGATGAGCTGGGGGCGCTTCGCCGCCATGATCGCGGCATCAACGGTCATCATGTTCTTTCTGATGTACCACTTGGTCTATTCCGCCGAGCACCTGACGTTCAGTCTCAACCGGCTTCTCTCCGCACTGATCATGGGCGCCGTCATGACGGTCGTTATGCTCGGCTTCATGTGGAAGATGTACGAGGGGCAACGCACCAAGGTCGCCGTTCTGGCCGCGGCTGCCGTGGCGGCCATGGCGTTGCTGGCGACAAACCGCTCCCAGGCCCTCGTCGATGACACCGCCTTCATGAGAGCGATGATCCCGCACCATTCGGTCGCCATCAACAACGCTCGAAAGGCGAGCATCAGCGACCCTCGGGTTCGTGAACTCGCTGACCAGATCATTCGCAGCCAGGTTCGCGAGATTGCCGAGATGAAGGCGCTGATCCGCGACATCGAGACGAACGGCGAGCGCGGCGGACGGCCCCTCCCGGCGATCGAGGCCAGAGTCACGCCGGACATGCTTCCCAAGATCGAGCAGGCCGTGCGCTAATGTCCGCAGCGGGTTGAATGCGCACGCCAACGGCTCAAAATCCCCCGGCCGGAGTTTCGGGGAGGGTTCCCAACCAGCCTGAGGAAAAGATGGCGTCACTGATCGAGCGAATGCCCTGGCTTCGGCGGATCGACAGCCGGATCCTGCTCGTCTTCCTCGTCCTCGTTCCGGCGCTGCTCGCCTTCGGCAAGCTTGCCTCGGAGATGGTGGAGGGCGACACGCTGGCGTTCGACCGCTGGCTTCTGGTCCACCTGCGCACGGCCGCGGACCCTGGCGTGCCGATCGGTCCCGGCTGGCTGCGCGAGGCCATGGTCGATTTCACCGCTCTCGGCGGCGGCGCGGTTCTGACCCTGATCACCCTGCTCGCGGCCGGCTATCTGCTTGCCCGGCGCAAGGCGGCCATGGCGCTGTTCCTTTCGATCGCCATCGCCGGCGGCGCGATCCTCAACACGTTGCTCAAATACGGCTTCGTTCGGGAGCGGCCCGACGTCGTGCCGCATCTCGTCGAGGTGAGCTCGGCGAGCTTTCCGAGCGGCCATGCGATGAACTCGGCGATGGTCTACCTGACCCTCGCGGCCCTGCTCGCCCGAGCCGAGCGCAGCTGGCGCGTGCGGCTGTTCCTGATGGCGGGCGCGATCGTCGTGACGTTGCTGGTCGGTTTCTCGCGCGCCTATCTCGGGGTTCACTGGCCGACCGACGTCATGGCCGGCTGGAGCGTCGGCGCCGCTTGGGCCTGTCTCGCGTCGCTGGTCGCCCTCCAGCTCCAGCGCGCCCGGACCCTGGAAGGTGCGGAACCGGCGACCGACGCCGCCACGGACGAAGCGATCTGACCTCTCGGAGGGTGTCCGGAACGGGTGGAAAGTGGATGCGAAGGAGTTAGCAGAACCTCACGCCTCTGGCCTCTGCCGCCCTCACGCGAGCCACATCGTCAGGGGGGATCATCCGTGAAAAGCCTGCGCCCGGGTAGTCCTGCTCGAACACTCGGACTTGGATGCGATCTGCGCGAATGCCGTGCCTGGAGAGCACCCGTATCACGGCTTCGGCGCGTTGCCTCGCCAATCCTGCATTCTCTTCCAAGCGGGGCACGCTCACCCCGAGGTGGAACCACTCCGCGTCGCGGAAGGTGTAGTCGAGAATAGCGGCCAGGCGCTCTGAACTTGGGCTCGTGATTGAAGAAGTTTCAGGTTCGAACTCGAACTGAATCGGAAAACAGAACGGCTCATAGCCTGCGGGTGCGCGCGGTCCTTCCAGACCGGGAAGTGGCGCGGCTGCCGGCGGCGAGAGGGCCAGCGTTAGCACTAGCAGGAGCAAATGCGACACGACGCGATGATCGCTCAAAGCGCGAACGTCCGCAACGGGTCGGAAGCGGGCGCCGCTCCGACACAATCTCGCAAGCGCGGCCGCCCGCGCTTGCCCCGCGCCGCCTCGCGGTCAATATGGCGGAAGCACAAGCGGAGGACGGCGTGGCGACGGTCTGGACCGACGGTTATTGGTGGTCGAACGACGGCCTGCGCCTCCATTATCGCGACTATCCCGGCGACGATGCGGGCAAGCCGCCGATCATCTGCATCCCCGGCCTCACCCGCAACGCGCGCGACTGGGAAGGGGTGGCCGAGCGGCTCGCCGGCGACTGGCGGGTGATCGCGGTCGACCTGCGCGGGCGCGGCGAGAGCGCCTATGCCAAGGACCCGATGACCTATGTGCCGCTCACCTATCTCCAGGACCTGGAGGCTCTGGTGCGCGAGCTGGCGCTGGACCGTTTCGTCCTGTTCGGGACCTCGCTCGGCGGCCTCCTGTCGATGCTTCTCGGCGCGGCGGAGAGGGACCGGGTCGCGGGCGTCCTGGTCAACGACATCGGCCCCGAGCTCGACGATTCCGGAGTCGCGCGGATCCGCTCCTATGTCGGCCGCCCGTCGACCTGGCCGACCTGGGTTCACGCCGCCCGCGACCTCGCCGAGGTGCAGCGGCCCTGCTATCCCGACTGGCAGCTCGACGACTGGCTGGTCTTCGCCAAGCGAGTCGCCCGGCTCAATTCTTCCGGCCGTATCGTGTTCGACTATGACATGCGCATCGCCGAGCCGTTCAAGCTCCCGGTGACCGCGGGCCTCGACCTGTGGAGCGCCTTCGCCGCGCTCAAGGGCGTTCCCTTCACCGTCGTTCGCGGCGAGACCAGCGACATCCTCTCGCCGGCGACGCTGGAGCGGATGGAGGCCGAGCATCCCGACCTGGAGGCGGTGACGGTGCCGCGCATCGGCCACGCGCCGACGCTCGACGAGCCCGAGGTTCAGGCGGCGGTCGGCCGGCTGCTGAGCCGGGTCGAGGAGCGGCTCGCCCTTGCCTGACGGGCGCCCGGTCCGGATCCTCCACGCCCATTCGACCTTCGCTCTGGGCGGCAAGGAAGCCCGGGCGGTCCGCCTGATGAACGCCTTCGGCGACGCCGCCGAGCATGTCGTCCTCAACGCCACCGACCAGTGGGGCGCGCTCGACGCGGTCGACCCTGGCATCTCGGTCGCGCGCGCCGAAAACGCGCCGTCGCTGACCGGCCGCCCCGGTCTCGGCCGCTACCGCGCGCTTGCCCGCTACATGCGCGGCTTCGACCTCGTCCTCACCTACAATTGGGGCGCGATGGACGCCGTCATGGCGCGCCGTCTGCTCGGCGGACCTCCGCTCGTCCACCATGAGGACGGGTTCAACGAGGACGAGGCGGTCCGCCGCAAGCCGATCCGCAACCGCTTCCGCCGCCTCGCGCTGCCCGCCGCGCACCGCCTGGTCGTCCCGTCCGGGCGGCTGGAGGCGATCGCGACGGCCGAATGGCGCCAGCCCGCGCGCCGCCTCGTCCGGCTCCCCAACGGCATCGACCTCGCCCGCTTCCAGCAGCCGCCGGGCCAACCCATCCCCGGCCTCGACAAGCGGGCAGGGGAGGTGGTGGTCGGCACCGTCGCCGGCCTCCGCGCGGTCAAGAATTTGCCGCGGCTGGTGCGCGTCTTCGCCGCCGCCGCGCCACCCGGGGCGTCTCTGGTGATCGTCGGCGACGGGCCCGAGCGCGCGCGGATCGAGGCCGAGGCGCGCGCCGCCGGAATCGCCGACCGCCTCGTCATGCCCGGCTTCATGGCCGACCCGGCGGCGTGGATCGGCCATTTCGACATCTTCGCCTTGTCGTCGGACAGCGAGCAGCAGCCGATCTCGCTCATCGAGGCGATGGCGGCCGGCCTGCCCGCTATGTCCACCGCGGTCGGCGACGTCGCGGACATGGTCTCGGACGAGAACCGCTTCGCGATCGGCGGCGAGGACGTCCTGCGCTCGGCGCTCGCCCGCTTCATTGACGATCCCGCCTTGCGCGGCCATGTCGGCGCCGCCAATCGCGTAAGGGCGCTCGCCGACTTTGACGAGCGCGACATGATCGCCCGTTATGCGGGACTCTATGGTGAGGCGATTGGCCGCCCTGATGCGTTTGGGCGACCGCGACTATGATTTTACCCAGCGGCGCGAAGCGCCTATAGCGGGTGCCGTTCCGTTACGGAGGTTGAATGTTCAAGGGTATCGCCCCGATCATGTATGGGGGTCGTGAAGTGTTCCCGCTGGTCGAAGGGGGCAAAGGCGTCTCGGCGACCAATCACATGAGCTCGGGCGCCTGGGCCGCCGCGGGCGGCATCGGCACGGTGTCGGCGGTCAACGCCGACAGCTACGATGCCGAGGGCCGCATCATTCCCCAGATCTATCATGCGCTGACCCGCCGCGAGCGGCACGAGGAGCTGATCCGCTACGCCGTCGACGGCGCCGTCGAGCAGGTCCGCCGCGCCTTCGAGATGTCGAACGGCAAGGGCGCGATCAACATCAACGTGCTGTGGGAGATGGGCGGCGCCCAGCGAGTCCTCGAGGGCGTTCTCGAACGGACCAAGGGCATGGTCGCGGGAGTCACCTGCGGCGCCGGCATGCCCTACAAGCTCAGCGAGATCGCCGCGTCGCACGGCGTCAGCTACCTGCCGATCATCAGCTCCGCGCGCGCCTTCCGGGCGCTGTGGAAGCGCGCTTATTCCAAGGCCGCGGAATGGCTCGGTGCGGTGGTCTACGAGGATCCCTGGCTCGCCGGCGGCCATAACGGCCTCAGCAATGCCGAGGACCCGCTGAAGCCCGAAGATCCCTATCCGCGCGTCAAGGCGCTGCGGGAGACGATGCGCGAGGGCGGCATTCCCGACACCGTGCCGATCGTGATGGCCGGCGGCGTCTGGAACCTCAAGGAATGGGAGCATTGGATCGACAATCCCGAGCTCGGCCAGATCGTCTTCCAGTTCGGCACCCGGCCACTGCTCACCAAGGAAAGCCCGATTCCCGACGAGTGGAAGCGCAAGCTGATGGAGCTCGAGGAAGGCGACATCCTCCTTCACCGCTTCTCGCCGACCGGCTTCTATTCCTCGGCGGTGCGCAACCCGTTCCTGCGCAATCTGGAGGCGCGCTCGCACCGCCAGATCGCCTTTACCAAGGAAGAGCTGGGCGACCACCGCTTCCAGCTCGACGTCGGAGTCGCCGGAAAGAAGAATTACTGGGTGACCAAGGGCGATCTGCTCCACGCCCGCGAATGGTTCGCCCAGGGCTATAGCGAAGCGCTCAAGACGCCGGACGAAACGCTCGTCTTCGTGACGCCGGAGGAAAAGACGGTCATCCGCAAGGACCAGGCGGACTGCATGGGCTGCCTCAGCCAATGCCAGTTCTCGTCCTGGGCGGACAATGAGAAGAACACCACCGGCCGCCTCGCCGACCCGCGCAGCTTCTGCATCCAGAAGACTCTGCAGGACATCGCCCATGGCGGACCGGTCGAGCAGAATCTCATGTTCGCCGGCCACTCGGCCTTCCGCTTCAAGAAGGATCCCTTCTACTCGAACGGCTTCGTTCCGACCGTGAAGCAGCTCGTCGACCGGATCCTGACGGGGGACTGAGGCCATGCGCTCGCGCGTCGCCGCCGCCTTCCTGCTGCTCGCGGCCTGGACCGGGATCGTCGGAGTCGGCGCTCCAGGATCTGCGTGGGCGCAGCGCCAGCCGCCTTACTGGGCGTCGATCGCCGCCGGCCGAGCGCTGATGCGCGTCGGCCCGGCCCAGACCTATCCGGCGACCTGGCTCTACATCCGGCCGGATCTGCCGATCCGGGTCGTCGCCATCCAGGGCGACTGGCGGCGGGTCCAGGACCCGGACGGGACCGAGGGCTGGATGCTGGTGCGGCTGCTGTCGGACCAGCGCAGCGGCATCGTCCGCGGCGAGAGCCCGCAGCCGATGCACGAATCGGCGGACGCCGGCTCCGCCGTCCGCTATCGCGCCGAGCCAGGCGTGGTCGGGCGGGTCTCGCGCTGCCGCGGCGGCTGGTGCCTGTTCGACGTCGGCGGGCGCCGCGGCTACATCCGGGTCGACACCCTGTGGGGCGTCGAGGCCACCGAGACGATCGACTGAGCGTGACCGTCCGCAATCTCACCATCGACGATTTCACGTCTTGGCTGGACTGCGCCTGCGAGGTCACCGCGCCGGACGGGACAGTGACGATGACCCTGGTCGGAGTCGCGCCGATCCCGCACGCGCAGCGCGACGGCGGCGGCTTCCGGCTCGAGCTCGAGGGGCCGGCCGAGCCGATCCTCGCGCAATCGATCATGACGGTCAGCGGCCCCGACGGCAGCCACGACATCTTCGTCGTGCCGATCGCCAGCGACGCCCGCGCCACCCGCTACGAGGCGATCTTCTACTAGAGCAAATATCTCTAGGGCCGCCACTCCATCAGGTCGTAGACGCCCTTGTCCTCGATCACTTCGAAGCCGAGCCGCAGGTAGAGATTGCGGGCGCGGTTGTGCTTCTCGACATGGATCGACACCGCTTTGCCGATCCCGCGCGCTTCCTCCTGGATCGCGCCGAGGATGGCGCCGCCGATGCCGCTGCCCCGCGCGTCGGGCACCAGCGAGATGTCGATGATTCGGATCTCGCGCGGCCACACCACCCGGTAGAGCCGGCCGACCGGCGCTCCGCCCTGCTCGATGATCAGCCATTCGGCGCCGTCATAGGTCGCTCGGTAGTAGCTGTGCTGCGCCTCGTGCTGCTGGCGCAGGAAGGCATCCTGCATCTCCTGCGGCCAGCCGGTGTCGGCAAGCTCCTCGCGCCGGGTGGAGGCATAGAGCGAAGCGACGAACGGCAGGTCGCCGTCGGTCATCGGCCGGAAGCTGTAGTCCCGGGGCGTCGGGGGAGCCGCCGGAGCCGGTTCGCTAATTGAACACCGCCTGGGCGAAGGTCGGGTGGGTGGGAGAGGTCACCAGGAACAGATCGAACGCGCCGGCGGTCGGGTGGGTGACCCGGTGGATGGTGTTGCCAACGATCCGGCCGCTGGTCACCGCCTCCAGATTTACCAGGAATGCGCGGCTTCGGATCAGCCCGTCGGTTTCGCCATAGCGGACGAAGGTCTCGACGCTGGCGATGCGCAGGGTCGGACCGTCCTGCACGGTGAGGGTGTTGCCGACCTGCCCGCCCCACGCTTTGTGATCGGCCAGTTCGAGCGAGAAATAGGGGCTTGAGAAGCCGCGGGAGAAGCTGCCGGTGACGCTGTCGGTGAGTCCGCTCTTGGCCGCCGCGGTCACGATCGCGCCGCCGCCGACCACGCCGCCCAGAATCGCGCGCCGGGACAAGCTCTTTCTCGTTTCAGCCATGGCTGGTCATCCTTGAGCTTAGGGGCGCGGCGGGAACACTCCCTGCAGCGCGATGCAGAAATTGAGGGTCAGGTAAGGCATCATATTGTTGTGCGGCAGCCCGCCGCCGGCCGGCGGCAGCGCCTGGAAGGCGAGGTTGGTGAGCGGCGTGGTCGCGGGATTGTAGGCGAAGCCGCCCTTGCTGCGCGCCAGCGTCACCTCGGGGCTCGGCTGCTCGAGGTCGGCCTCGTCCTCATTGTCCGACATCAGGCCATGCGAGTGCACCGGGATCTCCGACGTCAGCAGGGTGACGGTCTCGCTGCCCGACATCTCGCCGAGGAAGCGTTGGCTGAGGCCCTGGCCCTGGCCCTCGCCCAGCGGCACGTTGCCCTGCATGTCCGGGAGCGCGAAGGTGCTCTTGCCGTCGCCGCCATAGGTGGTCCCGAGCAGCGAGAAGAGCGCGGTATTCTGCGAGATCGGCATGATCTGCCCGTTGCAGAACGCCCAGCCCTTGGGCGCGAAATTGAACGGAAAGATGCGGATCTCAGCGACGAACGGATCGGCCATCGGTTGCTCCCCTCAGGTCTGGCTCGGAAAGAGGCCGAACAGCGAGATGATGAAGTTGAGGCACAGGAACGGCTGCATGTTCTCGTGCGGCTGGCTGCCGCCGGCGGGGCCGATGGATTGCGGCGCCATGGCGTTGGACGGCGAGAGGCCGAAGAACATCTGGACCGACGGGCTCGAGCCGACCACCGCATTGCCCGGATTGTTCGACGTTCCGGGCGATTGGGACGCGGTGAACGGATGGGTGTGCGCCGGGATCTGCTGGGTGGTGAGCGTCACGCTCTCGACTCCGGCCATCTCGCCGATCTGATAGTTCACGCCGTCGGGGCCGTTGCCCATGTGCAGCGGAATCCGGCTGCTGAGGTTGGGCAGGTTGAAGGTCGATTCGCCGTCGCCGCCGTAGGTCGTGCCGATCAGCTGGAACAGGACTTCATTCTCGCTGATCGGCAGCGTCTGACCCTGGCAGATCATCCAGCCCGCGGGCGCGAAATTGCCCGCGAACATGCGAATCTCGCCGACATAAGGCTGTGCCATGGTCGTGCCCTCAATTCTGTGACGGGAAGATGCCCTGGAGCGCGATGCAGAAATTGACCACGATATAGGGCTGCTGATTGGTGTGCGCTTGGCTCCCGCCGACATTGGTGACCGTCTGCGGCAACAGCGTCGTGAGGTCGGTCGGCTGGGTGTAGCCGTTGAGATAGGCGCTGAGCAGAGCGCCGTTGGGCTGCGGCGTGGTGCCGTTGTTGGTGTTCGCCATCAGCGGGTGCAGGTGGGTCGGCATCGTCTGCTGGGTGATCGTCACCGCGCTGCTGCCGGCGGCCTCGCCGAGCGTGTGGCCGTTGCCGCTGTGGATTGGCGCCCGCCCCTGCAGGTTGGGCAGCGCGAAGTTGGTCTGGCCGTTGCCGCCATAGGTCGTGCCGAGCAACGAGAACAAAGCCTGGTTCTGGTTGATCGGCAGGAGCTGGCCGTTGCAGAACGCCCAGCCTTTCGGCGGAAAGTTGAACGAGAAAAGCCGGATTTCCGAAAGAAAAGGCTCGGCCATCAGCGCATCCCCCTCCTTGCCCCGGGCCGAACCATACGCCTGCTGCCATGGTTCGCAAATGGTTAATCGCGAATCCTTTCCCATGTTGGGCTGAAAGTGGCGACCGGCTTGAGATTTGCACGAAGACCCGCCAACCGCGGAGCGATGCCTGACTTTCCGACGCCTCCACCCGCCCTGCTCGACGGCGCGGCCCTGTTCCTCGATTTCGACGGCACCCTGACCGAGCTCGCCGAGACGCCCGACGCGATCACGGTCTCTCCACACCTGCCGAAGCTGCTGGAGCGGCTGAGGAGCCGCCTCGACGGGCGGCTCGCACTGGTCAGCGGGCGGTCGATCGCCGATCTCGATCGCCATGTGTCGGTTCCCGGCATCCCCTTTTCGGGGTCGCACGGCCTCGAGCTGCGGCTTGGCGACGGCAGCGTCGCGCCGCTCCATGCGCCCCGCGGGCTGGGCGAGGTGCGCGACCGGGTGCGGCGATTCGCCGACGAGCGCGGCGGCCTGCTGGTCGAGGACAAGCCGGCTGGGATCGCGCTCCATTTCCGCCGCGCCCCCGACGCCGCGCCGGCGGTCGCCGACTTCATGGAGCATCTCGCGCGGGATTCGGGCCTGATCGTCCAGCACGGCAGCATGGTGGTCGAGCTGCGGCCGCCGGGTGCCGACAAGGGCGATGCCGTGCGCGCGCTGATGAAGGACGCGCCTTTCGCCGGGTCCCGGCCGGTCTTCGTGGGTGACGACCTCACCGACGAACATGCTTTCGCCGCGGTCGCGTCGATGGGCGGCGCCGGGGTGCTGGTCGGTCCGTTGCGCGAAACCGCGGCACTTTATCGGCTCCCGTCCGTTGCCGGGGTGGCGGAGTGGCTTACTGAATGCGCGTGAACAACCTGAATCTCTGGCCGATCGGCAATTGCCAGGTCAGTGCCCTGATCGACGAGAATGCCTCCTTCGTGTGGGCGTGCCAGCCGCGGGTGGACGGCGATCCGCTCTTCTCCGCTTTGCTGGAGCCGCGGGACGAGGGTGCGCTCCCGCGCGGCACGTGGCGGATCGAGGTCGATAACCAGGTCTCCTGCACCCAGCTCTACCTGCGCAACACGCCGATCCTGGTCAGCCGGCTGACCGACGCCGACGGCGGCATCGCGGAGATCTACGACTTCTGCCCGCGCTTTCTCCGCCAGGGCCGCATGTACCGTCCGGTCGCTTTCTGCCGCATCGTTCGGCCGATCGCCGGCTCGCCGCGCATCCGGGTGCAGCTCAATCCCAGCACCGATTGGGGCGCCAACGACGCCGAGCGGACGAGCGGCAGCAACCATATCCGCTTCCTCACCGCGCCGCAGCCGCTCCGCCTCACCACCGACGCGCCGGTCAGCAGCCTCCTCGAAGGGCGCTGCTTCCGCCTTGAAAAGTCGCTCCACTTCTTCCTCGGTCCCGACGAGCCGTTCGTCGGCAATGTCGGCCACACGGTCGCGACCATGCTCCACCAGACCTCGGACGAATGGCGCGACTGGGTTCGCGGCCTCGCCATTCCGCTCGAATGGCAGAAAGTGGTGATCCGAGCCGCGATCGCCCTGAAGCTGTGCCAGCACGAGGAGACCGGCGCGATCGTCGCCGCGCTCACCACCTCGATCCCGGAGGCGGCGAATTCGGGCCGCAACTGGGACTATCGCTACTGCTGGATCCGCGACGCCTATTACACCGTTCAGGCGCTCAATCGTCTCGGCGCGCTCGACGTCCTCGAAAACTATCTCTCCTACCTCCGCAACATCGTCGACAACGCGAAGGGCGGCGACATCCAGCCGCTCTACGCCGTGTCGGGCGAGCCCAAGCTGGACGAGGGCGTTGCCGAGGCGCTCGCGGGCTATCGGGGAATGGGCCCGGTTCGGGTCGGCAACGCCGCCTACACCCAGGTCCAATATGATGCCTACGGCCAGATCATTCTGTCCAACGCCCAGGCTTTTTTCGACGAGCGCCTGTTCCGCAAGGCGACGGTCGAGGATTTTCACGCGCTCGAGAAGGTCGGCGACCGCGCGTTCGAGGCGCACGATCAGCCCGACGCCGGCCTCTGGGAGTTTCGCACCCGCACTTCGGTCCATACTTATTCGTCTGTGATGTGCTGGGCGGCCTGCGACCGGCTGTGCAACATCGCCACCGCGCTCGGCCTCGAGGACCGAGCCGAATTCTGGCGGGATCGTGCGAGACGGGTCCGCGAGACGATCGAGAAACAGGCTTGGTACGAGGGGGGCAAGCGCTTCGCCGCGACCTTCGGCGGCGACGAGCTCGACGCGAGCCTGCTCCAGCTCGTCGACATGCGCTTCCTGGAACCCTCCGACCCGCGGTTCCTCGCCACGTTCGAGGCGGTCGAGGCGGGCCTCCGTCGCGGCGAGCACATGCTGCGTTACGCCGACGAGGACGATTTCGGCCTGCCCGAGACCGCCTTCAACTTCTGCACCTTCTGGCTGATCGAGGCCCTCCACCTCGCCGGCCGCCAGGAGGAGGCGCGCGCCCTTTATTCGAAGATGCTTGAACGACTGACCCCCGCCGGCCTCCTCTCCGAGGACACCGATTTCGACACCCACGAGCTGTGGGGCAACTATCCGCAGACTTATTCGCTTGTCGGATTGATCAATTGTGCCGGCTTGCTGTCCAAACCCTGGAGCGCGGTGAGATGAGCCGCCTGATCGTCATTTCAAATCGGGTGTCGGCGCCCAAGGGGCGCTCCCCGGCTGGCGCGCAGGGAGGGCTCGCGGTCGCGCTGGGCGCGATGCTGCGCGAATATCGCGGCCTGTGGTTCGGCTGGTCGGGCGAGAAGACCGACCATTTCACCGGCCAGATCAACATGCACCGCGAGGACGGCATCACCACCGCGACGATCGACCTCGAGGAACAGGACGTCGACGAATATTATAACGGCTACGCCAACCGGACGCTCTGGCCGCTCTTTCACTACCGCATCGACCTCGCCGAATATGACCGCTCGTTCGGCAGCGGCTACGAGCGGGTCAATCATCGCTTCGCCGAGACTGTCGCGCCGCTGATCGAGCCGGACGACATCGTCTGGGTCCACGATTACCATCTCATCCCGCTCGGCACCCAGCTCCGCCAGGCGGGCCTCAAGAACAAGATCGGCTTCTTTCTCCACATCCCGTGGCCGCCGCGGCGCCTGCTCGTGTCGCTGCCGTTCCACGAGCGCCTCGTCCGCTCGATGCTCGACTACGACCTGATCGGCTTCCAGAACGAGGAGTGGCTCGACAGCTTCCGCGACTATGTCCGTCACGAGCTCGGCGGCACGGTCGACGATGATGGCACCATCGTCGTCGGTAAGCGCAAGGTGAAGGCGGGCTGCTACCCGATCGGCGTCGACTTCGAGGAATTCACCGAGGCGGTGAAGAGCGACGAGACCCAGCTTGCCTATGACCGCCTGCTGCAGAGCGCCGAGGACAAGAAAGTCATTATCGGCGTCGATCGGCTCGATTATTCGAAGGGCATCGAGGAGCGCTTCTGGGGCTATCGCCGCTTCCTCGAGGAGCATCCCGACTATCACGGCCAGGTGCTTCTCCTGCAAATCGCGCCGCCGAGCCGCGGCGAGGTCCACACCTACGAAGCGATCCGCGAGCGGCTCGACGAGCTGTCGGGGCGCATCAACGGCGGCTTCGCGGAGGTTGACTGGGTGCCGATCCGCTACGTCAACCGCGGCTATAACCGCGCCGAGCTCGCCGGTTTCTACCGCGCCTCCGACATCGGCCTCATCACTCCTTTGCGTGACGGCATGAACCTGGTCGCCAAGGAATATGTCGCGGCTCAGGACCCGGAGGATCCGGGCGTGCTGATCCTGTCGCGCTTCGCCGGCTCCGCCTCGCAACTGGGCGACGCCTTGCTCGTCAATCCGTACAGCAAGGACGAGATCAGCGACGCCATCCGCCAGGCGCTCGACATGCCGCTCGACGAGCGCAAGCGGCGTTGGCGGTCCATGTATGACAGCGTCGCGAAGGAAGATGTCGTGTGGTGGCGCCAGGGCTTCGTGGAAGCGCTGAAAGGCGTCGAGAAGCGCGCCAACCTGACCATCGCATCCTGATCGGATCCGGAGAATCGGCGGCGCACCGGCGAGGGGCTGGCCGGTGCGCCGTCTAACTCACCAGCATCAGCGGCGGGCGGCGATGGCGATGCCCGTCTGCCGGCCGGCGAGGACGATGTCGCGCTGCCGGGCGGCGTCGGCGGTGAGCACCTCGCGGCAGTCGTCGACCCGGTTCTGGCCGCGCAGGTCCGCCGAGGAGGCGGAGCCGCACACCTCGCGCACCGCCTGGCGCAGGCGGTTGTCGAAGCTGCGCCGGCCGGCCTCGCTGGCGAGGTCGAGATCGGCATAGCCGACCGCGACGGAACGGGTGGGGGCGGCGTCCTGCGCGAGGACAGGGGCGGCGGCGAGGGTCGCCACGAAAGCGGCGGCGAGGGTGGTGATCGTCTTCATGGCTGTCTCCCTTGATTTCCGGACGGACACAGCCAGCGCTGGCTGACACCGATATATTAAGTTGCATAAAGCAACGCAATCAACGATATTGCCGGACGGTTCTGCGAAAGTGCAGAATGACCTTGGATCCGCGACGGAGCAGGGGGCTCCCATGCTCGACTGGAATGACCTTCGCTATTTCCTGGCGGTCGTCGACACCGGAAGCACTCTTGCGGCCGGCAAGAAGCTCAGGGTCAGCCAGACCACGGCGGCGCGGCGCATCGCGGCGCTCGAGGAGGCGGTCGGCCTCACCTTGTTCGAAAGGCGCCAGGCCGGCTACGCGCTGACCCCCGCGGGCGAGGCTCTGGTCGACCAGGCGCGGGCGGTCGAGACTTCGGCGGCCCATTTCACCGACGCTGCGGCGGCTGCTGCGCGCGACGTCAGCGGAACGGTCCGCCTCACCACGTCCGACATCTATGCGGTCACGATGATGTCGCCAATCCTTCGCGACCTTCACGACGTTCACGCCGGCATCCGCATCGAGTTGGTCACCAGCGACTACCCGCTCGATCTCGGTGCCGGCGAGGCCGACATCGCGGTCCGCGCCAGCGTCATGCCGCAGGGCGGCGGGCTCGTCGTCCGGCGCATCGGTCCCGACCCGTGGACGCTCTATTGCAGCCGCGACTATGCCGCTCGCCACGTGAGGCCTAACAACGCCGAGGACCTCCGCCACCACCCGATCATCGGCGGCGGCGGCGAGAAGATCTGGCCGGTCTATCGCGCCTGGCTCCAGCGCTTCGATCTGGAAGACGCCGTGGTTATGGAGCACGGCTCGGCGACCGGGCTCCTGGCCGCCGTGCGCGCCGGCGCCGGGATGGCGGTCCTGCCGAGCTTCATGGCCGATCGCGATCCCGACCTGGTTCAGGTCCTGCCGCCGATGAAGCGGGACGACCTGGCGCTCTGGCTGATGACCCACGAGCGGCTCCGGCGCACCCCCCGGGTGCGGGCGGTCATGGATTTTCTCGGCCAACGCCTCGCGCAGCTCGCCAAGGCAGATTCCGCTTCGAGCGGCGACTCTCCTTGGCTGGGGGACGGCGAAAAGCCGCGCCCGGCGATCGCTTCACCGTAAAGTTGAAATCCGGTTCAGGTTTGCTTGACCCCCGCCCCGGCCCGGCGCTATCGCCGCGGCGAACGAGGGACGGAGGGCCGACGTGAAGAAGATCTATCCCGATGCCGGCGCGGCGCTCGAGGGGCTGCTGTTCGACGGAATGACCATTTGCGCGGGCGGGTTCGGCCTGTGCGGCATTCCGGAGCGGCTGATCGACGCGATCCGCGACAGCGGCGTCAACGACCTCACCGTCGTGTCCAACAATGCCGGCATCGACAATGAGGGGCTCGGCAAGCTCCTGCGCACCCGCCAGATCAAGAAGATGATCAGCTCCTATGTTGGCGAGAACAAGGAATTCGAGCGGCAATATCTCGCCGGCGAGCTCGAGGTCGAATTCTGCCCGCAGGGCACGCTGGCCGAGCGCTGCCGCGCCGGCGGCGCCGGAATCCCCGGCTTCTACACCAAGACCGGAGTCGGCACGAAGGTCGCCGAGGGCAAGGAAGTGAAGAGCTTCGACGGCGAGGACTATATCCTCGAGCGCGGCATCCGCGCCGACCTCGCGATCATCAAGGGCTGGCGCGCTGATGAGACCGGCAATCTCCAGTTCCGCAAGACCGCGCGCAACTTCAACCAGCCGATGGCGACCGCGGGCAAGATCTGCGTCGCCGAGGTCGAGGAAGTGGTGCCGGTCGGCTCGATCGACGCCGACTGCATCCACCTGCCGTCGATCTACGTGAAGCGCATGATCGTCGGCGCCCCCTACGACAAGAAGATCGAGTTCCGCACCACCCGCCAGCGGGAAGCGGCGTAATGTTCGGGTTCCCCGGCACGGGCCGGGGTCCAGTTCTGGCCCTCGCAGGGGCGCTACTGCTCGCCGGATGCGTGACGACCGGCGCCGCGCCCCAGCCTGCGCCTCCCGCCGCCGCGCCGACCACGCCGCCGCCGGCGATGCAGTGGCTCTACGGCTCGGGCGAGGCGGGGGCCCTGTCGATCCAGGTCTTTCACGCCTTTCGCGACCACGCGCTCGCCGCGGCGCGCAGCCGCCCGCGCGACAGCGTCGTGCTGGCGCAAGGAGCGACGCCCGCGGCGCCGCGCTGGGTGCCGTGCGGGGACAAGCCGCCCGCAGTGGTCCTCGATGCCGACGAGACCGTGCTGCTCAACCTCGGCTACGAATATGACGAGGCGCTCACCGGGCGGACCCACAACCGCGCCCGCCGCGACCGCTACGAGCGGACCGGCGTCGAGAGCGTCGCCCCGGTGCCCGGCGCGGTCACCGCGCTGAGGGCGCTGCGCGAAGCCGGGATCACCGTCGTCTTCAACACCAACCGAATGGCCGCCAACGCCGCCGAGACGGCGCGGTCGCTCGACTTTGCGGGCCTCGGGCCGGCGCGCCTCGGCGAGACCCTGTTCCTCGCCGACGACCGGTCGGGATCGGGCAAGGACGGCCGCCGCGCCCTGATCGCCGATCGCTTCTGCGTCGTCGCGATGGCCGGCGACCAGCTCGGCGACTTCTCCGACGCGTTCAACGCGCGCGATCTCACGGTCTCGGAGCGCCGCCGCCTCGCCACCAGCGGCGACATCGCCGGCCTGTGGGGCAATGGCTGGTTCCTGCTGCCCAACCCGGTCTACGGCCCGGGCCTGCGCGGCACGTTCGACGAAGTGTTTCCGCAGGACCGGCGCTGGACCGATGTGGAGGGGGGAGAATGAGGAATCTGACCGTTGCTCTCGTTGCCGGGCTGACGCTGGCTGCCGCGCCCGCCGCCGCGCAGCAGCAGCCGAACCTGTTCGTCGTCGTCACGCAAGGCGCGGTTCCGGCCAATCCGGCCGACGTCGCAAGCATCGATGCGATCATGGCGGCTGTCTACGACGTCATCTCCGGCCCGGCCGGCGAGCGCCGCGACTGGAACCGCATGCGCTCGCTGTTCACCGCCAACGGCCGCCTGATGCCGAAGGGCGGCTCGGGCCTGCGCAGCGGCAGTGTCGAGGACTATATCAGCTCGAACGGCCCGCTCCTTGAGGAGCGCGGCTTCTTCGAGCGCGAGGTCGCCCGCCGCGTCGAGCAATATGGCGACATCGCCCACGTCTTCTCGACCTACGAGGCGCGGCAGAGCGAGAACGGCCCCGTCATCATGCGCGGAATCAACAGCTTCCAGCTGGTCCGTCACGGCGGCCGCTGGTGGGTCGTCTCGATCATGTGGCAGGCCGAGAGCCCGCAGAATCCGATTCCGGCCGGATATCTCGCCAGTCCGTCTTCTGGCGAGCGGGGCTGAGCCGATGCGGCGCAATCCCTGGCTGATCTGCGGAGGCTGGCTCAGCCTCGCCGCGGCGGCGCTCCACATCGCATGCATCTTCGGCGGCCCCGACTGGTACCGTTTCTTCGGCGCAGGGGAGCCGATCGCCCAGGTGGCCGAGCGCGGTTCATGGATCCCGCCGCTCATAACTCTCGCAATCGCCGCGGTGCTTGCGATCTGGGCCGCCTATGCCTTCGCCGGCGTGGGCCTCATCCGTCGGTTGCCGCTGATGCGCACCGCCCTCGTCGGAATCAGCGCCATCTATCTCGCGCGCGGGCTGCTCGTCGTCAGCCCGGCCTCGTTCAACCGCCCCGATCTGTCCGCAGACTTCATGCTGTGGTCGTCGCTGATCGTGCTCGTCTATGGCATCGTCCATGCGATCGGCACGTGGCGCGCGTGGGGCTATCTCAGCCGAAGAGAGGTATCGCATGCCCTGGGATCGTAATCAGATGGCCGCCCGCGCCGCGCAGGAGCTGCGCGACGGCTATTATGTCAATCTCGGCATCGGCATCCCGACGCTGGTCGCCAACAACATTCCCGCCGGCATGGAGGTCACCCTCCAGTCCGAGAACGGAATGCTCGGCATCGGCCCGTTCCCTTATGATGACGAGGTCGATCCGGACCTGATCAACGCCGGCAAGCAGACCGTCAGCCAGCTTCCGCAGACCAGCTTCTTCGACAGCGCGACCAGCTTCGGGATGATCCGCGGCGGTCATATCGACCTCGCCGTGCTCGGCGCGATGGAGATCGCCGAGAATGGCGACATCGCCAACTGGATGATCCCCGGCAAGATGGTGAAGGGGATGGGCGGCGCGATGGACCTCGTCGCCGGCGTCAAGAAGATCATCGTGGTGATGGAGCACACGTCCAAGAACGGCGACCCCAAGTTCATCCCGTCCTGCACCCTGCCGCTCACCGGCAAGAACGTCGTCGACATGATCATCACGGACCTCTGCGTGTTCCAGCGTCCCGACCATGACAGCCCGTTCAGGCTGATCGAGCTGGCGCCGGGCGTGACCGCGGAAGAGGTGCGGGCGAAGACCACGGCGCGGTACGAAGAGGCCGTCGCCGCCTAAGTGCGGATCCTGCTCACCGGTTCGACGGGCTGGCTCGGCCGCTATCTGGCGCCACGCCTGTCCGCGGCCGGCCATGACGTGGTCGGGCTCGATCCGGCGCCCGGCGCGCACACGCGCATCGTCGGCTCCGTCGCCGACCGCGCGCTGGTCGATAGGGTCTTCGCCGAGCACGCCATCGAGGCGGTCGTCCATGCCGGCGCGCTGCACAAGCCGGACATCGCCCGCTACCCCGCCCAGGCCTTTGTCGACGTCAACGTCACCGGCACCCTGAACCTGCTCGAGGCGGCGGTGGCGGCGGGGCACGACCGCTTCGTCTTCACCTCCACGACCTCGCTGATGATCACCGAAGCGATCCGCGCGGGGCGGGCAGGGGGCGCCGCCAAGGCCGCCTGGCTCGACGAGAGCTTCGGCCCGCTCGAGCCGCGCAATATCTACGGGGTCACCAAGCGCTCGGCCGAGCAGCTCTGCCACCTCTACCACTCGCTGCACGGCCTCGCGGTGATGGTCCTGCGCACCGGGCGCTTCTTCCCCGAGGAGGACGACACCCACCGCCACCTCGACGGGCCAAATATCAAGGCCAACGAATTCCTCGGCCGCCGGCTCACCGTCGAGGACGCCGCCGACGCCCATGTCGTCGCGCTCGCTCGGGCGCTCGAGATCGGCTTCGGCACGTTCATCCTCGCCGCGCCCACGACTTTCGCGCCCGAGGAGGCGGAGGAGCTGCTGCGCGACGCACCGGCGGTCATCGCCCGCCATTTCCCGGATGCGGCCGAGCTCTACGCCCGCGCCGGCTGGACCCTCCCAGACCATATCGACCGGATCTACGATTCAAGCCACGCCGAGCGCGTCCTCGGCCTCCGCTGCCGCACCGATTTCGCCGCCGTGCTCGAAGCGATGCGCAGCGGCGCCGAGCTGCCCTTCGAGCATGACCCCCACTATGTCTCGCCGCTGATCGAAAAGTAGCGCGGCATCGTCGAAGCGCCGACGACCGGCGGACCGACCTCGCGCGAACGAGGCGCCCATGAAGAAATTGCTCCTCGTCACCGTGCTCGTCGGAAGCGCGACCCAGGCCCAGCCCGCGTCCCGCCTCGATGCGACCGCCTCTCAGGCCATCGTTCAGGGCTGCGTCACCCATTCGACCGCCCGAGGCCAGAGCCATGCCATCGTCGTGGTCGACAGCGGCGGCCATGTAATCGCCTCGCTCAGGATGGACGGCAACGGCTACGGCGTCATGGACTTCGCGCTCGCCAAAGCGCGCGCCTCAGCCGCCTGGGGCGTCGCCACCGCACGGGGGAACACGCCCGGCTTCGCCAACGCGCCCCACGTCGTGACAGTGCCCGGGGGCGTGCCCGTCTTCTCCGCGGACGGGCGAACGCGGCTCGGCGCCGTCGGCGTGTCCGGCGAGCCGCCGCCCGACGACGTCGCCTGCGCCGAGGTCGGCATCGCTGCGGCGGGCCTTCGCTCGGCCCCGGCGCCGCGCTAAGCCCGCACTAGCTCCGCCAGCGGCGCGGGACTACCACGTGACTCGTCAGGGGCCGTCACCGGGGGAGATCCTATGTTCAAACGCGTTATGGCCGCCGCGCTGCTGGCAGTCGTGCTCATTTCCCCGCCAGCTATGGCTCAGCCGGCCCAGGCGCAGGCACAGGCACAGGCGCCACTCCAGCTCTGGCGCCTCGACTGCGGCGAGTTCGTGATCAAGCAATACGGCGCCTTCTTCTCCGACACGTTCCAATATCCGGCCGGGCCGAAGGACATCGTCGGCAGCTGCTACCTGATCCGCCACGGCGACCGTTACATGCTGTGGGACACCGGCCTCACCGACGCGCTGGTCGGCAACCCGATCGAGAACGCGGCGCAGCGGCTCAGCCTCCGGCGTAGCATCATCGACCAGCTGCGCGAGCTGAACGTCCGCCCGGAGCAGATCGAGTATATCGGCATCAGTCACTGGCACTTCGACCACACCGGGCAGGCAGCCCGTTTTCCGCAGGCGCGGCTGCTGATCGGGCGAAGCGACCTGGAGCACCTTCGCGATTGGGGCCCAGGAGTGAACGACGCTGCCGTGGCTGCGATGTCGCACTGGCTGACCGGCGGCGGCCAGGTGGAGCCGCTTGACGGCGACAAGGACGTGTTTGGAGACGGTCGCGTGGTCATGCTCGACCTTCCCGGCCACACGCCGGGGCACAACGCCTTGCTCGTGCGGCTTGCGTCCGGGCCGGTGCTGCTGACTGGCGACCTCTATCATTTCACCGAGCAGGTCGCGAACCGCGGCGTCCCGCCGTTCAACCACGACCGCGCCGACACGCTCGCCTCGATGGACCGGTTCGACCGGATCGCCCGCAATCTCGGCGCCCGGGTCATCATCCAGCACGAGCCCGCCGACATCGCCAGGCTGCCCGCTTTCCCGGAGGCGGCGCAGTGAAGGCGCTGCTGTCCACCGCTCCGGGCGGGCCGGATACGTTGGAGCTTCGCGACCTGCCCGATCCCGTCGCCGGCCCGGGCCAGCTGCTCGTCCGCGTGAAGGCGTGCGCGATCAATTATCCCGACGTGCTGATCATCGAGGACAATTATCAGTTCAAGCCGGAGCGCCCGTTCGCTCCGGGCGGTGAGATCGCCGGAATCGTCGAGGCGGTCGGCGAGGGCGTTGCCGGCTGGTCGCCGGGCGACCGATTGATCGCGATGATCGGCCATGGCGGGCTTGCCGAGAAGGTCGTGGTCCCGACCGCGATGGCGGTGCCGCTGCCCGAGGGCCGCAGCTTCGCCGAGGGATCTGCGCTGATCCTCACCTATGCGACCACGATCCATGCGCTTCTGGACCGCGGCAAGCTCAGGGAAGGCGAGACCCTGCTCGTCCTCGGCGCGGCCGGCGGAGTCGGGCTCGCCGCGGTCGAGCTCGGCAAGGCCTATGGCGCGCGGGTGGTCGGCGCTGTCTCGTCCGCGGAGAAAGCCGAGGCGGCGCGCGCCGCCGGCGCCGACGCCACGCTGGTCTATCCGCGCGGCCCGTTCGACAGGGACTCGTCCAAGGCGCTGGCGGCGCAGTTCAAGGACTTGGTCGGGCCGAACGGCGCCGACCTCATCTACGATCCGGTCGGCGGCGACTATGCCGAGCCGGCTTTGCGCTCGATCGCCTGGGAGGGCCGCTACCTGGTGATCGGCTTCCCGGCCGGAATCCCGAAGCTGCCGCTCAACCTCACCCTGCTCAAGAGCTGCGACGTGCGCGGCGTGTTCTGGGGCGCCTTCGCGGCGCGCGACCCCAAGGCCAACGCGGCACACCTCCAGACGCTATTCCGTCTCTGGGAGGAAGGCAGGATCGCGCCGCGCGTCACCCGCACCTGGCCGCTGGCGCAGGGCGGCGAGGCCATCGCCCACATGGCGGCGCGGCAGGCGGTGGGGAAGCTCGTCGTCACGATGGACGACTGAGCCTCCCCCCGATTCCTACTGAGCGGGCGCCTGGGCCGGGGCGGCGCGCTGGCGGCGGATGGCGCCGGCGACGTCGGCCTCGATGCCGCCGAGCTCGGCGCGCATCTGGGTTAGCGCCTGGCTGCGCTGCGCCTCCGGCAGGGTGTTGATGAACGCTTCGGCCGCCTGAACCAGAGCGTCGCGCTGAGCGGTGCAGGCTCCGACGATGCCCGCAGCGCCGGCTTCCGGAGTGTCCGTGGCGGCAAGGCCGCGCATGCCGCCGCCGATGCACTCGCCGAGGGCCTGACCGGCCTGCTGGATGGCGGGCGGCGGACCGGCAGGCGCCGCGGGCGCCGGCGCCGGCTGCGCGAAGGCGGGAAGGGCGGCGACGAGCAGGGCGGCGGACAGGCCGTACTTCAGCATGACTTTGATTCTCCTAAGGGAAGTGCAGTGGTGGCAGATTCCGCGGGGCGCACAAGCGGCTTTCGCCAGGCCGAGCGCCGTTGCGCCATACGCCCGCGCCGCCTATCTCGGCTGCGAACCGCATCAGCCCCAACCAACAGCAGGCGAGCCCAATGACCACTTTCGACGAACGCGAGCGCGCCTTCGAGGCCAAGTTCGCCCGCGACCAGGAGATGCAGTTCCGCATCCACGCCCGCCGCGACCGCCTTCTCGGCCTGTGGGCGGCGGAGCGGATGGGCCTGACCGACGCCGAGGCGGAGACCTATGCGCGCGACCTCATCCGCTCGGATTTCGAGACGATCGGCGACGACGACGTCGTCCGCCGCCTGACCGGCGACTTCACCGCCGCGGGGATCGACGTGGACGAGGCCGAGATTCGCGCCCGAATCGAGGAGAAGACGATCGCCGCCCGCCGCCAGCTCATCGAGTCGATGGAGTAGCCGCACGTGCCGATGACCGCGGACGAGATCGAGGCGATGATCGCCGCCGCCATTCCCGGCGCGACGGTCGAGATCACCGACCTTGCCGGCGACGGCGACCATTATTCGGCGCGGGTCGTCGCCGAGGCGTTCCGCGGCAAGTCCCGGCCGCAGCAGCACCGCATGGTTTACGAGGCGCTCGGCGGGCGCATGGGCGGCGTCCTCCACGCCCTCCAGCTCTCCACCGCCGCGCCGGAATGAGGAAAGAGTTATGAGCGACACCAACGCCCGCATCGGCGAGATCGTCAATTCCGCCGACGTCGTCCTGTTCATGAAGGGCAGCGCGCTGTTCCCGCAATGCGGCTTCTCCAGCCGCGCAGTGGCGATCCTCGACCATCTGGGAGTCCAGTTCACCACCGTCGACGTGCTCCAGGACGCGGAGGTCCGCCAGGGCATCAAGGCATTTTCCGACTGGCCGACCATCCCGCAGCTCTACGTCAAGGGCGAGTTCGTGGGCGGCAGCGACATCATGATGGAGATGTTCGAGGCCGGCGAGCTCCAGCAGCTGTTCACCGGCAAGCAGGTCGCAAAGGCCGACTGACGCCGAGCGGGGGGCCGGGATGAACAGCGCGCGTCGCCTAACTCCCAGCTCGGGCTGGCCCGGCTTCGACGAGCTGCTCGACGGCTCGGGCCCTGTGGACGAGCTTCTCGAACGCGTCGGCGACCGCGAGGAGCTCCTGCTCCAGGCGCTGCGCATCGCCGGGGTCGGCGGCTGGGAGCTCGATATCGCGAGCGGCACGCTGAGCTGGTCGGAGGAGACCTACCGCATCTTCGGCGTCGATCCGCAGGATGAGAAGCCGAGCGCCGAGCTGTTCTACAGCCTCGTCCACCCCGAGGACCGGGCGCGCGTCCTCGACAACCAGTCCTGGTCCTACGAGACCGGCGACATCTTCGACCAGGAATATCGGATCGTCCGCCGCGACGGTGAGGTGCGTTACCTCAACAGCCGGGCCCAGATCCTGCCGCGCGGCCGCACCCGCGACAACCGCTTCCTCGGCATCGTTCGGGACATTACCGAGCGGCGGCTGTTCGAGCAGCAACTCGAGGCCGAGCGCGCCAGGGCGGCCAGGCTTCAGTCCGAGCTCATCCACATCTCCCGAAACAGCGCGATGGAGACGATGGCCGCCGCCATCGCCCACGAGCTCAATCAGCCGCTCACCGCCGTCGCGAACTTCTCCGCCGCCGCGCGCGCGTTGCACGCGAGGGACCCGCTTTCGGAGCAGCTCGAGGAGGCCTGCCGGCAGATCGAGAGCAACGCCCACAAGGCCGCCGAGATCGTCCGCGGGCTCCGCGCGATGACCAAGCCCGGGAACGGCCATCGCACGACAGTTTCCCTGGCCGACACGATCCGGGACGCGGCCGCCCTGGCGCTCGTCGGCGCCGACGTCACCATCAGCTACGACCTCGCGCCGGATCTCCGAGTCCATGTCGACCGCGTCCAGATCCAGCAGGTGATCGTGAACCTGGTCCGCAATGCCTGCGAGGCCGTGGAGAGCGCGGCGAACAAGGACATCGCGGTCGCCGCGCGGCGTCAGGGCGATTGCGCCTGCATCGCCGTCACCGACCGGGGCGTCGGCATCGCGGAGGACCTGCTCCCCACCATCTTCGACTCGTTCGTGTCGACCAAGGAGGACGGCATGGGCATCGGCCTGTCGATCAGCCGGAGGATCGTGGAAGCGCATGGCGGACGGATCGGGGTGACCTCGAAGCCCGGCGAGGGCGCGTCCTTCTGGCTGACCCTGCCGCTGGCAGCCTGAGGGCGCCCACCGTAGGGACAGCCATAGCAAGTATGCGGTCGCGAGATGGGAACCTTTGACCCGGTCGACACGCTCCCTCATCCGAGCCGGGGGAACCTCTCGATCGGTCGGAGATGGTGCCTGGTGGCGAAGAGGAGCTGAGGCCTTCCCGATGTCCGAAGAAACCATCGAAAATATGCGCGAGCGGATCCAGCGGTGCCGCCGGCTGGCCAAGGCGACGACCGACGAGCGCACCGCCGAGGCGCTCTTACAGATCGCGGACGAGATCGAGGCCGATGTCAGGCAACTGGAGGCCCGCGGCGGCTTCTAGCGGTCCTGCAAGGCGGAGCGACCGCTCTCCACCCGTTGCGGACAATCGGGGGCGTGCCGACAGCCGCCCCTTGAAGGCCGGCATTGCTTCCTTCAAGACAGGTGCGGCAGGAGGCGCATGGCCGACATCTTTCTCAGCTATGCGCGTGAAGACGTCGATGCGGCCCGGGCGCTGGCTGCTGGCCTCGAAGGCCTGGGCTGCTCGGTCTGGTGGGATCGAAAAATTCGCGGAGGGACTGAGTTCTCAAGCGAGATTGAAGAAGCGCTCGGTGCCGCCGGTGCAATCATCGTCTTGTGGTCGAAGAGCTCGCTCCGGTCTCACTGGGTGCGCGACGAGGCGGCGTTCGGACGCGACACCGGCAAGCTCATCCCGGTGACGATCGACAGAAGCGACCCACCCTTGGGATTCCGCCAATTCCACACCCTGAACCTTACCACGCTGAACGGAGTCGATGGCGCGGACCTGCCATCGGAGCTCAAGGCCGCGATCGATCTCAAGCTTGGCAGGGCGGGACAATCTTCCGTCATCGGTCGCGCGCCGGAGCTGGACCAGGAGATCCGATTCTGCACCGCGTCCGACGGCACCGGTCTGGCGTACAGCGTGATCGGCGAGGGGCCGCCGCTGGTAAAGTCGGCCAACTGGATGAACCACCTCGAGTTCGAGTGGGGGAGCCCAATATGGAGCCACTGGATCCGCGAGCTTGCCCGCGGGCGCACGCTCCTGCGCTACGACGAGCGCGGCAACGGCATGTCCGACCGCAATCCGGCCTCGCTAACCTTCGATGACTTTGTCGAGGATCTTGAGACCGTCACCGATGCGGCCGGGATGGAGCAGTTCGACCTCCTCGGCATCTCTCAAGGAGCCTCGGTCGCGGTCGCTTATGCGGTGCGGCATCCCGATCGCGTGAAGCGGCTTATCCTTTATTCGGGGTTCCCGGTGGGTGCCTTCGCGTCCGGAGACGAGGACAGGCGCGCCCAGGAGCAAGCCATGATCACGCTGGTGAGCTCAGGCTGGGGCGGAGAGGGTCCGGCCTTCCGGCAGCTTTTCACGAACATCTTCTTCCCGCACGGCACGGCCGAGGAGATTGCCTGGTTCAACGAGCTGCAGAAGGTGTCCGCCACCGCGGCTCAGGCGCAGCGGATCATGGAGGTGATAGCGACGATCGACGTTCGCGATCTCCTACCGATGGTTTCCGTGCCGACGCTGGTCGTGCACGGGCGAGAGGATCAGGCGGTCCCGGTCGAGATCGCCCATAAGATGGCAGCGAGTATACCAGACGCCCGGTTCGCGACGCTGGAGACCAAGAACCATATCCTGACCGAGCATGAGCCGGCATGGGGCAAGTTTCAGCAACAGCTTCGAGCGTTTCTGACCAATGATGGTGTGACGGGAGGCTGACCGGCTGCGCCGCGATCGTGAACTTCACGACTCTCGGACCTTCCGGCGGCAGGTCGACGCCTCGCTTCGCCGCCGCTAAGGCCGCGCGGATGTCCGCTCCCCGTTTCGACTTCACCATCCACGCCACCGACGGCGCAGCCCGCGCCGGCACCATCGCGATGAAGCGCGGCGAGATCCGCACCCCCGCCTTCATGCCGGTCGGAACCGCGGCGACGGTCAAGGCGATGAAGCCGGCGGACGTGCGCGCGCTCGGCGCCGACATCATCCTCGGCAACACCTATCACCTCATGCTCCGCCCCGGCGCCGAGCGGGTCGCGAGGCTCGGCGGGCTCCACGGCTTCATGGGCTGGGAGCGGCCGATCCTCACCGACAGCGGCGGCTATCAGGTGATGAGCCTCGCCGATCTCACCAAGCGAAGCGAGGAGGGCGTCGCCTTCGCCTCGCACCTCGACGGCAAACGCCACATGATCAGCCCGGAGCGCTCGACCGAGATCCAGCGGCTGCTCGACTCCGACATCGTCATGGCGTTCGACGAGTTGGTCCCCACCACCTCGACCCGCAAGGTTCAGGCCGGGGCGATGGAGCGCTCGATGCGCTGGGCGCGGCGCTCGCGCGACGCCTTCCTCGGCGGCGGCGAGCATGCGACACGCGCGGCCCAGTTCGGCATCCAGCAGGGCGCGCTCGACGAGGGCCTGCGCAAGGCCTCCGCTGACGCCCTGATCGACATCGGCTTCGACGGTTATGCGGTCGGCGGCCTCGCGGTCGGCGAGGGGCAGGAGGCGATGTTCGCCGTGCTCGACTATGCGCCGGGCCAGCTTCCCGCCGACCGGCCGCGCTATTTGATGGGCGTCGGCAAGCCCGACGACATCGTCGGCGCGGTCGAGCGCGGCATCGACATGTTCGACTGCGTGCTTCCGACCCGCTCGGGCCGCAACGGCCAGGCTTTCACCTGGTCCGGACCGATCAACCTGCGCAACGCGAAGTTCGCCGAGGACAAGGGGCCGATCGACCCCGATTGTTCGTGCCAGGTCTGCGCGACCTGGAGCCGCGCTTA
Organism: Sphingosinicella sp. YJ22; assembly: GCF_011320075.1. Taxonomy (GTDB): domain Bacteria; phylum Pseudomonadota; class Alphaproteobacteria; order Sphingomonadales; family Sphingomonadaceae; genus Allosphingosinicella. The sequence goes on along the minus strand of NZ_JAANPA010000022.1, from coordinate 425 downwards.
TGTCCACCACCTCATCCGCGCCGGCGAGATTTTGGGCGCGATGTTGATGACCGAGCACAATCTCAGCTTCTACCAGCAGCTGATGGCGGGCCTGCGCGCGGCGATCGCCGAGCAGCGGCTGACCAGCTTCGCCAGCGATTTCAGGGCGCGCTACGCACGCGCAGCCAAGGAAGCTTAGCCGCCGAAGCCCTGGCTGAGGAAGCCGGGGACCGGACCGTTCCAGCCTTCGTCGCCGGCGGTCTCGAGCTCGCGCTCCTGGCGGGGCTGGCGGCGCGGCGCCGGCTGCTCCTCGCGGCGCGGCTTGTCCTCGGTTCGCGGCTTGTCCTCCGCGCGCGGCTTCTCGGCGCGGGGCTTGTCCTCCGCGCGCGGCTTCTCCTCGCGCGGCGTCTCGGCCTTGGCGCCGCGGCGGCCGCGGCTCCTGCGCG
>NZ_JAANPA010000021.1 GCF_011320075.1 Sphingosinicella sp. YJ22 | reverse complement strand
GGTTCGGGCAGCGGCTCGGGCTCGGGCTCGGGCGGAGGCTCGGGCTCGGGGGGCGGCGGCGCGTCCGGCGGCGGCTTCGACTCGGCGATCGCGGGCGCCGCGGATGCGGCCGGCTCGGTCAGCCTCGCGCCCGGCATGATCGTTCGCGACGCCAGCGGCCGAGTCATCGGCCGCGTGAGCGATTTCCAGGCGGCCGCCAACGGCCTCATCGAGACCGTTCTGGTCCGCGTCGGCGACCGCATCGCCGCCTTGCCGGCGAGCAACTTCACCGTCTCCGGCGATGCGCTCGTCTCGACGATGAGCCGCGGCGAGGTGCGCCGCGAGGCGGCGGAGCAGCAGCCCGCGGAGTGAGTTGAGCTCCGGCGCCCTCGCCCTCCACCCCAACGGCGCCGGCTCACGCCCGCCCGGCCGCTCCCCGCGCGGCCGGGCGGGTCATCGTTAAAGCAGGGTTTACCAGATCTGTGCGATACGCTTCCCGGGGACGAAGAGATGGGGGCACGGTGGCCAGCCATTCGATATTGAAGCTGATCGGCGAAGGCGGCGAGAGCCGCCGCCGATCGATCCGCAACCGCGTGCTGATGGTGGCGACCCTGCACACCTCATCGCGCGAAATCGCCGTTCGACTTCGCGACGTGTCGGCGACCGGCGCCCGGATCGAAGGCGCCGAGCTGCCGCGGCCGGGCGCGGACGTGATCCTGAAAAGAGGCGCGTTCGAAGGATTTGCGCGGGTGGTGTGGACGAGCGGCAATGTCGCCGGCATCGAGTTCGATGAACCGATCGAGGAGACCGAGCTGATGCTCCGGCTCAACGGACTGCCACCGGCGAGTGCGCCCGACCCGGACCAGTTCCGTCGCCCGGGCTTCGGCCACAAGCAGCAACATCCGTCGCTGTCCAACGGCCGCGGCTGGGTCGGCGCGCCGAGGCGCGTCTAGCCTCACCCCTTTCCCGTCGCGCCTTGCCTGTGTACCCGTCGCGTCCCGGATGATGTCTGGCGCGAAAGGGCGATGAGGTGCACGGACAGGAAAGCGAAGACGGCGACCTTGTCGGCGAACCGCGCGACATCGCGATTCCGGCCGACGTGCTGGAGGCGGTGCGCACGCTGATCCGTTGGGCGGGCGACGATCCCGACCGCGAGGGCCTGCTCGACACGCCCGGCCGGGTCGCCCGCGCCTGGCGCGAATATGCCAAGGGCTATGCCGAGGATCCCGGCGCTCACCTCGCGCGCACCTTCGAGGAGGTCGGCGGCTATGACGAGATCGTGCTGCTGAAGGAGATCCCATTCCAGTCGCATTGCGAGCATCACATGGCGCCGATCATCGGCAAGGCGCACATCGCCTACCTGCCCAACGACCGCGTCGTCGGCATCTCCAAGCTCGCCCGCGTCCTCCACGGCTATGCGCGCCGCCTGCAGGTGCAGGAGCGTCTCACCGCCGAAGTCGCCGATTCGATCTGGGAGCATCTTCAGCCGCAGGGCGTTGCGGTGGTGATCGAGGCTTCCCACGCTTGCATGACCGCGCGCGGGGTGAGGACTCCGGGAGTGATGATGACGACGAGCCGAATGATGGGAGTCTTCCGCAAGGATGAGCGCAGCCGCCGCGAAGTGCTCGCCCTGATGGGATTCTAGCCTTGCGAGCGTGGCGTTCGGGCGCATTCGGCGCCCTGTTGATCCTCGCGGCGTGTGGCCCCTCCCAGCAGGACAGGGGCCTCACCGAGGAGGAGATCAACGCGCTCGGCCTCGGCGCCAACAAGAGCGTAGCGGCGGAGCCGACGCCCGCTACGATCGGCCTCGAGACGGTCGAGCCCGCGGACCTCGCCGCGGCGAATCTCCGCCCCATCTGCATGCTTCGGATCGGCGGTGAGCCGGTGCTCGCGACGGAGCAATATCGCGCCCTGGCGCACCGCCATGGCCGGACCGTCGAGCTTCGCGTCGAGGGGCCGGTCGGCGCCACCGGCGGCTTCTTCCAGAATGACGCGATCAGCATCAGCGTCGGCCGGCCCTACGACCGCGCCGAGCCCGACGGGGTCGCCACCGGCCCGGCCCGCGCCCGTCTCAACGACCGGCAGCGCGGCACCTCGACCGAGGTCGACGCCGACTGGAGCTGCGGGACCTGAAAGAAAAAGGGCGGATCCTTTCGGACCCGCCCTCTTGTCTCAGGCTTCGCTGGTCTCCGCCGGGGCTTCCTCGCCCTCGGCCTCGGTGGCCTCCGGAGCGATCTCGCCGGGCTCGAGGCCCTCGACCCGCTCCTCGGTGAAGCCGGCGACGTCCTTCTCGAACATCTGCGCCATCACGTCGACGCCCTGCGCCTGGAGCTCGGCCTCTTCCGGCGAGCGGGCGACGTTGACGTGGATGGTGACGCTGACCTCCGGGTGCAGGGCGATCTTCACGTCCTGCATGCCGATCGCCTTGATCGGGCGGTCGAGCACGATCTGGTTCTTGGCGACCTTGTGACCCTCGGCCTCGAGCAGCTCCGCGAGGTCGCGGGCCGACACCGAACCGTAGAGCTGGCCGGTGTTGGAAGCCTGACGGATCAGCTGCACGGTGGTGCCGTCGATCGTCTTGGATTCCTTCTCGGCAGCCGAACGGCGCTCGGCGTTCTGCGCCTCGATCCGCTCGCGGTTGGCCTCGAAGACCTTCTTGTTGGACTCGTTGGCGCGAAGCGCCTTGCCGCGCGGAAGGAGGAAGTTGCGGGCGTAGCCGTTCTTCACCTTCACCACGTCGCCGATGGCGCCGAGCTTCTCGATGCGCTCAAGCAGGATGACGTCCATGCTCTAAGCTCCTTATTTCACGACGTAGGGGAGAAGGCCGAGATGGCGCGCGCGCTTGATCGCCTGGGCGAGCTCGCGCTGCTTCTTGGCCGACACCGCGGTGATGCGGCTGGGGACGATCTTGCCACGCTCGGACACGAAGCCCTGGAGCAGACGGACGTCCTTGTAATCGATGCGGGGCGCATCCTTGCCCGAGAAGGGGCAGGACTTGCGGCGACGGAAAAACGGGCGTGCCATGGATTAAGCCTCCACTTCTTCTTCGCGGGCGCGGCGCGGGCCGCGATCGCCGCGGTCACCACGATCGCCGCGGTCGCCACGCTCGCCGTCACGGTCGCGGCCGCGCTCGCGGTCACGCTCGCCGCGGCGCATCATGACCGAGGGACCAGCTTCATGCTCGTCGACCTTCAGGGTCATGTAGCGGATGACGTCTTCGTTGATCTGGGTCTGGCGCTCGAGCTCGGCGACGACCGGGGCCGGGGCCTCGAAGTCGAGCAGAACGTAGTGCGCCTTGCGGTTCTTGGCGATCCGATAGGCAATGTTGCGGAGACCCCAGGTCTCGGTCTTCACGACCTTGCCGCCATTGTCCTCGATGATCTTGGTGGCGGATTCCGCCAGCGCGTCGACCTGGCCCTGGGCCAGGTCCTGACGCGCGAGAAATACATGCTCGTAGAGCGGCATGTTCGCGTCTTCCTTGTCTTGGCCGATCGCTGACGCCGCCCAATGCGGACGCCCCTCCGGCTGTCGTCTCAAAGCAAAACCGGGGCGCAAAGGCATGAGCCTCGCCCCGGATGCGCGGCACATGGCCGGAATGGCGCGAAGAATCAAGTCTCCAGAGACGATGGTTGGACGGGAATGGCCCGGTAGACGGTCCTCGCACCCGCCGTCAGCGCCGAAAAGCGAGCCTGAAGCTCCACCACAGCAAGGCCAGGATCGCCGCGCTGATGGCCGCGCCCCAAAACCAGTAGGGCAGAAGCAGGGCATCCGCGATGGCGCCCGTGTCCGATCGTTGAAGCTGGCCGCCGACGCTTCCCCCCGGGTTGAACAGATAGTCGAACTGTCTCCACACGCTGATGCACGCCTGCACGCCGAGGAGCTGGATGAAGAAGGCCTGCCAGGATCGAGATCCGCGCAGCGCGAGCAGGACGATCGCCAGTCCCAGCGCCGGGAGGACCAGCCAGCCGGTGAGCGACCGCACCCAGATGAGTGTCGACAGGATCAGGGCGACACCGAGAACCGCCAGGGCGTTGCGCGTCGCGGTTGGCGAGCGCGAGGAGACGATCAGCAGCGCTCCGGCGACCGCCGGCCCGAGGGGTCCGCTTGCCGCGACCAGCGCATCGGTCAGCCCGTAGCCGTCGGCGGGGCGAAGCGACTCGGCAACTCCGGAACCGTCGGCGAAAATCAGCAGGCGTTCGAACCCCCGGCCGGTGAGCATCGCGGCGATGCCATGGCCCATTTCGTGAAACCATGTCGCCAGGATCGTGAACGGATAGAGCAGCAGGCTGCCGAGAGCGGTCTGCCACAGCAGGATCGAGGCGAGCGCGATGCCCGCCAGCACCGCGACGCGCTGTCTGTGCTCCTGGTCGGCGAGGCTGCTGGACATCGAGGACTCCCCTGTTCCCGATCTCAAAGCAACCGGCGGCGCTCGTCAACCTTCAGAGATGCTCAGAAGCGCCGGGAAGCGAATGGGCGCAAACCCGTCGTAATCCCCATGCGCTTGCGCCTCGCGGCCGGCCTGCCTACCAGCCGCGCGAAACAGGAGGCTCGAGACATGCGCGCATTCATTTTCCCCGGGCAGGGTAGCCAGGCCGTCGGCATGGGCAAGGCGCTCGCCGAAGCGAGTCCCGCGGCCCGCGCGGTGTTCGAGGAGGTGGACGAGGCGCTCGGGCAGAAGCTCAGCGCGCTGATGGCCGAGGGGCCGCAGGAGGAGCTGACGCTCACTACCAATGCCCAGCCGGCGATCATGGCCAACGCCATCGCGACCCTGCGCGCCTCCGGCATCGACCTTGCCGCCAAGGCGGATTTCGTCGCCGGCCACAGCCTCGGCGAATATAGCGCTTTGTGCGGCGCGGGGGCGTTCGATCTCGCCACCACCGCGCGGCTGCTCAAACTGCGCGGCCAGGCGATGCAGGAAGCGGTGCCGGTGGGCGAGGGGGCGATGGCGGCCCTGCTCGGCGCCGACCTCGCGCTCGCCCAGGCGATCGCCGATGCAGCCGCGGAAGGCGAGGTGTGCACCGTCGCCAACGACAACGATCCAAGCCAGGTCGTCATCTCCGGCCACCGCGGCGCGGTCGAGCGCGCGCTCGGAATCGCCAAGGAGAAGGGTGCCAAGCGCGCCGTGCTGCTGCCGGTCTCGGCACCGTTCCACTGCCCGCTAATGCAGCCCGCCGCCGACCGCATGGCGCAGGCACTTGGCGACGTCGCCATCGCCGCGCCGGCGGTGCCGGTCTACGCCAACGTCACCGCGGCGCCGGTCAGCGACCCGGCCGAGATCCGCCGCCTGCTCGTCGAGCAGGTCACCGGAATGGTCCGCTGGCGGGAAAGCGTCGCGGCGATGGCCGCGGCCGGAGTCACCCATTTCGTCGAGCTGGGCGGCAAGGTCCTCGGCCCCATGGTCAAGCGCATCGCCCCCGACGTCACGGTTACCAGCGTCATCACGATGGACGACATCGACGCCCTGGTCGGCGAGATCTGAATTCAGGAGAGAAAAACATGTTCGATCTTTCTGGTATGACCGCTCTCGTCACCGGTGCGTCCGGGGGCATTGGTTCGGCGATCGCCAAGGCGCTGGCGGGGCAGGGGGCGCGGGTGGCGCTTTCGGGCACGCGCGAGGACGCGCTGAAGGCGGTCGCGGCGGAGCTCGGCGCCGATCATGCGATCCTGCCGTGCAACCTGTCCGACGCGGCCGCGGTCGACGCGCTGGTGCCGGCGGCGGTCGAGCAGCTCGGCCAGCTCGACATCCTCGTCAACAATGCCGGCGTGACTCGCGACAACCTCGCCATGCGCATGAAGGACGAGGAGTGGGACCAGGTCATCCGGGTCAACCTCGAGGCGGCGTTCCGCCTGTGCCGCGCGGCCATGAAGCCGATGATGCGCGCCAAGTTCGGCCGAATCATCTCGATCACCTCGGTCGTCGGAGTGACCGGCAACCCGGGGCAGGCCAATTATGCCGCGTCCAAGGCCGGCCTCATCGGCATGTCCAAGGCGCTCGCCCAGGAAGTCGCCAGCCGCAACATCACCGTCAACGCGATCGCCCCCGGCTTCATCGCCTCGGCGATGACCGATGCTCTGCCGGACGCGCAGAAGGAGGCGCTGCTCGGCCGCATCCCGGTCGGCAAGCTCGGCGCCGGCAGCGACATCGCCGCGGCGGCCGTTTACCTCGCCAGCCGCGAGGCGGGCTACGTCACCGGCCAGACCCTGCACGTCAACGGCGGCATGGCGATGATCTGAGAAAGGCCTAAGCTCTCCCTGGCAGCCGAGTCGCGGCTGCCGGAGGGGAGAGGCCGATGCTCGTCGCAGCCGTTGCGCTTTTCGCGGCCGCCCAGGCGGAACCGCTCGATCCCGATCTCGCCTGCATCGTCGACCGGATCCCGGCGGCGACCCGGGCGGCGACGATCGCCGAGGCGATGTCCGGCACCGGCGGTCGAGTCCGCGACGCCTTCCGGCAGGCCACCGACGCCTGCGCCCGCGACCGCGCCTGGGCTGCGGACTATGCGGCCGCGGCCGGGCGGATCGCGATGGCGCTCGTTCTCGGCGAAGAGGCGGAGGCGGTCCTGCGCCAGAACGAGATCCCGCCCGACCTCATTCACAACTGGTTCGCGGCGCAATCGGCGGATGTCCGGCGAAGCGAACCCAGCGACGAGATCGGGACGGCGCTGATCGAGCATGTGCAGGCGCAGGGCATTCCGCTTGCGCGGCTGCAGGCGCAAGGAACCATCATCGGCGTCATGCTCGGCGCCCTCAACAAGATCGAACGGATCGGCGCCGGCCTCGAATGAGGTTGAGCCGCCACATTCTCGCCCCACTTGCGCACCGCCCGGCACAGCGGCTAGGGCGGGGGCAACAAAGCACAAGCTGGAGGAAGGCTGGTTATGAGTGACACCCCCGACCGCGTGAAGAAGATCGTGGTGGAGCACCTGGGCGTCGACGCCGACAAGGTGACCGAAGAAGCGAGCTTCATCGACGATCTGGGCGCCGACAGCCTCGACATCGTCGAGCTGGTCATGGCGTTCGAAGAGGAATTTGGGGTCGAGATCCCCGACGACGCGGCCGAGAAGATCACGACGGTCAAGGACGCGATCGACTATATCGAGCAGAACAAGGGCTGAACGCCTCGGCGGGCCGCCTCCGGCCCGCTCTGCACGATTTTAAGAACGGCTCTCCGTCCTTGTGCCGGGGAGCCGTTTGCCTATTTGGGGCGTGTTCGTAGATCGCCCGCTGGCCCAGCAGCCAGCATAGCTGATTAGACAAAAGGGAGTTCGGCATGCGCCGTGTGGTCGTAACCGGTCTTGGTCTCGTGACGCCGCTGGGCGGCGACGTGGAGACGAGCTGGCGCAACATCCTGGCGAGCAAGAGCGGCGCCGATCGGATCACCAAGTTCGATCCCGAGGATTATGCCTGCAAGATCGCCTGCGAGGTGAAGCCGGCCGACCATGAATATGGCTTCGACCCCAACAAGCGCGTCGATCACAAGATCCAGCGCCAGGTCGATCCGTTCATCGTCTACGGAATCGACGCCGCCGGCCAGGCGCTGGAAGATGCCGGCCTCACCGACATGAGCGAGGAAGAGCGCTACCGCGCCGGCGTGTCGATCGGATCGGGCATCGGCGGCCTTCCCGGAATCGAAAAGGAATCGCTGGTCCTCCACGAGAAGGGCCCGCGCCGGGTCTCGCCCCACTTCGTCCACGGCCGACTGATCAACCTCATCTCCGGCCAGGTCTCGATCAAATATGGCTTGATGGGGCCCAACCACGCCGTCGTCACCGCCTGCTCGACCGGCGCCCACTCGATCGGCGACGCCGCGCGCATGATCGCGATGGACGATGCCGACGTGATGCTCGCGGGCGGCGCCGAGATGGCGATCTGCCCGATCGGAATCGCCGGCTTCGCGCAGGCACGCGCGCTGTCGACCCAATTCAACGACGAGCCCGAGCGCGCTTCGCGTCCCTATGACAAGGACCGCGACGGCTTCGTCATGGGCGACGGCGCCGGAGTCATCGTCCTCGAGGAATATGAGCGGGCCAAGGCGCGCGGCGCCAACATCTACGCCGAAGTCGTCGGCTACGGCATGTCGGGCGACGCGTATCACGTCACCGCGCCGCACCCCGAGGGCGCCGGCGGCTTCCGCGCCATGCAGGTCGCGATGAAGCGCTCCGGCCTCGATCTCGGTGACATCGACTATATCAACGCCCACGGCACCTCGACCCCGCTCGGCGACGAGCTCGAGCTGGGCGCGGTCCGCCGACTGTTCGGCAACCATATCGGCGACCTGTCGATGAGCTCCACCAAGTCGGCGATCGGCCACCTGCTCGGCGGCGCCGGAGCGGTCGAATCGATCTTCTGCATCCTCGCGCTTCGGGACCAGGTCGTCCCGCCGACGCTCAATCTCGACAATCCGAGCGAGGGCACGGCGGGAGTCGACCTCGTCCCTCACGTCGCCAAGGAGCGCAAGGTGAAGGCGGTGCTGAACAACAGCTTCGGCTTCGGCGGCACCAATGCCAGCCTGGTGATGAAGGCGGTCTGAGCCCGGCGCCAAGCCGATGAACGAGGATCCGCCGCCGGCCCCGCCCGAGCCGCCCGCGCCGCCGCCGGCTCCGGCCGCGCCGTCGGGCACGTCTCTTCGCGACCGAGTCGAACGGGGCGGTAGCGCTTCGCCGCGGCCGCGCCGCAAGGGCCGGCGCGTCCTCGCCTTCGCCATCCTCGCGGCCGTCATCGGCGTCCTGATCGCCGGCGGCCTGCTCATCGGCGGGTGGAGCGCCGGCGGCCCCGCGCGCGCCGCGACTCCGGTGATGATCGCCCAGGGCTCCAGCGTGGCCGGCGCGGCGGAGACGCTGGAGCAGGCCGGCGTGATCGGCTCGGCGCGCATGTTCCGCCTGCGCGCGCGCCTGCTCGGCGGCGGCGCGCCGATTCAGGCGGGCGAATATGAGATTCCGGCGGGTGCCAGCGAAGCGGCGATCATGAACCTGCTTCAGAGCGGGCGGACGCTTCAGCGCTTCATCGTCGTGCCCGAAGGCATGCCCTCGGTGATGGTCCACGACCGGCTCATGGCCGCCGACGTCCTGACTGGCGACGTGCCGGTGCCGGAGGAAGGCTCGATCCTCCCCGACACCTATTCCTATCAGCGCGGCGAGAGCCGCGCCGCGGTGGTCGCGCGGATGCAGGAGGCGATGCGTCGGACCTTGGCGCGGCTCTGGCAGCAGCGCGGCGCCAACAGCGTCGTCACCAGTCCGCGCGAGGCGATCATCCTCGCCTCGATCGTCGAGAAGGAGACCGGCAAGCCGAGCGAGCGCCGCGCCGTCGCGGGGGTCTATTCAAACCGCCTGCGCCAGGGGATGAAGCTCGATGCCGACCCGACGGTGATCTACCCGGTCACCCGCGGCCGCCCATTGGGCCGCCGAATCCTGCGCTCGGAGCTCCAGGCCGACAACGGCTACAACACCTATGCCCGGGCCGGCCTGCCGATCGGCCCGATCGCCAATCCCGGTCGCGAGTCGATCGCCGCCGTGCTCAACCCCGAGCCGCACCGCTATCTCTATTTCGTCGCCGACGGCACCGGCGGCCACATCTTCGCCGAGACCCTCCAGCAGCATAACGCCAACGTCCAGCGCTGGTACGCCATCAGGCGCGCCCGCGGGGAGATGTAGAGTACTTTCCCTCCCGCTTGCGGGGGATTGAGGGGTGGGGATGTCGGGACCACTACGGGGCTGGTAGAACAGCCCCACCCACAGCGCCTCCCGCAAGCGGGAGGGGAGCTTAGCCCTCGACCCGCCTTCTGACGCTGTCGCCCGCGTGCCGGGCCTCGACCACCGCGACCGGCTCCACCGTCACCTTGCCGGTCGAGCGGCAGGCGTGGATCAGCATGAGGTCGTCGATCATCACGCCGCCCTCGTCGCCGGCGATGACGATGTCGCCGCGCGTCAGCGGGCCGGTAACCGCGACGCCGATGTCGCGCTGCATGTCGAGGTCGCGCGGCGCTCGGACGCCGCACGGGGTGAGCGCGAGCTGGATCAGGCCCGACGCGTCGACTCCGGCATGACTGCGCCCGCCGGCGAGATAGGGCGCATGCAGGAGCTTCATCGCGACGGCGGCGGGGTCGCATTCGGCCTCGTCGACCCGGCGCAGATGGCTCAAGGGCACGCAGCCCATCTCGCTCATCAGGCAGGCGCCTTCCTCATGGCCGGTCAGGCGCGCGCCCATCGGCATGCAGGCGAGGCGAGTCGCCTCGATGTTGCTGTCGGCAAAGACCGGGACCTTGGCCTCGCACACGACATGAGTCGCCTCATGGGGCTCGACCAGCTCGATCGTCTCGACATAGCCGACGCGATAGTCGGCGGCGCAATAGCCCCACGCCCAATGCTCGGAATATTCGAGGACGTGGAAGCCTTCGCCGGGCAGCAGCTCCGAAACGGCCTCGCCCTCGGCCGACGGCTGCGGCCACACCATCGTCGGGCGCGATCCGCAGGCGCGGGGCAGCGCTCGGGCATAATGGGAGGAGATCACCTTCCCAGCGAGAGCGATGTCGGCGATGTCGCGGCGGTAGCCATGAACGCGCGGGTCGAGCCGGAGCGAGCGTCCCTCGAGGCCGAAATGGAGCTTTTCGACCTTCGTTCCAGCGTCAGTGCTGGAGGATGAGCCCGCGTTCCTTGGCAGCTCGGCTTCGGGCGGCGCTGCTGTGGTCCTGCTCGAGGTTGCGTTGGAAGCGCTCAAGGAATTCCTGTCCAGTGCTGGTTTTCGCGACGAATACGTTGCGCCGATCGGTCTCGTCGCGAACGCGGCGCAGATAGCCGAGCGACCCCAGCGTGTTCAAGGCGCGCGTGATGACCGGCTTGGACACTCCGAGGATATTGGCGAGCCCGCGGACCGTATGGGGCCCGGGGGTCTCATAGACCAGCAACATCAGCGCCATCTGCCGGTTGGTCAGATCTGGCTGGCCTGAGCGCACGTAGTTGATGAGCGTGCTCATCCAGTTGGTGAGGGCTTGATTGGGCACTTGAACTGACTCCGAAACGGCGTCGCGTCACCTTTGACCTAGAAAACCAAAGAGCGTCCGTTTCGTTTCCAACTCAAAGTAATTCAGTTCGTTACGCCTCCGTATCGCTTCCTCAGCGCCTCCCATGCGGCGCGCAGCCCGAGCGCCTCGCCGCCCTTCGGCCGACCCGGTTTGGCCGACGGCCGCCAGGCGAAGGTGTCGAAGTGAGCCCAGGCGATTTTGTCGCCGACGAACTTCTGCAGGAACAGGGCCGCGGTGACCGATCCTGCGAACGGCGTGTCGCCGGCGTTGGAGAGGTCGGCGACGTCCGAAGAGAACAATTCCTCATAGGCCTTCCACAAAGGCATCCGCCACAGCGGGTCGGTGACCGCCTCGCCGCCGGCGAGAAGGTCGGCGGCCAGCTTGTCGTCATTGGCGAACAGGGCAGGGAGGTCAGGGCCGAGCGCGACCCGCGCCGCGCCGGTGAGGGTGGCGAAGTCGATGACCAGCTCGGGCTTGTCCTCGCAGGCGCGGGTGAGCGCGTCCGCCAGGATCAGTCGCCCCTCGGCGTCGGTGTTGCCGATCTCGACGCTGAGCCCCTGGCGGCTGCGCAGGATGTCGCCGGGACGGGTCGCCGCCGCCGACACCGCATTCTCGACCGCCGGAATGAGCAGATGAAGTCGGACCGGCAAATTGGCGGCGATGATCAACTGCGCAAGCGCAAGCGCATGGGCCGCGCCGCCCATGTCCTTCTTCATCAACCGCATTCCGGACGATGGCTTGATGTCGAGCCCGCCGGTGTCAAAGCACACGCCCTTGCCGACGATGGCGATTCGGGGATGGCGCTGGTCGCCCCACTCCAGCTCGATCAGCCGCGGCGCGCGCTCATCGGTCGCGGCGGCGCCGACCGCGTGGATCATCGGATAGTGCTCGGCCAGTTCCTTGCCGCTGGTGACCTTGAGCTTGACCCCTCCCGCCGCGGCGACGGGCTCGGCCGCCGCCTCCAGTTCCGCCGGGCCGAGATCGCCGGCCGGCAGGTTGACGAGATCGCGCACCAGATGGGTCGCCTCGGCGATCCGAACCGTCTCCTCGATCCGCGCCGGCTCGCCGCTGAGCAGGACTCGCGGCCCCTTGGTCTGCTTCTCTTTCTTGAAGCGGTCGAAACGATATTGAGCGAGCAGCCAGCCGAGCACCGCCGGCCCCGGCGACCCTTCCGCGAGCCTGTAGGTCCCCTCGGGTAGGCTCTCGGCGGCCTTGGCGAGGCACCATTCGCTGAGGGACTCGCGGTTGGCGACTCCGAGCAAAGCCGACCAGTCGTCGCGCTCGCCGGGCAGGATGGCGATCTGGAAGCCGTCGCCTTTGAACCCCTGCGCCTTGGTCGCCTGGCGAACCCGCTCCGGCTGGCCCTTGAGCCAGTCGTCGAAGCTCTTCTTGTCGGTGAGGTGGAGGGCGATTGCGGCCTGCCCGCGGTCGGGCTGGAGAAGCGAAGCGAGATCGGTCATCCGTACCGATTAGCGGCTCAGCGGCACTCCGAACAGGTCGTGCTCGTCGGCGTCCTCGACGAGGACCTTCACGATATCGCCCTGCTTGAGCGCGCCGGCGTCACGCAGGTGGACCTCGCCGTCGATCTCGGGGGCGTCGGCCTTGGAGCGGCCGGTTGCGCCGCCCTCGTCACCGACGGCGTCGATGATCACGTCGATCTCGCGGCCGACCTTGGCGGCGAGCTTGGCGGCCGAGATGGCCGCGCTCTTCGCCATGAAGCGGGCGTAGCGCTCCTGCTTCACGTCCTCGGGCACCGCGCCCGGAAGCACGTTGGCCGCCGCGCCCTCGACGGGCTCGAACGGGAAGGCGCCGACGCGGTCGAGCTGCGCTTCGTCGAGCCAGTCCAGCAGATACTGGAAATCCTCCTCGGTCTCGCCGGGGAAGCCAGTGATGAAGGTCGAGCGGATGGCGATGTCGGGGCAAATGGCCCGCCACGAGCGGATCCGCTCGAGCACCTTCGCCTCGTTGGCCGGCCGCCGCATCGCCTTGAGGACGTTGCGGCTGGCATGCTGGAACGGGATGTCGAGATAGGGGAGCACAAGCCCGTCGGCCATCAGCGGGATGACCTGATCGACGTGGGGATAGGGGTAGACGTAGTGGAGCCGCACCCAAGGCGCGATCTTGCCGAGCTCGCGGACGAGGTCGGTCATGTGGGCGCGGGCCTCGCCGCCCTTCCACGGCCAGCTCTTGTGCTTGAGGTCGACGCCATAGGCCGAGGTGTCCTGGCTGATGACCAGGAGCTCGTTCGTGCCCGCCGCGACCAGCTTCTCCGCCTCGCGAAGGATGGCGTCGGGGCGGCGGCTGACGAGGTCGCCGCGAAGGCTCGGGATGATGCAGAAGGCGCAGCGGTGGTTGCAGCCCTCGGAAATCTTCAAATAGCTGTAATGGCGCGGCGTCAGCTTCAGCCCGGCATCCGGAACGAGGTTGAGGAAGGCGTCCGGCGGCACCGGCGCCGCCTCGTGGACCGCTCCGACCACTTCCTCATATTGGTGGGCGCCGGTCACCGCGAGCACGTTGGGGAACTTGGCGCGGATCATCTCCGCTTCCTTGCCCATGCAGCCGGTGACGATGACCCGGCCGTTCTCGGCGATGGCCTCGCCAATCGCCTCGAGGCTCTCTTCCTTGGCGGAATCGAGGAAGCCGCAGGTGTTGACCAGCACCACGTCGGCGCCGGCATAGTCCGCGGACATGGCATAGCCGTCCGAGCGGAGCTTGGTGAGGATGCGCTCGGAATCGACGAGGTTCTTGGGACAGCCAAGCGAAACCATGCCGACTTTCGGCGGAGAAGGGAGCACGCGTGCCATGAAGGCGCGCGACATAGGCGCGGCGGGCGGAAATTACCAGAGCCGCGAATCGATCATCGCCATTCCCGCGAAATCGGGAATCCAGCTTGGTTTCAGCCTCTTAGGCGATAGAGTGGCGTCGGGGGACATGGCCATGGCTGGACAAACAAGCTACCGGGACACGCCGCTGTGGCAGGCGCTCGCCGCGATGCGGATCGAGCGGGAAGGCGCCGCAGCCACCTTCGCGCGCCGCCTCGGCCGCAAGCAGGGCTGGGGCAAGCGCCACACCTATGCGGTGATCGAGGAATATCGCCGCTTCCTCTATCTCGCCGCGACCGGGGACCGGCCGGTCACACCGTCGGACGACGTCGACGCGGCATGGCACCTCCATCTCACCTACACCCGCCATTATTGGGACGAATTGTGCGGCCGCATCCTCGGCAGGCCGCTTCACCACGATCCGACCGAGGGAGGCGCCGCGCAACAGCAGCATTTCATCGAGCAATATGCCGCGACGCTGGACCGCTACGAACGCGTATTCGGCGTGCCGCCGCGCGGCGACGTATGGCGGCCACCGAACGATGCATCGGGAGGCGACCGGCTCTGGCTGCGTCTGTTCCGCTAGCCCGCCCGATGGACGCGCGCGGCTGATCTGCTAATCGCGGTGGAAACAAGAAAGGAAACCGCTTGAATCAGTCGCCTTCCGCGCCCTTCCTGGACGACCTCGCCGACCGTTACGCCCGCTCCACGGAGAATTTGCGCGAGGCTCTGCGCAATTTCATCCAGCACGGGACGAGGCCCGATCCGGAATGGCGCGCGTCCGGCGCGTTCACCTACCCGGAGCTGCGCATCCATTATGCCGGCGATCCGGCCAAGTCGAAGACCGGCCGAGCCTGGGGGCGCCTGGGTGAAGCCGGCAGCTATGCGGTCAGCGTCACCCAGCCGGCGCTGTTCCGCGACTATCTTGCCGAGCAGCTCGACTTCCTGCTGAGCAATTACGACATCCGCATCGAGATCGGACAGAGCGCCCAGGAGATTCCGTTCGCCTACGTGCTCGGCGACGGCGTCGACGTTGCCGATGTCATGGCATCCGACCTCGTCCGCTCCTTCCCGGCGCCAGAACTCGCCCATATCGGCGACGAGGTTGCGGACGGCGTGTGGATCCCCAAGGCGGGCGAGCACCACCCGCTCGCCTTGTTCGACGCGCTGCGCACCGACTTCAGCCTCGCGCGCCTGCGCCACTATACCGGCACGGCGCCTGAGCATTTCCAGCGCTACATCCTGTTCACCAACTACCAGCGCTACGTCGACCATTTCATCCGCTGGGGCGTCGGGCAGGTGCAGGATCCCGAGAGCCGCTTCACCGGCCTCGCCGGCGCCGGCGGCATGATGATCACCGGCGACTATGGCGACGCCGAGGGCGCGGTCGCCGACAGCACCTTCAAGCGCTTCCAGATGCCTGCCTATCACCTGATCGGCGAGGGCGGCACCGGTATCACGCTGGTCAATATCGGCGTCGGTCCGTCCAACGCGAAGACGATCACCGACCATCTCGGCGTGCTTCGTCCCGAGGCGTGGATGATGATCGGCCATTGCGGGGGCTTGAGGAGTTCGCAGAAGATCGGCGACTATGTCCTCGCCCACGCCTATCTGCGCGACGACCATATCCTCGACGCGGTGCTTCCGGCCGCAGTGCCGATCCCACCCATCGCCGAGGTCCAGCAGGCGCTGCAGCAGGCCGCGCTGACGATCTCGGGCGAGGACGAGGAGGCGCTCAAGGAAAGGCTGCGCACCGGCACCGTCGTCACCACCGGCGACCGCAACTGGGAGCTGCGCTATTCATCGTCGGCGCTGCTGTTCAACCAGAGCCGCGCCGTCGCGATCGACATGGAGAGCGCGACCATCGCCGCCCAGGGCTACCGCTTTCGGGTGCCTTACGGCACCCTGCTGTGCATCTCCGACAAGCCGCTCCACGGCGAGATCAAGCTGCCCGGCCAGGCCAACCGCTTCTACGAGCGGGCGATCGAGGAGCATGTCCGAATCGCCATCCTCGCCTGCGACCTGATGCGCCAGAACAGCCGCCGGCTTCACAGCCGCAAGCTCCGCGCCTTCAACGAGCCGGCGTTCAGGTAGGGCGGCCCGCGGGAATGACGTCCGGATGCTTGTCGGCCTCGCGGAAGCAGGTCGGCACGATCTCTACGATGATGTCGCCGGGGCACAGCATCCTCGCGCCTTCTTCCCAGAAGCCGACCGGAAGCCCGTCGCGCACGATGCGCACGCCCAGCCCCGGTTCGAGGTCGCCGAGCGATTTGCCGAGCTCCGAGTCACGCACCTCGCGCTCGACGAGCTGAACCCGTCCCGACATGCTGGCGAGGTCGGCGATATAATCGTGGACCACCGGGCCCTCCGCCGAGCCGGCGAGGAGAAGGCCGGCGAAGCTCACCGGATTGACCACGGTGGTGGCGCCGGCCTGCCGGGCGAGCAGCTCGTTGTCGGTATTGCGTACCTTCACCGTGATCTTGAGCTTGGGCGCGATGTGGCGGGCGGTCAGGGTGACCAGGATCGACGTGTCGTCGCTGCCCGCGGATACGATCAGCGCCTTCGCCTGCTCGATCCGAACCGCCTGCAGAACCTTGTCGCGAGTCGCGTCGGCCTTCAGAACGGCGCAGCCCAATTCCTCCGCGTCCTGGAGCGCCGCTTCGTCACAATCGATCACGACGATCCCCCGCAGATCGGTCCCGCGCGCGATGAGCTCCTTCACCGCCTCGGTGCCGCTCACACCATAGCCGACCACGACGACGTGGTCCCGAAGGGCGTTCTGAATCCGCTGCATGAGCCATTTGCTCCAAACGCGTTTGATGACGAAGGTATAGGCGGTGCCGGCCAGGATCAGGATGAAGAACACCCGGATCGGCGTCACGATCAGCGCATCGAACAGCCGCGCCTGGTCGGTGACCGGCACGATGTCGCCATAGCCGGTCGTGGTCGCGCTGATCATCGTGAAATAGATGATGTCGCTGAAGCTGACATGGCCGTCGAGATTGTCTCTGAGGCTCTCGCGCTCGATCCAGTGGAAGCCGATGATGAAGGCGAGCAGGAACAGCATCGCCGCGACCCGGATGCCGAACTGGGCCCAGGGGCCAAGCGAAGACTGCCGCCGCAGCGTCATGTGCCGCAGGTCCTGTCCGCGGCGGCCAAGCATCAGCTGTACAGGCTCCCCAGCGCGGCCAGCGAGGGCTCGTGGGTGAGGTCGAGGTGGAGCGGCGACACCGCGACATAGCCGTCGGCGACCGCCTCGAGGTCGCTCTGGTGGCCCGGAGTCTGCTCCATCGGCGCGAGGCCGAACCAGTAATAGCGGTAGCCGCGCGGGTCCTGGCGTTCGACGATGCGCAGCCGTCCATAATCGCGGAAGCCCTGGCGAACGACGCGCACGCCGCGCACCTGCTCGGGCGGCAGGGCCGGGAAGTTGACGTTGATCAGGGTGCGGTGGTCCATCGGCCGGCCGATGATCGGACGCAGCACGCGCTCGGCCCAGGCCTCGGCCGCGCCGAACGGCACGGAATCGCCCATGCCTTCGCGCGAATAGACCTGGCTCAGGGCGATCGACGGAATGCCGGCCAGCGCGCCCTCCATCGCCGCCGACACCGTGCCCGAATAGGTGACGTCCTCGCCCAGGTTCGCGCCGCGGTTGACGCCGGACAGGATCAGGTCGGGCGGATTGTCCTTCATGATGTGGGCGATCGCCATCATCACCGAGTCTGTCGGCGTGCCGGTCACGCAGAAGCGGCGCTCGCCCAGCTTCCTCAGCCGCACCGGCACGGTCAGCGTCAGCGAATGGCCGGCACCCGATTGCTCCTCGGTCGGCGCGACCACCCAGATGTCGTCGGAGAAGAGAGCGGCGATCCGCTCCAGAACCTTGAGGCCCGGCGCGTTCACGCCGTCGTCGTTGGTGAGCAGGATGCGCATCGGCGTCAGGCTATGGCGGGTCGTCCCTTCGAGGGCAACCATGCGCGCCCTCCCGGCGTTCGTCCGCAAAGTCAGGAGGAGATCAGATGCAAATCCCCCATAACGCCCATGTGCTCGTGGCCGACGGCCGCAAGCTGCTCTTCTTTCGCAACGAGGGCGACGGACAATATCCCAACCTGCAGGTCGAGCGCGAGGAGCATCACGATGATCGCGAGGCCCGCGAGCATGGCACCGACCGGCCCGGCCGCGCTTTCGCCGCCGCTGGCCGCCCGCCCAGCGAAGGCGGACCGATGATGGGCGCGGCTAACCGCAGCGCTTATTCCGAGACCGACTTCAAGCAGCTGGAGGAGGACCGATTCGCGCACGAGGCGGCGGACCTCTTGAAGAAGAAGGCACTCAACCACGAGATCGAGCATCTCATCGTCGTCGCCCCGCCCAAGACCCTGGGCGAGATGCGCAAACATTATCACAAGGAAGTCGAGCAGCGGATCGCCGGCGAGATCCCCAAGGACCTCACCAACATGCCGGTCCCCGACATCGAGCGGGTCATCCAGGAATCGTGAAACCGGTCCCGGCGCATGCTGGGACCTGTCTATTCAATCAGCCAATGAGACCGGCTTAGGCTTCGGCTGTATCCGGGCCGCGCCTGGCCAGCCGGCGGCGGGCGACCAGAGCCGCGGCGGCCGCGCCGAACAGCAGGACCATCGGCGGCGCCGGGACCGGCACGCCGCCGGTCGAGGTCGAGGTCGAGCCGCCGCTCGACGTCGATGAGCTGCTGCTGGAACTGCTGCTCGAACTGGAGCTGGAACTGCTCGACGTCGAGGTTGAGCTGCCGCCGAAGCTCGACGAACTCGTCGAGGAGCTGGTCGACACGCTGCCGCTCGACGAGGAGGTTGACGACACGCTCCCCGATGAGGTCGAGGTCGAGCTGCCGCCGGTCGAGGTTGAGGTCGAGCTGCCGCCGGTCGAACTGCCGCCGGTCGAGGTCGAGGTCGAGCCGCCGGTGCTGGTCGACGACACGATGACGTTGTTGTTGTTGCCGCTGCGCGCGTTCGCGAAGGCGCTGGAGAACAGGCTCGCCGAGAAGAAGCCGTTGGCGAACGCCCCCGCATTGCTGTCCGCTGCGACCACCACCGGCACCTGCGCGAAGCCCGACGACGACGGCACCATCGGCGGCATCGGCGGCGGCGGGACCGGAATCGGGATCGGCGGAGTCTGGGCGATGGTCCGAGTGGTCACCGCCGGCGCGGGCGCCGCGACGCAGGCGGCGCGGCGCACCGTGCGGCGGACGACTCGGCGCTGCACGGTACGGCGCTGCTGGACCGCCGGCGCCTTGGTGCGCTGGACGACAGCCGGGCGCTCGGGCGGGTTCTGCTGCACGTGAACGGCGCCGCCGCCAATGATCGCGCCGCCGCAGGTGCATGCGCAAAGTTTCGCAAGGGCCATCCGAACAGACATATCTGCCTCTCTTCTCGTCCGCCGTCCGGGCTGGGGTCGCCCGTCCGTGGTCGTATGAGTGGAGATGCAAATAGGCGCTTAAGTGCAAGCGGATTAACCCTTTTCGGGCTTCCGCAGGGCCTCTGGGGGCGAATCCGTCCCGTTACCGGACGCTTGCGTTTGGCTGGTGAACGGCGCGAACGATTCGAACATGGATTAGAGCGCGTTCACCATTCGGGATCGTCGCCCGAGTCGCGCCTGTATCGGCAAGAATTTCTCCACAATAATGCGATGAATAGATTTTAATCGACATTAGAGTGACTTGCCGCGCACCCCCGGCGCGCGTATAGGCGCGCTGGGGTGGGAGGGCGAAAAGCCAAATAAACGTCAGCCCCTGCTGCCTCAGGTTCGTAGCGCCGGTCCGTTGACCGGTCGACGAGGAGTGGAGGGGTATGGCGACTGCTCATAGTGACGCGTTTGCGCGGTACAGTACGGCCTATCGGCCGACGGCCAACGAAGAGTTCATGAACCCGGACCAGCTGGCCTATTTCAGGACCAAGCTGCTCGGCTGGAAGGAGGACATTCTGCGCGAGGCCGCGGAGACGATGACCCAGCTCAAGGACGGCCCGATCCAGGAGGCCGACCTCAACGACCGGGCATCGAGCGAGACGGATTGGGGTATCCATCTCCGCACCCGCGACCGCCAGCGCAAGCTCATCGCCAAGATCGACAGCGCTCTGCGCCGCATCGAGACCGGTGAGTATGGTTTCTGCGAGGTGACCGGCGAGCCGATCTCGCTGGCGCGACTCGAGGCCCGGCCGATCGCGACGATGACGGTCGAGGCGCAGGAACGCCACGAGCGCAACGAACGCGTCTCGCGCGACGATTGAAGCGGAAGGGCCGGGCAACCGGCCCTTTTGTTTTGGGATTATGGGCGGCCGAGCTGTGAGGCCGCTCTGAGGCCGCTCGCCTTCATTCGTCCCGTCACCCCCGCGGATGCGGGGGCCCGGCTTCCTGCTTCGGATTTCGTCTGAAGCGAGCTGGATTCCCGCTTCCGCGGGAAGACAGGATGTCGTTCGACTCGGGCCTAGTGGCCGGTCATCTCGTCCCTGAGCCTCAGCTTTTCCTTCTTGAGTCGGGCGAGCGTGGTGTCGTCTGGATGTGGGCGGAGGTTTTCCTCCATGATGCGCGCGTCGAGGTTGGCATGCTTTGACATCAAAGCGTCCATGTGCGCGTTCTGCATTCCCATCTCCTTTTTCCTCTGTGGGACCCGGCCATGATAATGCGCCGGCGCGCCTTCTGTCTCGCACGATCCGACAAATATGTGTTTAAGTGCGGTGATCCGTTGACGCCCATTTTGGGAGTCGGGCGAGGCGTGGGAGCGGCGCGATGAACGACCGGGACGAACCGACGCAGCAGGATGCGGCGTTGCGGCTGGAGACGCTGAAGATGGAGCATCGCGACCTCGATGCCGCGATCGAGGCGCTTCGGGTCTCGGTCGCCGCGGACCAGCTCCAGCTCGCCCGGCTCAAGAAGCGCAAGCTCAGGCTGCGCGACGAGATCGCACTGCTCGAGGACATGGCCGTCCCCGACATCATCGCGTAATTGCGGGGCCACCCGACACGACTGTGTGCCAGCTTGATCCGCACTCTGGTTAATTTGGCCGAATGAGGACTTCGCGCGTTGGCGACCCTATGGCAGCGTCCAGATCCATGACCGAGAACCTTCGCCGCACGGAGCTCACGCCCAAGCTCGTCGACTCGCTTTACACCGAGGCGATGGTGCTGGCCGACGAGGCCCGCTCCTATTTCGACATCAACGACGATGCCGGCCGAATCGAGCTCGATCCGCTGACCCGCGTCGGCTTCGCCTGCGAGTCGCTCAAGGTGACGACCCGGCTGATGCACGTCATCGCCTGGCTGCTGACCCAGCGCGCGGTTCGGGCCGGCGAGCTGACCCCGGTCGAGGCGCACACGCCCGACCGCCGCCTCGGCGACGCGCCGCAGACCGACCATATCCTCTCGCGGAAATTCCCCGAGACCGCGCGCATGCTGATCCGCCAGAGCGAGGAGCTGTTCGAGCGGGTCCGCCGACTCGATTTCGTCACCGCGGCGCCCGAGCAGGACGGAAGCCCCGCGCGAAGCCTGATGAGCCGCCTCGAACGCTCGATCTGAGTCGCGGCGCCGGGTTCAATTTGCCTCATCGCGGATGTAGGCCGGGGGCATGGCCCCGTTCGCCTTCACTTATGGCCCGCGCCTGATCGCCGGCCCCGGCCGCTCGGCCGAGCTCGGCTCGCTGCTCCCGCCCGGCTGCTGCCTGTTCGTTACCGATGCGACGGTGCGCGAGCTGGGCTTGGCGGATGCCGCGCTCGCCACGCTCGATGAAGCCGGGATCGAGACGGTCATCTTCGACGCCGTCGAGCAGGATCCGTCGCTTGCCACGCTCAATGCGGCGGTCGAGGCCGGGCAGGGCTGCGCGTCCGTCGTCGGCTTCGGCGGCGGCAGCCCGATGGATGTCGCCAAGCTCGCCTCCTACCTGATCGCCACCGGCGAGGACGTCGACACATTATGGGGCGTGGGCAAGGCCATTGGGACGCGACTCCCGCTGGTTCAGGTGCCGACCACCGCGGGCACCGGATCGGAGGCGACCGCGGTCACCGTCATCACCGTCGGCGGAAGCGAGAAAAGGGGCGTCAACAGCCCGAGCCTGCTCGCCGACTGGGCGATCCTCGACGCGTCTCTCACCCTGTCGATGCCGCGCGGAGTTACCGCCGCGACGGGCATCGACGCGATGGTCCACGCGATCGAGGCCTATACCTCGGCGCGCCTCAAGAACCCGATGTCGGACCTGCTCGCGCGCGACGCGCTGCGGCTGCTGGGCGGCAACCTGCTCCGCGTCTGCGAGTCGCCCGACGACCTCGACGCCCGCGCGGCGATGCTGCTCGGCGCCCATCTCGCCGGAGTCGCTTTCGCCAACGCGCCGGTCGCCGGGGTGCATGCGCTCGCCTATCCGCTCGGCGGCCACTTCCACGTGCCGCACGGCGCCTCGAATGCGCTGATGCTGACTCATGTGCTCGGCCACAACATGCACGCCGCGATGCCGCTCTATGCCGAGCTCGGCCCGATCATCGACCCGTCGCTGGAGAGCCTCGGCCAGCAAGGCCGGGCCGCTGGCTTCGTCGACACGCTCGCCCGCCTGTCGAGCGAGGCCGGCGTGCCGCAGCGCTTGTCGCAGGTTGGGGTCGGCGCCGAGCATCTCGACCTGCTCGCGTCGGAGGCGATGAAGCAGGAGCGGCTGCTCATCAACAATCCATGCCCGATCACCGAGGCCGACGCCCGCCGCCTCTACGAGGCCGCGCTTTGAGCCGCGAGCCGCTGAAGGGCAGGGACGCTTATCGCGTGTGGCGCGAGATCGGCACGCGCTGGGCCGACAACGACGCCTACGGCCACGTGAACAACACCGTGTACTACACGTGGTTCGACACCGCGGTGAACGCCTGGCTGATCGAGGCCGGGCTGCTCGATATCGGCAAGGGCGATCCGATCGGCCTCGTCGTCGAGACCGGCTGCCGCTACGCCGCGCCGCTCGCCTATCCCGAGCCGGTCGAGGTCGGCCTTGCCGTCGAGCATCTCGGGCGCTCGAGCGTGCGCTACCGGCTGGGCGTGTTCGCCAGGGGCACGGCCGAGGCCGCCGCCGAGGGCCATTTCGTCCATGTCTATGTCGGCCGCGCCGACCGTCGTCCCTCGACGCTTCCCGCCGCCTGGCGCGAGAAGCTGGAGGCGATCGCGGCGCCAGCCGAACCCATCAAGGAGGAACAAGATGCCCGACCGGATGGACGGCGGCTGCGTGTGCGGCCGGATCCGCTACTCGGCGCGGATCGAGACTGACGAGGCCTATCTGTGCCACTGCCGGATGTGCCAGCGCGCCACCGGCAGCGTCTCGATCGCCTTCAAAAACCTGAAGAAGGCCGACGTCGACTGGGTCCATGAGCCCGACTGGTATGCGAGTTCGCCGATCGCCCAGCGGCCCTATTGCCGCGAGTGCGGCACCTCGTTGGGCTTCGCCTTCCCGGACAGCGAGAATATCGACCTTACCGTCGCCTCGTTCGACGATCCGTCGCGCTTCCGGCCCAAGCACCATTTCGGCGCCGAGAGCATCCACCGCGCCTGGCTCAACACCGAAGGCCTGCCCGAATATGCGACTAAGGACTATCAGCCACT
The DNA here is from genome assembly GCF_011320075.1 of Sphingosinicella sp. YJ22. Classification (GTDB taxonomy): domain Bacteria; phylum Pseudomonadota; class Alphaproteobacteria; order Sphingomonadales; family Sphingomonadaceae; genus Allosphingosinicella. Next base: position 24,736 of record NZ_JAANPA010000021.1, on the reverse strand, counting down.
GGTCGACCGCTGGGTGAAGGCGACGGGAAAGATGCCGGAGTGACGATGCAAGCCACCAACCACCATTTCACCGCTCCCGACGGCCAGTCGATCGCCTGGCACGAAATGGGCGATCCGGACGGGCATCCGGTCGTCCTGCTCCACGGCCTGTTCTCCAACGCCTTCACCAACTGGATTCGCTACGGCCATGCCGAGGCGATCGCGGCGCAGGGGCTGCGGGCGATCATGCCGGACCACCGCGCTCATGGCGACAGCGCCAAGCCGCACGATCCCGCCGCTTACCCGAAGGACGTGCTCACCAGCGACGCGCTCGCCCTCGTCAATCATCTCGGCCTCACCGACTATGACCTCGTCGGCTATTCGCTCGGCGCCCGCACCGCGACCCGGATGGTCGCGCGCGGCGCCAAACCCCGGCGGCTCGTCCTCGCGGGCATGGGCCTCGAAGGCCTGCTCGGCACGACCGGACGCGCCGACCATTTCCGCGACATCCTCACCAACCTCGGCAAGCACGAGCGCGGCTCGCCCAAATGGATGGCCGAGGCATTCCTCAAGACCACAAAAGGCGACCCGCAGGCTTTGCTGCTCCTCCTCGACACCTGGGAGCATGTCCAGGAAGCCGATCTCGCCAGGCTCACCATGCCGACGTTGGTCGTCGCGGGCGCCGAGGACCAGGATAACGGTTCGGCGCCGGCGCTCGCCGAGCGGCTTCTACACGGCACCTATCAGGAGGTGCCCGGCGGCCACATGAGCAGCGTCACCCGTCCGGAGCTAGGCGCCGCGATCGCAGCTTTTCTCGGCGCTTGACCCGTGCGGCCCGGCGGGAGCAAGGGGCAGTCCATCGCAAAAACATAATCACCTGAACGACAACCCCAATGTCGAGGATGCGTAATATGAAAGCCCAAGCCTCCCTGCTCGCGCTTGCCGCCTCTTTGTGCCTGGCCGGCTGCGCCGCCGCTTCCGCTTCGCAGGAGCCGGCGACGGCCTCCGACGCGCCTGCCGCCCAGCACGCCGCCGCGCCCGCGCAGGAGGCTCCCGCCGCCGCGCCGACCGTCGCCGACGCCGAGACCTTCGTCGCCATGGCCGAGCGCGAGCTGTCGGAGCTGTCGGTGATCGGCGCCCGCGCCGCGTGGGTCAACGCGACCTACATCACCCCCGACACCGACGCGCTCGCCACCCATTTCGGCACGCTCGACACCGAGCTGCGCGTCCGTCTCGCCAACGAGGCGGCGCGCTACGCCAACGTCCCCGGCCTCAGCTACGACACCCAGCGCAAGCTCAACATCCTGCGGACCGCGCTCGTCCTTCCCGCGCCGACCACGGAGGGCGCCGCCGCGGAGCTGAACCGCCTGTCCACCGACCTCCAGTCGCAATATGGCCGCGGCCGCGGCACCATGAACGGCGAGACGCTGACCGGCAACGAGATCGAGGCCCGCATGGGCACGGTCCGCAACCCCGCCCATCTCCAGGAGATGTGGACCAGCTGGAACGACAATGTCGGCGCGCCGATGCGCGACGAATATCAGCGGCTGGTCGATATCTCCAACACCGGCGCCCGCGAGCTGGGCTTCGACGACACCGGCGCGATGTGGCGCTCCAAATATGACATGACGCCGGCCGAGTTCGAGCAGCTCACCGAGCGGCTGTGGAACGAGGTGCGTCCGCTCTACGAGGCGCTTCACTGCTTCACCCGCGCCGGCCTCAACCGCCAATATGGCGACCAGGTCCAGCCCGAGAACGGCCCGATCCGCGCCGATCTGCTCGGCAATCTGTGGGCTCAGGAATGGGGCAACATCTACGACGTCGTGGCGCCGCGCGGCGCCTCCGGCCGGCCCGCCTACGACCTCACCCAATTGCTCACCCGCGCCAACTACACGCCCGAGCGGATCGTCCGCCAGGGCGAGAGCTTCTTCTCGTCGCTCGGGTTTGCGCCGCTCCCGGAGAGCTTCTGGGAGCGCTCGATGATCACCCAGCCGCGCGACCGCGAGGTCCAGTGCCACGCCAGCGCGTGGAACGTCGACAATGTCGACGATCTGCGCATCAAGATGTGCACCCGGGTCAACGGCGACGATTTCGTCACCGTCCACCACGAGCTCGGCCACAATTACTACCAGCGCGCCTACAACCAGCAGCCGTTCCTTTACCTCGACAGCGCCAATGACGGCTTCCACGAGGCGATTGGCGACATGATCGCGCTGTCGGTCACCCCGGAATATCTCGTCCAGACCGGCCTGCTCCGCCAGAACCAGCTGCCGACCCCGGAGCAGGACCGCGCGCTTCTGCTTCGCCAGGCGCTCGACAAGATCGCCTTCCTGCCGTTCGGCCTGCTCGTCGACCGCTATCGCTGGGGCATCTTCAACGGCTCGATTACGCCGGCCAACTACCAGCAGGCGTGGGACGCCATGCGCCTGCAATATCAGGGCATCCGCCCGCCGGTCGCGCGGACCGAGCAGAATTTCGACGCCGGCGGCAAATATCACGTGCCGGCGAGCGTGCCCTACACCCGCTACTTCCTCGCCCGAATCCTGCAGTTCCAATTCTACAAGGCGGCGTGCGACCAGGCGGGCTGGACCGGGCCGCTCCACCGCTGCTCCTTCTACGGCAACCGCGAGGTCGGTGAGCGCCTCAACCAGATGCTCGCCATGGGCGCGTCGCGGCCGTGGCCGGAGGCGCTCGAGGCCTTCACCGGCAGCCGCGAGATGTCCGCCCAGCCGATGGTCGAATATTTCCGGCCGCTGCTCGGCTGGCTCGAGGAGCAGAATCGCGGGCGCCAGTGCGGCTGGTAGGCTGATCGGGCGGCGGCAGGCCGCCGCCGCTTGATGCACGGCCAAGTCGCCTGCATGATCCCCCTCTTTCGATAGGGGGAGGGGGATCATGACCATCGGTCTTGGCGCGGCGCTTCTGTTCAGTTTGCAAGGGGTGGTCCTGGCAGGCGGCGCCCATTCCGCGGCCGCCGGGCCGGTCTCGACCCACCCGCTCGCGGTCAACGAGGTCCTGCTCGAGGTCCAGGCGACTGGTACCGCGACCGCGCCGGCCGATCAGGCGATCTTCACCGTCAGTGTCGCGGGCACCGGGGCCGACATGGACGCCGCCAACGCGGCGCTGGAAGCGCAGGTGGCGGCGCTGACCCAACGGGCGGGCCGCCTGGGAGTCGCGCCGGGGGACATCGCTCCGCCGGACTTCCGCACGATGGGCTTCGCCGGGAATACGACCGACACGATGGCGGCCGCGGCGATCGAGGCGGCGGGCGACGTCGACTCGGAAGAAGCGTCCGCCCAGGCGAACCGCACCCTGGCGGTCACGGTTCGGCGCCTCGACAGGCTCGACCAGGTCCGCCAGGCGATCACGACGGGCGGAGCCGTGACGATCGGCAGCGAGGCATATCGTCTGGACGACGACGACTCGGCGCGCAGGCAGGCCCGGCGGCGTGCCATCGTGCAGGCCCGCGCCACCGCGGAAGATCTCGCCGACGCGATGGGCATGCGCCTCGGCCGGCTGGTGCGGGCGAGTGAGCGCGCGGCCCCAGAAGGCGATATGATGCAGGCCTATCGGGCGATGTTGAGCATGATGGCGGGCGCCACCTCCAGCGACCGGGAAGTCGAAGTCGACGTGCCGATGTCCTTCGATTTCGCGCTCGTACCACGTTGAGCTTGAGAGGATCGGCGGCCTCCCCCATGATCCGTCGCTGAATCAGGGGGAGAAACCATGCAGATTCTGTTGCTTGCGGTGCTCGCCGCGACGATCCAGCCCGGCCTTCCGGCAATGCCCAGCGGCGCTTCGAATTCGAGCCCGGTCCCGGTTCAGCCGCTTCGGCCGGGCGAGATTCTTCTCGAGGTGAATGCTGTCGGCAAGGCGACGCAGCGGGCCGACACCGCGCAGATCACGGTCACCGTGACCGGCACCGGTCCCCGGCAGGCCGACGCCCGTGCGGCGGCGGATGCTGAGGTCCAGCGGGTGCGCAGCATGGCGCTCGCCGCGGGGATCGGCGCAGCCGACATCGACGATAGCGGCGCGCCGCCTCCGATGATCATGACCGTCCCGTCCATTCCGCGCGACCCGGCGGCGGGTCCACCTCCGCGGATCGAGCGCCAGCAACGCAGCATCGTCATCCGGACACGCAACGTGGCGGCCGCCGAGGCCCTGGCCGACGCTCTTCGTGAAGATGACGATGCGCGGGTCGTCGGCCCCACCTTCAGCGTCAGCGACGAGACGCCCGCTCAGCGTCGGGCGAGCGCAGACGCCATCGCGGTCGCCCGCGCCGAGGCCGACAATTATGCCGCCGCGCTCGGCATGCGGGTGGAGCGCGTGGTTCGGGTGACGGAGCGAATGGGCTTCGACTTCATGGATCTGTTGATGAGCGAGCGTCAGCGGCGCGGCCCGTCCGCCCTCGGTCGGCTTCCCGAGGAGGACGGCGCCGACATTCCGGTCGTCGCTTATGTCGGCGTCGACTTCGCGCTGGTGCCGCGCTGACGGCGTCGCGACGCTGGTCAGCCCCGCCGCTCCTGATCTATGATCGCGCTCGCTCCGCGCACGGGGGCGCGGGCGAGCGAGGGGGACGGTCATGAGAGGTTCGATCGGGCTCGGGCTGGCGTTGCTGCTCGCGGTCGCGCCGGCCGCGTCGGCGCAGGGACCGGTGGCGACTGTTCCGCTCGCCGCCGGCGAGATGCTGCTGGAGCTGACCAGCATGGGCAGCGCGACCGGGCGCGCCGGTTCCGCCGAGATTGCGATCCAGATCGCGATCTCCGCCGCGGACGATCGCGAGCTTCGCCGCCAATATGACCGGATCGTGACCCGGCTGCGCACCGCCGCGCGCGACGCCGGCGGAGAGATCGAGATCGGCGAGCTGATGTCCTACCGCGACATGATGATGGAGAATGCCGCGGACTACGTCACCAATATGGCCGACTTCGACGTCGCCGGCGAGGGGGAGGCGGCCAGCTCGGGTTCCGCCTCAGCGGTGATCCGCCTTCGCGACCTGGCCCGGATCGCGGCCCTGATGCGCACGCTGGAAGGCATCGAGGGCATTTACAGCGACACCACCTACCGCTCGTCCGACATGTCCGCGGTACGCCGCCAGGCGCGCGACAACGCTATCGCGGCGGCCCGCGCCGAGGCCGATTCCTACGCTGCGTCGCTGGGCATGCGAGTCGCCCGAATCGCGCGGGTGACGGAGCGGGTCGAGGTAGACTTCATGTCGCTGATGATGGGCGGCGACCCGGCCATCGCCAATCTCGCCACGAGCGGCGCGGCGGGGAGCGATCCCAACGTCCCTGCCCATGTCCGGGTCGGGGTCGACTTCATCCTCGCGCCGCGGTGATCCGCGCCGGCGCCATCGCGACGGCAGTGGCGCTCGCTTTGGCTCCGGGCGAGGCGTCGGGGCAGGGGCGGTGGGCTCCCGACTCGGCCGAGAATCGCCAGGTACTGCCCACGTTCAACTATGCGACGGTGGAAAGCGTCCTCGACGAGATCGGCGCTCGGCACGAACGTCGCGGCACGCCTGCGCGGCCGAGTCTGCTCGTCACCTTCGCCAGCGGGCGGCGCGCGGCGATCGTGTTCGGCGCCTGCTCGGGCGACGGCAATGTCTGCCGGGCGATCAGCCTTCAGGGCGGCTGGGAGCGGCCGCAAGGCGCCAGCAGCGAGCGCGCCGCCGCCGCGATTCTCGCCTTCAGCCAGCGTTACGCCTTCTCGCGCGCCTTCATGCTGCCCAACGGCAATCTCGCGCTTCAGCGCTACCTCACCGCCGATTACGGCTTCGTGCGCGGCAACCTCGCCGTGAACCTGCTCGCCTTCGCCGCCCAGATGGACCTGTTTGCCGAGGAAGTGCTGGCGCCGCTGTCGCGATAGTTTCGTCATTGCGAGCGCAGCGAAGCAATCCAGAACCACGCCTGGATTGCTTCGTCGCTGACGCTCCTCGCAATGACGAAGGGGCTTAGAGCTGGCCCAGCATGTGCTCGGCGCCGGAGACGCCGTAGCCGCCCGGCTCCTCGACGTTGAGCTGCTTAACGACGCCGTCGTCGACCACCGCCGACCAGCGCTGGCCGCGCGTTCCCATTCCGAATTTCGAGCCGTCCATAGTGAGGCCGAGCGCCTGCGCGAACTCGCCATTGCCGTCGGCGAGCATGGTCACGTCGTCGGCCCCGTTGGCCTTCTGCCAGGCGCCCAGCACGAAGGCGTCGTTTACCGCGGTGCAGGCGATCTCGTCGATGCCCTTGGCCTTCAGCTCGCCGGCCTTTTCGACGAAGCTCGGCAGGTGGCGCGCCGAGCAGGTCGGCGTGAACGCGCCGGGCACCGAGAACAGGGCCACCTTGCGGCCGGCGAAATAATCGTCGGTCTGCACCGGCTGCGGCCCTTCCGCCGTCGCCTTGACGAGGGTCATGCTGGGAATGCGGTCGCCGACTTGAATGGCCATGTGTCTCGCTCCTGTGCTTCGAGTCTCGGGCGCCCTAGCAAGCGCTCCCCGTCTCGGCCAGTGGCGCCGCCATCGACCGCGGCCTATATCGGGCGGATGGAGACGCCCCGCTTCGTCACCGGCCAGTTCCTGCTCGCCATGCCCGGCATCGGCGATGCGCGCTTCGAGCGCTCGGTGATCGCGATGTGCGCCCATGACGAGGACGGCGCCCTCGGTATCGGCCTCGGCCGGATCATCCCGCGCCTCGGTTTCCACGACCTGCTCGGGCAGCTCGACATCGATCCGGGCGTCGCGCCCAACGCGCCGATCCATCTCGGCGGCCCGGTCGAGCCGTCGCGCGGCTTCGTCATCCACAGCCGCGACTGGGGCGGCCAGGAGAGCATCGACGTCGCCGGACGCTGGACATTGAGCCCGACCATCGACGTGCTGCAGGCGATCGCGGCGGGGAAGGGGCCGACCCGCTGGGTCGCCGCTCTCGGCTATGCCGGCTGGGGCGGCGGACAGCTCGAGGAGGAGCTCACCCGCCACGGCTGGTTCGTCGCGCCGGGCGACGACGACCTGCTGTTCGAGGGCACGGCCGAGAGCCGCTGGAACCAGGGCTTCAAGGCCGCCGGCATCGATCCCCGCCTGCTCGCCTCGGACTACGGCACCGCCTGAGCGGGGGGCGCTGGTTAACAAGCCGCTAACCCAGTCCGGTCAAGCGACTTTATCTAACTCTCCCTCATTAGCCTAGGAGCGGCCCGCAAAACGGGTCGGCCAGGAGCGCATATGGCTATGCGTGAGGGACCGAGAGTGACGGACCAGCCGATCGGCGGCGGCGTGCTGCGCCGGCTTGCCAGGGACAAGAAGGGCAACACGCTCGCCATCGTCGGCGCAGCCCTCGTTCCGCTCACCGCGATGATCGGGTCGGGCGTCGACATGAGCCGCGCCTATATGGCCAAGGCGCGCCTGCAGAGCGCCTGCGACGCGGCGGCGCTCGCCGGGCGGCGGGTGATGACCGGCGACCAGATGAGCACCGCGGTCAACGACGAGGCGCAGCGCTTCTTCAATTTCAACTTCCGCCAGGGCCAGTATCAGACCGCCGCCTTCACTCCGGTGGTGGCGCGCTCGGGCCCGGGCACGATCCGGGTGACCGCGGCGACGACCATCCCGACCACGATCATGCGGTTGTTCGGCTACACGACGCTGCCGCTCAACGTCACCTGCGACGCTTCGCTGAATTTCGTCAACACCGACGTCATGCTGGTGCTCGACACCACCGGCTCGATGCTGTGCACGCCGGAAGAGAGCGGCAATTGCGGCCGCACCTCCGAGATCACGACGTCGCGAATCCGCGCGCTGCGGGAGGCGGTCCTCGCGCTCTACGACGCGCTCGCGCCGACCCAGGCCCAGCTCGAGGCCGCGGGCATGCGGCTTCGGTTCGGAATCGTGCCTTATTCCAGCACGGTCAATGTCGGCAGCCTGCTCAACCCGGGCCATGTCGCCAGCAGCGTCGAATATCAGACCCGCGTGCCGATCTACGTCCAGTCGCAGAGCACTCAGACGATCAACAACGTCAACTCCGGCACCTGCAACAGCTACCGGCAGGATCCACCGGTCGAGGATGTGACGTTCCCGGTGACGGGCCGGACGGTCTCCCATTCCAACGGGACCTGCACGGTCACGACCCGGCAATATGACCGACCCGCGACCGCCACGTTCGGCTTCTGGTATTATGAGCGCTCGGCGCAGGACACGTCCGGCTACAAGACGTTCGCCAACAATGTCGCGCTGCCGACGCGCACGCCCGGCACCAACCAGACTGCCGACGTGTGGAACGGCTGCATCGAGGAACGCGCGACGACGTCGGCGATCAATCCCAATTCGGGCATGGCGATCCCCGGCCAGGCGGCCGATCTCAACATCAACCTGGTGCCCAATTCGGAAGAGACTCGGTGGCGCCCGCAATGGGCGGAGGTCGAATATTTCCGCGGCGACGCCGGCGGCAACCTGACCAACCGGCCGTCGCGGGTCGGCGCGCGCTACGACCAGATCGCCGGCGAGCCCGCTTGCCCGGCCTCCGCGCGCCGGCTGCAGGCGTGGACGCGCACCAACATCCAGAATTACGTCAACGGCCTGCGCGCCGAAGGAAGCACCTACCATGACGTCGGCATGATCTGGGGCGCTCGGATGATCTCCAATGCCGGCGTGTTCGCCGACAGCCCGGACACGCACGCGAACATGCCGGTCGCGCGCCACATCATCTTCATGACCGACGGTGAGCTTGCGCCGAGCAACCTCGCTTATTCGGCCTATGGCATCGAATATATGGACCAGCGGATCACCGGGAACGGCGCCGCCAACGCCCAGCACGGGCGCCACATGCAGCGCTTCCGGATGATCTGCAACGCGGCGCGAAGCCTCAACGCGCAGATCTGGGTGATCGCCTTCGGCACCAACCTCACCGCCGAGCTGCGCCAGTGCGCGAGCAGCAACGACCATGCGTCGACGTCGGGAAATCGCGCCCAACTCATCCAGCGCTTCACCGAGATCGGCCAGAATATCGGTTCGCTGAGGCTGACCCGGTGATCCTGCCCAGGTCCTTCCGCAGGCTCGCGCGCGACGAGCAGGGCGCGACGATCATCGAGTTCGCGATGATCCTGCCGGCTTTGTGCCTGATCCTGATGGGCACGTTCGAGCTCGGCTACCGCATGTATGTCTCGTCGGTGCTTCAGGGCGCGCTTCACGAGGCGGCTCGCCTCGCCACCGTCGGCACGATGAGCACGACCCAGGTCGACGCGCATGTGAAGCAGCGGCTTCACTCGTTCAGCCATGCCGCGACGATCACCACCTCGGTCGACAGCTATGACGAGTTCACCCAGGTGAGCGTGCCGGAGCGCATCTCCCAGGACACTGTCCCGCTCGGCCAATATAATGCCGGCGACTGCTACGAGGACTACAACAACAACCAGCGTTACGACCTCGATCGCGGCCGCGCGGGCATGGGCCAGGCCGACGACATCGTCCGCTACCGGGTGAGCATCAGCTATCCGCGCATGTTCCCGGTTGCCGGCTTCTTCGGCTGGAGCGACATCGATACGGTCGCCGCCGATACCGTTCTGCGCAACCAGCCCTTCGCCGGGCGGACCATTCCAACCCCCGTGGTACGCTGCTCATGACCGACGCCACACGCACTCCTGGCCGCCGGCGCGCGCTGCCGCGCGACCTGCGCAACTGCAACAGTGGCCTCGCGCTGACCGAGTTCGCCCTGTCGCTGCCGATCCTGCTGGCGCTCAGCCTCTACGGCTTCGAGACCGCCAACCTGGCGATCGCCCATTTGCGGGTCAGCAACATCGCGACTCTGACCGCGGACAACGCCGCGCGCGTCCGCGACAGCATCGACGAGGCCAATATCGTCGAGCTGATGACCGGTGCGAAGATGACCGGGTCCGGAATCGACTTCGCGGCCAACGGGCGGATCATCCTCAGCGACTTCGAGCGCACCCAGAACAACCGCCAGTGGATCCGCTGGCAGCGCTGCGACGGCGCGCTCAACGTCAATTCCAGCTACGGGCGGCCGAAGAACGCCAACAATGGCGACATCACCAACGGCACCGAGAATCTGGGCGCCGACCGGGTGACTCCGTCGACCGCTCCGAGCAGTCCCAATCACGCCACGCTGACCGAGATCGGGCCTGCCGGTCGTCAGATCTCGGCTTCGCCCGGCACCGCGGTGATGGTCGTCGAAGTGGTCTACAATTATCAGCCGATTGTGTCCGAGCGGCTCTTCGGCCCCCGGCAGATCCGCTACGAGAGCGCCTACAACGTGCGCCAGCGCAACGATCATTCGCTGCGTAACGCTGGCCGCGTCACGCCGCGCAGCTGCAACACCTTCCAGGCCTGATCGTCGGGCGGGCAGGGCCGCCCGTCTATCCGGTCGGCTGCTGCTCGGTTGCGGGCGCGGTGGCCGGCTGAGCCGGCGCCGCTGGAGCGGGGCTCGCCGGCGCGACTCCAGCCTGGACCCCCCAGCCGGTCCCCGAGGATTGCCCCTGGCCCCCCCAACTGCTGCCCGAAGCGGCGGATTGCCCGCCCCAGCTGCTGCCGGACTGGGCGGGCGGCGGAGGCGCCATGACCGGCACGTTTGCGGGCGCGGCGCCGGCGGCGGCCGTGCCGGGTTGGAAGGCGGCCTGAGCGCGCGCCTGGACCGCGGAGTCCAGCTGCTCGCCTTCCGTCGTCCGGTTCGCGAGCGGCGGCATGGCCGCGGCTCCCGGCGCCGTTGCGTCGCCGAACTGGGAAGGCGCGGAGGATGACCCTTGCGCGGTGACCGGAGTTGCTTCGGTCGGGGAGGGAGCCGCGCTGCCGTCCCCCGACGCCCAGCCGATGGCGAGGCCGCCGACGATGACTGCAGCAAGAAGGCCGACGTCCCTGAACTCCATATCTCGTACCTCCGCGAGCGGCGAGGGTAGGGGAGTACGGTTAAGGAGCGGTTTTCAGCCGGCACCCGAACCGCGCGGGCGCTTCCCCTGGAAACATATAAAGATATCTTTATATTTGAAATTCGGTCGCGCCCGCGCTAGGGCGCGCGTCACAACCGCCCATTTTTCGCACATTCAGGAGCAGTCCCTTGGCCACGCAGCCCAAGTCCAACTTTGACGACTATGTCATCCGCGACCTCAGCCTCGCCGATTTCGGCCGCAAGGAGATCGAGATCGCCGAGACCGAGATGCCCGGCCTGATGGCGCTGCGCGACGAGTTCGGCGCGTCGAAGCCCTTGAAGGGCGCGCGCATCACCGGCTCGCTCCACATGACGATCCAGACCGCGGTGCTGATCGAGACTCTGGCTGCTCTGGGCGCCGAGCTGCGCTGGGCGACCTGCAACATCTTCTCGACCCAGGACCATGCCGCCGCCGCCATCGCCGCGTCGGGCGTGCCGGTCTTCGCCGTGAAGGGCGAGACGCTCGAGGAATATTGGGATTACGTGATCCGCATCTTCGACTGGGGTCAGGACCAGACCTGCAACATGATCCTCGACGACGGCGGCGATGCCACCATGTTCGCCCTGTGGGGCGCGCGCGTCGAGGCCGGCGAGACCCTGTTCACGCCGTCCAACGAGGAAGAGGAAATCTTCGTCGCGACCCTGAACCGCTTCCTGAAGGAGCGCCCCGGCTACCTCACCAAGACGGTCGAGGCGATCAAGGGCGTGTCGGAAGAGACCACCACGGGCGTCCATCGCCTCTATGAGCTGGCCAAGAAGGGAAAGCTCCCGTTCCCGGCGATCAACGTCAACGACAGCGTGACGAAGTCGAAGTTCGACAACCTCTACGGCTGCAAGGAGTCGCTGGTAGACGCGATCCGCCGCGCCACCGACGTGATGCTCGCCGGCAAGGTCGCCGTGGTCGCCGGCTTCGGCGACGTCGGCAAGGGCTCGGCCGCCTCGCTCCGCAACGGCGGCGCCCGCGTCCTCGTCACCGAGATCGATCCGATCTGCGCCCTGCAGGCGGCGATGGAGGGCTATGAGGTCGTCACCATGGAGGATGCCGCGGCCCGCGCCGACATCTTCGTCACCGCGACCGGCAACATGGACGTGCTGACGCTCGACCACATGCGCGCGATGAAGAACATGGCGATCGTGTGCAACATCGGCCACTTCGACAGCGAGATTCAGATTTCGGCGCTCAACAACATGAAGTGGACCGAGATCAAGCCGCAGGTCGACGAGGTCGAGTTCCCGGACGGCAAGAAGATCATCGTCCTCGCCAAGGGCCGCCTCGTGAACCTCGGCTGCGCCACCGGCCACCCGAGCTTCGTCATGAGCTCGTCCTTCACCAACCAGGTGCTGGCGCAGATCGAGCTGTGGACCAAGGCCGAGACCTACGAGAACAAGGTCTACGTCCTGCCGAAGCATCTCGACGAGAAGGTCGCGGCGCTCCACCTCGACAAGCTCGGCGTGAAGATGACCACGCTCAGCCAGAAGCAGGCCGACTATATCGGCGTTCCGGTCGAGGGCCCGTTCAAGCCCGAGCATTACCGCTACTAAGGCTTCGAGCGAGACGAACGAGAAAGGGGCGGCGCGCAGGCACCGCCCCTTTTTTTGTGCAGCGTCCGTCGGCGCTAGCGGCCGTAGGAGTCGATCGCCTCGAACAGGGCGGTGACCGCCCGGCGCTCGGCGGCATCCAGCTCGGGCCGCCATACGTCGAAGATGAGGATGATGCGGTCCTCGCCGCTGTCGTTCCACGCCTCGTGCTCGACCGTATCGTCGAACACGAGCAGCTTGCCGGGCTCCCATTGGCGCGTCTCGCCGCCGACGCGGAAGCCGCAGCCCTCCGGCACGATCAGCGGCAGGTGGCAGATCAGGCGCGCGTTGAGCATGCCATGATGGGGCGGGATGCGCGCGCCGGGGCCGAGCCGGGAAAACAGGACCGAAGGCGCACGGACCGTGATGTGCGGAAGCGCGAGCTTCTCGACCGCGGCCAGCGTGCGCGTGAAATGCGGCGCGAGGCCCGCCACGGACGCGCCTTTCTCCCAGATATAGAGCGTGCTCCAGGCCGGGTTGTCGAGAAGCCCGTGGAAGTCGCTGCGCGGCCGGCTCGGGTCATTGACCAGATAAGGCGTGAAGCCCTCCGTGCCGCGCGCCAGCCAGGCGTCGAGCTCGCCGCGGATCACGCTTGTCGCGGCCTCGATCTCCGCGGCCCAAGGAAGCTCTGACCGCTCATAATAGCGCCGCTGCGGAAGCCCCGGATAATAATAAGCCGACGGCTGCTGCAGCTGCAGGTTCGTGGTGCGGCGCCCGGTGAGAAGGTCGAGCGAGTCCTGGAAGCGAGGAGGACGACTGCCGGGCGGCAGGCCGGCGTCGACCAGCGATCGCTCGAGATAGTCCTCGAAGCGCCCCTCCGCCGCCGCGATGCCGCGCTGGGCGCGCTCGATGATCGGCTTGAGAGACATCGGCAGCGGGCCGCCGACGGCCGCGGCTGCGCTCAGCACGGCCTTGTAGAACGCCGCGGCCGCGCGGTCGTCCCCGGCGGCGTGGCGGGCGTCGGCCTTGGCGGCCAGGGCCTCGATGTCGCGGGGATCGGCGGCCAGCCGGCGGTCGATCTCGGCTTCGTCAGCGGTCATCGCGCCTCTCTATCGCACTGGACGGACAAAAAAAGGGCCGCCCGAAGGCGGCCCTCAAAGGGTTGGGTGTGGGGCGACTTAGAAGTCGACCGTGGCACCCGCGTAGAAGTAGCGGCCGATCGGATCGTACGGATCGCCGCCGCCGCCACCGAGCAGCCCGAAGGGCGGCTGGGTGTCGAACAGGTTGTCCACGCCCATGTAGAACTGGAACCGCTCGCTCGGACGGATGTTGAAGCGGATCGCGTGGTAGAAGGTGTCCGGGTACATCAGCTCGTCCGCCGCACGGGCGTCCGGGTTGGTGGCCGGACGGCCCTGGAACTCCTCGAAGTTCGTCGGCGCGGCCGTGTAGGTCTCACCGATGAAGTTGACCGAGTAGCGCAGGTCGAACGGACCGGTGCCGACAGTCGCCGAGAAGTTCGCCGCCCACTGGTGGTCGCCGAGGTTGTCGAGGTTGCGGGTCGCGATGTCCGGATTGGTCGGGCTGATGAAATCGTTCCGCTCAATCACGTAGGTCACGATGGCACGCGTATCGAGGCGCACACCGTTGCCGAACCGGCGACGGTAAGCGACTTCGAAGTCGACGCCTTCCGCTTCGCCGCGGGCGAAGTTGACGCCCGACGACAGAACGCCCGGGGTAGCGAAGAAGAACTGCTCGAGCTCCGGGGTGGTCGGATCGTCGACGCCCCGACGGGTCACCAGGTCGCAGAACTCGTTCGGCTGCGGCAGGTCGAAGCACTGGTTCAGCACCGTCTGAGCACCAACCGTCTCGATGCGGTTCTTGAGCTCGATGCTGTAATAGTCAGCCGTGATCGACAGGCCAGGCACGAAGGACGGGGTGACGACCACACCGAAGGTGTAGCTGTCCGCCTTCTCCTCGGAGAGGAACGGGTTGCCGGAGATCGCGATCTCGGTGGTCTGACTGCGTGCCAGCGTGTTCACGAACGTCGCCGGGATACCGGCTGCGTCGCAATTCGCCTGACGCTGGGTCGGGTTCGCGCCGCCGTTGCGGTTCTGCGCATCGCACGGATCCGCCAGGAACGCGAAGCTCTGGGTCGGCGGCGTGAACAGGTCACCGATCGTCGGCACGCGCACCGCGCGCGAGAAGTTCGCACGGAAGCGCACGTCGCGGACCGGAGCCCAGGTGCCGTTGACGTTCCACGCGAAGGTGGTGTCCGCACCCGTATTGTAGTCCGAGTAGCGGGCCGCACCGGTGACCGTCAGCTCATGAGCGAACGGAACGTCGCGCAGGAGCGGCAGCTCGAGCTCGCCGAAGCCCTCGATGACCTCGAAGGCCGGCGGATCGAACGTCGGGAACGCGTTGAAGAAGGTCGCGCCGGCACGGGACAGCGGGTCCGCCTGCTGGAACGCCTCTTCACGCCGATACTCGCCGCCGAGCACGAAGCGAGCCGGGCCGCCCGGGAACTCGAACAGCTGCGACAGGTCGCCGCCGACAAAGGCAAGCGCGTTGTACTGCGTCGCCGAGCCCTCGAGGGTCGAGGTGTAGGTGACATAGTCGAGCGCCGCCTGGCTCGGACGGCCGAAGCCGAACGGGTTCAGCGGGACGCAAGCCGGGTCGTCGTTGGTCGGATCGGCGTCCGCGTTGACGCGGCAGACGATCTGGCCCGACGCGTTGCGGACGGAGTCCGTGGCGCGCAGAAACGGACCCTGGTCGACGAGGTTGCCGTCGGCGTCGATGTCGAAGATCGCAAGGTCGTTCTGCGCCGACGTGGTCTGTTCGAAGCGACCGTAGTTGAACGAGACTTCGTAGTTCCAGTCGCCGTTGAACTCGCCGCCGATACCGGCGACGGCGCGGAACGTCTCGCGCTCGACGAACTGGCGGCGACCGCCGAAGTCGATGTTGAAGCGCGACAGCGGAATCGTCTCGGTCGAGGCGGCACCGCCAAGGCAGCGGCCGATCGACTGGAGATCAGCGATGTTCGCCGAAGTCAGGAACGGGTTGTCGCAGCGGAAGCCGCGGCCAAAGCCGAAGAACTGCGGGAAGCTCGCCTGGAAGAAGGTCGGCTGACCCTCCTGCAGCGATTCGATGTAGACGTACTTGGCTTCCATGAACGGCTGGAACGCCGGGCTCAGGTCGAAGCGGGCCAGGAAGTTGGCCGTGTAGCGGTCGAGGCCCGGAGCGATCTGGCCGGTCTCGCGAAGGGTGGAGCCGAGGCCGCCGCCGATCGTGTTGGCGCCGCCGAAGATGCGCTGGTCCCGACCCGCGGTGTTGGTGACGACGTTGCCGTTCTGGTCGAACACGACGACGCGCGGAAGACCGTTCGGGGTGCCCGGGTTGATACAGCGGCCGGCAAGCGCCGGATTGGCGAGGATCGCCGGGTCGCGGCAGGTCGCGGCAGTCACGCCGACGGCGGTGAGCAGGCCGCCGGTCGAGATGTTACCGTTGCGGACGCCGCACTGGAAAGTCGTGTCCGGGAAGCCGTTGGTGCCGGTCGGGCCGTCGCCGCCGATCGTCTCGGCCGCTTCGAACTGGCAGCGGCCGGAGGCGGCGCCGGTCAGCGAATCGCGCTGGGCGAAGTAGAGCGCGTCGGCGTGCACATATTCGAGGTTGACCGCGACGTTGAGGCGGTCGTCGAACAGGTTCTCGCCGGCGGTCAGCGACGTGAAGTAGATGCCGCGGTCGCCTTCGGACGAGATGCCGGCCTGCGAACGCAGGCGGATGCCTTCGAAGTCGCGGCGAAGCACGAAGTTCACGACGCCGGCAATGGCGTCAGAACCGTACACGGCCGAGCTGCCGCCCGTCACGACGTCGACGCGCTCGATGAGGTCGCTCGGGATCGTGTTGACGTCGACCAGGAAGTCGCCAACGCTCGACGTGATGTGACGACGGCCGTTGACGAGGACCAGCGTGCGCTGGGTGCCGAGGCCGCGAAGGTCGAGCAGGTTGAGGCCGGTCGTGCCGATGAAGCGGGTCGAGTTGGCCTGGCTGAAGGTCGAGCGCAGCGACGGAAGGTCGTTCAGCGCATCGCCGACGCTGACGTCGCCCTGCGAAGTCAGCTCTTCGGCGCTCACCGAGGTCACCGGAACGTTCGATTCGACGTTCGGGCGACGGATGCGGGTGCCGGTGACTGTGATCGTCGATTCCTGGCCGGCCTGAACGTTGGTGCCGCTCTCGATCTCGACCTCGGACTGACCCGGCTGGCAATCCACATCGGTGGGATCGTTAGGGTCGCAGACCGGCTGCGTCTCGGCGCCCGGCTGGGCGTAGGCCGGCGTCGCGAGCGCGAGCGCCATGCCGATAAACGATGCGGAGCAGAGCGCGCTCCGGCGGAGCGTGACTGTCTGTCTCATAGAATCTGGAATCCTTTCGATTTTCAAAGGGGCAGCCTCAGATTCCGGGAGGCTGGGCGAGCCGAGCGTTGCGATCAAGCAGGATGGTCGTTCCGTTCACAGAAAGTTCAGGACTGTATCACTTCTGCAACATAGCTGAGGCGGGCCTGCCAGGGGCGCGTTTCCCGCCCGCCGGACTCCTTTTCAGCGCCTTTCCGAAACCGCCTTGGCCTGTCTACAAGGGCGGCCGATGGTCACTCTGTCCGCATCCGCCGCCGCCCTGCTGGCCGTGTTCGCCGGCGGCTGGCTGGCGGTCGCCTTGTGGGCGACGTTGCGCGGACGCCGCACTGCTGTGCTCGCAACGTCGCAGCGGCGCGACATCGCCCGGCTCGGCGGCCTGCTCGCGTCGGGGCCGGCGGTGCCGCTGGTCGTGCGGCGCGACGGCACGCTGGAAGGGGGCGAGCGGCTGCCCGCAATGCTCGGCCTGGCGAGCTTGCCGCGTCGGTTCGCCGAGCTGGCCGGAGAGAGCGGCGCGTTCGCTCCCGCCGAGGCCGCCCTGCTGGCGCAGCGCCTTGCCGAGGCGTCGCGGGGCGGCGCCGCCGCCGTCCTCGTCCTGAGGCCGGCCAGGGGCAGCCGAATCCTGCGGTTCGAAATCTCCCCGGCGCCGGCTGGCTTCGGAAGCAACGCCGCAGTGATGTGGGTGGTCGACGTGACCGAGCAGGAGCGCCGCGCCGACGCTCACGCAGCCGAGGCCGAGCGCCAGGCGGCGGCGCTGCAGGCGCTGTCTGGTCTCATCGAAGTTGCGCCGTTCCCGATCTGGCACCGCGGCCCGGACCTCAGGCTGGCGCTCGTCAACAGCGCCTATGTCGCTGCCGTCGAAGGCCGCGACGCGGTCCAGGTCGTCCATGACGGCATCGAGCTGATCGATGAGGCGGGGGGGCGCAACGCGGCGCGCGAGGCGGCCGAGATTCGCGAGCGCGGCGAGCCGGTCCACCGCATCGTTCCGGCCACCATCGCGGGCGAGCGACGCATGATGCATATCGTCGAGCTGCCCGTCGGTCCGTCCGGAGTCGCCGGCTTCGCGATGGACGTCGAGGAGCTGGAGCAGACCCGCGCCGAGCTCGCCCGCTTCGTCCAGGCCCAGCGCGACATGCTCGACCGCCTGTCGGCCGGCGTCGCCCAGTTCGCCAGGGACCGAAGCCTGATCTTCTTCAACCAGCCGTTCGCCCGGCTGTTCGGCCTCGGCGGCGAGTTCCTTGCCGACCGGCCGGAGTTCGACCGGGTGATCGACGCGATGCGCGACGCCCGCAAACTGCCCGAGCCGCGCGACTATCCCGGCTGGAAGGCCGAGCGGCGCGCCTGGTTCACCGAGGGTCTCGCGGCGATCGAGGAGGATTGGGAGCTCCCCGACCGGCGCCACTTGCGCGTCCTCGCCCAGCCGCTTCCCGACGGCGGCCTGCTCGCCATCTTCGAGGACCGCACCCGCCAGATGATGCTCGAATCCGACCGCGAGCGGATGCAGCAGGTCCAGACGACGACGTTCGACAATCTGACCGAGGGCATCGCCGTGTTCGCGTCGAGCCGGCGCCTGAAGCTGTGGAACGACCGCTTCCTCACCTTGTGGGGGCTTGCCGAGGCCGATCTCGCCGAGCGGCCGATGGTCGAGGCGATCGCCGCCCAGATCGGCAAGCTGGTCAAGCGCCCGCGCCAGGCGGTGCTGGTGCGCGACCTGATCCGCGCCGCCATCTCAACGCGGCGTCCGCGCAGCGGCCGCCTGCAGCTCAAGGACGGCCGTGAATATGAGCTCGCCGCCATCCCGATCCCGGCCGACGACGTGCTCTTCACAATCCTCGACGTCACCGACAGCGCGCGCGTCGAGACGGCCCTCAGGGACCGCACCATGGCGCTGGAGGAGGCCGACCGGGTCAAGACCGCCTTCGTGTCCAACATCAGCTACGAATTGCGCACGCCATTGACCTCGATCGCCGGCTTCGCCGAGATGCTCGACGGCGGCTATGCCGGCGAATTGGCGGGGGCGGCCAAGGACTATGTCGGCGCGATAATCGCCAGCGTCGGCCGACTGTCGGCGCTGATCGACGACATTCTCGATCTGACCCAAAGCGACATGGGGAGCCTGCTGCTCGCCGAGGACGAGATCGACCTTGCCGACCTTGGCGAGGCCGTCGCGGCGCAGGCCCGCGACGTCGCGGAGGCCAAGCAGATCGAATTCGATGCGCGGATCGATGCCTCGGCGGGCACGATCACCGGCGACCGCCGCCGCCTCAGCCAGGCGATGCTCAACCTGCTGCGCTACGCGATCCGGTTCACCCCCGCTGACGGCCGCGTCACGCTGGCCGTCCAGGGCGGCGAGTCCGAGGCGCAGCTCATCGTTTCCGACAACGGCCCCGGCATCCCCCCGGCCGAGCAGGCGCGGGTGTTCGATCGCTTCCAGAGCAGCGCGGCGCAGAGCGATGGCGGCATGGGCCTCGGCATGCCGCTCGCCCGCCAGTTCATCGAGGCGCATGGCGGCACAATCAAGATGACGTCGGAACTCGGCGGCGGCACGACTTTCCAGGTGACTCTGCCGCGCACGGAAGGGCAGCGCGCGGCCCATCGCGCGCTGGCCGCTCCGCCGGAGGGCGAAGCGCAGGCATCGGCTTGACCATGATCCATCTTCCCGACGAACAGGCGACCGAGGCGCTGGGGCGACGGATCGCGCCGTTGCTGCGGCCCGGCGACGTCGTCGCTTTGTTCGGCACGCTCGGCGCCGGCAAGACCAGCCTGTCGCGCGGCATCCTCCTCGGGCTCGGCCATGAAGGGGAGGTCGGCAGCCCGACGTTTCCGATCGTGCAAACATACGAGCCGCCGGACGTTTCGCTGCCTGTGTGGCACGTCGATCTCTATCGTATCGAGGACCCGCACGAACTCGAGGAGCTCGGACTGGACGATGCACTGCTCGACTCGGCGCTTCTGATCGAATGGCCCGAACGGCTGCCGCGTCTGTGGCCCGGGACGCTCGGGCTGAATTTGGAGCATGACCCCCGTGGAGGCCGCAACTTGACAGCGTCCGTGCCGACCGCTTGGGAGCGCCGATGGCCTCCACGATGATTCCGCCGGTCCAAGCGCCTGATTTCCTTGCGGCGCATGGCTGGGCCGGCGCTGAAATCCGTCCGCTTGCCGGCGATGCGAGCTTCCGCCGCTATTTCCGCGTGCACCGCGATGGCGAGACCGCCGTGCTGATGGACGCGCCGCCGCCGCACGAGGACCCGCGCCCCTTCGTCGCGGTCGCCGAGTGGCTCGCCCATGCCGGCCTGTCGGCGCCGTGCGTCCTTGCCGTCGACTATGAGCAGGGCCTGCTCCTGCTCGACGATTTCGGCGACCAGCGCCTGCGCGAGACGCTGGACGCGACCCCGGAGCGCGAGCGCGCGCTTTACGCCCAGGCGACGGACCTCCTCGTCCATCTCCACGCCTTGCCATCGATGCCGGGCCTCAAGCCGCACGCGCTGGAGGAATGGCTGGGCGAGATCACCCTGTTCACCGACTGGTATTGCCCGGCGCTCGGGCTGGACGTCGACAAGGACGGCTATCGCGACGCCTGGACCGAGGCGCTCGCGCCGGTCGCCGCCGACGGGCTCGGCCCGGTGACGGTGCTGCGCGACTATCACGCCGAGAACATCATGCTGATCACCGGGCGCGAGGGCATCCGCCATTTCGGCCTGCTGGACTTCCAGGACGCGCTCGCTGGCCACCCGGCCTATGACCTCGTCTCGGTGCTCGAGGACGCCCGCCGAGACGTGACTCCCTCGGTCGAGCGCGAGATGCTGGCGCGCTACCTCGAGGCGACCGGCCACCCGGCCGGCTTCGAGCGGGCCTATTGGGCGCTCGCCGCCCAGCGCAACACCCGAATCCTCGGCGTCTTCACCCGCCTGTGGAAGCGCGACAACAAGCCGCATTACACCAGCTACCAGCCGCGCATGTGGGGCCTGCTCGAGCGCGACCTCGAGCATCCGGGCCTCGCGCCGGTGAAGGCGTGGTTCGACGCCAACGTGCCGCCCGAGAAACGCGCGGCGGCCTGGATTTCGGAATGAACACATATGTGAAGCCGCTGGCGCTTCGGCCCGCCCCGAGCGTCGACGTTCCTGAAGTGGCGATGGTGATGGCCGCCGGCCTCGGCAAGCGCATGCGCCCGCTCACTGCGACCCGGCCCAAGCCGCTGGTCGAGGTCGCCGGCAAGCCGCTCATCGACCATGCCCTCGACCGGCTCGAGGCCGCCGGCGTCAAGAAGGTGGTGGTCAACGTCCATTACCTCGCCGACGCGCTGGAGGCTCATGTCGGCAAGCGCCGCGGGCCGATGAAGATCGTCATCTCCGACGAGCGCGAGCAGCTGCTCGAGACCGGGGGAGGGCTGGTCAAGGCGATGCCCGAGCTCGACGCCGATCCGTTCCTCAGCGTCAATTCCGACAATCTGTGGGTGGACGGCCCGGTCGACAGCATGAAGCTGCTCGCCGCCAATTGGGACGACGCGCGCATGGACGCCCTGCTTCTGCTCGTGCCGCTGGCGCGGGCGCATTGCCATGGCGGCCGCGGCGACTTTCACATGGGCCCGACCGGCGCGCTTCGCCGCCGCCGCGCCAACGGCGTCGCACCGTTCGTGTTCACCGGAATCCAGCTGGTCTCGAAGCGCCTGTTCGAGGGCGAGCTTCCAGAAGGGCCGTTCTCGACCAACATCCTGTGGGACCGGGCGATCGATTCGGGCCGCCTCTACGGCACCGTCCACCAGGGCTTGTGGTTTGACGTCGGCCAGCCGCAGTCGATCCGCCGTGCCGAGGATATTCTGGCGGCGGCATAAGGCTTCGCGCCGACAGCCCTCGACTTCGCTTGCAGCGAGCGGATAGCTTGGCGAGGTGACCCGCCCGAGCCTTTTCACGATCCCGCCTCACCGCTCCTTCTCCGACGCGCTCGCGGCGGGGCTGCTGGCGCGGTTCGGCGGCGAGCCGACCGGGCTCGCGCGCGGTATCGTGCTTCTGCCCAACAACCGCGCCGCCCGCGCTGTCAGCGACGCGTTCGTCCGGCGCGCCGGAGGCGGCCTGCTGCTGCCGCGGCTCGTGCCGATCGGGGATCCGGAGCTCGACGAGCGGATCGGCGGGGCACTCGACCCGCTGGGCGCCGAGCCGATCCCGCCGGCGCTCGATCCGACCGAGCGGCAGATGCGCCTCGGGCGCCTCGTCCAGCGCCATCGCGGCGTCGATGCGGCCGAGGCGCTGCGCCTCGCCGGCGACCTTGGCCGGACGCTCGACCAGCTGATCATCGAGGAAGTGGCGCCTGCGCGGCTGCGCGACATCGCCGCCGACCTGCCCGACCTCGCCGTCCACTGGCAAAGCTCGCTGGCGACTCTCGAGCTGATCCTGCGCGACTGGCCGGCGGAGCTGGCCAAGCTCGGCCGGATCGATCTCGCCGAGCGGCGCAACCGCCTGCTCGCCGCGCTCGAGCGGCGCTGGCGGGCCGCCCCGCCGGCCGCGTTCATATGTGCCGCCGGAATCACCACCTCGGCGCCGGCGGTGGCGCGGCTGCTGCGCCGGGTGGCGCTGCTGGAGCAAGGCATGGTCGTGCTCCCCGCGCTCGACCTCGCCATGCCCGACGACGAATGGGAGATGCTCGGTCCGCTGGACGGCGAAGGCGGCCGCCAGCGCCGCGCCGCCGAGAGCCACCCGCAATTCCATCTGAAGCTGCTGCTCGACCGGATGGGTTTCGCGCGCCACGAGGTCGAGGGATGGCGTTGGGGCGGCGGCCGCGATGCCCCGGCGGTTCGCAGCCGTGCGATCGGCAACGCCATGGCCCCTCCCGAGGCAACCGCGAAATGGGCGGAGTTGAAGCCCGCCGAGCGCCGGTTGAGCGGCGTCAGGGCGCTGGAACTCGCCGATCCCGCCGAGGAGGCGCAGGCGATCGCCATCGCCTTGCGCGAAGCGCTGGAGATCCCGGGGAAGACGGCGGCGCTGGTGACGCCCGACCGCAAATTGGCTCGGCGGGTGTCGGCCCATCTCAAGCGCTGGGGAATCGAGGCGGACGACAGCGCCGGCCGACCGCTGTCGCAGACGCCGCCCGGCACCCTGTTGCTCGCCATCGCGGCGGCGGCGGTCGAGCGCTTCGCGCCGGTGCCGCTGCTGACCCTGCTTAACCATCCGCTGGTTCGCCAGGGCGAGGCGCGGCTGCCGTGGCTCGACGGCGTGCGCCTGCTTGACCTCGCGCTGCGCGGGCCGCGGCCGGCGGCGGGGCTCAGCGGAGTCTCGGCCCATCTCTCGGAGGGCGAGGGCAGGGCCGCGCGTAAGCGCAGGCGCGCGCTGCCCTTTTGGGAGGAGGAGGCGAGGGCGCTGCTCCAGCCGTTGGAGGATGCGGCGCAGGCGCTTGCCGACGACCAGGAGCGGCTGTGGCACCCGCGCGAGCGCGCCGAGGGACTCGGCCAGATCCTCGCGAGCATCCGCGAGACCGCGGGCGCTCTCGCCGGCGACGGGGTGTGGCGTGGCCCGGCGGGCCGTGCCGCCGCGGAGCTGCTCGCAGCATTGGAGGATGCGGCGGTCCATGGGCCCGAGCGCGTCGAGCCGGCGTCGCTGCCGGCCTTGCTCGAGCGGATAATGGACGGGCAGGCGGTGCGGCCGCCCTTCGGCCAGCATCCGCGCCTGTTCATCTGGGGCCTGCTCGAGGCGCGGCTTCAGCAGGCCGACCTGATGATCCTCGCGGGCCTCAACGAAGGCACCTGGCCGGCCGCTCCGGCGCCCGATCCGTGGCTCGCGCCGCGTATCCGCGCCGATCTCGGCCTGCCGTCGCTGGAGCGACGCATCGGGCTCGCCGCTCACGATTTCGCCTGCGGCATCGGCGCGCGCCAGGTGCTGGTGACTCGTGCGCGCCGCGACGCCCGCTCGCCCGCCATCGCCTCGCGCTTCTGGCTGCGCATCGAGGCGATGACCGGCGGAGTCACCCGCGAGCCCAATCATGGCCGCTGGGCCAAGGCGCTCGACAGGCCGGCGGCGTTCAGTCCGGCCGCCCGCCCGGCTCCGGCGCCGGCAGCGAAGGACCGGCCGCGCCTCCTCTACGTCACCGACGTCGACCGGCTGAAGGCCGATCCCTACGCCTTCTACGCCAAGCGCATGCTGCGTCTTGCCGCGTTCGATCCAGCCGACGCCGACCCGACCGCCGCCTGGCGCGGCACTGCGGTCCATGCCGTTCTCGAGGCGTGGATGAAGGAGGACGAGTGCGATCCCGCGAGGCTGCGGCCGCGGGCGGAAGCCCTGCTCGACGATCCCGGCGTCCACCCGATGCTTCGCGCGCTGTGGCAGCCGCGGCTGATGGAGGCGATCGACTTCATCGCCGCGGAAATGGCGAACGGCCGCTCGGCAGGGCGGCGGCCGATGCTCGCGGAGAAGGACGGCAAGACCGAGATCGCCGGAATCGAGCTTCACGGCATCGCCGACCGAATCGACCGCTGCGGCGACGAGGGGCTGGCGATCGTCGACTACAAGACCGGCAAGCCGCCGAGCCGCAAGGCGGTCGACGAAGGCTTCTCGCTGCAACTCGGCCTGCTCGGCCTGATCGCCGAGCGCGGCGGCTTTCCCGGCGCCGACGGGCGGGCCGAGCGGTTCGAATATTGGTCGCTCGCCAAGGACAAGGGCAAGTTCGGCTATGTCGTGTCGGCCGATCTGCGCAGCGGCATGGCTCCGGGCGATTTCGTGGCCTCGGCTGCCGCCAGGTTCACCGAGGCGGCGGACAAGTGGCTGACCGGCGCCGAGCCGTTCACCGCCAAGCTCCACCCGGCCTATGCGCCTTATGGCGATTACGATCAGCTCATGCGCCTCGACGAATGGTACGGCCGCGAGGAGTGAGGGATCAGATTCCCGGCGTGTCCGGCAACGGCGCCTGCCGCGGCGGCGCCGGCCGGCTCGGCGTCGGCCTTGGCTG
>NZ_JAANPA010000020.1 GCF_011320075.1 Sphingosinicella sp. YJ22 | reverse complement strand
TGAAGCTGGCCCTGGCCGCCGCCGCGGGACTGGCCGCGGCGGGCGCCGCGGCGCTGCCCGAGGGCGACCCGCGGCGCGGCGAGCGGGCCTATGTGAAATGCTATGGCTGCCACAGCCTTGAGCCCGGGCAGAGCGCCAACGGCCCGTCGCTTCACGGCATCGTCGGCAAGCCGGTCGCGAGCGACCCCGCCTATCCCTATTCCGAAGCGCTGCGCCGGCTCGCCGCACGGCAACCCCGCTGGACGCCCGAGCTGCTCGACCGCTTCATCGCCGATTCCGAAGCGGTCGCGCCGGGTACCGACATGGGCTTCTTCGTGCGCACCGATGTCCAGGAGCGGGCCGACCTGATCGCCTATCTCGGTCGGTCCGGCGATTAGCCCCTTGCGCTTTGCCGCGCACAGGTAGAGCCTGATCGCTTCGGTTTGAGAGGCGCCCCCGCGTCTTCTTCGCGGACCGCGCCAGCGGACGAAGGAGACGATCATGCCCGACAGATCCGGTGCTACAAGAGCCGTGGCGCTCGTCGGGCCTGGCGGGGCTGGCAAGACCAGCCTTGCCGAGGCCCTTCTTTTTGCAAGCGGCACGATCGACCGCCAGGGCAGCGTCGACGCCAAGACCAGCGTCGGCGATTCGAGCGCGGAGGCGCGGGCCCGCGGCGGCTCGACCGAGCTTAATCTGATGCGTTTCGACTATCTCGGCGACAGCTTCGCGATCGCCGACTGCCCGGGCTCGATCGGCTTCTCGGCCGACGGCGCGCGCGGCATCGCGGCCTGCGACCTTGCCATCGTGGTGATCGATCCCGAGCCGGAGCGCGCCCATCTCGCCGAGCCGGCGCTGCGCAAGCTCGAGGCGCTGGGCGTGCCGCACCTCATCTTCGTCAACAAGATCGACCAGGCGCGCGGCTCGATCCAGGCGCTGCTCGAGGCGCTTCAGCCGATGAGCGCGTCGCCGCTCATCGCTCGCCAGATCCCGATCCGTGACGGCGACAAGATCAGCGGCTTCGTCGATTTGGCGCTGGAGCGGGCGTTCCACTATCGCGCCGGCCAGGCCTCCGAACAGGGCGCGATCCCCGACGACCTCAAGGAGCGCGAGAAATCTGCGCGCTTCCACATGCTGGAGCAGCTCGCCGACCATGACGACGCGCTGATGGAAGCGCTGCTGATGGACGAGGAGCCGGATCCGAAGACGGTATATGCCGACCTCGCCAACGAGACCGGGCGAGGCCTCGGCGTGCCGGTGCTGTTCGGATCGGCGCTCAAGGGCTTCGGCGTTCGGCGGCTGCTCAAGGCGCTTCGCCACGAGGCACCGGGGCCGGAGGCGACCGCCGAGCGGCTGCTGGCGGAAGGCCAGTGCGCCTTCGTGTTCAAGACCAGCCATGGCGGCGCGATGGGCCGCCTCGCTCTCGCCCGGATCTTTGGGGACGCGCTCAGGGAGGGCGCCGAGCTGGCCACCGCGGGCGGTGAGCCGGTGCGCATCGGCACGATCTTCCAGGTCCAGGGCGACAAGGTCGTCAAGGCCGCCGAGGGGCGGTTGGGCGACATCGTCGCAATCGCCAAGCTGGACGGCGTCGCCGCCGGCGACTGGATCGGCAGCGGCGAATTGCCGCCGGCGCCGGAGATCGAGCTCGACCGGTCCAATTATGCCGTCGCCATCGCGACCAAGGAGCGCAAGGACGACGTCCGCCTGTCGACCGCGCTTCACAAGCTGGTCGAGGAGGACCCGGCTTTGTCCTGGGAACAGGACGAAGCGGTCCACGAGACCCGCCTGCGCGGAGTCAGCGACGAGCATATTCGGGTCACGATCGACCGGCTGAAGAACCGCTATGGAGTCGCGGTGACCTCACGGCTGCCGCAGGTCGGCTACCGCGAATCGGTCCGCAAGAGCGTCACCCAGCGCGGTCGCCACAAGAAGCAGTCGGGCGGCCACGGCC
The DNA here is from genome assembly GCF_011320075.1 of Sphingosinicella sp. YJ22. GTDB lineage: Bacteria > Pseudomonadota > Alphaproteobacteria > Sphingomonadales > Sphingomonadaceae > Allosphingosinicella. The sequence continues at coordinate 46,327 of NZ_JAANPA010000020.1, read as the reverse complement.
AGTTCGGCGACGTCGTCATCGAAGTGCGGCCTCTGCCGCGCGGCGACGGCTTCCAATTCAACGAGAAGATCAGCGGCGGCGTCGTGCCCAAGCAATGGTTCCCGGCGGTCGAGGCGGGCATCCGCGACGCGATGGTCAAGGGGCCGCTCGGCTTCCCGGTCGTCGACGTCGCGGTGACCCTGGTCGACGGCTCCTACCACAGCGTCGATTCGTCGGAGGTCGCGTTCCGCACGGCGGGCCGGGTCGCGATGAGCGAAGCGCTCGCCGCCGCCTCGCCCCACCTGCTCGAGCCGGTGCGGCGGGTGACGATCACGACCCCGGGCAGCGCCTCGTCGAAAGTGACCTCGGCGATCGCCAGCCGGCGCGGCCAGATGCTCGGCATGGAGCCGCGCGACGGCTGGTCGCGCTGGGACCGGATCGAGGCGCTGATCCCCGAGGCGGAGATGCAGGGCCTCGACGCCGAGCTGAGGTCGCTGAGCCAGGGCCTGGCGAGCTACGAATCCGAGTTCGACCATTTGGCCGAGCTCAACGGCCACCTCGCCGACAAGGTCGTCCACAAGGAACTCGAGCCGGCCTGACGTTCCTCCCCATCCCGGCTTCGCCGGGACAGGGAAGATCCTGCTTAAGGCGTCACCCGCTCCGGGAGCGGCGCCTCCGCGGCGAGTGGCGGCGCTACAACCTCGTCCTTCGGCTCGCCCGCGGAGATGATCTGGGCGGCGACGAGGTCACCGATCACGTTCAGAGTGGTCCGGCACATGTCGAGGAAGCGGTCGACTCCGAGCACCAGGGCGATCGCGGCGGGATCGAGGCCGACCATCGCCAGGATCAGCGCCACGACCGGAAGCGAACCCGCCGGCACGCCCGCGGTGCCGATGCCACCGAGGATGCAGACCAGCATGACCATGATCTGCTGGCCCAAGCTCAGCTCAATGCCGAAGAACTGGGCGAGGAAGATCACCGTCACGCCCTCGAACATCGCGGTGCCGTTCTGGTTGGCGGTGGCGCCGATGGTCAGCACGAAGCGCGACACGCGGCGCGGCAGGCCGAGCTTCTCGTCGGCGACGCGCAGCGCGGTCGGCAGAGTCGCGTTGGACGAGGCCGTCGAGAAGGCCATGACGGTGGCTTCCTGGGTCTCGCGGAAGAAGGCGATCGGGTTCTTGCGGCCGAGCGTCGCGAGCAAGGCCGGGAAGACCACGAACATCTGGATGCCGAGCGCAAGCAGGACGACCCCGACATAGGCCGACAGGCGAATGAGCAGGTCCCAGCCGAACACCGCGGCGAGATTGAACATGAAGCAGGCGATGGCGATCGGAGCGAGCTTGATGACGATGAGGATGAGCTTCATCGTGACGTCGAACAGGCCTTCGAAGCCGCGCTGAAGCAGCCGCGCGTTCGGCGTGTCGGTGAGCATCAGGCCGATGCCGAAGAACAAGGCGAAGATCATCACCGAGATGATCGAGGCGTTGCTGCCCATCGCCTCGATGAGGTTGTTGGGGACGAGGGTGATGAAGGCGTCGATGCCGCTAGGCTGCTCGGCGCCGGTTCGGACGATCTGGCTGGCGCGCTCGCTGGATTCGGCGAGCATCGATTGGGCCGCGGCGCGGTCGACGCCCGCGCCCGGCTGGAGCAGGTTGACGACGATGAGGCTGACCGCCACCGCGATCGACGAGACGATCACGGTATAGGCGAGCGTGCGCAGGCCGACCCGGCGCAGCGAGCGGATCTCGCCCATCTCGGAAATGCCGACCACCAGGGCCGAGAACAGCAGCGGGATCACCAGCATGAAGATCAGCCGAAGGAAGATCTGGCCGATCGGGTTGGTGACATAGGTGGTGACGGTATCCACCCAGGCGGCGTCCCGCGCCCCGGCATAGACGGCGAGGCCTGCGCCGAGGCCGACCAGGAAGCCGATCAGCATCTGCATCTGCAGCGAGATGCCGCCCTTGGTCTTTACCGGTTCACCCACGTCGTTCCCCTTGTGTTTTGGTGCGGCGGATGCGTCCACCTTTGCCGCCATTTGTCAACGGTCGGGCGCGGCTGCTAGACCTAAGTCGATGGCTGACTGCTTCCTCTCTTATGCCCGCCCCGACCAGGGGCGCGCGACGGCCGTCGCCGAAGGGATCGAGGCAAGCGGCCGAAGCCTGTGGTGGGACCAGCGCCTGACCGCCGGCGACGATTACGGGCTGGTGATCGAGCGCGAGATCGACGCGGCGCGCTGCGTCGTGGTCGCCTGGTCGAAAGCGGCGCATGATTCGCTGTGGGTCCGAGCCGAGGCGAATGCCGCGCTCGACGCCGGCAAGCTGGTCCAGCTCAGCTTCGACGGGGCGCGGCTGCCCTTACCCTTCACGATGATCAACTTTCTCGACTTCCGGGCCTGGGGCGGGACTCGCGACCAGGTGCCATGGCCGGAGCTGCAAAGCCGCCTCTACGCACGAGTCCGCGGCGACGCCCTCCCCGCGATGGAGCCGGCGATCGAGGCGGGCGGAGTCGAGATCGTCCAGCGGACGGAGGACCGGCTGCAGGGTTTCGGGCGGGTCGCCATCCTCGGCTGGGCCGGCCTCGCCGCGACCCTGCTGGTCGCGCTGTGCGTGCTGCTCGCAGTCCGCAACCTGCTCAGCGCGGCGGCGCTCGGCCTGATCAGCGTGGTCGCATTGGCCATATCCCTGGCCCTGCTCGCCATTTCCGCCTTCGTGCTCGGCCGCACCATGCAGGCGAGCCGGCGATGAGCGGGAACCGAATCGCCGCCTTCGTGTCCGCGGCGCGCGCGCTGCTGGTCGTGCAGGTGTTGGCCGCCCTGCTCGCGGTGGGGGTGACTGGTTGGGCCTTCTTCGAGGTGCGCGGCCTGGTCGCCGAGCGGGAGCAACTGCGCGCGCGGGTCAACGAGCTCGAGATGCAGACCGCGCAGCCGCAACAGCCGCTCGCGCCGGTGCCGCTGGGACCGGACCCCGCGATCAACCAGATCCTGCCGCCCGACATGCTGATGCCGCCGGAAATCAACGAAACGGTTCCGATGCCGGTGCCGGAGACGGGCAACGTCACCGCCCCGGTGACACCGCCCGGCACGGCAGCTCCGCCTGGCAACAGCGTCACGCCGCAACAGCCGAATCGCTGGAACCAGCAGCCGCCGGCGGCGACTCGCCCGCAGCTCGACTGCGAAGGCGCCGACCGCGGACGGCCCGGCTGCCGCCCGATCCCCGAACGGCCGCCGATCCAACGCCTTCCGGACAGGCTCACCCCGCGCGGCGAGCCGCTCGCGCCTCAGCAAGAGCAGCCGCAAAGCACCCCGCCCCGCGGCAATTAGGCGCGCGGCTCAGGCGTAGGCGTAGGGGCCGCCCCTGGCGAGCGCGGCCTGATAGGCCGGGCGGGCGTGTATCCGTTCGAGCCATTCGACCAGCGCCGGGCGCCGCGCATCGAGTCCGGCGCGGCTGCGCGCGGCCTCCAGCGGAAAGCTCATCATGATGTCGGCGGCGCTGAACTCGTCGCCGGCGAACCAGGGCCGCTCCTGAAGCTCCGTCTCAAGCCAGTCGAGGTGCGGCTCGATCATCGGCCGGAACTTCTTCTGCGCCGTCTTGCCCAGCATGGGCACGCGGCCGAGCACGAGCGTGGTGAACAGCAGCGGCATCAGCGAGCCCTCCGCATAATGGAGGAACTGGCGGTAGCGCAGCACCGCGGCGCGGTTCGCCGGCGGGCCGAGCCGCCCCTCGCCCTTCTCGACGAGATATTCGACGATCGCGCCTGTCTCGGCCACGACCCGGCCATGATCCTCGATGACCGGCGACTTGCCGAGCGGATGGACTTTCCTGAGATCCGGCGGCGCGAGCATGGTCTTGGGATCGCGTTCGTAACGGCGGATCTCATAGTCCAGGCCGAGTTCCTCCAGCATCCACAGCACCCGCTGCGAACGGCTGTTCTCGAGATGGTGGACGACGATCATCGCGCTTCCCCGGCTGGTGGCGAAACAAAACGGAACTTGTCTTGCGCCGCCGCGTCAACCAAGGCCCTGCCATGCAAAAGCTGCGCGGACCAGAGACGATGACGAGCGGCGCGGCCGCCGAACGCGGCTGGCGCGGGCCGGGCATGGCCGAGTTCGTTGCCCTGATGGCGGCGCTGATGGCGTCGAATGCGCTGGCGATTGATTCGATGCTTCCGGCCCTGCCCGCGATCGGCGATGCGCTCGGCGTCGGCGAGGACAATCGCCGCCAGCTGGTCATCACCGTCTACCTGCTCGGCTTCGGCATCTCTCAGCTCGCTTACGGGCCGCTGTCGGACCGGTTCGGGCGCAAATGGCTGATGGTCGGCGCGCTCGCCTTCTACGGGATATTCGGCCTGCTCGCCGGGCTCGCTTCCAGCTTCGAGCTGCTGCTTGGCGCGCGCTTCCTCCAGGGCGTAGCCGCCGCCGCGACTCGGGTGCTCGTCATCTCGGTGGTGCGCGACCGCTACCAGGGATCCGGAATGGCCCGGATCATGTCGATCACGATGATCGTGTTCATGATCGTGCCGGTGCTGGCGCCAACCTTCGGCCAGGGCATCCTCGCCATCGCGACGTGGCGGCACATCTTCATCGTGTTGGGAGTCTATGGCGCGGTGCTCGCTTTGTGGCTGGTGCTGCGCCTGCCCGAGACGCTGGCGCCGGAGAACAGGCGCCCGCTATCGGCGCGAAGCATCGGCGAGGCGGTATGGACGACGGTGCGGATCCGCCAGTCGATCGGCAACACCATCGCCCAGACATTGCTGATGGGCGCGCTGTTCGCGTTCATCAACTCGATCCAGCAGATCGTGTTCGACGTGTTCGCGCGCCCGGAGCTGATCGGCCTCGTCTTCGCCTGCATCGCCGGGCCGATGACGTTGAGCTCCTACGCCAATTCGCGGCTGGTGATGAGGCTGGGCGCGCGCAAGCTGCTGCTGACTGCGCTGTCCTGCTTCACCGCGGTGGCGGCCGCCCACCTCCTGTTCGCCGCGGCCCTGGGCGAGGAACTGTGGATCTTCGTGACCTTCCAGGCCGCGACCATGGCCTATTTCGGAATGATCGGCGCCAATGCCGGCGCTCTGGCGATGGAGCCGCTCGGCCATGTCGCGGGCACCGCCTCTTCGGTGCAGGGCGCGATCACCACGATGGGCGGCGCGACGATCGGCTTCATCATCGGCCAGAATTTCAACGGGACGACCATCCCGTTCCTGATCGGCTTCACCACGTGCGGTGCGCTCGCTTTGGCGGTCGCCTTCTGGGCCAACCGCCAGCCCTGCCGCGACTCGCACGACGAGGCCGAGATCGACGTTCAGGAAGTGACCACACGGCCGGTCTGAACCACATACCAAAAGAGGGGCGCCGGCCTTGCCGAACAACCCCTCTCCCGGCCCCTCCCTCAGGCCTCGTCGTCGGCGCCGCCGGTCATCAGAGCTTCGCTGACTTCGCCGGTGCGGCCGCGGATCGCCTTTTCGATCTTGGCGAACAGCTCGGGATTGTCGGTGAGGAACTGCTTGGCGTTCTCGCGGCCCTGGCCGATCCGCACCGAGTCGTGGCTGAACCAGGCGCCCGACTTTTCCACGATGCCGGCCTTGACGCCGAGGTCGAGCACCTCGCCGACCTTGGACACGCCCTGGCCGTACATGATGTCGAACTCGACCTGCTTGAACGGCGGCGCGAGCTTGTTCTTGACCACCTTCACCCGCGTGGAGTTGCCGACGATGTCGTCGCGGTCCTTGATCTGGCCGGTGCGGCGGATGTCGAGGCGGACCGAGGCGTAGAATTTCAGAGCGTTGCCGCCGGTCGTGGTCTCCGGATTGCCGTACATGACGCCGATCTTCATGCGCAGCTGGTTGATGAAGATGACCAGGCACTTGGACTTGGAGATCGAGCCGGTGAGCTTCCTGAGCGACTGGCTCATCAGGCGCGCCTGGAGGCCGACATGGCTGTCGCCCATTTCGCCCTCGATCTCCGCCCGCGGGACGAGCGCGGCGACCGAGTCGACGATCAGGATGTCGATCGCGTTCGAGCGCACCAGCGTGTCGACGATCTCGAGCGCCTGTTCGCCGGTGTCCGGCTGGGAGACGATCAGATTGTCGATGTCGACGCCAAGCTTCTTAGCATAGACCGGGTCGAGCGCATGCTCGGCGTCGACGAAGGCGGCGGTGCCGCCCATCTTCTGCGCCTCGGCGACCGCGTGAAGCGCCAGGGTGGTCTTGCCCGAGCTTTCCGGTCCGTAAATCTCGACGACACGCCCGCGCGGCAGCCCGCCGATGCCGAGCGCGATGTCGAGGCCCAGCGAGCCGGTCGAGATCGTCTCGATGTCGATGGCCTCTTTCGAGCCCAAGCGCATCGCGCTGCCTTTGCCGAACGCGCGGTCGATCTGCGCGAGCGCTGCTTCGAGAGCCTTCTGCCTGTCCACGTTGAGGGGGGATCCTTCGGAAACGACTTTGAGTGATGCCGCCATGGCCTGTTCCTCCCGTTAGAGCGTCGCCGTTGCGCGATCAATGACGGCTTCTGTACCGCATCTGTTCTATAGGAACAAGTAGGAAACGGATAGGAAGAACAAAAATGGATTTGCCGTCGCTGCCCTCGCTCAGGCCGCTGGGAGCCTCACCGCTTCCAGGGCCGCGCGCATCGCCTCCTCGATCCCGGGCTGGGCGAGGATGTCGTTGTGGCCGGCCGCGGGGAAGACGCGGTCGAACACGAGGTTGGGAATCGCGGCCCTGAGCGCGTCGGTGCGGGCGGGGCGGATGAGCGTGTCCTGTCCGGCAGCGATGATCGCGACCGGAATTGGCACGTCCTCGAGGGCCTCGACCGAGCTCATCTCGTGCCTGAACAGCAGCGCGACCGGCAGCCAGGCATAGGATTCCCGCGCCATCGCGCCCAGCGAATCGAACGGGGTGATGAGAATGAGGCCGGCAAGCGGCCGCTGCGCCGCGAGCTGGGCGGCGACTCCGCTGCCTAGGCTGATGCCGATCGCGACGACTCGCTTCGGACTGTACCGTTGGACGAGCAGGTCGTGGATCGCCGGGGCGTCCTCGATCAGGCCGGCGGCGCCCGGCGTGCCGGTGCTCGGCGCATATCCGCGATAATGGAAGGCAGCGAGCGGATGCTCGGGATAGATGCTCGCGAAATGCTCGGCCAAGGCCTGGGCGTTAGAGGCATTGCCCGAAAAGAGCAGAAGGAGGGTGCCGTCGCCGCCATGCTGCCGTGCCGGGATATAGATGCCTTCGAGCCGGTCGCCATTGGGCCGGTCGAGGGTGAGGCGTTCGACACCCGGGGCCAGCGGGCCAGCGGCTGGAACCGCCCAGTTTGGAAAAATCAGCCGAGTCTGGCTTACATAGGCCGCAACGGCGGCGATCAGGTACAGGCCGACGGGGATGAGCAGGAAGGCGAGCATCCGTCTCGGCCGGCGGTTCACGGCCTAGCGGGCCATCGCCTCCGCGATCGCCGGCTCGATCGAATCGATCGTGTAGGGCTTGGTCAGCGTCGGCGCGTCGGCATGGGCCGCGGGTGGCGGCTCGACATGACCGCCGGTGGCGATGACGAAAGGCGTTCCGGCGTCAGCGAGCTTGTCGGCGACCGGCCACACGCTCTCGCCGTCCTTGAGCTGGACGTCGATGATCGCGACGTCGAACCCGCCCTGCTCGACATGAGCGAGCGCGTCGGACACCGAGTCGCAGCTCGCGACGACCTTGTGGCCGAGCGAGTCGAGAAAATCCTCGAGCATCATCGCGATGAGAGGCTCGTCCTCGACGATCAGGATGCTGCGCGCTTCACTCATGTCCGCGTGAGTTAACGTCTGTTTCGGAAAGGAAAAGACCTATTTGGCACGCAAGGTGTCGCGCACGGTTTCGGCAAGTTGCTGAACCGAGAAGGGCTTGGCCAGGAACGCGACATTCTCGATGTCGATCGACTTCCGCAATTGCTCCTCGGCATAGCCGGAAATGAACAGGATCGGCAGGTCGGGGCGGCTCTCGCGGGCGTGGCGGACGGTGGTCGGGCCGTCCATCGTCGGCATGACCACGTCGGAGACCATAAGGTCGACCTCGCCTTCGCGGCTGAGGATCTCGAGCGCCTCCTCGCCGCTCTCGGCGACCAGCACGGTGTAGCCGTGGCGGGTGAGCGCGCGCTCGGCCACCGCGCGCACCACCGCCTCGTCCTCGACCAGGAGAATAGTGCCACTGCCCCACCAGTCGCCATTCTGGGTCTCCTTGGCGAGCTTCGGCTTAGGCGCTTCCTCGGCCGCAGCGGCCTGGTGGACCGGCAGATAGATGGTGAAGCTGGTCCCCTCGCCGATCTGGCTATCGGCGAAGATGAAGCCGCCCGACTGCTTGACGATGCCGTAGACGGTGGAGAGGCCGAGACCGGTGCCCTTGCCCACTTCCTTGGTGGTGAAGAAGGGCTCGAAGATCTTGGACAGAAGGTGCGGCGGAATCCCGGTGCCGGTGTCGGTGACGCGCAGAGCGGTATAGTCGCCGATCGGCAGGATGTCGGTGCCCATCCGGCGCACGTCGTCCGACGACACCGCGAAGGTCTCGATGTTGAGGGTGCCGACGCCCTCTCCCTTCGACTGCATCGCGTCGCGGGCGTTGACCGCGAGGTTGACGATGACCTGCTCGAGCTGGCCGGGATCGGCGCGGATCGCGCCGAGGTTGCGGCCGTGCTTGACGTGCAGCTTGACCGTCTCGCCGAGCAGACGGTTGAGCAGGTGCGACACTTCCGACACCGCGTCGGGCAGCTGCAGCACTTGCGGCCGCAAGGTCTGCTGGCGCGAGAAAGCAAGCAGCTGGCGCGTCAGGTTCGCGGCGCGGTTCGAATTGCTCCGGATCTGGTGGATGTCGTCATAGTCCGGATCGCCCGGCAGATGCCGCATCAGCATCAGGTCGCAGGTGCCGAGGATCGCGGTCAAAATGTTGTTGAAGTCGTGGGCGACGCCGCCGGCGAGCTGGCCGACCGCCTGCATCTTCGTCGCCTGGGCGATCTCGCGCTTGAGCCGGGCCTCCTCGCTATTGTCCTTGAGGCTCATCAGCACCGCCGCGTTGCCGAGCCCGCGCGCTCCGGCGACGGTGAGCGCGACCGGTTCCTCCGGGTTCGAGCGCAGGCGCACCGCGAGGTCGCCGGTGACTCCGCGGCCGCGTGCGTAGCGGTGTACAAAGTCGGAGACCGCCCCCTTGTCCTCCTCGACGACGAGGTCGCCGGGCCAGGCGACGGCTTCCTGCGGGCCAAGGCCGGCCGCCTTGCGGAAGGCGCGGTTGAGGAAGGTGAAGCGCCCGTCCATGTCGGCGAGGGCGAGGCCGAGCGGAATATGCTCGAGCAGGACGTGCACCCCCTCCTCGCCGCTCGCGCCGGAAAAGCCGAGCTCGTCGAGCATCAGGAACATGGCGAGACCGTCCTCGCTGTCCTCGACCGGCACCCGGATGATGCGCAGCGGAGTCGCGCCGCGCCCCTCGATGGTGAAGTGGAACTGGCCGCTGCTCGACGCGGACAGGAAGGTGACGAGCTGAGCGCCGGTCACGTCCTCGCCGGTCTCGCCAGTCGCGCGCACGGCGAAGACCTGGTTGGCGGCGAGGATCGTTCCGCCCGGATCGGCGAGCACGGCCATGATGCCCGCCTCGCCCAGCCGTCCGCCGGCGGCGCCCGCCACCATCCGCTTCGCCTCGGCGGCGTGATCGACATCCTCCGCGCGATCGAACCGCCAGACGATGTGCCCGGCGGTGGCGCCGGCGAGCCGCGCCTTCACTCGCATCGGCGCGCCGGCCAGCATCATCGACGCGACCACCGCACTGCCCTCGGCGCGTGCCAGAGCAGCGGCGTCGTGAAGCTGGCGCGGGTCCTCGACGCCGTCGGCGAGCTCGCCGATGCTCGCGGGGGCGCCGAACCACCGGCTGAACCTGTCGTTGGCGGCGAACAGCTCGAGGTCGGACGCCGACGTGATCGCCAGCGCCGCGCTGCCGCCGCCCGCGCCGTCGAGCACGACGCGAAGCAGATTGGGGTCGAGCGCCTCGTCCTCGGCCTCGACCGCCGCCGTCTCGGCCCGTCCTCCGGTCCCGACCAGCAGGGCGAGGATTCCGCCGGTGGCGATGGTGCCGCCGAGGAAGGCCGCGGCGAACAGCGGGTCGCGCACCGCCCACAACAGGATAGCGCTGGAAACCAGAGCGCCGGCGACGAACAGGGCCAGCGACGGCCCAGTCCGTGCCTTCCCGGCGAATCCCCTTTCCGCGACGACGCTTGCCATACCCTACCTGATGCGCAGACGCGCCCGGGCGCAAGCCGAAGATTCAGGCCTGGAGCGGCTCCGGGGCCTGTTCTTCCCGGCGGCGCTCCTGGCGGCGGTGCCACTTGCGGGCGATGCGCACCCGCCAGATCCAGCCCGCGACGAGATAACCGACGAGGCCCGCCGCCGCGCCGATGATGAACAGCCCGGCGAACAGGGCCGGCGCCGCGTCCGACAGCAGCCAGCCGATCCATTCGCTGAACCCGGCGCCGCGCGCGGACAGGGCCTGGAAGGTCGAGATGTCGGCATGGAAGCCGAGCTGGTTGCCGGTCCAGATCGACGCGAGCAGGATGAACGGAGTCGTCGCCGGATTGCTGAGGAAGGTCATCGCGCCGGCGAGCGGCACGTTGGCCCGCAGCGGCAGCGACACGAGAGTCGCTCCGACGATCTGAAGCCCCGGGATCATCAGGAAGATGCCGATGAGGATGCCGACGCCGACGCCGCGCGGCACCGACCGGCGGGTGAAGCGCCAATATTGGCTGTGCAGCGCGCGGCCGGCGAAGCGGCTCACCAGCTTCGACTGCTGCATCTGCTCGCGGGTCGGCGTGTTGTCGCGAATCAGGCGGGCGAGGCGGTCACGCATGGGTCATTCCGTCGCCCCGGACTCGATCCAGGGTCCACCGGCCTTCCGTGAAACGGGCGGAAGGCGCGACGAAGCAAGCCGACAAGAGGGCAAGTTCGGCAAAACGGTACTTCGCTATCCGCATTTCACCCGAACGCCCGATCACCCCCGCATTATGCGCCGGTGACTTATAATCGTAAATCACCCATGTTCCCTTAACAGGCGGCCTTGTTCGCGCTTCCAGTCCTTCTCGGCCTGGTACTCGCGCTTGTCGTGCGCCTTGCGGCCCTTGGCCAGCGCGAGCTCGACCTTCGCCCGCCCCTTGCCGTTGAAATAGACCGACAGCGGCACCAGCGTCATGCCCTGGCGCGCGACGGCGCCGAACATCTTGCTGATCTCGCGGTGGTTGAGCAGCAACTTCCGCGGTCGCTTGGGCTCATGGTTGTGGCGGTTGCCGTGGCTGAACTCGGGGATGTTGGCGTTGATCAGCCAGATCTCGCCTTCCTTGACCTCGGCATAGCTCTCCGCGATCGACCCCTCGCCGAAGCGAAGCGACTTCACCTCGGTCCCGGTCAGCGCGATCCCAGCCTCGTAGACCTCATCGATCGCATAATCGAACCGAGCGCGCCGGTTCTCGGCGACGATCTTCTTCTTGTCGAAAGCAGTGGGACGCGGGCGGGCCATGGGCCGGGGAGATAGGGCTGGCAGGAAGCCGACGCCAGCCCCCGCAACCGTCACCCCAGCGAAAGCTGGGGTCTCCCTCCGCTACACCACACCAAAGAGGTCCCGCCACTCCGGGTTCGCTCGTTCGATCAGTTCGACCTTCCACGCTCGCTTCCAGGCCTTCATGGCCTTTTCGCGCGCAATCGCCTCGTCAATGGTCGCGTGCTCCTCCGCGAGAACGAGAGTCTTGAGGCCATATTTGCGACAGAAGGCCGAGCCTGCCCCTCGCCGATGCTGTTCGACCCGTTCGACCAGGTCGCTTGTCACGCCAATGTAGAGCACGCCGCGTGGCCTATTGGTCATGACATAGGTCCAGCCGCCTTTCACCACCGCAGCCTTCCCCGACCAGCCGAGCAGAGATGCCAGCTTTCGCTGGCATGACGGATGTCCTTAGAGCCCCGCATGCTCCAGCGCCGCGTCGACCGCGCGGCGGCTGGCCTCTGACGGGGGGGTCATCGGCAGGCGGAGGTCAATCGGGAAGTCGCGGAGGCGGCTCAGGGCATATTTGGTCGGGCCCGGCGAGGCGTCGCTGAACAGGGCGGCGTGGAGCGGGTAGAGGCGGTCCTGGAGCTCGAGGGCCTTCTTCCAGTCGCCCTTGAGGGTCGCTTCCTGGAATTGCGCGCAAAGCTTGGGCGCGACGTTGGCGGTGACCGAGATGCAGCCGACGCCGCCCATCGCGTTGAAGCCCAATGCCATGTCGTCATTGCCGCTGAGCTGGGCGAAATCGGTGCCGCAGGCGAGGCGCTGGGCGGTGACTCGCGCCAGGTTGCCGGTCGCGTCCTTGATCGCGACGACGGTCGGGATCTTCGCGAGGCGCCCCAATGTCTCGATACCGATGTCCGCCACAGTCCGCGACGGCACGTTGTAGACGACGATCGGCAGCGGGCACGCCTCGGCGCAGGCGGCGAAATGGGCGTAGATGCCGTCCTGGTTGGGCTTGTTGTAATAAGGCACGACGACCAGCGCGGCGCGCGCGCCGAAATCGGCCGCTGCCTTCATGTGATCGATCGCGGTCCGGGTCGAATTGGAGCCGCAGCCGGCGATGACCGGCACCCGCCCGGCGGCCTGCTCGACCGCGATTCGGATCACCCGGCGCTGCTCGTCGACATCCAGCGTGGCCTGTTCGCCGGTCGTACCGATCGGGACAAGTGCATGACTCCCTTCGGTAATTTGCCACTCGACGTGGGCCCGGAAAGTTTCATCGTCAAACGCTTCACCGCGAAAAGGCGTCACCAGAGCCGGTATCGAGCCACGGAACATGGAACCCTCCCAACGTCGCCCCTACGACCTCGTAGATGCCGCAGGGTTTGTGGGGCGCGGGGCCCCGTGTTCAGCGGCTGATAAGGAGCGGGAGGACATTCTGTCCAGCATGCGTAGAAAAGTTGCCTTGGCCGCGCTGTCGGCCGGTGCCGTTTTGTCCCTCGGCCTTGGCGGATCCGGCCACGATCCGGTCGCTGCGGTCGTCCAGCCGCCGGCCGCCTATATCGGCTCGAGCATCGACCAGTGGAACGCGCTCAGGCAGACCCAGACCGCGCCGTTCGAAAGCTATTCGAGCTTCCTCCTGCGCCATCGCGGCTGGCCCGGCGAGGACGCGATGCGCCGCTCGGCCGAGCGCCAGATTTCGCCCGGGATCAGCCAGGCGAGCGAGGTCGTGCGCTTCTTCGCCGCCTTCCCGCCGCTGACCGCGACCGGCCACGCCTTTCACGCCTTGGCGCTGCGCGCGCAGGGCCGCCCGCAGGAGGCTTCGGACGCCGCCAGGCGCGCCTGGGCGGCCGGGTCCTTCGCCGCAGAACTCGAGCAGCGCATGCTCGCCACCTTCGGGCCGCAGCTCACCGCCGCCGACCATGACCGGCGCATCGACGCCCTGCTCAACGAAGGCGAGCAGGCGGCGGCGACGCGCATGCTAAGCTACGGCTCGCCGGCGCGGCGGCCGATCTACGATGCCCGCCTCGCCCTCCAGGCGCGCTCGCCCAGCGCCGTGGCGCTCTCCTCGGCCGCCGGCCTGCGCGACCCCGGGCTGCTCTACGACCGGGCCCGCTATCTCGTCCGCACCGGCAATCCCGGCGAGGCGCGGCGGCTGATGGCGCAGCGGCGCAACCTCGACCGCCAGCCGGGCAATCCCGAGCAGTTCATGGAGCTGATGGTCAGCCTCGCCCGCGGCGCGGCCAATGACGGCCAGCACAGCATCGCCTACAACATCGCGTCCCAGGTCGACGACCTTTACCCGGCCGGCACCGACGTCAGCGCCAAAAGCTTCGGCGAGCGCGACGAGTTCACGAACCTCACCTGGCTCGCCGGGACGACCGCGCTGCGCAGTCTGCGCCAGCCCGCCGAGGCGACCGGCATGTTCGAGCGCTACGGCCGCGCCTCGCAGTCGCCGCAGAGCCAGACCAAGGGCCTCTACTGGGCGGGCCGCGCCGCGAGCAATGCCGGCCGTGAGCCGCAGGCCCGGGCGCTCTTCGCCGAGGCGGCGCGCCACTATGACCAGTTTTACGGCCAGCTCTCGGCCGAGCGGATCGGCCAGCCGCTGCGCTCGCCGCCGTCGGGCAGCGTCGCGATCAGCGCGGCGGACCGCCAGTCGTTCGACAACAAGCCGCTCGTCGCCGCCGTGCGCTATCTCGGCCAGCGCGGCAGCTGGACCCAGCAGTCGCTGTTCGTCCGGGCGCTCGCCGAGGACCTCGACAACGACGCGCACCGCCAGCTCGCCGCCGAGCTCGGCCGCCAGGTCGGCCGGCGCGACCTCGGCGTGCTGGTCTCGCGCGAGGCGCGCCGCCAGGGCGCCGCCGACGTCCATGCCTGGGGCTTCCCCGAGCTGCGCGTGCCGCCGGCGAACAACCGCCATTGGTCGGTGGTCCACGGAATCACCCGCCAGGAGAGCCTGTTCGACCGCGAGGCGGTGAGCTCGGCCGGGGCGCGCGGACTGATGCAGCTGATGCCGGCGACGGCGCGGCAGGTCTCGGGCCAACTCGGCCAGTCCTACTCGCTCAGCCGGCTGACCAGCGACCCGGACTTCAACGTCCTCCTCGGCTCGACCTATTTCGCCAGCCTGCTCGACCAGTGGGGCGGCAGCTACCCGCTGGCGATCGCGAGCTACAATGCCGGGCCGGGCAATGCCCGCCGCTTCGTCCGCGAAAATGGCGATCCGCGCACGCCCGGGGTCGACATGGTCGAGTGGATCGAGCGGATCCCGTTCACCGAGACCCGCAATTACGTCCAGCGCGTGCTCGAGAATGCGGTGGTCTACGACCTCATGTACCCGCAGCAGGCGCGCAGCCCGGCCAACGCGCGGCTGAGCTACTATCTCGGGCGGCGCTAAACAGCCGAGCGCGACACGCGCACTGTGTCATGCTGAACTTGTTTCAGCATCCATCCGCGTGCCGCGGTGCAGTCGGCCGAATGGCCCCTGAAACAAGTTCAGGGTGACGGGAGATGCGCCTCTGTCCTAGCTGAAGCCATGTCAGACCGTCCCAACTACATCACCCCCGCCGGCTACCGAGCGCTGCGCGAGGAATATGAGGCGCTGTTCGGCGGCGAGCGGCCCAAGCTGCTCGAGACCATCGCCTGGGCCGCGGCCAATGGCGACCGCTCGGAGAATGCCGACTACCAATATGGCCGCAAGCGGCTGCGCGAGGTCGACCGGCGGATCAACTTCCTCGCCCGGCGGATGAAGCAGGCCAAGGTCACCGACCCCGCCCGCCAGCCGGACCAGGCGCGGGCGTGGTTCGGGGCGACCGTCACCCTCGCCGACGAGGACGACAATGAGCGCGTCGTGACCCTGGTCGGCGAGGACGAGGCCGACGCCGGCGCTGGACGTATCAGCTTCTACTCGCCGATGGCGATGGCGATCCGTGGCGCCGCGGTTGGCGACACGCGGCTGGTCCGCCTCCCCGCCGGCGACAAGGAATATGAGGTGGTCGCGATCAGCTATCCGGCGCCCTAGCGCCCGCCGTAATCGGCCCAGCGCGACAGAGCGAGGCGGATCTCGCCGTCGGTCAGGCGCATGTCGCGATTGGCGTCGGCCGAGCGGCGGAAGCTGATGTTGAGATCGCGCACCGACACCCCGCCCCACGGGCGCGGGCCGAGCTGGCGGTGCACGATCTCCCGCCCCTCCTCGGTATCCTCGAGCCACGGATCGAGCCGGTCGAGGCCATCACCGCCCCAGCGACCGGCCCACTCGTCGTCGCGATAGTCCCAGCCGCCGCGATGATGGGGACGGTCATGGCCGTAGCGGTCGTAGGTCGTGCAGGCCGCCAGCAAGAGTAGGGCGAGCGCGGCGAAAGCGGTGTGTCGCATGGGCGGGCTCCAGGCGGTGCGGCTCTTCGCCGTTAACCAAACGCCTCCGACCGCGCCTTTTCAAGCGCTTCCGCCGCGGCCTTCCAGAAAATCCTGCGCCGCCTGTTCCATTTCGGGACGGACTTTCGGCGGCTTGGCCGGGACGTGGCCGGCAAGCGCCTTGGCCACCGCCCCAAGCGCGGCGATGCGCGCCGCCTTCTTGTCGTTGGCGTCGATCGCCGTCCACGGCGCCCAGCGGGTGTCGGTCTCGCGGAACATGTCCTTCATCGCCGCCAGATAGTCGTCGCGCCGGCGGATGTTTCGGAAATCCTCCGCGGTCACCTTCCAGCGCTTCCACGGGTCGCCCAGCCGCGCCTCGATTCGCTTGCGCTGGGTCTGCTCGGTGACGTGGAAGAACAATTTGACGATCAAGGTCCGGTCCGAAATCTGCTGCGCCTCGAACTCGTTGATCTCGTCATAGGCGCGGCGCCAGGCGTCCTCCCCGGCCAGCCCTTCCACTCGCTCGACGAGGACTCGGCCGTACCAGCTGCGGTCGAAGATCGCGAGTTCGCCGTCGCGCGGCAGCCGGTTCCAGAAGCGCCAGAGATAGTGGCGGGCCTTTTCCCCCTCGCTCGGCGCCGCGATCGGCCACACCTTGTAGTGGCGCGGATCGCATTTGGCGGTCATGCGCTGGATCGCCCCGCCCTTGCCCGCCGCGTCCCAGCCCTCGGCGACGACGATCGCCCGGCGGCCGTGTAGGTGCAGGCTCACCAGCAGGCGGGCGATGCGCTCCTGGAGATCGGCCAGGTCCGACCCATAGTCGCCCTGATATTCGCCGCCGGCTTCGTAATCGGACAGGTCGATGGTCATGTGCGGTCCCTCCCCTTCCGCCCGCGGAAGGGGTCAGGGGTGGGGGTACTCCCCGCCCGCTTCATCCTCAACCGGTCCACCCGGCGCCCTCCCGAAAGCGGGAGGGAAGTGTGTCATTCCGGGGCGACCGTCTTGGCCGGATCCTTCGTCGTGCTGGTGCCGGCCGGCGGAACGACGCGGATGTGAAGCTCCTTGAGCTGCTTGGCGGTGACCTCGCTCGGCGCGTTCATCATCAGGTCCTCGGCGCGCTGGTTCATCGGGAAGAGGACGACCTCGCGGATGTTGGGCTCGTCGGCGAGCAGCATGACGATTCGGTCGATGCCCGGCGCCGAGCCTCCGTGCGGCGGAGCGCCGTACTTGAACGCGTTGATCATGCCGGCGAAGTTCGTGTCGACATCTTCCCTGGTGTAGCCTGCGATCTCGAACGCCTTGTACATGATGTCCGGGCGGTGGTTCCGGATCGCGCCCGACGACAGCTCAACGCCGTTGCAGACGATGTCATATTGGAAGGCGAGGATGTCCAAGGGGTCCTTGGTCTCGAGCGCCTCGAGCTCGCCCTGCGGCATCGAGAACGGGTTGTGCGAGAAGTCGACCTTCTTCGCCTCCTCGTCATATTCGTACATCGGGAAATCGACGATCCAGCAGAACTTGTAGGAATCCTGCTCGATGAGGCCGAGCTCCTCGCCGACTCGGGTGCGGGCGAGACCGGCGAGCTTGGCCGCTTGGCTCTCCTTGCCGGCGGCGAAGAAAATGCCGTCGTCGGGGCCGAGGCCCAATTCGGCGATCAGCTTGCGCATGCCCTCCTCGCCATGATTCTTGGCGATCGGGCCGCCGAGCTCGCCGCCCTTCTGGGTGACGTAGCCGAGGCCGGCAAAGCCTTCGCTGCGCGCCCACTCGTTCATGTCGTCGAAGAACTTGCGGCTCTTCTCGGCGGTGCCCGGCGCGGGGATGGCGCGGACGACGTTGCCGGTCTCGACCATCTTAGCGAACAGGCCGAAGCCCGATCCGCGGAAATGCTCGGTGACGTCCTTGATGATCAGTGGGTTGCGGAGGTCCGGCTTGTCGTTGCCATATTTCAGCATCGATTCCCTGTAGGGAATGCGCGGGAACTGGCCGGCCGGGGTGACCGACTTGCCGTTGGCGAACTCCTCGAACACGCCCGCGAGCACCGGCTCGATCGCGTTGAACACGTCCTCCTGGGTGACGAAGCTCATCTCGAAGTCGAGCTGGTAGAACTCGCCCGGGCTGCGGTCGGCGCGGGCGTCCTCGTCGCGGAAGCAGGGCGCGATCTGGAAATAGCGGTCGAAGCCCGCGACCATGATCAGCTGCTTGAACATCTGCGGCGCCTGCGGGAGCGCGTAGAACTTGCCCGGGTGGACCCGGCTCGGGACGAGATAGTCGCGCGCGCCCTCGGGGCTCGACGCGGTCAGGATCGGAGTCTGGAACTCGACGAAATCCTGCTCGATCATGCGCCGGCGGATCGAGCTGATCACCTGGCTGCGGAGCAGGATGTTGGCGTGCGGCCGCTCGCGGCGAAGGTCGAGATAGCGGTACTTGAGCCGGATCTCCTCGGGATATTCCTGGTCGCCGAACACCGGCATCGGCAGCTCCTGCGCCGCCGACTGGACGGTGACTCCGGTCGCGTGGATCTCGATATGGCCGGTCGGAAGGTTCGGGTTCACCACCTCGGCGTCACGCGCGACGACCCTGCCCTCGACCGTCACCACCGATTCGGTGCGCGCCGTGTCCAGGGCCGCGAACGCCGCGTCGCTCGTCTCCACCACGATCTGGGTGAGGCCATAATGGTCGCGCAGGTCGACGAAGAGCAGATTGCCGTGGTCGCGCTTGCGGTGGACCCAGCCGGACAGCTTGACGGACTCGCCGACATGGCTCGCGCGGAGCTCGCCGCAATTGTGGGTCCGGTACGCGTGCATTTTCATCGCCCTGTCAGAGTAGATATTGGTGGTTGGGATCGGCGCTCCCCCTACCCGCTCACAGGAATATGTCCAATCCTTGAGCGAGGCAGTTTTCAGCCGCGGCCAAGCTCCCTATGAGCGCGCGATGCTTATTCACCCGTTGATTACCACGACCGACGAACTGACGGCCCTGTGCGAGCGCCTCGCGACCGCGCCGTTCATCACCGTCGACACCGAGTTCATGCGCGAGAACAGCTACTGGCCCGACCTGTGCCTGGTCCAGGTCGCCTCGTCCGAGGAGGCCGCGCCGATCGATCCGAAGTCCCCGGATCTCGACCTCACGCCGCTGCTCAACCTGCTCGTCAACAACGAGAATATCCTCAAGGTCTTCCATGCCGGCGGCCAGGATATCGAGATCATCTTCAACCTCACTGGAAGCACGCCGCATCCCCTGTTCGACACCCAGATCGCGGCGATGGCGCTCGGACTCGGCGAGCAGGTCGGCTACCAGAACCTCGTCGAGAGCCTGCTCGGCAAGCATCTCGACAAGGGCGCCCGCTTCACCGACTGGGGCCGCCGGCCGCTCGACGCACGCCAGATCGACTATGCGATCGGCGACGTCACCCATCTCGCGACCTTGTTCCCGAAGATGCTCGACCGGCTGCGGCGGACCGGCCGCGGCGCGTGGCTCGACCAGGAAATGGAGCGGCTCGCCGACCCGACCAACTATCTCAACGACCCCTCGGAATCGTGGAAGCGGGTGAAGATCGCCAGCAAGAAGCCCGATGTGCTTGGCCGCCTCAAGGCGCTTGCGGCGTGGCGCGAGATCGAGGCGCGCTCGAAGAACCTGCCGCGCGGCCGCATCATGAAGGACGAGACGCTGGCCGACATCGCCATGCATCCGCCCGTCAACCAGGAGGCGCTAGCGCGGGTGCGCGGCCTTTCGCCGGCCTGGAAGGGCAACGACATCGGCACCCGGTTGATGGACGCGCTCGCCGCCGCCCAGCCGCTTTCCCCCGCCGAAATGCCCGCCCGCGACGAGCGCGGTCCTGCGCTCGGCAAGGAAGGCGCGCTGGTCGCCGACCTGTTGAAGCTGCTGCTCAAGATCCGCGCCCGCGAGAGCAACGTCGCGGCGCGGCTGGTGGCGCGCTCGGAGGAGCTGGAACAGCTCGCCGCCGGCAAGCGTAATGGCCTCGCCATCCTCCAGGGCTGGCGGTTCGAGGAATTCGGCCGCGACGCGCTGGACCTTGTCGAGGGGCGGCTTGCCTTCGCGGTCCGGCGCGGCAAGCTGGTGATGACGCGGACGGAGGAACAAGATGCGTAACGTGGTGGTGGCATTCGCCCTGTTGGCGGCGGCGGGGTGCGAGACGGTCAACGACGATATCCCGGCCAATGACGATCCGCGCTACGCCTGCAGCACGGCCAATCTCGGCAGCCTGGTCGGCCAGCCGGCGACCCAGCGGCTCGGCACCGAGGCGATGCGAATCTCCAATTCGCGCACGATCCGCTGGATCAGGCCGGGCGACATGGTGACGATGGATCACCGGCTGGACCGGCTCAACATCATGCTCGACGCCGCCATCGTGGTGACCGGCTTCAACTGCGGCTAGATCAGCAGCGCACGCGGCCTTCTGTCGAGCGACGTCGCCAGCGCCTTCAACCGCCGCTCGACGACTTCCCCGAGCAGGGCCGAGTCGCGGGTCGGCAGGCGAAGCACCAGCTCGTCTCCCTCGATGCGCAATGAGCTGTCGCGCAGCGGCGCCTCGACGCCCGCGCTGAGCCTCTGCGCCAGGCGCATGGCGAGGCCCCATTGGCGGGCGCGCTTCAGCGCCCCTTCCCAGCACAGGGCCGCCATGGCGGGATAGGGAAAGCCGCTGCCGCCGAAATTGGCGAAGAGCGCCTGGGCGAGCATGACCCGGCCCGGGGCGTCGATCGCCACCCAGTCGCCATGAAGCGCCATGTCGATTCCGCGTTCGGCGCGGAAATCGGGATGAGCCGCCCAGGCGATGTCCGACAGCAGGCAGGCGGCGAGGCGGATGCGCGCGCTCGCCGGCGTGTCGTCGAAGACCGGCGCGATCCAGCGATCGATCCGGGCGCCATGCTGGGGGAAACGGCCATGCTCCTCCCCCGCCTCGCGCGCTTCCTCGATCAGCGGGTCGAGCCGGCGCGTCTCCTCGTCGAGATCGTCGTAGAGCAGCCCCTCGCGCACGCCGAAGGCGGAGGAGACCAGCATGCTCGGTCGCAGCGTGTCGACGACCGCGCGCAGGAGCAGGTTGGCGTGGGGGAGAACCGGCACGCGCGCGGCCGTGATTCCGGTCTCCTTCGCCTCGCGCACGGCAAGTCGGGAAAGGTGGCGCTGCAAGGCCTTCGGGCGGCCCGGATCCATCACGTGCTGGTGAATGACCGGCAACGGGTGGCCGGTGAACGCGAGGTCGAGCCGCGCCAGCGAGCGCCACGACCCGCCGACCATGTAAAACGGCCGGCCAACCGCCGACTCGCGGAAATGGGTCTGCTCGAGGATTCGGCAGATTCGGCGCAGAAGCGCGGCGTCGGGCTTGTCCCGAATCGCGACGAGCCGAAGCACGCCGAGCGGCAGCGACGTCCGGCGCCTGACCTCGCCGTCGCCGATGTCGACCAATTCCAGGCTGCCGCCGCCAAGGTCCCCGACGATCCCGTCCGCGCCCGGCGATCCGGAAATGACGCCGAGCCCCGCGAGGCGCGCTTCCTCCTCGCCCGACAGGACCAGCGGGTCGAAGCCGAGCCGGCGCACCTCGTCGAGGAAGCCGGGGCCGTTGGCTGCCTCGCGCACCGCCGCAGTGGCGAAGATGCGGGTGCGGGCAGCGCCCATATTGTCGACGATGAGGCGGAAGCGCGCGATCGCGGCGAGGGCGCGCTGCTGGGCCTCCGGCGACAGATTGCCGGTCTCGTCGATGTTACGGCCAAGCCCCGCCATCACCTTCTCGTTGAACAGGATGGACGGCGCGCGAGTCGCCCCCGAATAAACGACGAGACGGACGGAGTTCGACCCGATGTCGATCGTCGCGACCGGTTTGCGGACAGACATTCCTGGTCAGGCGCCGCGCGAGAGCTGGAGCTTCTGAGGCCCCTTGCCGCCGGTCTTGAGCGCCGCGCCGCGGCCGGAGAGCGACGGATTGGTCATGAAATAATGGTGTAGGTTGAACGGCTTCTCGCCGCGGCCGGGACGGACCCGGCTGTACGTGCCGTCGCCGTTGAGGCGCCAGCTCTGCTCGTTGTCGATGATGTTGGCGACCATCACCTGGTCGAGCACCTGCCGCTGGACCGTCGCATTCTCGAGCGGGGCGGCGTATTCGACGCGGCGATCGAAGTTGCGCGGCATCCAGTCGGCGGAGCTGATATAGACCCTGGCCTTGCGGCTCGGCAGCGCCTCGCCGTTGCCGAAGCACCAGATTCGGCTGTGCTCCAGGAAACGCCCCAGAACCGACTTCACCCGGATATTTTCCGAGATTTCCGGCAAGCCCGGCCTGAGGCAGCAGATGCCGCGCACGATCAGCTCGATCTCCACCCCGGCTCGGCTCGCCTCGTAGAGCTTGTCGATCAGCGGCGCATCAACCAGCGAATTCATCTTCGCCCAGATCGCGCCCGGCTTGCCCGCCTTGGCATTGCGGATCTCGCGGTCGATCAGCGCGGTGACGTCCTTGCGCAGCCGCTGCGGCGACATCGACAGGAGCTCCAGCTCCTGCGGCTCGATATAGCCGGTGATGTAGTTGAAGATGTGCGCGACGTCCCGGCCGACCCGGGGATCGGCGGTGAAGTAACTGAGGTCGGTGTAGATGCGCGCCGTCACCGGGTGATAGTTACCCGTGCCGAGGTGGCAGTAGGTGCGGTGCCCGCCTTCTTCGCGTCTTACCACGAGCGACATCTTCGCGTGGGTCTTCCACTCGATGAAGCCGTAGACGACCTGGACTCCGGCGCGTTCGAGGGCGTTGGCCCACAGCAGATTCTGCTCCTCGTCGAAGCGCGCCTTCAGCTCGACCACGGCAGTGACGGATTTCCCGGCCTCGGCGGCGTCGATGAGGGCGCGGATGACCGCCGACTGCTTGCCCGCGCGATACAGCGTCTGCTTGATCGCCACGACGTCGGGATCCTCCGCAGCCTGGCGGAGAAAGGCCACGACGACGTCAAAGCTCTCATAAGGGTGGTGGACGATGATGTCCTTGGCCTTGATCGCGGCGAAGCAGTCGCCGCCAAACTCGCGGATCCGCTCTGGGAAGCGCGGCGTGAACGGCGTGAACTTGAGATCGGGACGGTCGGCGTCGACCAGCAGCTCGAGGTCGCTGACGCCGAGGAAGCCGGTCGATTCATAGATCAGCGCGTCGGTCGCATTGAGGCCGTCGCGGACCATCTCGGTGAGGTTCTCCGGCATGTCGGCGCCGAGCTCGAGCCGGATGACCCGGCCGCGGCGGCGGCGCTTGATCGCGGTCCGGAAGAAACGGACGAGGTCCTCGGCCTCTTCCTCGACCTCGATGTCGCTGTCGCGGATGATCCGGAAGGCGCCGCCGCCGAGCAGGGTGTAGCCTGGGAAAAGCGTGCCGATCTGCCGCCGAATCAGAGTCTCGATCGCGACGTAGCGTTCAGCCTCGCCCGGAAGCCTGATGAAGCGCGGCAAAGTCGCCGGCACCATCAGCAATTCCTGGATCGGCTCGCCGTCGGCGACCCGCTGGAGATCGAGGATCAGCGAGAAGCCCTTGTTCGGGATGAACGGGAACGGGTGGGCCGGGTCGATCGCCTGGGGGGTGATCACCGGATAGACCTGCTCGGTGAAATAGGAATCGAGCCAGGCCCCCTCCTCCGCGCCGATCTCGTCGGCGGCGAGCACCGCCATGTCCGACTGGCGAAGCAGCCCCATCAGGGTCGACCACACGTCCTGCTGAGCGGCGGTGAGCGCGTCGGCCTCGCGCGCGATGGCGACGAGCTGCTGCGACGGGGTCAGGCCATCTGCCGAGCGTTCCTCGACGCCTTCGAGCTGCTGGCCCTTGAGCCCGGCCACCCGGACCATGAAGAACTCATCGAGATTGTTGCCCGAGATGGACAGGAAACGAAGCCGTTCGAGCAGCGGGTGGGCCTCGTTGGTCGCCTCCTCCAGAACCCGCCGGTTGAAGGCGAGCCAGGACAATTCGCGGTTGAAGTAGAGCGATGGCGCCGCGGCCGGCGCGGGCGCCGACGGCGCGGCGTCACGGACTGGTGGCGCGGAAGCCGGATTGTCCATGCTGGCCTGCCCAGTCCCTTCTCAAGCCCGCCGCGCCGCGCGCCGGATCAACCCGGCGCCGACCAGGGCGTTGCGCGCGGCCGCCAGAGTCATCCGCTTGCGGTGCGCCAGGATGTCGCGATCCAATGTATCGACGACATTCTGAAGGGCGACATAACTTCTCTCGATCCGCGGCACCAGAAAATCGGCGAGGCCGTCGGGCGCGGCGATGCCGCGGTCGGCGAGCAGCTTGACCATCAGCTCGGCGAGCAGGGAATCGTCGGGCTCGCCGATCTCGATCTGCGGCGTCGCCGCAAGGCGCGAGGCGAGGTCGGGAAGCCTGATCTCCCAGCCGGGCGGCGGCCGGTCGCCGATCATCAGCAGCGGCCGCCGGGTCGCCTGGGCGTCGTTCCAGGCGTGGAAGAGTGCTTCCTCATCGTGATCTTCCACCCGGTCGAACACCCTCCCACGCGTGTGGCGGGCGAAGATTCGGCCGAGCAGCGAGCGGCCCGACTTGCGCGGTCCGGTGAGCAGGGTCGCCATGACCGGCCAGTGCGACCAGCGGGTCAGGTGGATGAACGCGTTACGGTTGGCGTCGCCGACCAGGAAATCCTCGTCGCGGTCCGCCACCGGCCATTCGAAGGGCAGCGCGATCTGGTCCCGCTGCACGGCCCGTCAGCCCTGTCTCGGACCCGGCGTCGGGCTCGGCGCGGGCGGCGGTGCGGGCGTTGGCACGGGAGTCGGCGCCGGCTGCGCCGGCGGCAGCAGGTTGGCCGGGCCGTTCGGGCCTTGGGTGACCGGCAGCTCCTGGGCCGGGATCTCGGTCAGCCCCGACGGCTGCTCGGCGATCTCGCCCTCCGGCAATTGCGGGGGCGGCGGCGGCAGGAAGGCGGCCGGGGTGACCAGGGTCGGATCGGGCCGGAGCATCCCGGCATTGAAGGCCTGGACGTAGAGCTGGTCGAGCCGGCGAACGCCGTCGGCGAGCATTGCCGGGATCTGTCCGGCATTCTCGGCGCGCAGCTCGAAGCTTCCGATCGCCTGAGCATCCGGACCGATTTTGGCGGTGAAACGCGCGACCGCCGGCCCGCCCGGATAGAGTCGGCGCAGCTGGACCTCGGGGATGACGATGTCGGCGGCGCCATATTGATCGAGCAAGGCGCGCCACCAGCCGCGGCTTCGGCGGCCGGTCTGGGCGGCGTTGAGCAGCAGCGGATCGGGGCCGCTGCCGACCGGCCGGACATAGTCGATCGCGCTGCCCGCGGTTCGGAACTGCGCCCAGGCATTCTGCCAGGGATTGCGGAACTCGAGCGAATAAGCGGTCGAACCGGTGCGCATCACCGGGATGACCAGCATCGGCGCCGAGCGGCGGATCTCGCCGCTGAGGCCGAGCATCTCGCCGGTTCGGGCGCGGTCGAACAGCAGGCCCAAGCGCGCGACATAGCGCCGCGGCCCGATCTGCTCTTCCTCGACGACGATTCCGGAAACGATGTCGTTGAGCACCGAATCACTGAGGTTCGGCGCCTGATTCTCCGGGCGGCCGGTGCTGCGCGCCCACAATTTGCGCCAGCCGAGGCGCTGGGCGACGCGCCAGCCGTTGAGCCGCGCCTCGTTGGCGTCGTCACCGCCGACGTCGACCTGAATGCCGTCGACCTCCAGATTGGAGCTGCTGTCGATCGGTGGGATGCCGCGATCGGCGCCTTCGAGCTGGGCATAGACGAGGCCGGCGCCGCCAAGCGCGAAGGCGGCGGCGGTCGAGACGAGGAGCAAAGAGCGGAGGTTACGCGTCACGCGGGTCTTTTGACGGCTGAAGGAGCGAAAACCAAGCGTGGAAATCCGCGGCGCTTATGGCTAGCGAGCGCCATGGCCGACGATACACGCCGCGACAGCCCCTACACCTATGCCGATGCCGGCGTGGACATTGCCGCCGGCAACGCCCTCGTCCGCGCCATCGCCCCGCTCGCCAAGGCGACCGCGCGCCCCGGCGCCGACGCGTCGCTGGGCGGCTTCGGCGGCTTCTTCGATCTGAAGCAAGCGGGTTTCAAGGATCCCCTGCTCGTCGCCGCCAATGACGGCGTCGGCACCAAATTGAAGCTGGCGATCGACAGCAATCGCCATGACGGCGTCGGCATCGACCTCGTCGCGATGTGCGCCAACGACCTTCTGGTCCAGGGCGCCGAGCCGCTGTTCTTCCTCGACTATTTCGCCACCGGAAAGCTGGAGAGCGGCATCGCCGAACGGGTGATCGCGTCGATCGCCGAGGGCTGCAAGATCGCCGGCTGCGCACTGATCGGCGGCGAGACCGCCGAGATGCCGGGCATGTACGCGCCCGGCGACTATGACCTCGCCGGCTTCTGCGTCGGCGCGGTCGAGCGCGGCGAGGCGCTGACCGGGGACGACGTTGCGGCGGGCGACATGATCCTCGGCCTCGCCTCCTCGGGCGTCCATTCCAACGGCTTCTCGCTGGTCCGGCGCCTCGCCGCGGACAAGGGCTGGAAGCTCGACCGTCCGGCGATGTTCGACCAGGACCGCCTCCTCATCGACGCGCTGATGGAGCCGACGCGAATCTATGTGCGTTCGCTTCTGCCGCTGATCCGCACGGGCCGGATCAAGGCGCTCGCCCACATCACCGGCGGCGGCCTCCTCGAGAACATCCCGCGCGTGCTGCCCAAGGGCCTCCACGCCCGGATCGACGCCGATTCGTGGCAACAGCCGCGGCTGATGGCCTTCCTCCAGGCGCAGGGACATATCGAGCCCGAGGAGATGGCGCGCACCTTCAACTGCGGCATCGGCATGGCGCTGATCGTCGAGGCGGCCCAGCAGGCCGCGGTCGCCGAGGCGCTAAGCGAGGCCGGCGAGACCGTCCACGTCATCGGGCGGATCGAGGACGGCGCGCGCGGCTGCACCGTGACCGGAAGGGCCGGGACCTGGTCGACCGGGCGCGATTGGACGGCCACGCACAATGCATGACCCGGTCAGGGTCGGGGTTCTGATCTCCGGCCGCGGGACCAACATGCAGGCACTGGCCGAGCATCGCCGGCGCGACCCGGCGCGGGCCTACACCATCGCTCTGGTCGGCTCGAACGTGCCGGAGGCGCGCGGCCTGGTGGTCGCCCGCCGGCTCGGCCTCAAGACCTGGTCGCACAGCCACAAGGGGCTGGAGCGCGCCGAGTTCGACCGGCTCATCGAACAGGCGCTGATCGCGAACCGCGTCGAGCTCGTCGCCCTCGCCGGCTATATGCGGCTGCTGTCGAGCGAGTTCGTCGAGCGCTGGCGCGGGCGGATTCTCAACATCCACCCGTCGCTGCTGCCGCTCCACAAGGGCACCGACACCCACCGCCGCGCGCTTCTCGCCGGCGACCTCGTCAGCGGCTGCACCGTCCATGTCGTGACGCCCGAACTCGACGACGGGCCGGCGGTCGCCCGGGCGGAGGTCCGGATCCAGGCCCGCGACACGCCGGAGACGCTCGAGCAGCGGGTGCTGGCCGAGGAGCATCGCCTCTACCCTGCCGCGCTCGAAGCCTATGCAATGGCGCTGCGCGAGGGCCTGGTCGACGTCGCCCCACTTCCGATCGGCAGCTCGCAAGCGCTTCCCGGCGAGTGAGTCGCGGCGATTCGCGCTCCGGCTTTAATCTGGCGTTCATTTTCGAATCCGCGGAATCGAGCCTCATTCGTGGGGAAAACCCGCGCGATTCCAGCGGAATAGAAGGTTACTTCGGCTGTAAAACGGCCGAAAGGTTCCCGCAGCCCGTCCCAAACCCCTCACGACTCGCCGTGCAAAGGTTGTTTCGGCTGCGACCGACCGCCTAAGGCTCCTCCCGATCGCTGGGCGGGCTTTCTTTCACCCTACGATAAGACGTGGATCGCGGCACTCCGCCGAATTTGGTTTGGCGGCGGACGTGCCCTTTCGTGCGCATGTAATTGGAGTTGTTGATGTTTTCTCGCGGCAAGTTTCTCTCCGCGACCGTCGGCGCTGCCGCGCTGACCGGCACGCTCTTCGTGCCAGCTTCGAATCTTCTCGCCTCTCCCGCGCCCCAGGCGGCGGTGATCGAGGCCCCCGCCCTTCCCCAGACGTCCGTTCCCGCTCCGCAGGCGTCCGCCGCGGCCCCGGTGCAGCCGGCGATCGTCGAGACTCCCGCCGTCGTCGCGCCCGAGGCGCCCGCGGCCGAGGAGAGTGAAGCCGTTTCCGTCAGCGCCCGCGAGCTCGAGTGCATGACCAAGGTCATCCTGTACGAGGCCGGCGCCGAATCGCGCACCGGCCAGGTCGCCGTCGCCCAGGTGGTGATGAACCGCGTCGAATCGCCGCGCTTCCCCGACAGCATCTGCGGCGTGATCTACCAGCGCGGCCAGTTCTCCGCGATCCGCTCGTTCAACCCGCCGCGCAACGCGCGCTGGAACCGCGCCATGGCGCTGGCCCGCGACGTTCTCGACGGTCACGAGGCGGTGGTCGGCGAGGCGCTCTACTTCCACGCGACCCGCGTGCGCCCGGCCTTCGTGCGCAGCCGCACCCGCGTCGCCACGATCGGCAACCACGTCTTCTACCGCTAATCGACCCTGAGCAGGGGCAGAACGAAAAAGGGCTCCGGTCACCCGGAGCCCTTTTGCTGTTCAGTCGATGAAGTCGTCGTTTAGCCGACAATCTCTTCCGGCTTGAAGAAGAAGTCGATCTCGATCTTGGCGTTCTCGGCGCTGTCGGAGCCGTGGACCGAATTGGCCTCGATCGATTCCGCATGGACCTTGCGGATGGTGCCCTCTTCGGCATTGGCCGGGTTGGTGGCGCCCATCACTTCGCGGTTCTTGGCGACGGCATCCTCGCCCTCCAGCACCTGGACGACCACCGGACCGGAGGTCATGAAGGTGACGAGGTCGTTGAAGAAGGGACGCTCGCGGTGAACGCCGTAGAAGCCCTCGGCCTGCTCCTTGGTCATATGAATGCGCTTGGAGGCGACGACGCGCAGGCCGGCGTCCTCGAGCATCTTGGTGACCGCGCCGGTGAGGTTGCGACGGGTCGCGTCGGGCTTGATGATGGAAAAAGTGCGTTCGGTCGCCATGGCCGTTCCTTGAAGCTGGTTGTGGGGTGGAATTTGGCGGCTCCCCTAGACCAAGATCGTTCCAGGCGAAACCGCCTGGAACGTGAATCTTGGTCTCAGCTATTTGCGAGAGTCTGATTCACGCCATCGGCCGAAGCGCAGCAGGCGCTTCGACCTCAGACGATCAGGCTCTTGCGGGGCCGGCACGCCGCGACAAGGTCAGGGTCCTTCGAACCAGCGGCCGTTCTCGTCCTGCTTCCAATAATGGCGTTCGGCGCCCTCGCGGTCCTTGAGCGCTTTCCAGGCGGTGCGGGCCCCGTCGATGGTCGCGCCGTCGAAGAAATAGAAGACTCGTTCGAAGGCGAGCGCCGCGTCGCGCCATTCGCCGTCGGCCAGCGCGATGTTGCGCGCGCCGTTGGCCGCAACGGGCTCCGACCCGATCAGGATCGGTTGGTCCGCCTCGCGCGGAGCGCCCGCACGGCCGTGCGGAAGGAAGCTGTCCGGGGCATGGGCCCACAACAGGCGGTCGAGCGACTCGGCCTGCCGTTCGCCGGCGACAACGAGCAGCCGCTCGCCGCCCGCGAGCAGCTTCTCGCAGATGCTCGGAAGCACCTGCTCGAGCGGCCTGGCCGTCAGATGGTAGAAATCGATGCGCACGCGCGCCCCTTAGCCCGAGGAAGCGATGCTTGTCGAAGCCCGGTCCGCTCGAGCATGCTCAGCCCTGCGCGAGGCGTGTCCTCAGGTCGTCGGCTTCGTGCGCGGCAAGCACGCGCTTTGGAATCATGCTGAACAGCGAGTCCGTGAAGAACAGCACGAAGACGGCGCCGTTTTCGCTCCATTTGCCGAAGCCGTCCCAGTCGTGGCGCGCGTGGGAGTTGCATGTTTCGAACAGGATCCCGTCGTCCGACCACGTCATCTCGACCTCGTCGCCGAGCCATTTCTGCTGCGCGAAGCTGCGGCGGGACATCGCTGGGAGCCGGAGCCGAATGACGACGAGAATGAGACCGAGCGCGACGAGCCCCAGCGCGGCGCCGATGGCGCCGGCCTGAGCGCTCCAGCGAAGCTGGCCGTCCGCCGCGATATAGCAAGCGAAGAGCGCGGCCAGCACCGTCACGGACAGGAAGAAGATCAGGTTGCTCGGCTTCCTCAGTTCCATGCCGAGCCAGATCTTGTTCGCCTCCAGCAGATCCGCCTCGGACGGAACGAACCTTACCCTGCCCATGGCTCCACTCTCGACAACACCCGGCACCGCTTGTCCGGGCGAGTCTCGGTAGACCGATCTGCCTAACGCATGCTTTCCGGCGCGTTCCGACCAGGCGTCACCCCGCCGGGCGGAAGACGAGGCGGTGTGGGATGTAGAGGAACACCTCGGTGACTCCGGCGCGGCGCCACTGCACCGGGCGGTCGAGCCCTTGCGCCTCGACTCGCTGGTCGGGGCCGAAGCGCTCGGCGATCGAGCGAGCGTCGGTGGCGATCAGATCGAGGATCTGGCTGCGATACTGGTCGGGCGCGACGATCGACAGGGTGAGCGGGCCGTTGGCGCGGATCTCCGCCCTGCCGGCGGCGGGCACGGAGCGGATGAACTGCTCGAGCCGGGTGATGGCCTGGTTGGCCTCGTCGGCGCTGGTGCCCAGGCGAGTCTTGATGAAGAAGGCGACGCGTTCGCTGTCCGGCCGCCCGTCGCCGTAGAAAGCGAGCGTGCGGTAATTGTCCGGAGTCAGCGGCACGACGAAGAAGTCGCCGATCGCAAGCTCGATGTTGGAGCGGCGGGCGAGCTCGAGAGCACTCCTCACCATCGTCAATATCTCTTCGCGGCGCTGGGTCTGGTCGCGGGTGTCGCCGGCGATGATGACCGGGATCAGCGCATTGTCGGCGCGGCGGCGAAGACCGATCGCGGGAAGCGCTCCGGCATCGTCGTCGTCGACCTCGATCACCCGGTTGGTGCGCGGGTCGATATAGCTCTGCTGAGCGCGGCTGGCGGTGACGACGATCTCGCCTTCGTTGATGTCCTGCGCCTGCGCCGGCCAGGCCATCGCCAGGCCGAGCAGCATCGCCCCCAGCCCGAGGCCAGTGTTCCGTATGTTCATGAACCCCTCCCCTTCGATCGGGGAAGAGTGACCTGCCCGACTCAGCAGGTCAATCCGTCGTCAGGCCTCGAAATTGTCCGCGACGAAGCGGTCGAGCAGGGCGACGCCATAGCCGGTCGCGCCCTTGTCGTAGAGGTGGCCGGGCTTTTCCGCCCACACCATGCCGGCGATGTCGAGATGCGCCCACTTCACGCCCGGCTCGACGAAGCGCTGCAGGAAGCAGGCGGCGGTGATCGAGCCACCCTCGCGCGACGCGCTGTTCTTCATGTCGGCGATCTGGCTGTCCATGATCTTGTCATAGGCCTCGCCGAGCGGCATCCGCCACAGCCGGTCGCCGGTCGCCATGCCGGCGTCGGCGAGCTGGCCGGCGAGGCCGTCGTCGTTGCTGAACATGCCGCCATATTCGTGGCCGAGGCTGATGATCATCGCTCCGGTGAGAGTCGCGAGGTCGACCATCACCTTCGGCTTGTACTGACGCTGGGCCCAGGTCATCGCGTCGCACAGGACGAGGCGCCCTTCCGCGTCGGTGTTGATCACCTCGATGGTCTGGCCCGACATCGACGTGACGACGTCGCCCGGGCGCTGAGCCTTGCCGTCGGGCATGTTCTCCGCGAGCACGCAGACCGCGACGATGTTGGCCTTCGCCTTGCGGGTGGCCAGCGCGCACATCGCTCCGGCGACCGCGCCGGCGCCGCCCATGTCCCACTTCATCGACTCCATGCCCTGCGCGGGCTTGATCGAGATTCCGCCGGTGTCGAAGGTGATGCCCTTGCCGATGAGGACGACCGGCGCGGCATTCTTGTCCGCCCCGCCGTTCCAGCGCATCGCGAGCAGATAAGGCCGCTTCTCCGAACCCTGGCCGACGCCGAGCAGAGCGCCCATGCCGAGCTTCTCCATCGCCGCCTCGTCGAGCACCTCGATCTCGACCCCGAGCGGTTCCATCACGTCGCGGCAGCGCTCGACGAAGGTTGCCGGGTAGACGACATTGGCCGGCTCGGTGACCAGCGTGCGGGTGAAGTCGAGGCCGTCGAGCACCGCGGCGCAATGAGTCCAGGCATCCTCGATACCCGCGCCGGCGCCGACCACCACCAGCTCGGCCAGAGTCGGCTTCTGCTTGCGGCCGAGCTTGGTGCGATAGGTGTCGTAGCGCCAGCTGCGCGCGGCGGCGCCGAAAGCGAGCCCGGCGGCGGCGCGCGCGTCGAGGTCGAGGCCGCTGACGTCGACGACCAGCCTGGTCTCCCCCGAGGTCAGAAGCCGCGCGGTCAGCGCCCCGCCGGCGCGCTCGTAGATCGCCTGGTCGTCGCTCTTGCCGCCGAGGCCGACGAGCAGCACGCGGCGCGCGGTACCGTCATCGTCGATGAAGGTCTCGGCGATCGCCGCCAGCTCGCGCTCGAAGCGCTGGGCGTCGGCGGCGCGTGCGGCGAGGCTGCGCGCGGGCTCGGAGAAGCCGGCGAGCCGCTCCGAGATCATGTCCTCGCTCCACGCCGGGATGGCGAGCGCATAGGCGCCTTCGGGACGGGTTGCGGCGAAGCTGACCTTGAGCACGGGCGAGGGACCTTTCGAACTTACGGGTTGCGGCGGACGAGGAGCGGGCGTCGGCGCAGGACAGAACGAGGGCCACGCCATTGCAGCCAACGACGGCAGGTGCAATAGGCTCCGCTCGAAGGCGGGAAGAGCAGCAAGCCAAGGTGACGCGTTTCAAGTCGATCTGCTGGACGGCGCTGCCGTTGCTGCTCGTGGCCCCGGCGGCCGCGCAGGCCGAAGCGCAGCCCGGCGATCCGCCGCTTCCCGACCAGTCGATCGGCCAGCCGCCCGACATCGACCCGGTGTTCGATCCCGACGCCGAGGCGCCGGTCCGGTTCAGCTCCGACCGCCTCGAATATGACCGCAACACCGAGGTCGTGACCGCGAGCGGCGAGGTGTTCATGACTCGCGAGGGCTACCGCCTTCGCGCCGACCGCGTGGTGTGGGAGCGCACCAGCGGCGAGGTCCGCGCCGAGGGCAATGTCAGGGTGACCAGCCCGGAAGGCGACAATGCCTATGGCGACAGCGTCGTGCTCGACGACGAGCTGCGCAACGGAGTCATCGAGAATCTGCTGCTCGTGCTCGAAAATGGCGGCCGCCTCGCCGCCGAGCGCGCGGTCCGGGTCAACGAGGTCACGACTCTGGAGCGCGCCGCCTACACCGCCTGCCCGGTCGTCGACGACAATGGCTGCCCGCGCGATCCGACCTGGCAGATCACCGCTGTCCGGGTCATCCACGACCCCAACCGCCAGCGCATCACCTATCAGGGCGCGACCCTCAACCTGTTCGGGATCCCGATCATCGGCCTTCCCGGACTGTCGCATCCCGACCGCCAGACCGGCGGCGGCAGCGGCCTGCTCATTCCCGACATCCGCCTCAACGGCACCAACGGGCTCGAGCTCGCGCTGCCTTATTATATGCGGATCGCGCCCAACCAGGACGCGACCTTCACGCCGCACGTCTTCACCAACGCCTATCCGATGGCCGAGGCGGAGTTCCGCCACCTGGTCGACCAAGGCGCCTACCAGGTCCGCGGCTATCTCACCTACGGCGACCGCGGCAGCCTCACTGTGCCGGGCGCCGAGGATCCCGGCCTGCGCGCCTATCTCGAGGGCAATGGCCGCTTCCAGCTCGACCCCCACTGGAGCGTCACCGGCTCGGCCCGCTGGGTCAGCGACCGCACCTTCCTTCGGCGCTACGACATCTCGCTCGACACCCGCCTCAGGTCGGTCGTTCAGGCCGAGCGCATCGACACCGATTCCTACATCAACATCGCCGGCTGGGCGTTCCAGGGCCTGCGCGCCACCGACATCGGCGGCCAGCAGCCCTTCGCCCTCCCCGCCATCGACGCGCGCTGGCGGATGGTCGACCCGGTCGTCGGCGGCCGCCTCGAGCTTCAGGCCAACAGCCTCAACATCCTGCGCACCGAGGGCCAGGACACCCAGCGCGCCTTCGCCAGCGCCCGCTACGAGCATCGCAGCCTGACCCCGTTCGGCCAGGAGCTGACGCTGACGGGCTTTCTGCGCGGCGACATCTACCACGCCAACGACACGCTGCTCACCACCAACCCGCTCTATCGCGGGTCGGAAGGCTTTCACGGGCGCTTCATCGCCGCCGCCGCGGCCGACCTCAAATGGCCGTTCATCGGCCAGTTCATGAACGGGACGCACCGATTCACCCCGCGCGTGCAGCTCGTCGCCTCGCCCGACACCGAGAATCTCGACATCCCCAACGAGGATGCGCGCGCCGTCGATCTCGAGGATTCCAACCTCTTCGCCCTCAACCGCTTCCCCGGCTACGACCGCTGGGAAGACGGCGTCCGAATCACCTACGGCGCCGACTGGGTGATCGACCTGCCCGGCGCCCAGATCCGCTCGAACATCGGCCAGAGCTACCGCCTCGGCAGCCGCGCCGCGCTGTTCCCCGACGGCACCGGCCTCACCGACCGCTTCTCGGACATCGTCGGCAGGACCAGCGTCCAGGTCGGTCGCAACATCCAGTTCACCCACCGCTTCCGGGTCGACAAGGACAACCTGACGCTTCGCCGCAACGAGATCGACGCGGTTGTCGGCAGCAACGAGACCTATATCAGCGCCGGCTACTTGCGCCTCGACCGCGACATCGACGCCTCGTTCGAGGATTTGCAGGACCGCGAGGAGGTCCGCGTCGGCGGCCGCCTCGCCTTCGCGCGCTACTGGTCGGTGTTCGGCTCGGCCGTGGTCGATCTCACCGACCGCGACGAGGATCCCCTGTCCCAGGCCGACGGCTTCGACCCGGTCCGTCACCGCATCGGCATATCCTATGACGACGATTGCATCGAGATCGGGCTGACCTGGCGGCGGGACTATGAGACGACCGGCGACGTGCGCCGCGGCAACACTTTCCTGATCCGGGTGGCGCTCAGGAATATTGGGCGCTAAGCCTATGTTCAGCATGCAGAAGGCAGGTAGCGGGCCTGCATT
This sequence comes from Sphingosinicella sp. YJ22, assembly GCF_011320075.1. Taxonomy (GTDB): domain Bacteria; phylum Pseudomonadota; class Alphaproteobacteria; order Sphingomonadales; family Sphingomonadaceae; genus Allosphingosinicella. The sequence goes on along the minus strand of NZ_JAANPA010000020.1, from coordinate 11,413 downwards.
TTTCGGAGGAATGATGAAGTTCGGCACTTTTCGGAGGGCGGCCATTGTGCTGGCCGGGTCCTTCTTGTCGGTCGTCGCCGTCGCTCAGACGGCCGCTGACCAGCCGCGCCAGGGCGGGCTTGCTATCCCCAGCCAGGTGAACTTCGTCGGCCAGGCCGAGCCGAACGTCGCCCGCGCCACCGCGATGGTCAATGACGAGATCATCACCCAGACCGACGTCGACCAGCGCATGGCGCTGATGGTGGCGTCGCAGCGGGTCGCGCTGTCGGCCGAGGAGCAGCAGCGGCTGCGCGCTCAGATCCTGCGCAATCTCATCGACGAGACCCTCCAGATCCAGGCCGCGCGCGAGAACGAGATGGCCGTGGAGCAGGCCGAGATCGATCAATATTATGCCCGCTTCGCGCAGCAGTTCGGCCACACCGCGCAGAGCTTCGGCGACTATCTGCGCACGATCGGCTCATCCGACCGGTCGGTGAAGCGCCAGATCACGGGCGAGCTGTCGTGGCAGCGCCTGCAGCGCTACCGAATGACCCGCGTCAGCGTCGCCGACGAGGAGGTCCAGACCGTCCTCGAGCGCCTCCGCAGTTCGCAGGGAAGCGCCGAATATCACGTCGCGGAAATCTACATGGAGGCGACTCCGGAGACGGCCGCGACCGTTCGCGCGACCATGGCGCGCATCGTCGAGCAGCTTCGCGGCGGCGCGTCCTTCCCGGCTTATGCACGCCAATATTCGATCGCCAGCACCGCGGCGCGGGGCGGCGATCTCGGCTGGGTGCGCGGCGAGCAGCTGCCGCCCGAAATCTCCTCGGTCGTGCAGTCGATGCCGGTCCAGGCCATCACCGACCCGATCCAGGTCCCCGGCGGCTTCTCGGTCATCTACCTCGTCGATACCCGCCAGGTGCTGGTCGCCGACCCACGCGACGCCGTGCTGAGCCTGATGCAGATGTCGATCGAGCTGCCCGCCGGCACGACCGAGGCGCAGGCGCGCTCGCGCGCCGAGCAGCTTGCCCAGGCGACCCGCGCGATGGGCGGCTGCGGCCGCGCTCCGGAAGTGGCACGGACGATCGGGGCGGAGCTCGTGTCCAACGACGGCACGCGGGCGCGCGAGCTGCCGCCGCAGCTTCAGCAGCTGCTTCTGAACATGAGCGTCGGCCAGGCCACCCAGCCGTTCGGCACGCTCGAGCGTGTCAGCGTGCTCGTCCTGTGCGGCCGGGACGATCCCCGCCAGGTCAGCATGCCGACCGCCGAGGACGTCCAGAGCGCGCTCGCCGAGCAGCGGATGAACCAGCAGGCCCAGCGCTACCTGCGCGACCTGCGTCGCGATGCGGTGATCGAATATCGTTGACCTACCTGATGACTCTCCGCTCCAGCCGCTCGCCGTGTCGCTCGGCGATCCGGCGGGGATCGGCGCGGAGGTGGTCGCCAAGAGCTGGGAACGCCGCCGCGAGGAAGGGCTGCCGCCTTTCTTCGCGGTCGGCGACGTCTCGGCCATCGAAGCGGTGTGGAAGGGGCCGATCGCCGTCATCGGCGAACCGGCGAACGTGTTCGACCATTTCGACCATGCCCTGCCGCTGATCCGTGTCGCCGGCGACGAGGCAGTTCCCGGCCGGCCCACGCTGGAGGGTGCGCGCAACGCCCTCGACAGCCTCGAATTCGCCGTCGGCCTGACCCGTTCCGGGGCCGCTTCAGCGGTCGTCACCGGGCCGGTGTCCAAGACCCAGCTCTACGCGATCGGCTTCACCCACCCCGGCCAGACGGAGTTCGTCGCCGAGCGCTGCGGAGTCTCGACCGACAGCGTCGCGATGATGCTGGCCGGTCCGACGCTCAAGGTGGTGCCGGTGACCGGCCATATCGGCCTCGCCCAGGTCCCCTCCGCGCTCACCATTGAGCGCATCGTGGCCAAGGGCCGCGCCCTCATCCGCGGCCTTCAGCGCCAGTTCGGCATCGAAAACCCGCGGATCGGAGTCGCCGGCCTCAATCCCCATGCCGGCGAGAACGGCGCGCTTGGGCGCGAGGAGATCGACCTCATCCAGCCGGCGATGGAGCGCCTGGCCGAGGAGGGCTACGACCTGGTCGGGCCGATGCCGCCCGACATCATGTTCCGCCCGCAACAGCGCGCCCAATATGACGCGGCCCTGTGCATGTACCACGACCAGGCGCTGATCCCGCTGAAGACGCTGCATTTCGACGAAGGCATCAACATCACGCTCGGTCTGCCGATCGTGCGCACCTCGCCGGACCACGGCACCGCCTTCGACATCGCGGGCAAGGACCAGGCCGATCCCGGCGCGATGATCGCCGCCATCCGCATTGCCGGGGAGTGCGCGCGGCGCATGCAGGCGGCGTGAGCCTCCCCCCGCTGCGGGAGGTGATCGCCCGGCACGGCCTCAGCGCCAGCAAGGCGCTGGGCCAGAACTTTCTCCTGGACGAGCAGCTGCTCGACCGGATCGCGCGGATCCCGGGCGCGCTCGACGGCCAGCCCGCTTATGAGGTCGGCCCCGGCCCCGGCGGCCTGACCCGCGCTTTGCTCCGCGCCGGCGCCCAGGTGACCGCCGTCGAGCGCGATCGCCGCTGCATCGCCGCGCTCGCCGAGCTCGAAGCGGCCTTTCCCGGCAAGCTCGACGTCATCGAAGGCGACGCGATGGCGGTCGACGAAGCGGCAACCGTGCCCGCCGCCCATGTCGTCGCCAACCTTCCCTACAATGTCGGCACCGCCCTGCTGGTGCGCTGGCTCGGCGGGGAGGCGTGGCCGCCCTGGTGGCGCTCGCTGACTCTGATGTTCCAGCAGGAAGTGGCGGAGCGCATCGTCGCTGCGCCCGGCACCGGCGCCTATGGCCGGCTGGCTGTGCTCGCCCAGTGGCGCTCGACGGCGAAGCTCGCGATGAAGGTCCACCGCTCGGCCTTCGTGCCGCCGCCCAAGGTGATGTCGGCCGTGGTGCACATCGTTCCGGCCGAGCAGCCCGAAGGCGTCAGCGCGGCGAAGCTGGAGCAGGTCACGGCCGCCGCCTTCGGCCAGCGCCGCAAGATGCTGCGCCAGAGCCTGAAGTCGGTGCCCGGAGCGCTCGACGCGCTCGGCCGGCTCGACATCGACTCCGAACGACGCGCCGAGACGCTCGCCATCGCCGAGTTCGTCGCGATCGCGCGGGAGCTGAGCGCCTAGTTCGGCTGGCGCGGGGTCGGCGGCGCGGGCTGGGCCGGGGCCTGGCTCTGCGCGGTCTCGACCGGCGGACCGCGCTGGATCACCGCCGCGAGTTGGTTGGCCTGCGGGCAGGTGCGGCCGCACAATTCGCGCACGCGGTCGAGATTGCGCTGGGCCCGCGCCACCGCGCCGCGCTGGACATAAGCCTCGCCCTGGCCGGCGAGCGCCGCGATGTCGTTGGGCTCGATGCGCAGCGCATCAGCATAATATCCGATCGCCTTGCCCGGCAGGCGCTGGGCCCGGGCGACGGCGGCAAGGCCGAGATAGGCTTGGCGGTTGCGCGGATCGACGGCCAGCGCGGTCTCGTAGAAATCGATCGCCTCGTCGCTTCGGCCGGCGGCGGCATGGCCCTGCGCTTGCTGGACGAGGGCGGTCGAGCGCGGATCGATCTGATCGTCCGGCCGCTGCGTGCTGCCGGCGCTCGACATGGTGGCCGCCGCAATCGTGACAGCGAGAACAACGGGCGTGAGGCGCATCATCAACTCCTTGGGCACGGCTTCATCGACCTATCATGGCCGGGACCAGCAGGCGACGAAAAAGCCGTCGGTGCCGTCCACGGCGGGACTGAGCAGCCGTCCCGTGCCCGCGGGACGCCCGGCAGCCAGAGGCACAGGCTGAGGCTCCAGCGATGAACGAACGCTGAGCGCGGCCGCCTGATCCCTGCCCTCCTCCGCAAGTAGCGAGCACACCGCATAGACGAGGCGCCCGCCCGGCCTGAGCAGGCCGGCGGCGACGTCGAGCAGGCGCGCCTGAAGGGCGACGAGCTGGTCGAGCCGCTTCGGCGTCAGGCGCCAGCGAGTCTCCGGATTGCGGCGCCAGGTGCCGCTTCCCGAGCAGGGCGCGTCGACCAGGACCAGATCGAGCGTGCCGGCGAGGTCGGCGAGCTGCTCGGCCTCGCGGCCGGGATCGAGCAGACGCGGCTCGACGATGGTGACGCCGGCGCGCTCCAACCTCGGCGCGAGGCGCGACAGGCGGCCGCGATCGGCGTCGCTGGCAAGGATCCGGCCTTGGTTCGCCATCTCCGCGGCGAGCGCGAGGGTCTTGCCGCCGGCGCCAGCGCACAGGTCGAGGGCGACTTCCCCGGGCGCTACGGCGCAGGCGAGCGCGAGCAGCTGGCTGCCTTCGTCCTGAATCTCGACGAGGCCGGAGCGCCACGCCTCGCTCTCCTCGACCCGGAAGCCCTCGGGCAGACGCAGGCCGAGCGGCGACAGCGGCGTCGGCTGCGCGTCGGCAAGCTTCGCCAACGCCTCCTCGCGAGTGCCGCGGAGGCGATTGACGCGCACGTCGAGCGGCGCGCGGTCGAGCAGGGCCGGCCACTCCTCCCCGGCGATCAGCGGATCGAGGCGCGGCACGATCCAGCCCGGCAGCAGGCCGGCCGGCGCCGCTTCCTCCCCGTCGGCGATCGGCGCCGGCCCGTGCACGGAGCCGTCGAACAGCTCGGCCAGGCCGGGATCGTCTCGGGTGAGGCCAAGCAGCGCCGCTCGGCCGGAGGCTGGCGCGTCGCCGCAGCGCCGAATGGCGCGATAGACCAGGTCGCGAACCGCGCGCCGGTCCTTGGAGCCGGCGTAGCGCCGCTCCTTGAAGTAGCGCGCGATCACCGTGTCGGCCGCGGCGCCCCCTGCGCGCGCGCCCTCAATGACCAGGTCGAGCAGCTCGATCGCCGCCTGGACGCGGGCCGACGGAGTCACTTACTGGGCCGGATAGTTGGGCGCCTCGCGGGTGATCGCGACGTCATGGACATGGCTCTCCCGAAGCCCCGCATTGGTGATCCGGATGAAGCGGGCGCGCTCCTTCAATTCGCGGATGGTTCGGGCACCGGTATAGCCCATCGCCGCCTTCACGCCGCCGACCAGCTGGTGGATCACGTCCTTGGCCTGGCCCTTATAGGCGACCTGGCCCTCGATCCCCTCCGGCACCAGCTTGAGCTGGTCCTTGATGTCCTGCTGGAAATAGCGGTCGGCGGAGCCGCGCGCCATCGCCCCGACCGAGCCCATGCCGCGATAGGATTTGTAGGCGCGACCCTGATAGAGGAAGGTCTCGCCCGGCGCTTCCGCAGTGCCCGCGAGGAGCGAGCCGATCATCACCGCCGACGCGCCGCCGGCGAGCGCCTTGGCGATGTCGCCGCTGGTGCGAAGGCCGCCGTCGCCAATGATCGGCGTGTCGCTCTTCGCCGCCTCCTCGGCCGCTTCCATGATCGCGGTGAGCTGGGGAACACCGACTCCCGCGACGACCCGGGTGGTGCAGATCGAGCCGGGGCCGATGCCGACCTTTACCGCGTCGGCGCCGGCGCCGATCAGCGCCTTGGTCGCCTCGGCCGTCGCGACGTTGCCGGCGACGACCTGGACCGAGTTGGACAGGCGCTTGATCCGCTCGACCGCGGCGGCGACGTCCTTGTTGTGGCCGTGGGCGGTGTCGATGACGATGAGGTCGCACTCGGCGTCGATCAGCGCCTCGCTGCGCGCGAAGCCCTTGTCGCCGACCGTGGTCGCCGCGGCGACGCGCAGGCGCCCGCTCGAATCCTTGGTCGCCTCGGGATAGGTCACCGCCTTCTCGATGTCCTTGACGGTGATCAGGCCGATGCAGCGGCGCGCGTCGTCGACCACGATCAGCTTCTCGATGCGGCGCTGGTGGAGCTGGCGGCGCGCCTCCTCCTGGCTGACCGCGGGGCCGACCGTGACGAGATTCTCGCTGGTCATCAGCTCCGACACCTTCTGGCGCGGATTCTCGGCGAAGCGGACGTCGCGGTTGGTGAGGATTCCGACCAGGCGGCCGTCCGCCTCCGTCACCGGAATGCCGGAAATCCGGTGCCGCGCCATCAGCTCCTGCGCCTCGGCGAGGGTCTGGTTCGGCCGGATGGTGATCGGGTTGACCACCATGCCGCTCTCGTAGCGCTTCACCGCGCGCACCGCCGCCGCCTGCTCCTCCGGCTCCATGTTGCGGTGGAGCACGCCGAGCCCGCCCAATTGCGCCATGACGATCGCCATGTCGGCCTCGGTCACCGTGTCCATCGCCGACGACAGGATGGGGATGTTGAGCGCGATGTCGCGGGTGACCCGGGTTCGGGTGTCGGCCTGGCTCGGCAGCACGTCCGATTCCCCCGGGCGGAGCAGCACGTCGTCGAAGGTGAGGCCGAGATCGATGTCCATTTTATCCTGCTTCATGTCCGGCCCGTCCGGAGACGGGCTTCATCTAGGTGTCGAACGGCCGCGCCGCTAGCGGGCGGCCGGCTGATAGGCGGCGGGATCGGCGAATGCCCGCGCGAGCGCGACGAGCAACGTCGCGTCCTCGGCGGCGCCGGCGAGCTCGAGCGAGTCCGAAGCCTCGTCGTCCGGCCCATGATAGGCGCCGTTGAGGAAGGCGACGAGCAGCCGCATGTCGGAGAAGGACCCGCCCGCCATCATCGCCGGGATGCCGTTGCGGACGAGCGCCCAGCCGTCCTGGCGCTCGGCCAGCAGGTCGGCCTCCTGGTCGGCGTCGAGATGGCGGCCGAGCCCGCTCGCCACCCGGCCGGCCACCGCCCGCATCTCGGCCGTTCCGCCGATCATCGCGACCGGCATGCCCGCCGGATGGATCGCGGCGGTGTCGACGTTGACCGCCGCGACGATCGAGCCCGACGGGACGACCGGGTTGCGGGCGAAATGCTCGGCGCCGAGCAGGCCGATCTCCTCCGCCGTGGTGGCGAGGATGAGGATGTCGCGCTGCGGCCGCGCCCCCGCCCCGAGCCGGCCGGCCGCCTCTACGAGGGTCGCCATGCCGCTCGCATTGTCGACCGCGCCGTTGCAGATCCGGTCGGGCGCGCCTTCCGGGCGGCAGATGCCGACATGGTCCCAATGGCCGAGCAGCAGCACGCTCTCGCCGCCGCCGGCGCTGCCGCGGATTCGCCCGACGACATTGTTGGTGGTGTAGCGGCGCACCTCGGTCATCACGTCGATGCCGGCGCGCACCGGCAGCGACACCGATCGGAAGGAGGAGCCGGGCTGCTCGTTCAGCATTGCCTGGAGATCGCGGCCCGCCCCTTCGAACAGGGCCATTGCGGCGTCCCAGGAGATCACGCCATAGGCCGCCGGCAGCGGTCCGCCGTCGAGCGCCACCGCGCCCTGGGTCGCAGCGCGGCGGACCTGGGCGAAGGGCAGGTCCGGCGCGGTGATCCCGATCACCGCGACCGCGCCGGCCTCGGCCAGTGCCGCGATGCGCTGTTGGAAGCTCGGAAAGCCGTCGACCGCCGGCCCTTCATAAAGAACGAGCGCCACCGCGCCGCGGAAGTCGGCACCGGCGAGCTGGTCGATGCCGCGGTCCGGCATGACCGCGCCATGGCCGGCAAAGACCACCGGCGCGCTGGCGATACGCGCGCGCGGGTCGCGGCTGGTGAGGACCAGGGCTTCGTCGGCCACGGCGATCCGCCGCCCGTTCGCAACCCATCGGGTCTCGTGGCGGCCGACCCCGCGCTCGACGATGGCGACCGGCTGAAGCCAGCTCCCGTCCGGGCCCGCCGGCTCGACGCCCCGCGCCGCCAGTGCGCGGCTGAGATAGTTGGTGGTCAGCGCCTCTCCCGGAGTCGCCGGCTGGCGGCCCTCGAAGGCGTCGCTGGCGAGACTGTCGATATGAGGACGAAGATCGGCGGCCGTGATCGGTGCATCGCCGGCAGGAACCTGCGCGGGCAATGCCTGGGGAAGCGCGAGCAGAGGCGCGAGCAGCGACAGGATTCGGGGCGACATGACGTCGCTTAGCCAAGCGCCCCCGCGGCTGGCAAGCGGCGTGGCGGCCAGACCGATGCTCTAGCGCCGCGCCTTGGCGATCAGAGCGCGCGCCTCGGCGACGTGCAGCGCCTCGATCATTCGCCCGTCGTAGCGCTCCGCCCCGTCGGTCGCCGCCGCGACCAGGGCGGCGGCGGCCTCAAGCTCCTGCTCCGACGGCGAGAAGAGCTGGTTGACCGTGTCGATCTGGGCGGGATGGATGACCGACTTGCCGTCGAAGCCGAAGCTTCGCCCCTCGCGCGCCTCGGCGGCGAGGCCATCGAAATCGTCCAGCCGGTTATACACGCCGTCGAACGCGGCGACCCCGGCGGCGCGCGCCGCCGCGACGACCTGCTGCAACCCCATGACGAGGCCGGCGCGCCCCGATCCCGGCGGGATCCGAAGCGCCGCGGACAGATCGTTGGTCCCGGCGATCAGCCCCGCGGTGTGCGGCGCGAGCGCGCCGGCCCACAGCACGCCGGCGGGAGTCTCGATCATCGCCAGCACCGGCTTCTCGGACACCTGGTGGGTGCCGACGATCTGGCGCTCCTTCTCCGCTTTGGGGAGGATCACATAGGGCGCCTTGGAATAGCGCGTCGCGATCATGTCGTCGCCGTGGCAGCGATGCCCGACCCCGTTGATCCGGATCGCCACCGGCCTGCCCCCGAAACCCTCGGCGGCCGCGGCGACGGCGGCAACGCGCGCCGAATCCTTCTGGTCCTCCGGAACCGCATCCTCGAGGTCGAGGACGATCATGTCGGCTTCCAGCTGCCGCGCTTTCTCGATCGCGCGCGGATTGGACGCGGGCAGGAACAGCAAGGATCGGCACAGGGTGAGATCGTGAATGGCCATGACGCGCTCCCTTTCGTCGGCGGCCAACCTTAACCCCGCCCTCGCCAAAGGTTAAACCCCGGTTCAGCGGCTCGCCGCTAGCAAGCCAGTCCGATTGAAGTTAAGAGCCGCGGCGATTCCGGGCGGCGCTGACGAAGCGCACCCGTGCAAGCGGTCAAAGGAGGCAGCTCACATGAAGGTTTCCAAGGTCGCGCTCGCCGCGGCAACGATTCTCGGCGGTTCGACTTTCGTCGCGGTGCCCGTACTGGCGCAGCAGAATCAACAGGCGCAACCGGCTCAGGGCCAGCAGCAGCAGCAGCAGCAACAGCAGCAGCGGCTGAACCTGTCCCGCGCCGAGCAGACCGCGCTCAATCCCCTCGTCCAGGCGAATGCCGCGGCAACCACGGCGCGCGACCAGGGACAGACGCCGGACTGGGCCGCCGTGCAGGCGCTTCTCCCCGCCGCCGAGGCGGCCGCCCGCAGCAACGATGGCAAATACCTCGTGGCCCGGGTGCAGCTCGACGTCGCCGTCGGCACCAACGACACGGCTGCGCAGGAGCGCGCGATCACGGCGCTTCTCGGCAATCCCTCGACCCCGCAGGAGCTCGCTGGGACGCTGCGCGGGGTGCAGAACAACCTCCAGAATCGCCGCGCCGAGCAGGCATTCCGCGCGAACGATTTCGCCACGGCCGAACGCATTTATGCGCAGCTGCTGCAGGCCAATCCGAACGATGCCCGGCTCGTCAACAATCTCGCTCTGGTCCGCGGCCGCATGGGCAATACCGCCGGCGCGCTCGAGCCGGTGCTGGCGCAGATCCGTACCGCCGAGGCTGCCGGCCAGCGGGCTCCCGAGGACCTCTACCAGCGGGCGTGGCGGGTTCCCTACGCCGCCAACCAGCGGCCGCAGGCGCTCGAGGCGCTTCGTCGCCTCCTCGCCGCCTATCCGACGTCGGCCAATTGGCAGGTCGCCCTCGACGTCATCCGCGAAGGCAGCGGCAACGACGCGGGCATGTTGCTCGACACCTATCGCCTCGCGCGGGTGACCAATGCGGTGCGGGCGTCGGACTACCTGCCCTTCGCCGTCACCCTCGATCAGGCGGGCCTGCCCGGCGAGACCAAGGCGGTCATCGATGCCGGCGTCGCCGCCGGTGCGCTCCAGGCGAACGACAGCAGTGTCAGCCGCCTGCTTAGCGTTGCCAACCGGCGGATCGCCGAGGATCGGGCCGGCCTCGCCAGCCAGATGACGCAGGCGCGCGGCGCCGGCAACGGCCAGCCGGCACGAATCGCCGGTGACGCGCTGTTCGGCTACGAGCGCTACGCCGAGGCGGCGGAGATGTACCGGCTCGCTCTGAGCAGGGGCGGCGAGGATGCCAATTTGGTCAACACCCGCCTCGGCGCCACGCTGGCGCTCGCCGGCCAGCGCGCCGAGGCCGAGGCCGCGTTGCGGGCCGTCACCGGTCCGCGCGCCGAGCTGGCGTCGCTGTGGCTCGCCTGGCTGGCCAGCCGCCCGGCCTGAGCGCTGCACGTAAAGTCGACATCCGGGGAGGTGCGCCTTGCGGCGCGCCTCCCCTTTTTGCTTTAAGGACAAGCGAAAGACGCCAAGCTGCGGCGTTCGAGGGAGATAGGGTCACATGAAGCTTGGCATCAGCGCGGCGACCGCGGGCATTTTGGCGGCCGCGGTGGCAGCGACTTCTCCCGCCGTCGCGCAGCCGGGCGTTGCGGCGCCTCAGGCCGCCCTCACATTCACCCGCGAGGAGCGTACGGCATTGGCGCCGGTGAGCCAGGCATTGATGATGCGCAACTGGGCCGCGGCGGCAGCTGCGCTGCCGGCGGCGCTCGCCGCCGCGCAGAGCCCGAATGCCCGCTACGCCACCGGCCGCTTCGAGCTCGATCTCGGCCGCGCCACGGTCAATGCCGAGCAGCAGCTGCGCGGCATCGAGCGCATCCTGGCGAGCGGCGCCGCCCAGCCCGCCGAGGTCGCGGCTTTGCTCCAGCTCCAGGCCCAGATCTACAACGACCAGCGCGAATTCGAGCGGGCCGAGGGCGCGCTGAACCGCCTCGCCCAGCTCCAGCCCAACGACCCGGACACGCTGGCATTGCTCGGCCAGCTCAGCCGCGTGCGCAACAATTCGGCGCAGGCCCTGACCCTGTTCCAGCGCTCTCTCGCCGCGAGCGATGCCGCCGGCCGGCGCGTTCCGGAGAGCCGCTACAAGCTGGCGCTGGCGCTGGCGCTTCAGGGCGAGCGCCGGGAAGCCACCGCCGATCTCGCGCGGCGGCTGGTCACGGCCTATCCGAGCGTGACCAATTGGCGCGACGCGCTGCTCAGCTATCGCGACGTCGCGCAGCCCGATGCGGCGGCACGCATCGACATCTGGCGCCTGCTGCACGCCACCGGCGCGCTGGCCGGCGAGCGCGATTATCTCGCCGCGGCCAATGCCTTCGACCAGGCCAATCTTGCCGGCGAAGCCAAGGCGGTGCTGGACGAAGGGGTCGGCCGCAACATGCTGCGCGCCAGCGAGAGCGAGACCCGCGCGCTTATCACGCGGGTCAGCGGCCGCGCCACCACCGAGCGCGGTGGCCTGGCGGGCCGGATCGCCTCCGCCCGCACCGCCGCGGCAGGCGCGCGCGCGCGCACCGCGGCCGACGCCTT
>NZ_JAANPA010000002.1 GCF_011320075.1 Sphingosinicella sp. YJ22 | reverse complement strand
TCGCAGCGGCCTCCCACGATCGTTTCCCGCCACTGGGGTTCGGACGCGTGCTCTCCCGATCCGGCGCCGCACCGGCCCCGCAGCCGGTCGCGGCGTAACGCACAACCAGCCCCTCCCCTTCAGGGGAGGGGATCAAGGGGTGGGGCGAGCGCCCAGCGCTCGCAGGCAGCGCAGCTGCCTTCCCCGCACTCCCCACCCCAACCCCTCCCCTGAAGGGGAGGGGCTAGAGCAAGGCGGTGACACCCTTAACTGAAGGCGCGCACCGCCGCGGCGACGCGCTCGATCTCCGCCTCGCCGAGCTCCGGATAGAGCGGAAGCGACAGTTGCTCCTTGCCGACCCGCTCGCTCGCGGGAAACTCGCCCTCCCGATAGCCGAGATGGGCGTAGGGCTTCTGCAGGTGGAGCGGCACCGGATAATGGAGGCTGGTCTCGATCCCTTGGTCGGCGAGATGCTGGCGCAGCCGGTCGCGCTCGGGGTAGAAGATGCTGAAGATGTGATAGACGTGGCGCCGCCCCGGCATTTCCTGCGCGACCTCGGCGCCTTCCGCCTGGAGCAGTGACTGGTAGAGCGAAGCCCGCTGCCGCCGCGCCTCGGTCCACCCCTCAAGATGGCGAAGCTTTACCCGCAGGATCGCCCCCTGGATGGAGTCCATCCGGTAATTGTAGGCGAGCATCTCATGGTCATATTTGCGCGCCTGGCCCCAGTCGCGGAGCAGCCGCATCTTGTGGGCGAGCTCGGCATCGTCGGTCGCGGCCAGGCCGCCCTCGCCATAGGCGCCGAGATTCTTGCCGGGATAGAAGCTGAAGCAGCTGATCCGGCCGATTCCGCCGACCGGGCGGCCGTTATAGCGCGCGAGGTGGGCCTGCGCCGCGTCCTCGATGACCGCGATGCCATGCCTGTCGGCGATCGCCACGATCGGGTCGAGATCGGCCGGCTGGCCGTAGAGGTGGACCGGGATGACCGCCTTGGTCTTCGGCGTGATCCGCGCCTCGAACGAGGCGGGATCGAGCGTGTGCGACTTGGGATCGACGTCGGCAAAGACCGGCGTCGCGCCGCAATAGCAGACCGCCGCCGCGGTCGCGGTGAAGGTCATCGCCGGCACGATCACCTCGTCGCCGGGCCCGACGCCGAGCGCGAGCATGGCGAGGTGGAGCGCCGCGGTGCCGCTGTGCATCGCGATCCCGTGCGCGACGTCGTGCTTGGCGACGAACTCGCGTTCGAACGCGTCAACCTCCGGGCCGAGCACGAAGATGCTGCTCTCCAGCGTCGCGATCACCGCCGCGTCGACCTCTTCTTTGATCGCGCGATATTGCTGGCCGAGGTCGAGGAATTTGACGGTCATGGAGGATCCGTAAGGGTTCAGGCGCGAATGCCGCAGGCGACCCAGAAGGGCTCAGCCTCGCGGAAGCGGATGTCGGTGAGGCCGGCGTCGAGCATCATCCGCTCGATCTCGGCGCGGGTATAGCGATGCTCCAGCCGCGTCCCGAAGCGGTCGAGCGCGTCGGTCCGCATCGTGTAGAAGCTCTTGTCGCGATAATGGCTGAGCGGGATCACCGACACCCGCGCGCCCATCTTCTCGCCGAGCGCCGCGGTTCGCGCCAGCGGCCAGTAGACCGCCCCCGCCAGCACGTTGGTGACGCCCTTGCGCACCGGGAAGGGCAGCCGGCAGATGCCGCGACGAAGCAGGTCGGACGCGCGCCACACCCCGCGGAACCAGGCCGGCCGGTTGTCGAAGCGATAATAGAGATAGACCAGGAACGGAGCGCCGGGCTTCAGCCGCTTCACGCATTGCTTCAGCCCCGCCACCGTGTCCGGAATATGGTGGAGCACGCCCAGCGAATAGCCGAAATCCTGGCTCTCCTCGGCGAGCGGGATCGTGTCCACGCCCTCGTTGTGGAAGCGCGCGCGGGGATCGTCGCCCATGCGCCGCCGAGCGACGTCAAGCGCCGCCTTGGCCGGGTCGATGCAGTGGAGCAGGCCCACCTTCGGAAGCACCCAGGCCGCCCAGCGGCCCGAACCGCAGCCGAGGTCGAACCCCTCCGCATTGGCCGGCAGCTTGTCGAACGGGAACACCGAGAAATAGTCGGAGGCCATCCGCTCATGCTCGTCGGCCGTCATCGCCATCTGGTCGAAGGCGTTCCACTCCTCGCCGAACCCTTCGACGGTGGCCTTGTCGATATTCCCTTCAGCGGCGGCGGTCATCGCGCTGCCTCTTTCCCTAAGCGCATGATCTAGCTTGTTCCGTCCCTCGCCGGCCGCGCAGGCCCGTTCGCGCGATCAGTGACAGCGCCGACCGTGCGGCGCAAGCGATACGAGAATCGTCATCCGCTTCCCTCAAGTCCGCGTCCACGCAGGCGAGTGAGCTCAGTCGAGGCGAGACGCACCAGCATGCGCGGTCCCGGCAAAAGCCCGGCCGCCACTGCGATCACACCCACGGCCCCGATCAGCGCCAGCTTGTAGAGGCTCTCCGCGACAAGGCCGGATACCGGCGCGCCGCCCAGTCCGGCGAAGGCGAGGACGACTCCGACCGCTGCCACGAGCGAAACCCGGCCCCATCGGATCGGCACCCGGTAAAGGCGCTGGGTAAGCGCGATCCACAGGGCCAGGAAGACGCCCGCCCCGATCAGGCTCCCGATCGCGGCGCCGAAGATTCCGAAGCGGATCACCAGCAGATAATTGGCGGCGATGCCGATCACGGCGCTGATGATCGACACGGCCATCTGGTGGCTCGTCTTCTTCGCCAGGAAGAAGCCCGGCGAGAAGATGTACATCTGGCTGAGCATCGCGGCGGGCGCGAGGATCATCACCAGCGACCCGGCGCCGAAATAGTCCGGATTGCCGATCAGGACGATGAGTTGGGGCGCGAACAGGCCGAGCAGCAGGCACAGCATGATTGCGACGGCAGTGAAACCCTCGAACAGCCGAGCCAGCATCGGCGGCGTCGACGGCTCCTCGTGATGCGCCATGATCAGAGGCGCCAGCGCCGCATTGATTCCGAGCGTCGCCAGCGAGGTGATCGCGGCGATCTGGCTGGCGAAGGTGAACAAGCCGACTTCATGCAGGGTCGCGACGTCGTTGACGATCAGCCGGCTCGCATAGAGCGTCGCGAACAGTGCCAACTGCGCCGGCACCAGCGGCAGCGAGAAGGCCGCCATCTCCCGGAACTTGGCGGTGTCGAAGGTGAATCGAAACAGGCCGCGGCGGCGAAGGACTGCGACGAGAACGGCACAGGCGGCGCCGATCACCTGACCCAGCATCACCCCGTTGACGGCCGGCTCGACCACCGTCGCGAGGCCGAGCGAAACGGCCATCGTCACCGCCGCGAAGACGATGCTGACCAGCGCATAGCCCTTGGGATCGAAGTCGAAGCGCAGCTGATGCTGGAGAAAGTAGAACAGCGGCAAGGTCACCATCAGGATCACGCCGAGGCGGTAGACGTCCGGATAGGAGGCGGCGCCGAAGATGAGCCGGGCGAGCGGATACTGGCCCGCGAAGCCGATCACCAGCAGCAGCAGGGCCATGATCACGGAGAACCACCAGGCCGTGTTGCTGTAGGTCCGATGCGCCTCGGAGGGCGCGCCGCCGCCGCTATATCGGGCCATCGCCTGGGAGATTTCCAGGAATCCGACCCAGTTCACGAGGATCGCCACGGTCGCGATCATCTGGACCGCGCCGTAATCGGTCGGCGTCAGGAACAGCGGCAAGACCAGCAGGGTGACCATCTGCGCGCCGCGTTGCACGATGGTCGTGCCGGCATAGATGACGGATTGGGCGGCGAGCGCTCGGATCATCGCGGCCACCTGGACCGATCGCCGCCCATCCCTGCTCTCATCGCCCCTAAATGCTTCCTCATGCTGGCCACAGGCCGCCGAAGCGGTCGTAACGGCATTTCCGGGCCGGCGCCACGGCCTCGGATTGGCCCTTCGTTATGACGCTTGCAAAGCTCCACTGAGCCGCTTTCCAAGCCTAATCGACATGAGTAATGGAGCGCCTCAAGTCCTTGACAGAAAGCGAGCAATGACCGCGTTTATCGACCTTAAAACGCAATTTGCCCGAATCCAGGACGACGTCGAGCAGGCCGTCTGCTCGGTGATGCGGAGCGGGCAGTTCATCCTGGGGCCGGTGGTCGCCGAGCTCGAGGAGCGGCTGGCCCAATATGCCGGGACCCGGCATTGCGTGTCGTGCGCATCGGGCACCGACGCGCTCGTCATGGCGCTGATGGCCAAAGGCGTCGGCCCGGGCGACGCGGTGTTCACCGTCCCCTTCACCTTCATGGCGACCGCCGAGGCCATCGCGACGGTCGGAGCGACGCCGGTCTTCGTCGACATCGAACCCGACAGCTTCAACATGGACCCGCGGGCGCTGGACCGAGCGATCAAGGCGCTGAACGCCGCCGACCGGTCGATCCATCCCCTACCGGGCCTCGATCACGAGGCGCTTGAAGCGCTTCGGCCAAAGGCGGTCATCGCGGTCGACCTGTTCGGGCTGACCGCCGATTATCCGGCGATCAACGGCATCGCGGCGAAGCACGGCCTGTTCGTGATCCAGGACGCCGCGCAGAGCTTCGGAGCGTCGGCCGACAATCGCCGCGCCGGATCGATGGCCGACATCGGTTGCACCTCCTTCTTCCCGGCCAAGCCGCTCGGCTGCTACGGCGACGGCGGCGCCGTCTTCGTCGACGATGCGGATCTCGACGCCGTCCTTCGCTCGATCCGGGTGCACGGCCAGGGCAGCGACAAGTACGAGAATATCCGGCTCGGCATCACCGGCCGGCTCGACGCGATGCAGGCCGCGGTCCTGCTCACCAAGCTGGCGATCTTCGACGACGAGATGGGTGAGCGGCAGAGGGTCGCGCGCAGCTATTCGACGACGATCGCCGACAGCGGTCTGCCCCTCGTCGTTCCGACGGTGCCGGAAACGCACCGAAGCGCATGGGCGCAATATACGCTCATCGCCGCCGACAGCGCATCGCGTGAGCTGTTCATGAGCCGGCTCGCCGAGCGGTCGGTGCCAACCGCAATCTATTATGCCAAATCGCTGCACGAGCAGGAGGCCTTCGCCTATCTCGGCTATGCCCGCGGCGACTTCCCGGTGTCCGAGGACATGTCGGAGCGCGTGTTCAGCGTGCCGATGCATCCCTATCTGGAGGATTCGCAAATCCGATCGATCGTCGATGCGATGAAGGGCGGGGAGCTCTGATGGCGCCGTTCATCCATTCCACGGCCGCGGTCGATCCCGCCGCCTCCATCGGCGAGGATTCGAAAATCTGGATCAACGTCCAGGTTCGCGAGAATGCCGTCATCGGGCCGGGCTGCGTCATCTCCAAGGACGTCTATATCGATCATGGCGTGAGCGTCGGCGCGCGCTGCAAGATCCAGAATTCCGTGTCGATCTACCATGGCGTCACGATCGAGGATGACGTCTTCGTCGGCCCCAATGCCTGCTTCACCAACGACAAGGTACCGCGCGCGCACAATCCGGACTGGCGGGTGACCCCGACCCGGGTGTGCGCCGGCGCGAGCATCGGCGCCAACGCGACCATCGTCTGCGGGGTGACGATCGGCGAATATGCGATGGTCGCCGCAGGCGCCGTGGTGACCCGCGATGTCGCGCCTTATGCTCTCGTCATGGGCAATCCCGCCCGCCGTGTCGGCACGGTGAACGAGACGGGCGAACGCGTGGGCGACCCGTCATGAGCTGGAAAGCGCGGGATCCGGTGAGGATCGGGGTGATCGGCCTCGGGCGGATGGGGCAGAATCATGTGCGGGTCCTCTCGCTGCTGGCCGCGGCGGACCTTCGCTTCGCATTCGATGTCGATCAGGATGTGGCGCGCGGGCTGAGCGAAGCCGCAGGCATCGCGCCGGTTGCCGACCTCGACGCCGCCCTGGCTGGCGTGGACGCGGTCGTGATCGCCACTCCGACAACCACTCACGAGGCCTACATCCGCGAGGCCGCGGACAAGGTGCGGCACATCTTCGTCGAGAAGCCGGTCACCGACCGGTTGTCGACATCGATCGCGGTGGCGGAGTTCGCGGCCCAGGCGGGCCTCCACGTCCAGGTCGGCTTCATCGAGCGGTTCAATCCGGCCGTTCGCCAGATGAAGAACATGCTCGATGCTTCCGAGCAGGTGGTGAGCGTCGACTTCACGCGGACGAACAAGATTTCCGCGCGCATCACCGACGTGGACGTAGTGACCGACCTCATGATTCACGACATCGATCTCGCCCTTCACCTCAACGGCCCCGCCGTCGACGTGTCCGCCCATGGCGTGGCGGAAGGGCCGATGATCGATTATGCCGCGGCGCTGCTGACCCACCGCAACGGCCGCTTCTCACGCATCCAAGCGAGCCGGATCACCGACAAGAGGATGCGGAGCATCCAGGCGACTTGCAAGGACATGTTCGTCGACTGCGACCTGCTCGCCAAGGAGATCATGGTCAGCCGCCATTCCGGGCTCGATCAGCGGCCCGGCGAATCCTACCGGATCGCTGCCGTCCAGGAACGCGTCGAGGTGCAGCCGCGCGAGGCCCTTCAGCTCGAATTGATGGCTTTCCTCGATGCCTGCCATGACGGGCCCGAAGAGGGGGTCCCCGGTTTGGTCGAGGGCGTCGCCGCTATGGAGGTTTGCGACCGGGTTCTCCAGGATATCCTGCAAGGCTCGTCCTGACGCGGCCGATCCGGCCTAATTGGCCATCAGCCTGGTATAGGCGTCCCGCTCGCGCTGGATGATCTGCTCCAGGTCGAACATTGAAAGCGCCCGCTCGCGCAGCTTTTGGCCCATCCGTGCCGCCTCGCCCGGATTTTCCAGCAGGCGAATGGTCGCGGCGGCAAGCGCCTCGTCATCCTGGAACGGCACCAGTTCCCCGGTCTCGCCGGTCCTGATGATGTCGCCCTGCCAGTCGATGTCGTAGGCCGCGACCGGGGCGGCGGCGAGCGCGGATTCCGCCAGCGCCCGGCCGGTGATCGGCGAGACGACGCACGCGGCGTGGGCATTGAGCTGCGCCAGGCTCGCCTGGTCCTGATTGCCGCCGATGGTCAGGCGATCGCCGACCCCCATTTCACGCGCAAGGGCCTGCAGCTCCTCGCGCATCCGCCCGTCCCCGGCCAGGAACAGCTTGAGATCGTGGCCGGCGCCCACCGCGCGGGCGAGGACCGCAATCACGTCCTGCGGCCGCTTCACCGGCTCGAGACGCCCAACGCAGAGCAGATAGCGCCCGGGTTCGAGACCGAGACGGTCGAACAGCGCATCGTCGCGGCCGCGTTGCGCCGGATCGGCGAAATGCTCTCGCGCCAGCAGATTGCCGAGCGGGAACAGGACGGTGCGGTCGGGGTCGGCGCCGGACTTGATCGCGAAGTCGGCATTGTCCTGGTTGAGCGCGGCGACAAGGTCGGCGCGGCGCAGCACGAAGCGCTCGACGGCGCGCTCGACCTTCGCGCGGCGGAGCAGCCGCGGATAGATCGGCTGTCCCGTGCTCTGCCGGACCTTCTCGTTGTTGCCGTTGATGAAGACCAGCAGCGGCAGGCGTGAGAGCCGCGCCAGCGCCCAGGCGAACAGGCCGAGATAGAGAGGATCGACGGCGCGGATGACTCGGATGTCGCTCCGGCGGATAAGGCGCCTCAGGGACAGGAACAGCCCGATCTGGGACAGGGCGAAGTTGAGCGGGAAAAAATAGCGGAGACCTGTGAAGCGCCCCGCCTTCCCCTCGATGACCGTGTGGCGGTCGGAGACCTCGTAGATCTCCGGCTTGCCAAAGGCTGCCACCGACCGCTCCGAAGGGAGCAGGGTCGCGAACGGATGGACGCTCCACACATGGCCGAAAAAGCCGTCGAGATCGCGGCAGGTAACATATTCGTCCAGCCCGCGGTCGCGGATCATCTCGAACGTGTAGGCCGCGTCGAGGACCAGCAGGTTCGGCTTGTTCGGCGTTTCAGGCATTGCCGACAGCGACCTGCGCGGATGCGATCGCCTGTTCGATCTGCGCGCGCGACCACAAGCCGACCATCTGGGGAAGGTCCCCGAAGCGATAGTCCGAGAGACGCTCGAGCGGCGGCGGCAGGTTGAACGGCGCCCGCATCAGGTCGAGATAGCGCCAGCCGCCCGTCTCGATGTCCACGTTGCGGATCATCCCGCAATGATTGGTGATGAGCGCGAACGGGATGCCGGACGACGCGAAATTCCGAAGCGCCAGCAGAATATCGTCATTCGACAGGTGAAACAGGCAGTCGCGGCAGTGCCAGACGTCGACGGCGGGAAATGTGTCGCGAGTGATGTCGAACTGGGTGAATTCGAGGTGCGGGTAGCGCTGCCGGTTGAGCTCCACCACGGTCGTCGAGATGTCCCCGCCGACATATTTGATCGGGCATTGCTCGAGCACCAGGCGCATCCAGTTGAGGTCACCGCATGGCGCGTCGAACATCGATTCGAATTTGCGTTTCTCGATCAGCCGGATCAGGCGCTCGCGATACGGGGCGGACTGGCGGATCTCCGAGCCCCTGCCGCTGAGGCTTTCGGCCGAGCCCCAGAGATTGTCGTCCGCGATCTTGTCGAACCGGCTCGCCGAAGCGCCCTCCTTCTCCGGCGCGGGCACGACCGCATAGCGGGTGAAGCTGATCAGGCCGAATCCGAACGGCCTCACCACCCGGTCCAACGCCATCACGGCGAGCTCTCCGATCCGACGCCGCCTGAGGATCGAACGTACGCGCGACAACATGGACAACCGCCTCTGCTCGAGCGGCCGGAACCTCAAAGGCCGCCGCGCACTTCAATGTCCGTTAGCCGCGTCTCCTCGACCGGTCCATAGTGCTTGTCGGCCCCGGCTAAGTCTAGACGCGGACAGGCATTTCTCGGAAGGATGGCGGTCATGGACAGAAGGACCTTCGTGACCGGGGCCGCCGCGATTCCGGCTCTCGCCGCGCTCTCCCGATCGGCCGCCCTCGCCCAACCGAGCCAGCCGGCGATCGACGTCGTCGAGCGGTTCGGCTTCGTGCCCGACGGGCGCACCGACAATTACGAGGCCTTCCACCGCCTCGCCGCCTACGCGACCCAGGCGGGCGGCGGCCATTTCGTGTTTCCGCGCGGCATCTATCATGTCGCCCAGCGCCGCCGCGTACCGCAGGCGAACCGCGATCCGCGCGAGGTCCAGAATGCCGAATATGTCGGCGTCGATGGCCTGCGCATCTCCGGCTACGGCGCCGTGATCCGCCTCAACGGACGGACCCACCGGACCCACGTCCACGATTCCACCTTCATGCCCTTCGAGATCCGGCTCGGCCGCAACATCGTCATCGAAGGTCTGGAGATAGACGGCGGCATCCGCGACATGACCCGCGAGCTCAGCGTCCCCGAAGGCTATGCCCATCTCGTCTCGCTGAACGGCTGCAGCGACGTTCTCCTCAAGGACCTCGACCTCCACCACAGCCAGGTCGACGCGATCCTGCTCAGCGACGACTATATCACCTCGGGCCGCCTGCCCGGCCGCGCCTGCCGCAACGTTCGCCTGGAAAACGTTAAGTGCCGCAACAACGGCCGCGGCGGCCTCGCCGCGCTCCAGGTGCTCGGCCTCTCGGCGGTCGATTGCGAGTTCAGCGGCAACGGCTTTCCCGCTCCCAATTATCGCGGCCACCCGCCCGGCTTCGGGGTCGATGTCGAGCCGGACCGCTCGCGGCCGGGCCAGAATATCGACGTGAAGACGGGCAATCTCGAATTCCTGCGCTGCACGTTCAACGACAACAGGAGCGCGATCCTCGCCGCCTATCCCGGTAACTATCAGGGCTATTGCCGCTTCATCGACTGCAACAGCCGCAACGCCAACAACGATCCCAACCACATGATCCTGTCTTGGCCGGGCGAGGGCATGCTGGTCCGCGGCGGCGTTCACGATGCCGGCCGCGGCTGCATCTGGCTGACCTGGCAATCGCCGGGAAGCCGGGTCCGCCTCGAGGGCATGACCATTCGCACCAGCCACATCCACGGCATGCTCCTCGCCCACCCGGGCGGCGTCGGCGAGGTCGAGGATTGCGAGATCATCGGCACCCACACGACCGCCGAGAGCGGCCATTTCGTCTTCTTCGCCGGCAATCCCGGGGAAGGGCGGCGCCATGTCTTCCGCAACAACCGCATGTTCATCCCGGCGGCGCGCAAGGACCACAGCCGCGCCTTCGACTTCGAGCCGAACTTCCACCACACCGACCTGGAGGGGAACGAGTACCGCACCGATCTCGCCGTTCCGGGCGAATATTTCGTGCGCCTGTTCAATCGGGAGAATTGCACCGTCCGCAACGAGCGGTTCCGGGGCGCATTCCCGGGCCGCCAGGATACGATCCGGCCGCTTCCCAACGATGCCCACGACACGCGGCTGCCTTTCTCCTCCGGCTAGGCCGCAGCCGCCCGCCAAGCGAGGCTAATTGTTGCGCCTTGTCAGCGATCTGGCACGCAAGTAACCGGGCCGGGACAAGCAAAGCGGGGCAATCGTGAGTTCAGTCTGGAATATGGCAAGGCGGGTGACCCTGCTTCTCGACCGCCGCGGCACCCGCTGGCTGGTTTCGGGCTTGCTGCCGCTCGCGGCGCGCCCCCTGCCCGACGGGGTCCGGAGCATCCGCTACGATAATGGCTGGATCCACCGCTTCGACGAAGGGCTGGTCGTCGAGCCGCAGCCGCGCATGCGCTCATACGACATCGGCGAGGCGCGAAACCGCTTCCTCTGGGGCTTCCTCTACGAGCCCAAGCCGGGCCATACCATCGTCGATGTGGGCGCCGGCCTCGGCGCCGAAAGCCTCTATTATTCCAAGCGGGTCGAGCCCAACGGGCGGGTCATCGCGATCGAGGCCCACCCGGGCATCTGCCGCTACCTTGAGAGGTCCGTGGCCCTGGGCGGCCGCAGGTCGACGAAGGTCCTCAACCTCGCCCTCTCGGACAAGAAGGAGACGGTCTACATCGAGGACAATATGGACGAGCTGCTCGGCAACGCGCTCGTCGAGCAGGGCAAGGGCGTGTCGGTCGAGGCCACCACGCTCGAGGCGCTGTGCGAGTCCGAAGGGATCGAGCGGATCGACTTCCTGAAGATGAACATCGAGGGCGCTGAGCGCCTGGCGATCCAGGGCTTCGGCAAGGCGCTCGGGAAGATCGCGGTGATGTGCATCAGCTGCCACGACTTCAAGTTCGCGAGGACCGGCAACGACTTCTTCAAGACCAAGGAGATCGTCCGCCAGTTCGTCGAGGAAAACGGTTTCGTGATCGTCCCGCGCGAAAGCCAGCTGGCCGAGGTCACCGACCAGATCAACGCCTACAATCCGGCGCTGATCGACCCAAGCGAGCTGGCGACCGCCAAGACAGCCTGATCGCCGGCGCGCTGCCGCTACCGGCTCTTCGCGAGCAGCTTCCGATACATCGACCGCTCATGCTCATCGAGCATGTCCGGATCGAGCATCTCGAGAGCGGCGGCGCGGGCCGCTTCCCCCATACGCTCCGCATAGGCCTTGTCGGAGACGAAGCGCGCGGTCGCCTCGGCGAGTGCCGGCGCGTCACCATAGGGCACCAGCTCCCCGGTCACCTGGCTTTTGATCAGCTCGCCCTGCCAGTCGATGTCATAGGCCGCGATCGGAGCGCCGCCGAGGGCCGCCTCCGACAGCGCTCGGCCGGTATGCGGCGACACGACCGCGGCGCATTGCGGGATCAGTTGGGCGAGGATGCCCTGGTCGACGCTGCCGGCGAAGATCATGTCGGCACCGACGCCGAGCTCCTCGCCCAGCGCGGCCATCTCGCCTTTCATCGTCCCGTCGCCGAGGAACAGCGCCTTGAGCTTGTGGCCTTGGCCATGGAGGTGGCCGAGGACTCGAACCACGTCCTGCGGCCGCTTCACCGGCTCGAGCCGCCCGATGTAGAGCAGGAAACCTCCCGGCTCGACACCGAGCCGGGCGCAGGCGTCGGCGCCGCCGTCGCGCCTCTCCGGCTCGACGAAATGGCGGCGGTCGATGAGGTTGCCGTAGCGAAACACCGTGGCGCGATCGGGCACCGCGCCATTGGCCAGGGCAAAATTGAGATTGTCCTGGTTGGCCCCGGCAGCGAGGTCGGCACGGCGGAACACGAACCGCTCGACCCGCTTCTCGACCGATCGCCGCCTGAACAGCCGCGGCATCATCGCCTGGCCGGTCTCCTCGTAGAATTTGTCGTGATTGCCGCCGACGCGCACCACGAAGGGGATGCCGGTCAGCCTCGCGAGGGCCCATGAGACGAGACCCGTGTAGAGCGGGTCCCCCGCGCGGATCACCGCGACCCGTTCCCGCCGGATCAACCGCAGGAGCCACCACATCAACCCGATCTGGGCCAGCAGGAAGTTGGGTACGAACAGGCGGCGGAGCTTCGCGAAGCGCCCGACTTTGCCCTCGACGAAGGTATGGCGGTCATTCAGCCTGTAGTGGACCGGCTTGCCGACGGGCGCCGTCCACTCATTCGACGTCGTGAGCGTGGCGACCGGGTGGACGCTCCAAACATGGCTGAAGAACCCGTCAAGGTCGCGGCAGGTGACGGAATCCTCGATCCCGCGGACCTTGATCGCCTCCATCGTGTAGGTGGTGTCGATGACGAGCAGCTTCTTCGCCGCGCCGTCGTCACGTTGCTCAACCCCCGTTGGGGAGACGTTCACTGCTTCCGCCATGCCATCAATCCCCGAACCGGGACTTGATGAATCGCGCCGGGATGCCTCCGACGATCGAGTTGGGCTCGGTAACCGACTTGGTCACGACCGCGCCGGCGGCGACGATGCTGCCCTCGGCGATCTTCACGCCGCCCAGGATGCAGACCTGGGCTCCGATCCAAACATTGGACCCGACCGCGATCGGATGAAGCGAAACCGGCTGCGCTTTGATCGGCAGGCTGGGGTCGCGATATTCATGTTCGGTGCTGATGAGCGAGGTGCCGTGCGCGATGGACACATAGTCCCCGATCTCGATGCCGCCCAGGCAGGAGAAGTTGCAGCCGCGGTTGATGCTGACGTGATCGCCGATCTTGAGGTGCCGCCAGTCGCCGAGATGGACGTCCGGGAACACCAGCAGGCCGACATGCTTCCGCCCCAGCATGACATTCAACAGGCGCCTCCTGATCCGCACATAGATCGGGAGCTCCTTCCTCATGATGCAGAGGTAGAGGAAGAAGCAGAGGCGGGCGGCGAATTTCGACAACATCTGCCTCACGAGCGGGACCTGATCACAACCTAACCTGCATCGGGAGCAGTCGCCAAGGCCGCGGCACGATCGGCGGGGTCGACGGGCGCGGCGCGCCCGAGATGCCGGCGGCGCGCAGCCACGACGAGGATGAGGATGAACGAGGCGGACTCGATCGCCATCAGGGTCGCCGCGACCATCAGGAACGAGCGCATGTCGAGGCCGCCCCACAAGGCGAACGCAAAGGCGGCGCCTTGCGCCAGCGCAGCCGCAAGGTTGTGCATGAACAGCCAGGCCGGCCGCTTGATGATGAACACCGCCGTCGCCACCGACACCGCGATGCTGCGAAGCGCGAGCATGGGCGCAAGAATGATCAGCACGTCTCCGACGAGCGCCCATTCCGCCCCCAGATAGATGTCGACGACGGCGCGCGCGAACAGCCAGATCGCGACGACCACGGCGCCGGTCACGACCGCCATCAGGGCGAGGTTGAGCTTCATCTGACCCCAGAAGGAGCCGGTCGCCTCCTGGGCGCGCGCCGCCTTCTGGAAGAAGACCTGCGACAGCGAGGTGCTGAACAATTCCATCGGGACGATCGTGATTCGGCTTGCCATCGCATAGACGCCGGCCGCGCGCGGCCCGTGCAGTGCGACCAGGAAGACGCTCAGGAGCTGAGCGGACCCCGCACCGATCACGGTTCCGGGCACATCTATCGCGATCTGCCTCCGGTAGCGCTGGAAGATCGCCTTCATCTGCCGTACCCGCGGCCGCCGCCAGCCAAGACCGCGCGCCGCAAGCGCGAGAGCGACGGCCTGGGCCAGGAAGCCGATGCAATAACCCAGGATCAGCCCCGCTGCGCCCCCGACCGCGACCGCGAGTCCGACCTGCGCAGCGACGGTTATGGCGGTCCTGACGACGACGGCGCGCGAGGAAGCGACATAGCGGTCGTGCCTCATCAGCAGCATCGACGAGGACGAGCAGAAGCCGGCGAGGAACACCGCTCCGCCGGCCAGGAACGCGACATAGGCCGGCTGGCTGCTATTCCAGACCAGGAAATACAGTCCGACCAGCGCGGTCGTCACCGTCGCCGTCAGCAGCGCCGCCGTGAGACAGACCCAGAGCACCGCGAAGCGGGATGCCCCGCGAACGGTCGGGATGATGACGTCGAAGCGCGCGCAGGCGAGCGCCGCGGGGATGGCGCAGATCGCGATGAACAGCGCGAAGAGCCCGTATTCCGCCGGCGAATAGAGCCGGGCGAGGAGCGGGTAGCTCAGCAGGTTTATCGCCTGGGCGAGCGCCGATCCCGAGAACAGGACCAGGAAGTGTTTGAAATAATCGGTCCAGTTCATGCTCGTCCCGCCGCAGCCCTGCTTAGTGGGCTGGCCTCTGCCCGTCGAGGCTCAGGCGCTGAGGTGGCGCAGGCCCTCTTCGTGCCGATCCGCCGCGGCTCGCACCACGGGACGCGGCTCGGCCATCAGGGCGAGGCAGATCGCAAAGAGCACCGAGATGGCGGCGGTGCGCAGCGGATAGTCGACGAGGCTGTGGGCGAGGATCGCGGCGACCGCGATGGTCGCGGCGCGGGCGAAATGGTCGGGCCGCTTTTGGCCGGCGCCCCAGATCGTCCAGGCGCGGCGGCCCCACCATGCGAGCAGGAGGAGGACGAGGATGATCCCCGGCACGCCGGTCTCGAGCGCGATCTCGGCAAGGTCGCTGTGCGCGTGGTTCATATAGGGCGGCTCGACCGCGCGATGGTCTTCGTGGGTCCGGTAGATGTCGACGAAGGTGCCGAGGCCCGAGCCGAGCGGCAGATGCTCGACCGCCGCGTTGCCGGTGATGGCGACCGACATGCCGCGGGATTCGCTGCTCGACCGCGCGGTTTCGGAGAAGGCGCCGCTGCCGAGCGGAGCGACGAAGATCGCCGCCACCGCTGCGATGGTGAGGACGGTTCCGATCACCGGCGCCCAGGCGGGCAGCGCCTTGCGGCGGTAGCGGACCAGCAGGATGCTGGCGCCGATCACCGGCACCGCCAGGCCGAGCCCGGCAAGCGACTGGTTGATGGCGAGGCCGACGAGGATGATCATCCCGACGCCGGCGATGATGACGATGATCCCGGACGAGCGCCGCATCGATTTCGAGCTCGATTGAGCGCCGTTGCCGAGCGCTTCGGCGTGAAGCGCTGCAAGGAATGGGATCACGCAAAGCAGCAGGGTCGCCATGTGGTTGCTGTTGGCGAAGAATCCGACGCCCTGTCCCCAGTTCGTCACCGAGTAGAAATAAAACGGGCTCTGAGCCCCCCCGGTCAGCTGCATCGCGCTGACCATCACCGCCGCCACCGTCACCGCGATCAGCGCCCAGGCGAGGTAGGGCGCGCGATAGGCGCCGAGCCGAAGGATTCCGAGCAACACCGCGAACGCCGGGAGCAGCCACAGCAGGCCCGCCAGGGCGCGCTCCGGCCTCAGCGACAGCGGCAGCCAAGGCACCGGCTGGCCGAGAAGCTCGAAACCCTCGGCGACCCGCTCGCGGCCCGGCAGCCCGCGCCACAGGCCCGGGGGCAATGGGATCAGCTGAATGAGCGCGAGGGCGATCATCGCCGCGGTGAGCCACAGCAGGGCCCGCGCCGCACGCGACATATTGCTCCGCGACGTCATCAGCGCGGCGACGATGATCGGCAAGGCCAGCAGCTGGAGCACCAGATTGGGCAGGAAGCCCGCCGCGCTGGCGCCGCCGAGCAGGATGCACAGCAGAAGATAGGCCGGCACAATGAAATGACGCAGGGTCACTGGCCGCCTCCGGCGCGCTGGAGCGACAGTTCGCTGATCTTGACCGCCTGGGTGGTCGGGAATTCGGCGGCGACGCCCTGCAGCCGCAGCCATTGGCCTTCGCAGCCGCTCGCCGGCACCGTGAACTCGACCGCGACGTCGCGAGGATTGTAGGTGATGTCGCGCAGCGGCTCGGCCGCGAGGACGGCGCCGCTGCCGCTGCATGCGACATTCCATTCGATTCGGCTGCCCTCACCGGTCGCGCTGCCCTCCGCGCGCATGGCGAGGCGGTAGCGGCCGGGCTGCAGCGCCAGCAGCTGGCTGGCGAGCGGGGCCGAGGCGCGGCCATAATATTCGACGTCGAGAGCGCCGCCCGCGGCGGGCTCCGCGACCCCGGCGCCGGATCCGCTCAACGCCCAGTTGAACGGCACCGGCCCCGGCCGGCCCTCGAACCGCGCGTCATAGACGAGCGGCGGAGTGCCGGAAATCCCGACCAGCCGCTGCCAGATCCGGTGCGCGCGCCGCACCTCGCCGCGGCGAACCATCATGTCCAGAACGGTCGCCTGCCAGCCGGTTGCCGCCGCGCCGGCCGCGCGCGGCTGCCGCGCGGCGAGCCGCAGGAGGTGCTCCGGGTCGAGATTCTGCTGGGCGAGGCGAACGATGACCGCCGCCATCAGGGGGTCGTCGCCGATCGCCGCGACCACCGCATCGGCGGTGGCGGGCGCCGCGGCGAGCCGGGCCAGCTCGGGCACCAGCAGCTGCTCGGCGCGCGGCACGAGGCGGACGATGACCGCGATCTCCTCGCTCGCCTCGGCGACGCGGTTGGTCTGAAGGTAGACTCCGAGCAGGGCGAGCCGGGCGAGGCGCAGGCGCGGGTCGCGGCGGCGCGCCTCGGTCAGCAGCCGCTCGGCACGGGCGAGATCCTGCTGCTCTAGCGCCTGCATGGCGAAGAACATGTAGGGCTCGGCCGACAAGGGCTCGCGCTTCGCGGCCTCGGCGATGCGAGGATAGAATTGCGCGGGAAGGCGCCCGCGGTTGCTCAGCAGCGCCTCGGCCGCCTCACGGAACACGATGTCCGGATGGTTCGCGTCGAGGCGCTGCGGAATGCCGGTCCGCAACGGGAAGGCACGCATCGCCGTGACGTTCACCGCCACCCAGCCGACGCCGATGGCGGCGACGATCAGGACCAGCAGCCTCGCCCACCACAGCGCGCCGCGGGCGCGCCGTCCCGCATCAGCCATTCTTCGACACGATCAGCCGGATCTCGCGTTCGCGACCTTCGACCGCGCTGTAGCGATAGGCTTCGTAGGAATAGCCGTAGCCGGCCGGATCGTGCTTGTAGCGGGTCAGCACCGCACCGACGACGTTGGCGCCGGCCTGGCGCAGGCGTCCGAGCGCTTCGGTGGCGGCGCGGGTGCGGGTCTTGCCGGCCTCGATGACCATCAAGGTGCCGCTCGCGATCGACGACAGCAGCGGCGTGTCGGCGAGGCCGAGGATCGGCGGGCTGTCGACGATGACCATGTCATATTGCGCGCTCGCCTCAACGAGGATCGCCTTGAGCCGCGGCGACGACAGCAGTTCGGCCGGGTTGGGCGGCAGCGGCCCGCACGGCAGCAGCCACAGGCCCTCGACGTCCGGCTTGACGACGTGGTCGGCGAGCGGGTCGCGGTTGGTCAGCAGGTTGGCGAGGCCGTCCGACTTCTCGCCGCCTGTGACGAAGGCCGGCTTGCGCATGTCGGCGTCGATCAACAGCACCTTGCGGCCGAGCCGGGCGAAGGACGAGGCCAGCGCCCAGGATGTCGTCGACTTGCCCTCGGACGGCCGCGTCGAGGTCACCAGCAGGACCTTGGGCGCCCCGCTTTCGGTGGTGAACTGGAGCGACGTCATCGCCGAGAAATAGGCTTCGCTTATGCCGGTGCTGGCATCGCCCAGCTCGTCCACCGCCTTCCCCTTGGAGACCGGAATGCCGCCGAGGAAAGCGAGGCGCAGCTTCTCGCGCACGTCGCCCGGGGTCTTGATCGTGTCGTTGATGAACTCGAGCAGCAGCGCGAGCGCGAGGCCGGTGATCGCGCCGAGCGCGAGACCGATCAGCACGTTCATCATCAGGTTCGGGCGGAAGGGCCCCGAGGGCACTTCGGCGCGGTCGACGATCGAGGCTTGGCTGGTACCGATGCCGCCGGCGACGCCGATCTCCTTGTAGCGCTGCAGCAGGGCATCGTAGAGCGCGCGGTTGGTGTCCACGTCGCGCTGCAGGATGTTGTACTGGATCGAGCGGCCGCGCAGGTTGAGCACCGCGCCGCGCAGCTGGTCGACGCGGGCCTGCAACGCGCGCTCCTCGGCGAGCGCGGCCTGATATTCGGAGCGCAGGGTGTTGACCCGGCCGGTGCGGACGGCGCCCGCCTCGTTCTGGATCGCCTGCTCGAGCGCCTGGATCTGGGCGCGCAGCTGGACCATCGCCGGATAGTCCGGCTGGAAGATCGCGAGCTGCTCCTGATATTGGGCGCGCAGGACCGCGAGCTGGTTGCGCAGCTGGGAGGTGCGCTCCACCCCTTCGGCGGTCGGGCCGGTCGACTGACCCTGGCGGAAGCGCTGCTCGGCGGCGATCCGGCGCGCCGTCGCCTCCGACAGTTCGCGGTTCAGGGCGACGAGCGTGTCGCCGGTCGGCGAGTTGGCGTCGGATGTCGTGCCGGCGCCGCCGCTTCCCGCGGCCGCGCTGGCGGTGTTGATGATGCCTTGCTGTTGGGCATAGGCGACGAGCTGGCGCTCGCTGTTCTCGAGCTCCTGGCGCACCGCGGCGATCTGCCGCTGCAGGAAGTCGCGGGCATAGGACGAGGCCTGGTAGCGCCGCTCGAGGCTCGAATTGATGAAGCTCTCGGCAAAGCCGTTGGCGACCCGCGCCGACAGCTGAGGGTCCTCCGATTCAAACGCGATCCGGACCAGCCGGCTCTCGCGATTGGGATCGATGGTGAGATTGCCCAGAAGCTCGTTGACGACGACGCGCTGGCGCACGTCGCGGCTCATCTCCTCCGACACCATGGCCGGGTTGGAGGCGAGATTGAGCTCCTGGCTCACCCGCTCGGCAAGCGCGCGGCTCTTGAGCAGGCCATATTGGGTCTCGAGATACTGGCGGTCGTTCTGCGCGCGCTGGACCTGCTGCTGGTTCTCCATCACCTCGACGACCGGCGGGTTCAGCTCCAGCACGGCGGTCGCGCGATAGGTCGGAGTCATCAGCAAGGTCACGATGACGCCGCCGGCGAGGCCCGCGGCGATCGCGCCGAGGATCAGCCAGCGCCACGCCCAGACGACGTTCCACAGCATGGCGAGGTTGATGTCCGATCCCGCCGGGGCCAGCGCATAGTCCGGCTGGTCCTGGAGCGGGTGCAGCGGCGTTCCCACGCGCGCCTGCTCGGCGATCGGCCACACGCCGCCGGCTCCCTTCGGTTCGATCTCGTTCTTGCCCATGGAGGAACTGCTGCCTGTTAAATGACGCGCCGGGCGTCGTCAGAAGGGACGGAAAATCGCGATGAGCGGGAGCGCCTGAAGGACGTCCTGGAAGATGCCTCGCCGCGTGTTGCTCTGCACGACGACGATGTCGCCGGGGTAGATGTCGGGATCCTGCATCGATCCATCGCGAATGCTGACCAGGTCGAAGGCCGCCGCCATGCGCTGCCCACCCACGCGGCGGAAGATGGCGATGCGCCGCGGATTGCCGTTGTCGGGGTCGATGCCCTGCGCCATCGCGACCGACTGAAGCAAGGTGGTCTGGCCGGTGAGCGGGAACACGCCCGGGTGGCGCACGCCGCCCTCGACGGTGACGTTGTTGTTGGTCGATTCGGTGACCGCGACGGTGACGTCGGGATCGCGCAGGTAGCGCTCGCCGAGCCGCCGGGCGACCTCGTCGCGCACCTCGGCGGTGGTCCGGCCGACCGCCTGGACGTTGCCGATCAGCGGCATCGAAAGGTTGCCGGACAGGTCGACGCGATATTCGCGCGACAGGTCCTCGACCCGGTAGACCGTCACCGCCAGCTTGTCGCCGGTGTTGATCCGGTAGTCGGCGGTCAGCATCGCGGCGCGCGGGGTGTCCGGCGCGGCGAGCGGCTGGGTCGCATAGGGGATCGAGCCGCCACGCTCGGCGGCGCAAGCCGTCACCAGCGCGGCTGCGAACAGGCACAATGACAGCCGCGCGATATCGCGGCTGAATGCCCGCAGGCGTTCGAACAAATTCCGCTGGCTCATGGTCCCCACACGCATCTTCACTTCGATTTCTCCCATTAGGAGCTAGTTCCGGACCGTGGCAAGTCTCGGCGTCCACGGTTCAAGACGTCATCAAGTCGTTTCGAACGCATCCTTGTCGGCCGTTGCCGAGAGGAAACGGCGCTCGCCGCCGTCGACCACGAGGGCGGTCAGCACCCCGCTGCGATAGGCGCCGGTGTCGATGCCGATGCGGTTTGGGAGCTCTTCTACCGAGTCCACGATGGTGTGTCCGTGGACGACGACGAAGCCGTGATCGCCGGTGTCGTGGAGGAAGGGCTCGCGAATCCAGCGCAGGTCGGCGCGGGTCTGCCGCTCGAGCGGAAGGCCGGGCCGGATGCCGGCATGGACGAACAGATAGTCGCCGAAGCGGAAGGTGTCGCCGAAGCTCTTGAGAAAGCGGCGATGCGCGTCCGGCACCTGCCGCCTGAGCAGCGCGATCGCCTGGTCCTCCGGCAGCGCGACGAGCTGGTCCGACGAGATTCCGTAGCTCTCCGCGCACTCGCGGCCGCCATAATCGAGCCAATTGTCGATGACGCCGCGCTCCCCGGCGAGCACGCGAAGGAAATATTCCTCATGGTTGCCGGACAGGAAGATCGGCTTGAGGCCGGGGCGCGAATAGGTGCGCAGCCGCTCGATCACCCCGGCCGAATCCGGGCCGCGGTCGATGAGGTCGCCGACGAAGACGAGGAACGCCTCCCTGACGGGACGGGCGTCGAGGTCCGCCTCGATCAGCCCGATCAGCCGGTCGAGCTGGGCGAGGCAGCCATGGACGTCGCCGACCGCATAGGCGCGGGCGCCGGGCTTGCCATGCGGGGCTTTCGGGCCGGAGCCGCCGCCGAGACCGCTTAGGAGCTTGCGAAGAAACATATTTTATCTGCGACGAGCCGGCCATGCCGACTCGCCACTTATCTCGCCTTCTGTCTGGACCGATCGTGCTTGCGTGAAGCCGCAATCGGTCAGCCGGCCCCCGGTCGCCGGCTCCATCGTACCCGCAACCAAATGTCAAGCACTTAGCCCCAGAAGGGGCGGGAGAGGTTGGCGCGGCGTCGTGCTTCGCCGCTCTCGCGAAAAGGGACGCCGCCGTCGGCCCGACGGGTCGCGGCGGTAGCGTGACGGCATGAAGCGAATGCTCTCGCCGCGGCGGTGGGAAGATCGGACCGACCTGGCGACGCGGCTCGCTCCGCGCGCGTTCGCACGCCCGTGGGGCCGCGCGGTGCTGCCGTCTGTCTTCGCCGGCTTCGAACGTCCTCACGAGACGATCGGCGAGATCTGGCATGAGGAGTCCGGTCCGGGCGAGTGTCGCCTGCTGGTCAAGCAACTGTTCACCGCCGAACTCCTTTCGGTCCAGGTCCACCCCGACGCCAGCCAGGCGGAGGCGCGCGGCCTGCCGTGCGGCAAGGACGAGGCCTGGCTGATCCTCGACGCGGAGCCGGGGGCGGTGATCGGCCTCGGCCTCAAGCGACCGGTCGCTGCCGACGACCTGCGCGAAGCGGCACGCGACGGGTCGATCGAGCAACTGGTCGACTGGCGCCCGGTCGCACCGGGCGACGTGCTCGCCTGCCCGGGCGGCACCATCCACGCCATCGGCGGCGGCATCAGCCTGATCGAGGTCCAGCAGAATCTGGACCTCACCTACCGGCTCTACGATTATGGCCGGCCGCGCGAGCTCCATCTCGACGATGCGGTCGCGGTCGCTGTCGCCGGTCCGGCGCCGCCGGCGCCCGCGGCGCGGCGTCTCGGCGAGGGCCGCGAGCTTCTGCTCGCGGGCGACAGTTTCGTGCTGGAACGGTGGCGGCTGGGCTCGCCCGTCCTTGTCGACGGCCGCGCCACCGAATTGCTGCTGATCCCGCTCGCGGACGCCGGCCGCATCGACGCCGCGCCGCTCAGGGCCGGCGAGGTCTGGCGGGTTCCCGCACTCTCCGCGCTGGAGCCCGCGGCGGGGCTCGACCTGCTGGTCGCCTATGCCGGGTGCGAGGTCAGGACCGACCTTCTGCGCTAGAGCTTGGTCCGCAGGGTCCACAATTCCGGAAAGGCGCGCTTGCCGATCGTGGACTGGAGGTAGGAGACGCCGGCCGTGCCGCCGGTGCCGCGCTTGAAGCCGATCACCCGCTCGACGGTGATCGCATGCTTGTGGCGCCAGGTCGCGGTGGCGTCGTCGATGTCGACCAGCTTCTCGGCGAGCTGGTAGAACACCCACCATCGCTCGGGATCGCGGTAGATGGTCGCCCACGCGTCCTCGACCTGCTCGTTCGGCACATAGGCCTGAGTCCAGTCGCGCTCGATCGCCTCGGACGGCAGTTCAAAGCCGGCGCGGGCGAGCGCGCGGTTGGCCTCGTCCCACAGGCTGGGCGACTGATAGGCCTCCTCGAGCGCCGCGCGCGCCGCCGAACCTTCCGGCTGGAAGCGCAGGTGGCCGGCATCCTTGAAGCCGAACAGGAACTCGATCTGGCGGAACTGCGCCGACTGGAAGCCGCTCGACGTGCCGAGCACCCCGCGGAACTTGAGATAGTCGGCCGGGGTCATGGTCGACAATATGTCCCAGCTCAGAGTCAGCACCGCCTGGATGCGCGACACGCGCGACAGGATCTTGTGGACCTCGGTGAGCCGGTCGCCTCGGATCAGCTCGGCCGCCGCTTTCAATTCGGCGACCATCTGCTTGAGCCACAGCTCTTTGGTCTGGTGGATGATGATGAACAGCAGCTCGTCATGATGCTCGGACTGCGGGTTCTGGGCGGCGAGCAGCTGGTCGAGGCCCAGATAGTCGCCATAGGTCATGTCGTCGGCTGATTTCATGCCGCCGGTGTATCCGCCCGCGATGCGCATGCAAGGGGCTGTGCGCGGCTCGCCGCCGTCGCTACCACCCCGCTGCGAAAGGAATTCGGGTGGACTGGGCGGCGATCAAGACGGTGATCACGGGCGAGACCGGCCTCAGCCGCGACGCGCTTCACCTGCTGGTCGGCATCGGGCTCTATCTTCTGCTCGTCGCCATGCTTCCGCGCGGGGCGCCGCGCTGGCTTGCCTGGCTGGTGGTGCTGGCGGCGGCGCTCGCCAACGAATGGGCCGACTATCTCCACGAGACCTGGCCCGGGCAGGGCAGCGAGACCGCCAAGGACCTCGCGACGACCATGGCGATGCCGAGCCTGCTGCTGCTCGCCGGCCGCTTCGCGCCGCATCTCCTGGTGCGGCCGGAACCGTCCGATGGTATGGAGCCGATGGGGGACCAGGCGCCTTCGGGCGACTGAACATGCGTGCTGCCAGCTTGGAGTGACGCCATGTCCGCGCTGCGTATTGTCCCCGCCTCCGCAATCGCCCTGGCCCTCGCGGCGTGCAACGGAGGCGGCGGTGGCGGCAATCCTCCCCCGCCCCCGAATCCCGCCAACAGCGCACCGGCCTTCACGTCCCCGGCCACCGCGGCCGCGCCCGAGAACAGCGCCGGCACCTTCTACCAGGCGACCGCCACCGACCCGGACGGGCAGGCCCTCACTTTCTCCGTTGCCGGCGGTGTCGACCAGGGCGATTTCAGGATCACCGCGGCGGGCGCCTTGTCGTTCGTGACTCCGCCCGACTTCGAGGCACCGGCCGACTCCGACGCGAACAATGTCTATCAGGTGACGATCGCGGTCTCAGACGGGCAGGCGACGACAACCCTGCCGCTCACCGTGACGGTGACCAATGTCGGACCCGACGCCTTTCGCATCGCGCGCGTCGGCGCCGGCTTCGTCCAGCCTTTGTTCGTGGCTCCGGTGCCGGACAATACAGGCCGGGTCTTCGTGGTCGAGCGGACCGGCCGAATCCGAATCCTCAACCCCGCCACCGGGGCGATTGCCGCCCAGCCCTTCCTCGACCTGTCAGGGCAGATCCTCACCGACGGCGAGCGCGGCCTCCTCGGCTTCGCCACCGCGCCCGATTTCGCGACCAGCGGCGCCTTCTACGTCTATCTGATCGGGCTCACCGGCAACAGCGAGGTGCGCCGCTACCGGGTCCAGGCGGGCAATCGCGACCTCGCCAACCCCGCCAGCGCCGACCTCGTCCTGACCTTCGCGCAGCCGCCCGGCTTCAACAACCACAAGGGCGGCTGGATCGGCTTCGGCAATGACGGCTTCCTCCATATCGCCTCGGGCGACGGCGGCGGCGGCGGCGATCCGCTCAACAACGCGCAGAACACCGGCAATCTGCTCGGCAAGATCCTGCGCATCGACGTCGGCGGCGATGCCTTCCCGGCGGATGACGAGGCCGACTATCGCATTCCCGCCAACAACCCGTTCGCCGCCGGCGGCGGGCGCGGCGAGATCTGGGCCTATGGCCTGCGCAATCCGTTCCGCGCCAGCTTCGACCCCGTCACCGGCCATTTGTGGATCGGCGACGTCGGCCAAGGCGCACGCGAGGAGATCGACCTGATGCGCCCGCAGGACGGCGGCGCCAATTTCGGCTGGCGGATCCTCGAGGGCACCCAGCCCTTCGGCGGGTCGCCGACGGCCGGCCTCACCCCGCCGGTCGCGGAATATGCGCACGGCACAGGCCCGCGGCAGGGCAATTCGGTGACCGGCGGCTACGTCTATCGCGGACCGGTGGAGAGCCTGCAGGGCCAATATATCTTCGGCGATTTCGTCACCGGCAACATCTGGTCGCTGGCGATCCGCGAGCTGATGCTGGGCACCACCCTGTTCAGCGACCGCTTCATCCTGCGCCGCGCCGATTTCACGCCCAATGCCGGCGCGATCGGCAACATCTCCAGCTTCGGAATCGACCAGGCGGGCAACCTCTACATCGTCGATTTCGACGGCGAGATCTTTCGGGTCGAGGCGCAATAGCCTCTAACGCGCGCTCCTGAGCAGACGCGCGCGCTCCTCGCGCGCCACCGCCTCGAGCGGGTGGCCCGGATGGCGCGCGATGAACAGGTCGTAGGCCGCGACCGTACGCGCCTTGCGCGCGGCGTCGAGCTCCTCCTGGATCGCGATATTGCCGTCGCGCGCGGGCGCGATCTCCTTCGCGGAAGGCGGTGTGTCGGGCGTCGTCGCCTCCATGCTCAATGCTGCCGCCGTGGCGGCGAGCAGTCCGATCATCACGTTCATCATGGCCTCTCCGGACCGTCCGGACCTCTAGAAGATGAAGTCCGTGGCGGCGATGCTGGTTCCATTGACGATGATATGCAGGTCAGCGAGGCCGTTGCCGTCGACGTCTGCGTAGACATTCACGCCGTTGGCATCGACCGCGTAGCGCAGCTGGCCGGCGACCCCGGTGAAGGCGCTGGTGCCGATGAAGCTGAACGCGTCATCCGCCGTCGTGCCGCTGATCGCGTCGATCGCCGACAGGTCGATCCTGTCGCTGCCCTGCACGAAATCGAGAATCTGGTCCGGGTTGGACATCTGCGCGTCGCCGGCCGCTTTCCAGGCGAAGATGTCCGCGCCGCCACCGCCGGTGAGCTCGTTGCGGGCCTGGTTCGCGATCAGCGTGTCGTTGCCGCTGCCGCCGATCGCATTCTCTATCAGCGAGCGGGTGTCGCCGTTGAACAGCAGCGCGTTGGCGACGTTGCCGCGCGCGAAATTGCCGTCGCCGAGATTGGCGAGCTGGACCTGCGACGTGATCGTCCACTCGCCCGGCCGCAGATCGATGGTCACGGCGTTCGAGTAGCCCGACAGATTGTAGGTGTCGGTGCCGCCGCCGTCCCAGACCGTCTGGAACACGCGGTTGCCGCCCGGCGTCCACTGCGTGACGCCGTTGATCAAGAAGGCGCCGCTGGTCGGGCTCCAGCTGTAGACCGAGTTCCCGGACTGCGCGTTGAAATTGGCGCCATAGACCTTTTGCAGCGCGCCGATGTCGTACATCATGAAGCTCTGGGCGAAGCCCCAGGTCTCGTTGCTATAGCCACCCTCGACGTCCGCGCCGATATAGCCGCGATAGGTCATGATGGAGAATTCCATCGAATCGCGGTCGGGGCTCAGCGCCGGCGAGTCATGGCCGTGCTTGAGGCCCATCGCGTGGCCGATCTCGTGCAGAAAGGTCATGTAGCCATAGCCGCCCGCCACCGGATTATCGAAGCGGGGCAGGCCGCCGCTCTCCGGCGCGCTGTTGCGGAACCATACGTCGCCGCCGTCGCCCAGGCCCGGATAATAAGCATGGGCGGTTCCTGGGTCGTCGCTCTGCGCGAGGCGGATCTGGGCGGATCCAGGCGTGGCGACATTCTCGCTGAACACGAGGCCGGTATAGTGCGCGATCATCGCAAAGGTGGTCACGGTGGCCGCGCGCTGCGCAGCGTTCAGCGTCTCGAAATTGGTGTCGCGCTCCGGAGTCCCTTCAGTGCCCGGATATTGGCTCGGGTCGGTCGGGAAGCCGTAGGTGATGGTCGACGTGTTCCACCGCGAGCCGGAGATGAGCGCGTCGATATTCTCCTGGTCGATGACGGACTGCGGCACCGACGGCCCGATGCTGAGATTGATCGTGTAGGCACCGCTCGAGGTGGGCGTGCCGTCCGCCTCGTACGAGCGGATCTGGAACGTGTAGGTTCCGTCGACCGACGCCCGGAAGCGGACCAGCGAATCGAGATTGTGGCTGATCCCCGAATGAGCCGACGAGCCCGCGTCAAAGCTCACCGAATCGTCATTTTCTGCAATCAGGGTGCCGGATGGCCCGAACACGCGCAGGAACGCGTCGAGCGAGTTGGTGCCGTCGACGTCGAGGATCAGCAGCTCGCCGGCCTTCAGCGTGATGCTGAAATAGTCGCTGTCGCCGAGCGGCGAGATGTTGCCGTTGATCTGCACCGACGGCAGGCTCTGGTCCTCGAGGTTGGGATTGGGCGCGACCGCGAGCTGCGAGCGCAGGATCGTCTGCGCCTGAGCGATTCCGTCATTGGCCGCGCTCGTCTCGGCGATGATCGGAGTCGCTCCGACGCTCTCGTTCACGTCGGTGACCGTCACGGTGACGCCGCGGGTGGCGGCGAGGCTGCCGTCGCTGGCCTGAACCGAGAAGGAATAGCTGCTGCGCGCCTCGAAATCGGGCGACTGGATGAAGCGGACCGCGCCGCTCGCGTCGATCGTGAACGAGGCCGCGTCGGCGCCGCTCAGCGTATAGGCAAGGGGATTGCCGTCGGGATCGCTGGCGAGGACCTGATAGACCACGGTCGAGGTCGGGCTGTTCTCGGCGATCGTCGCGGTGGTGCCGGAGGTGATCACCGGCGCCTCGTTGACGTCCTGGACGGTGAGCGTGACGCCCTGCGCGTCGGTGCCGCCGAGGCCGTCGTCGGCATGGACGGTGAAGCTGTAGCTGCTGCGCGCCTCGAAATTGGCCGAGGAGAGCAGCCGCACCGCACCGTTCGAATCGATGCTGAGCAGCGCCGCGTCGGCCCCGCTCAGGCGATAGCTGATCGGGTTGCCGTCGGGGTCGCTGGCGACAGCCTGATAGACGATCGTCGACGCCGCGCTGTTCTCGGCGACCGACGCAGCGGCGCCGGACGTGATCACCGGCGCCTCGTTGACGTTCTGGATGGCCAGCGTGACCGGCTGGGCGGTGGTGCCGCCGCGACCGTCCTCGGCATGGACGGTGAAATTGTAGCTGCTGCGCGCCTCGAAATTGGCCGACGAGAGCAGCCGTACCGCACCCGAGACGACGTCGATGCTGAGCAGCGCCGCGTCGGGGCCGCTCAGGCGGTAGGTCACCGGATCGCCGTCCGGATCGCTGGCGACCGTTTGGTAGACGATGGTCGCGGTCGAGCTGTTCTCGGCGACGCTTGCGGTGCTGCCGGAGGTGATCGCCGGCGCCCGATTGATCGGAGCGGCGACCGCGCCGTCGATGTCGCCGACGACGAGGCCGTTGCCGACGACGCGGATGTGCATGTCGGCGATGCGGTCGCCGTTGAGGTCGGCGTAGAGGTCGAACACCGAACCGGACTGGACGTAGCGCAGCTCGCCCGCGCGGCCGCTGAAGCCGGCCGCGCCGATGAAGAGAAACGAGTCGCGGGCACCGGTTAGGCTGTTGGCGTCGATCGCGGCGAGATCGATCGTGTCGAGGCCGGTTTCGAAGTCCCGGGCCGTGTCGAACGCGCCGACCGCGGAATGCGCCGCGGCGGTGAAGCGGAAGATGTCCGCTCCGGTTCCGCCTTCCAGGATGTCCTGCCCGGCGCCGCCGTCGAGAATGTCGTTGCCGCCATAGCCGCGCAGCGTATCGGCGCCCGCGCCGCCGGACAGCGTGTTGGCGCCTTCGTTCCCGGCAAGGCTGTTGTTGAGCTCGTTGCCGGTGAGGTTGATGGCCGCGGTGCCGGCCCCATTGCTGGTCGAGAGGACCTCGACATGCTGGCCGGCCGTGAGCGCGTAGCTGACGCTGGCATAGACGATGTCGAGGCCGGCATTCGCGCCTTCCCGAACCACGTCCGAGGCGGAATCCACGAAATAGAGGTCGTTGCCGAGCCCGCCCTCCATAAGGTCGATGCCCGCGCCGCCATCTAGGCGATCGTCGCCGCCATAGGCGCGCAGAGTGTCGTTACCGGCGCCGCCGTTCAGCACGTTGACGCCCTCGGTCCCGCCGATGCTGTTGTTCAGCTCGTTGCCGGTCAGATCGATCCTGGCGGTGCCGGCGCCATTCTCCGCCGCCAGCAGCTCGACATGCTGGCCGGCCCTCAGCGCATAGCTGACCCGCGCATAGACGATGTCGAGCCCGCCGTTCAGGCCCTCCCGGACGATGTCCAGGGGAGAGTCGACATAATAGATGTCGTTGCCGAGCCCGCCCTCCATGAGGTCGTTGCCGAGCCCGCCATCCAGGCGATCATCGCCGCCATAGCCGCGCAGGGTGTCGTCGCCGGCGCCCCCGTTCAGCACGTTAACGCCTTCGGTTCCGGCAATGCTGTTGTTCAGCTCATTGCCGGTCAGATCGATTCTGGCGGTGCCGGCGCCGTTCTCCGCCGCCAGCAGCTCGACATACTGCCCGGCCGTCAGCGTGTAGCTGACCCGGGCATAGACGATGTCGAACCCCGCCCCGATCCCTTCCCGGACGATGTCCTGTGCCGAGTCCACATAATAAATGTCGTTGCCAAGGCCGCCTTCCGCGATGTCGTTGCCAGCCCCGCCGTCGAGGCGGTCGTCGCCGCCATAGCCCCGCAGATAGTCGGCGCCGGCGCCGCCGTTCAGCACGTTGACGCCTTCGTTCCCCGCAATGCTGTTGTTCAGCTCGTTCCCGGTCAGGTCGATCCTGACGGTGCCGGCGCCACTCTGTGCGGCCAGAACCTCGACATGCTGCCCGGCTCTCAGCGCATAATTGACGGTTGCATAGACGATGTCCAATCCGGCGTTCAGGCCCTCCCGGACAACGTCCAGGGAGGAATCCACATAGTATAGATCGTCGCCGAGACCACCTTCCAGAATGTCGTTGCCGGCCGCGCCGTCGATGCGGTCGTTACCGTCGAGACCTTGGATATGATCGTCCTGCGGCGTGCCCGTCAGAAAGTCGTTACCCGTCGTACCAACCATAACGGCCATCATTCTCTCCTGGCGGGCGTCGTACCGTCATCGCCTCGAACACGGCGCGGCGTCAAAGTCTCAATGCGCGGGGTCCCTGTTGCAGGGTCTGTTCTCATGCCGCGTCGCCGGCTGGATCGACCCGCTGCGCACGTCGCCGCAATCGGCAACGTCCCCAAAATACAACGGCGCGAATAGTTTAGTTTCAGTTACGCGAGCATGAACGGCGGCGCGCCGGAGCCTAGAGTCGCTCGGCGCTCGACACGACGTCGCTGACGCGCAGGGCGGCGAGAATTCGCATCAGATGCTCGACGTCATGGACCTCGACGTCGAACATGAAGGTATGGAAGACGCCGTCGCGGGCGGTCTGCTCCATGCTGACGATGTTCGCGGCATCTCGGCCGATGATCCCCGCCACCGCCGCCAGCGAGCCGGGCTGGTTGGCGATGACGAGGCACAGCCGCGCGGTGCCGCCGTCGGTCTCGTCGCCCCAATGAAGGTCGACCCAGTCGGCATCCTGGCCGTCGGCGAGGCTGTCGCAGTTGATCGTGTGGACCTCGATCCCCACCCCCTCGCGCCTGAGGCCGACGATTCGGTCGCCCGGGATGGGGTGGCAGCATTCGGCGAGCTGGAAGGCGACGCCCGGGGTCAGTCCCTTCACCGAAATGGCGGTCCGCTGCGGCGGCGGCTTCGATCCGGTTCGGGTCGAGCCGGGCAGCAAAGCCTCCATCACCGCGACGTCGTCGATGCGCTTGGTGGCGATCGCCTCCATCAGCGCATTGTCGTCGGGCAGGTGGAGGCGCTTGAGCGCCTCGGCGATCGCTTCCCAGCCGAGCGGGTCGGGCAGGCGCTGGGTGATCTCGTCGAAGATCTTGCGGCCGAGCGCGATCGTCTCCTCGCGCTCCTTCGACTTCACCCAGCGGCGGATGTTGGCGCGCGCCTTGCCGGTGATCACGAAGCCGAGCCAGGTCGGCTGGGGATGCTGCGCCTTGGAGACGAGGATCTCGACCTGGTCGCCGTTCTCCAGCACGGTGCGCAGCGGCACCAGCCGGCCGTTGATCTTGGCGCCAACGGTCTGGTCGCCGAGATCGGTGTGGACGGCATAGGCGAAGTCGACCGCGGTGCCGCCCTTGGGCAGCTGGATCAGCTCGCCCTTCGGCGTGAAGGCGAAAATCCGGTCCTGGTACATCGCCATGCGAGTATGCTCGAGCAGCTCCTCGGCCGTCGCCGCATGGTCGAGAATCTCGACGAGATCGCTGATCCAGGGATGCTGGGTGTGCGCAGCATCCTTGCCTTCCTTGTACGCCCAGTGGGCGGCGAGGCCGAACTCGGCCTGGGCATGCATCTCCCGGGTGCGGATCTGCACCTCGATGCGCATCCGCTCGTCGTGGATCACGGTGGTGTGGAGCGAACGGTAGCCGTTGCGCTTGGGAGTCGAGATGAAGTCCTTGAAACGCCCCGGCACGACCGGCCAGCGCTGGTGGATCAGCCCCAGCGTGCGATAGCAATCCTCGACGCTGTCGACGATGCAGCGGAAGGCCATGACGTCCGACAGCGCCTCGAAGCTGACGTGGCGCTCGGCCATCTTGCGCCAGATCGAATAGGGATGCTTCTCGCGGCCCTTGACCTCGGCGTCGATGCCGTTGGCCTCCAGGTGCGCATTGATGCCGCGGCCGATGCGGGTGATGAGGTCGCCGCCGCCGCCCGAGCGCAGCTGCTCAAGCCGCTTGGTGATCGATTCATAGGCCGCCGGCTCGAGTTCCTTGAACGCGAGCGTCTGCATCTCGGTCATGAACTCGTACATGCCGATCCGCTCGGCGAGCGGCGCATAGATGTCCATCGTCTCGCGGGCGATGCGGCGGCGCTTCTCGTCATTCTTGATGTGGTGGAGCGTGCGCATGTTGTGGAGCCGGTCGGCGAGCTTCACCAGCAGCACGCGGATGTCGTCCGACATGGCGAGCAGGAACTTGCGCAGATTCTCCGCCGCCCGCTGGCTCTCGGTCTGTGCCTCGATCTTGCTGAGCTTGGTCACGCCGTCGACGAGGCGGGCGACGTTGGGCCCGAACAGCTTCTCCACTTCCTCATGGGTCGCGACCGTGTCCTCGATCGTGTCGTGGAGGATGGCGGTGACGATCGTCTCGTCGTCGAGATGGAGGTCGGTGAGGATACCGGCGACCTCGATCGGGTGGCTGTAATAGGGGTCGCCCGAGGCGCGCTTCTGAGTGCCGTGCTTCTGCATCGAAAAGACGTAGGCGCGGTTCAGCATCGCCTCGTCGGCGTCGGGATCATAGCCCCGGACCTTTTCGACCAGCTCATATTGTCTCAGCACCGGGCTAAGATGGGGTGCGCAGCGGCCGCGATGCAAACGGAAATGTTGGAAAGCCGCGCGTTACCGTGATTCCCCCGCCCGCCCGGCTAGGTTGCGGATCGGGACGCAAAAGCGCATGGTCCGGCGCAGATCAAAAGAATACGGGATGCCGCGATGCTGGATATCGATCGCCACCGCGAGATGCTGCGGCAATGCTCGATCGCGGCGGCCCTGGACACGGTCGGCGAGCGTTGGTCGTTCCTGATCCTGCGCGGCGCGTTCAACGGCCTCAAGCATTTCGAGGAATTCCAGTCGACGCTGGGCATCGCCCGCAACATCCTGTCGAACCGCCTCGCCCGGCTCGTCGAGCACGGCATCCTCGAGCGCGAGCCGGACCCCGCCGACCGGCGCCGGATTTCCTACCGCCTGACCGAGAAGGGCCGCGACCTGCTGCCGGTGCTGCTGTCGCTCCGTCAATGGGGCGAGAAGTGGATCAATTGCCGGCCGAGCAACCCGGTCCTGGTCGACCGGGTCACCCGCCAGCCGATCGCCGAAATGGCGCCGCGATCCGCCGACGGCCGGATCCTCAAACTCGGCGACATGGAATGGATCGACCGCAGCGAGCTGGACGGCCTCGCCAACCAGGCCGCCTAGGCCTTGATCGCCAGCGGAAGGCTGTCGAACAGCATCGCGTCGCCGCCGCGCCCCGCCTGCTCGATCTGAAGAATCCTGAACTTCGTCGTCACCCCGCCGGGGGCTGAGAAGCCGCCGCTGCGGCCGCTGCTCGCCAGCACGCGGTGGCAGGGAACGATGATCGGCACCGGGTTGCGGCCCATCGCCATGCCCACCGCCCGCGCAGCGCCCGGCGCCCCGGCGCGTGCGGCCAGTTCGCCATAGGTGACGGTCGCACCGGTCGGCACCTCGCGCAGCAGCGCGTAGATCTGGCGCTCGAAGTCGGGACAGGAATCGAGATCGACCGGGATGGCCCTGAGGTCGACTGCCTCACCATCAAGCAGCCGCTGGACCAGGGCTATCGCGTCCGCCGCCGGGCCGTCCGGCTCCGCCTCGGCGGCGCCCGGGTTTCGCCGGATCAGGTGGCGAACCGTCGCGGCGTCACCTTCGCCGGGAAGTGCCGTGGATACGACAAGGCCGCTGCGCCAGGCTATGCCGCAGCGGCCGATCGCCGTGTCGAAGACTCTGTAATGGGCGGCCTCGGTCATGGGCCGCTCACCGGTTACTCGTAGTCGCCGGACATGTTGGTGTTGCGCGGCGGGGCGGCGGCGGTGAGACGAAGCGCCTCGGCCGACTGGCTCAGCGAGCCGACCTCGTCCGCGACGTCGTCGTCGTCCAGCTGGACGCGCTGCAGGCCGGAGACCAGCGCTTCCTCGAGGTCGCGCGGCTT
Source organism: Sphingosinicella sp. YJ22 (assembly GCF_011320075.1). Taxonomy (GTDB): domain Bacteria; phylum Pseudomonadota; class Alphaproteobacteria; order Sphingomonadales; family Sphingomonadaceae; genus Allosphingosinicella. The sequence goes on along the minus strand of NZ_JAANPA010000002.1, from coordinate 143,439 downwards.
CACCGTGGTCTCGGCGATCTCGCGCAGGGCGACGACCGGGTTCTTGTCGCGGTCGCGATCGATGGTCAGCTCGGCGCCGCCCGAAATCTGCCGCGCCCTCTGGGCGGAGAGCAGAACGAGATCGAACCGATTGGGGATCTTGTCGACACAATCTTCGACAGTAACGCGCGCCATGAAGCGACTCCGAAAGAAACTGGCCCTGTTGGGAAGCGGCCGCGGCTAGCAGCGAGCCTCTCTAGAGTCAATGTAGGAGGCCTGAGCCCGGAGCGCCAGTGGCGCCCCGAACCTCACACCCGCATCGGCATGAGGACGTAGAGCGCCGGGGCGTTGTCATTCTCGCGCAGCAGTGTCGGCGCGGCGGCATCGGCGAGGTGGACCTCGACGACGTCGCCGTCGATCTGGCCGAGGATGTCGAGCAGATAGCGGGCGTTGAAGCCGATCTCGATCCCCTGCGCGGCATAATCGGCCGGCACTTCCTCCGCCGCGGTGCCATTTTCGGGCGACGTCACCGAAAGCGTGATCTTGTCGCGGTCGAGAGTCATCTTGACGGCGCGGGTGCGCTCGCTGGCGATGGTCGACACGCGGTCGACGCCTTCCTCGAAGCTGCGCGGATCGAGCTTCAGCAGCTTGTCGTTCGCGGTCGGGATGACCCGGCTATAGTCGGGGAAGGTGCCGTCGATCAGCTTGCTGGTCAGCACCGCGTTGCCGAGGCCGAAGCGGACCTTGGATTCAGACAGCGACACCTCGACGGTGCCGTCGACCTCGTCGAGCAGCTTCCTGAGTTCCGCGACGCATTTGCGCGGGATGATCACGCCCGGCATCGCCTCGGCGCCGTCCGGCCGGGCCACGGTGACCCGGGCGAGGCGGTGGCCGTCGGTCGCCGCCGCCCTCAGCTCGCCGTCGGTGACGTGCAGGTAGATGCCGTTGAGATAGTAGCGCGTCTCCTCGGTGGAGATGGCGAAGCGGGTCTTGTCGATGATCTGGCGCAGAGTCGCGGCCGGCAGCTCGAAGCGGGTCGGCAGCTCGCCCTCGGCGATGATCGGGAAGTCGTCGCGCGGCAGCGCGGCCAAGGTGAAGCGGGCGCGTCCCCCGATGATCTGCATGCGCCCTTCCGCGGCGGTCAGCTCGACCTGGCTGCCTTCGGGCAGCTTGCGGACGATGTCGAACAGGGTGTGGGCGGGGACCGTGGTGGCGCCGGCATCACTGACCTGCGCCTCGACCGTCTCGTTGATCTGCAGGTCGAGATCCGTCGCCATCAGGCGCAAACCGCCGTCAGCCGATGCTTCCAGCAGCACGTTGGACAGGATCGGAATGGTGTTGCGCCGCTCCACCACGGAATGGACGTGGCCGAGCCCCTTCAGAAGAGTCGCCCGTTCGATCGTCGCCTTCATGCTAACCCCTGCTTACCCGCTCATGTGGTTTGTCGAAGGGTTATAGCGGGCGATGCGGCCCTCGCCAGTGGATTATGCGAGCAAAAAGAAGGCCGGGGCGCCCGCCAGCGCCCCGGCCCATTTCACGCGCTTTTTAGAAGCGCAGGCCGAAGCCGGCCATCACCTGGTGGCGGTCGACGTCGACGTCCAGCTCGAGCGGGTCGCCGCCGGTCACCTCGTCGTCGATGCGCAGCGAATTGTAGTTGGAATAGCGATATTCCACTTTGGCGAAGGCATTGGAGCCGATCGCCTGCTCGACGCCGGCGCCGACGCGCCAGCCGTCGAGCGTCGTGTCCTCTTCGAACACGTCATTGTTGGATTCGAAGCCCGCCTCGACCGCGGCATTGGTGTAGCCGCCCTTGGCGTAAAGCAGGGTCTGCGGAGTCACCGGAACGCCGATGCGCGCGCCGACATAGATGTCGCGGCCGGTCTCGAAACGGCCGACATAGTTGACGCCGTCGATCGTCTCGTCGAGGTCCTGCTCGCCGCTCGAATCGCTGAGCTCCGCCTCGGCGCCGAGCACCACGCCGCCGAGATCGAAATCATAGCCGACGCCGACGCCGTAGCCGACGCCGTCGACCGTCTCGTCGAACTGGCCTTCGGTCTCGCCGGAGCGGATCGAATCGTAGCCGACAAGGGCTTCGACGCGCGGACCGCTGAACGGCGAATCCTGGGCGGCGGCGATGGTGGGGGTCAGCGCGGTGCCGGCAACGAGCGCGGCGGCAACATACTTCAACATGAAATCACTCCTGATATGCAACTGGTCCTTGCGGACGCGGCCTCCCGAAAGCGCGAGCGCGCCGGAAAGTTGCATGAACGGGAGATAAACGGGTCGCAGCGTTGCCGATTCGACACCGGTTGTCCGCAGGTCGGGGCATGAAGAAAGGGCCGGATCCTCGCGGACCCGGCCCCCCTCCCGTCTCCCCAACGGAAGCTCGTGATTAGAAGCGCAGGCCGACGCCCGCGACCGCCTGATGACGGTCGATGTCGCCCTCGTAATTGGAGTAGCGATATTCGGCGCGGACGAAGGCGTTGCGAAGGAAGTCCCATTCGACGCCGGCCTTCAGGCGGAAGCCGTCGGCCTCGTCGGTGAGGTCGAAGTCGTCGGTGGTGCCGGGCAGGTTGGCGTCATAGGTCGCCCGGAACTCGGCGTTGGTGTAGCCGCCGCCGGCATAGAGGAACACGTCGCGGTTCGGGCCGACGCGGGTGCCGAAGCGGGCGCCGACATAGATGTCGCGGCCGGCCTCGAGGCACAGCACGTCGCCGGCGCGGACGACTCCGGCCTCGCACTCGTCGACGCTCGACGAGCTCAGCTCGACTTCCGGGCCGACATAGAAATTGGTGCCGAGCTGGAAGTCGTAGCCCGCGGTGACGCCGTAGGCCACGCCGTCCGAGCCGTCGACGTCGCCCTGAACGGTGTCGTAGCCGACGATCGCGCCGACATGGAAACCGCCGCGATTGTCGTCGTCCTGGGCCATCGCCGGAGTGGCCATCGCGCCGGTGAGCAACGCGGCGGCAAGCAGAGTCTTACGCATGAAAGAAATTCCCCTTCGCTCTCGATCTTGGTTGAGCCGCCGATCGGGAGGACCGGCGGCAGCGCCGCCTCTGACGGGCGGGCCTGGAGCGGCTTCAAGCAGGGGTGTTGTGGTCCGGCATGGCAGTGTCGATAAGTGCGACAAATGCTTCGACCAATCGGATTCGTCATTTTCGTCGCAGGATTTGCAGCTTCCGCTGCGGCTCAGCCGCGCGCGCTCGGCGTGTTCGGCGTCTGGGGCGCGTTCGAGGACGGCGGCCGCTGCTATGCCATCGCCGAGCCCGTTCGCCAGTCGGTGCGCGGCACGCGTCCTTATGCGTCGGTCGGCAACTGGCCCGGGCGCGGCGTCCGCGGGCAGCTCCATGTCCGGCTCAGCGGCGAGAAGCGCGACCGCTCGGCGGTCCTGCTGCGGATCGACGGGCGCAGCTTCCAGCTCACCGGCCAGGGGTGGGACGCCTGGGCGTCCGACGCCCGCGCCGATGCCGAGCTGCTCGCAGCCATGCGGACCGGGATCGCGATGACCGTCGAGACCCGTTCCGCGAGCGGCCGACTGATCCGGGACCGGTATCAGCTGCGCGGCGCGGCGAGCGCGATCGACGCCGCCGCGCTCGCTTGCCTGCGGGGATAACTGGCAAAATCGCGCCGATGCACCTACATGGCGCAAATGTCCGCACCGATGGCTATTCCGGGTCTGATCGACCCCGTCCCTGTTCCGCGTCCTGAAGCGGAGGCCGGCGCGCGCGTCGAGCTGGTCGGCAAGTCCAAGGAACAGATCCGCGAGGCGTTGGCCGAGGCGGGCATGGACGCCAGGCAGGCGAAGCTTCGCGCGAAGCAGATCTGGCACCAGATCTATAATCGCGGCGCGACCTCGTTCGAGGTGATGAGCGACATCGCCAAGCCGCACCGCGCCTGGCTCGCCGAGCGGTTCAGCGTCGGCCGGCCCGAGGTCGTCGTCGAGCAGGTGTCGACCGACGGCACCCGCAAGTGGCTCCTCAAGACCCATGACGGCCATGATTTCGAGATGGTGTTCATCCCCGACGCGGACCGTGGCACCTTGTGCGTGTCGAGCCAGGTCGGCTGCACCCTCAATTGCCGCTTCTGCCACACCGGCACGATGCGGCTGGTGCGCAACCTCGATCCGTCGGAGATCGTCGGCCAGGTCATGCTCGCCCGCGACAGCCTCGGCGAATGGCCGAGCCAGCCGGAAGGCCGCCTGCTCAGCAACATCGTGATGATGGGCATGGGCGAGCCGCTCTACAATTTCGACAATGTCCGCGACGCCCTGAAGATCGTCATGGACGGCGACGGCCTCGCGCTCAGCAAGCGCCGGATCACTTTGTCCACCTCCGGCGTGGTGCCGATGATGGCGCGCGCCGGCGAGGAGATCGGGGTCAACCTCGCCGTCTCGCTCCACGCGGTGACCAAGGAGATCCGCGACGAGATCGTGCCGCTCAATCGCAAATACGGCATCGAAGAGCTGCTCGAGGCGTGCGCGGCCTATCCCGGCGCCAACAACGCCCGCCGGATCACCTTCGAATATGTGATGCTGAAGGACAAGAATGACAGCGACGAGGACGCCCGCGAGCTCGTCCGCCTGATCCGCAAGTACAAGCTGCCGGCCAAGGTCAACCTGATCCCGTTCAACCCGTGGCCGGGCGCGCCCTACGACACCTCGACCAACGAGCGGGTCGAGCGGTTCAGCGACATCATCTTCGAGGCCGGCATCTCGGCCCCGATCCGCCGCCCGCGCGGCCGCGACATCATGGCCGCCTGCGGGCAGCTCAAGTCTGCGGCCGAGAAGAAGACCCGCGCCGAGCTGGACCGGATCGCGGCGGAAAAGCAGGCTCAGCTGGAGCAGGCCGCCGCCTGACGCGCGGAGTTGCGCTCGGGATCGCAGCGGCTATTGAGACGCCATGCTTTCTCAACGCACGCGATATACAATCCGGGCGCTGCTCCACCTCGCCGACCGCCATGGCGAAGGGCCGGTTCAGCTGGCGGAGATCGCTGACGCGCAGAACATCCCGCCCAAGTTCCTGACCGTCATGCTGTCGAGCATGCGCCGCGCCGGCCTGGTCGAATCGCTGCGCGGCCGCGAGGGCGGCTACTGGCTTGCCCGCGAGCCCGACCAGATCACCTATGGCGAGATCGTCCGGCTGACCCGCGGCTCGCTCGGCCTGCTGCCCTGCGCGAGCCGGCTCGCCTATCGCAAGTGCGAGAATTGCGTCACCGAGGATCAGTGCCGCCTGCGCCGGGCCATGCTGATGGTCCGCGACGAGACCGCGCGAATCCTCGACCACCTCACCCTGGCCGATCCGCTGCCGGCCGACGAGCCCCAGGGCGTCGAGCCGGAAATCATCCCCGAGCCGGCCGCCTCCGCCGGCTGAGCGCGGCCTAGAGCACGATCCGAAACAGCCCGCCGCCGTCCGGGGCCTCCGCCGCGGCGATCGAGCCGCGATGGGCGAGGACGACCTGGCGGGCGAGGCTGAGGCCGACGCCGGTGCCTTTTTGCTTGGTCGTGAAGAAGGGCAGGAACACGTCCTGGCGCAGGCTCTTGGGCACGCCGGGACCGTTGTCGGCGACGTCAATGCTCACCTCGCCGCTCGCGAGCAGCTGGATCGACAGCGACACGCGCGGCGCATCGCCATGTCCACGCGCCGCCTCCGCGCCGTTCTTGAGCAGGTTGATCAGCACCTGGCAGAGCAGATCGGGGTCGGCCTTCATGCCGAGGGTGGGCGGATCGACCTCCATTTCGAAAGCGACGCCCTCGGCCGCCGGCAGCGCGCCGAACAGCCGTCCCAGTTCCTGCGCCCAGGGCAGCACCGCGAAGCTCTTGAGCTTGAGCTCGGGCGCGCGGCTGATCTGGCGGTAGCTTTCGACGAAGCTCATCACGCCGTCGGCGCGGCGCGACAGCGTCTCGACCGCCATCCGGGCGTCGGCGATGTCGCGATTGTCGCCCTGGTCGACGCTCTTCATCAGATCGACCGCACTGTGCGCGAGCGAGGTCACCGGCGTGATCGAGTTCATGATCTCATGGGTGAGCACCCGGATGAGGTCGCTCTGCGCGGCGATCTCGACCGCGTTCAACTCGCCCTGGATCGGCTGTACCGCGACGACCCGGACGAGGCCGCCCAAGCGCTGGACGATGGCAGCGCTTACCATCACGGTCTGCGGCAGGCCTTCGGTGACCAGCGGCACCAGCCGCGGGCGGCCAACCGCGCCGCCGCCCAGCGCCTGGGCGAAGGTCTCGCCATAGACGGCGAAGTCCTCGGCGCGGACTCCGCGGTGGCGGACGAGCAGCCGGCGCGCCGCCTTGTTGGTCAGCTCGACCTTGCCGTCGGCATCGACGGTGAGCAGCGCGGTCGGGGCGTCGTCGAGCACCGCCTCGTAGAATCGGGTCGCCTCGTTCAATTCGTGCCGTTCCGAGCGCAGCTTGCGGATCGCCTGGTCGAGCGCCTCGCCCAATTCGCCGAAGCCGGTGCCGTGGTCGCGATGCTCGAAGCCCTGGGCGAAGTCGGCGAAGCGCACCGAATCGATGAATCGGGCGAGCTCGACATTGGTGAGGCGAACGAAGCGCAGCAGCCAGAAGAAGGCGCCGAGGACCAGAAGAGCCGCGACGACCTTGGCGGCGCCCAAGTCCTCGCGCTGAAGCGATGCGACGAACAGGAAGACCGTCCCCACCAGGACGACGAGGCGGATCGCCACCCCGGCGACGAAGTTGCGCTGACCGATCACTCGAAGAACGCCCTACAGCCCATGCTTGTCCATGCGCCGGTAGAGCGAGGCGCGGGTGAGGCCGAGCTCCTGGGCGGCGAGCGAGATATTGTAATGATGCTTCTTGAGCGCCTGCTCGACCATCTGCTTCTCGGCCCGCTCGAGATTGAGATTGTCGGGCTCCGCGGCGGCGGCCGGAACCGGAGCGGCGGCGGCGGGAACAGGCGCCCGCATCGAACCCGAGTTGCCGCGCGGCGCCAGCGAGAAGTCGTCCGCCTCATAGGCATCGCCCTGGGCCAGAATCACCGCCCGCTCGCAGCTGTGGCGGAGCGCTCGGACGTTGCCGGGCCAGTCATAGGATTCGAGCGCCACCGCCACGGCCGGCGGCAGGTCCCGCACCTCTTTCCCGTACTTCTTGGCATATTGCTCGAGGAAGGTCCGGGCGAGGAGCAGGATGTCCTCGCGCCGCTCGCGCAACGGCGGAAGCTCGATCTCGACCGTGTTGAGGCGGAACAGAAGGTCCTGGCGGAAGCGATGCTCGTCCGACAGCGCCGAGGGCGACAGGTTGGTCGCCGCGACGACCCGGATGTCGACGGGCACCTGCTTGTTGGCGCCAACCGGGACGACCTGGCGCTGCTCGAGCGCGGTGAGCAGCTTCGGCTGGAGATGGAGCGGCAGATTGCCGATCTCGTCGAGGAACAGGGTGCCGCCGTCCGCGGCCTGGAGCCGGCCGATCCGGTCCGCCTTGGCGTCGGTGAACGCCCCTTTGACATGGCCGAACAGCTCTGAATCGAACAGGCTCTCGGCGACCGCGCCGAGATCGACCGAGATCATGACATTGTCGGCGCGGCGCGAGCGGCGGTGGATCTCGCGGGCGACCAGCTCCTTGCCGGTGCCGTTCTCGCCGAGGATGAGGACGTTGGCGTCGGTCGGCGCGGCGCGCTCGATCAGCGAATAGACCCGCGCCATTGCCGGCGACTGGCCGAGGATCGGGCTGGTCCCGCTTCCCGCCGGCGACGCGGCGACCACCGCTTTCTGGTGCTCGGTCTGCGCCTCGACGCGGCTGTTGCGCAGCGCCGCCGCGGTGCGGACGGTGGCGAGCAGGCGCTCGTTCGACCAGGGCTTGGACACGAAGTCGGTGGCTCCGCGCTTCATCGCCTCGACCGCGACCTGGACTCCGGCATGGGCGGTGATCATCACCACCACGGCCTGCGGATCGGCCTTCAAGATCTCGGCGAGCCAGTGGAAGCCCTCGGCGGCGTTGGTCGCGCCGCGGCCGAAATTGGCGTCGAGCAGGACCACGTCGGGGGTCTCGGCGCGCATCGAGTCCATCGCCTCCTGCGGCACCTGGAAGGTGGCGACGTCGCCGAACATGTCGCGCAGCAGAAGCCGTGCGGACAGCAGGATGTCCGGATCGTCGTCGATGACGATACAGCGTGAATAGCGCGCCGGCCCAGCCATTTGCCCCCTGTCCTCCCGTTGCGTTCGATATCGGACAATCAAGGACCGTGCCAGTGTCCGCCCGCGGACGCCCGGATGCCGCGAAACCGCCTCGAGGCGTACCTTACACAGTGCGGAGAAGTTGGCACGGTTCGTGCGGATAGGCCGGCGACGGCAATCGCGCCGTGCATCGCGGAGGTCCTCATGGACAAGATCGAGAACTTCATCTTCAGCGTGGCGCTGATTGGCGCCGGCCTGATCACCCTAGTCACCCTGCCGCTGGCGTGAGCCGGACCCAAGTGTCCGAAGCCGAACGCAAGTGTCCGTTTTCGAACAATCGGGGCGCGCGATGAGCGTCGTCCGCCTCGGCAAGCGCGAGGAGGCCGCGGTCAGCGGCGGCGCGATGGACAAGGTCGTCGCCCGCCGCGGCCTCGCGCCGCGGACGAAGCTGGCGATCGGCGGCGCCGTGCTTCTGGCGCTCGCGCCCGCCGCTTATTTCGCCGCGCCCGCCCGCAACAGCCAGACGGTGACCGCCGAGCGGCTGACGATCTCGGCGGTCAATCGCGGCACGTTCGAGGACTTCCTGCCGCTGCGCGGCCGGGTGACTCCCTCGCTCACGGTCTTTCTCGACGCGGTCGAAGGCGGCCGGGTCGAGCGCATCCTCGTCGAGGACGGCGCCATCGTCGCGGAGGGCCAGCTGCTCGCGGTCCTGTCCAATTCCGACCTCCAGCTGAACGTGCTCGCGCGCCAGACCGAGGTCACCCAGCAGATCAATTCGATGCGCAGCCAGGAGCTGGCGCTGTCGCAGACCCGCCTCGCCAACGAGCGCGCGCTGATCGACGCCCAGCTCACCGCGCAGACCGCCCGCCGCCAATATGAGGTCCAGGCGCCGCTCGCCGAGCGCGGCTTCGTGCCCGGCCGGGTGATCGCCGACAGCCGCGACACCTATCAGGCCGCCCAGCGCCGCGCCGAGGTGCTTCGCCGCCAGCAGGCGACCGACGAGCGGCTCCAGTCGCAGCAGCTCGCCCAGCTGCGCTCGTCGGCGAGCGCCTTGAACGACAGCCTCGGCCTCGCCCGCGCCAGCCTCGACGCATTGAACCTGCGCGCGCCGGTGTCGGGCCAGCTCACCTCCTTTTCGATCCAGGTCGGCCAGTCGCTCCAGCGCGGCGAGCGGCTCGGCCAGATCGACAGCGCCGGCCGCAACAAGCTCGTCGCCCAGGTCGACGAATTCTATCTCGGCCGGGTCGCCGAGGGGCAGACGGCGATCGCCGAGCAGGGCGGCCGCCGCTACCGGCTGCGCGTCCAGAAAATCTATCCGCAGGTCCAGAACGGCAGCTTCACCGTCGATCTCGCCTTCGTCGACGCCGAGCCGCGCGACCTCCAGCGCGGCCAGACCGTGCAGCTGCGCCTCACGCTCGGCGACCCGTCGCCCGCGCTGCTCCTGCCCAACGGCGCCTTCTACAACGAGACCGGCGGCAACTGGGTGTTCGTGGTGTCGCCGGACGGCAGCACCGCGGTTCGCCGCAACGTCCGGCTTGGCCGCCGCAACGCCAATTTTGTCGAAGTGCTCGAGGGTCTCGACCCCGGCGAGCGAGTGATCACCTCACCTTATACCGGCTTCGCCGAGCGCGACCGGCTGGATCTCACACAATGACGGGGGAAGGAGCCAAGGCCATGCTCAGCGCGAGCAAGATTGACGACCAGATCGACGACGTGCCGGCCGCCCATGGCGACGGCGCCTCCGGAACGATGCTGAGCATGCGCGGCCTATCGCGCGTCTACCGCACCGACACGGTCGAGACGACCGCGCTCGACGGCATCTATCTCGACGTCGCCGAGGGCGAGTTCGTCGCGATCATGGGCCCGTCCGGCTGCGGCAAGTCGACCCTGCTCAACGTCATCGGAATGCTCGATAGCCCGACCGACGGCTCCTATTTGTTCGACGGCACCGAAGTGTCGAAGATGAGCGAGAGCAAGCTCGCCGACTTCCGCAAGCGCAACATCGGCTTCATCTTCCAGAGCTTCAACCTGGTCGACGAGCTCAGCGTGCGCGAGAATATTGAGCTCGCGCTTCTCTACCACAACGTCCCCGCGGCCGACCGCCGCGCCCGCGTCGACGCGGTGATGGACAAGGTCGGCATCGCCCATCGCGCCCGCCACCGGCCGAGCCAGCTGTCGGGCGGCCAGCAGCAGCGCGTCGCCGTCGCCCGCGCGCTGGTCGGCGCGCCCAAGCTGATCCTCGCCGACGAGCCGACCGGCAACCTCGATACCGCCCATGGCGAGGAGGTGATGCGGATGCTCCAGGCTTTGAACCAGGAGGGCTCGACCATCGTCATGGTGACCCATTCGCCGGCCCATGCCGATTATGCGAGCCGGGTCGTCAACATGCTCGACGGCCGGGTGCTGGTCGAGCACCGGCGCGCCGCGTGACCGGGGCAGGCAGGGGGAGACGCTGACATGTGGCGCAATTACGCGATCGTGGGGCTGAGGGCGCTGGCCAAGAACCGCACCTATGCCTTCATCAACATCTTCGGCCTGGCGATCGGTCTTGCCGCCTGCCTGATGCTGCTCCTCTACGTCCGCTACGAGCGCAGCTACGATTCCTGGCTGCCCAATGCGGAGAATGTCTACCAGATCCAGAGCTCGTTCCGCGACCCGAACACCGGCGAGGAAGGCCTGTTGCAGATGTCGCCCTATGTCGCCGGGCGGACCATGGCGGCCGACTTCCCGCAGATCGACAAGAAGGTCTATGCGCTGTCGGCCTCGCCGGTCGTATCGCTGAACGGCGAGGCGCTGCCGACCGAGCACGTCGTCTATGTCGACGGCAATCTGTTCGACATCCTTCAGGTGCCGTTCGTTCAGGGCGACCCGCGCAGAGCGCTCAACGATGCCGGGTCGGTGGTCCTGAGCGAGACCGAGGCACGGCGCTATTTCGGCGAATCCAATCCAATCGGCCGGACCCTCACCCTGATCGCGCGCGGGCAGAGCACCGACCATCGAGTCACCGGCGTGATGCGCGATCTGCCGCGCAATTCGCACCAGCGGCTCGACATGGTCGTCCGCTTCGACCCGCAGACCTATTTCGCCGAAACGCCCGACTTCCTCACCCAGTGGGGCGCCAATTCGGGCTGGACCTATGTGACCCTTCGGCCCGGCACCGATCCGGCCGCGATCAACGACAATCTCGGCCCGTGGGAAGAGCGCAACATCCCGGACCAGCAGTTCGGCGACCAGATGCTCAACCAGGGCGACTTCGCCGACTGGCGGCTGGTCAACGTCCGCGACATCCATCTCGGCACGTCGCAGGGCGGCGCGGTCACCGCCGGCAATGACGAGCGCACCATCCTCACCTTCACGGTCGTTGCGTTCCTGATCCTGGGGATGGCCTGCATCAACTTCACCAATCTCGCGACCGCCCGGGCCAGCGCCCGCGCCCGCGAGGTCGCCCTGCGCAAGGTGCTCGGCGCCAGCCGAAGCCAGCTGATGACCCAGTTCCTGATGGAATCGGTGCTGGTCGCCGGCTTCGCCATGCTGCTCGCTCTGGCCATGGCCGAGCTTCTGCTGCCGGCGCTCGGCCGCTTCCTCGATGCCGACCTCGCGATGACCTATGTCGGGGCGGACGGCATGCTTCTGCCGATCGTGCTGCTGACCGTCCTGGTCGGCGCGGCCGGCGGCGTCTACCCGGCCATCTACCTGTCGCGCTTCCAGCCGGCGCAGGTGCTGAAAGCCAACAAGTCGACCGCCGAGGCGTCCGGTTCCGGCGTGCTGCGCAGCGCGCTGGTCATCGGTCAGTTCGCCGTGTCGATCGGCCTCATCATCTGCACCGCGGTCGTCTACGGCCAGACCGTCTATGCGCGGACCGCCGATCCCGGCTTCCAGCGCGAAGGCCTGCTCCAGGTCGAGGGCCTGAACCGCCGCCAGATCATCGACCGCTCCGAAGCGATCGCGCGCGAGATCGCCCGGGTGCCGGGCGTGCGCTCGGTCGCCCGCACCGGCATCGGCATCGATCCCCAGAACCAGGTCGGCACGGTGATCCAGGTTCCCGGCCGCCACATCCCGGTCGGAATGGGCAGCTATCTCGTCGACGAGAGCTTCTTCCGCACCCTCGGCGCCCCGATCCTCGCCGGCCGCGAGCTGTCGGCGAACCGCGAGATGGACGTCGTGCCGCTGCCGCTGTTCCCGACCCCGGAGCAGGAGCGGGCGTTCGCGGCGCGCGGGATCAACGTCGTGATCAACGAGCGCGCCGCGCGCGACCTCGGCTTCTCCAACCCGTCCGAGGCGGTCGGAGCGCAGCTGCGCATGGGCCTGGTGCGGCCGGAGAACGGCCTCGTCCCGATCACCATCGTCGGCCTGGTCAAGGACACCCGGCTGCGCTCGATCCGCGAGCCCTTGGAGCCGATCGCCTTCGCGCTCGGCACGTCCGGCTTCACCACCCTCGTGGTGCGCTACGAAGACCCCGAGCCCAATGCGGTGCGCGAGCGGGTCGAGCAGGTCTGGCGCCGGCTCGCCCCCGACGTGCCGTTCGAGGCGGAGTTCAGCGACGACATCGTCGCCGAGCTCTACCAGGGCGAGGAAGCGCGGGCGCGGGTGTTCGCCGGCTTCGCGGCGCTGGCGGTGATCGTCGCCTGCCTCGGCCTGTTCGGGCTCGCCGCCTTCACCGCCGAGCGGCGCACCAAGGAGATCGGGATCCGCAAGGTGCTGGGCGCGCGCACCCGCGACATCGTCCGGCTGCTCGCCTGGCAATTCTCCAAGCCGGTGATCATCGCCAACCTGATCGCCTGGCCGACCGCGTGGTGGGCGATGCGCGACTGGCTCAACACGTTCGACACCCGGGTCGACCTTGGAGTGACGCCCTTCCTGCTCGCTGGCCTGCTCGCGCTGGCGATCGCGATCGGCACCATCGCCGGCCACGCCCTTCGCGTCGCCCGCGCCAACCCCATCCACGCTTTGCGCTACGAATAGGAACCGGAACGATGAGCGAGATGATGCTGCCTCTCATCCTTGCCACCGCGATTGTCCTCGTCACCGCCATGGTCTGCCTCTCGGCGTTGCGGGCCTGGCGGGGCTGGCTGGAGCTCAAGCGCCTCCAGCTGGGCGCCAAGCCAGCGGCGGCCAATGACGATGACGATATGGAGACGCCCGCGACCCTGATCGAGCTCGCCTCGGTCAAGGAAAGGCTGCGCCGCCTCGAGGCGATCGCCAACGGCGTCGAACTCTAGGATCCTCCCCTCCAGCCTTTGCTGGAGGGGCCGGGGGTGGTTCTTCTCTTTCCTCAAGGAAGTAAGGGCCACCCCCAGCCCCTCCGCGAAGGCGCGGAGGGGAGTCTAGTCCAGCAACTCCAGGGTCGCCGGGTCCGGTTCGCCGCCATGGAAAGCGTCGAGGGCGCGGCGGTAGCGATCGTCCGGTGCGACCGCGTCGAACAGGGTCATCGACGAGCGGAACTTGACGGCGTCGATGCCGCCGAAAATCTCCTCCGCGCTCAGCCGGCTGGCATGGCTCAGCACCGCGTCGGTTGCTTCGGCGAGGCGGGGGCCGAGCAGGTCGTGAGCGAGATAGGCCGCGGCTTCGGCCCGCGAGCGGATCGCATAATGCTGCGACATCGCGCTCATCCCGAGGCCGGCGACCTGGGGGAAGACGAACCACATCCAGTGGCTCTGCTTGCGGCCTCGGCGCAGCTCTTCGAGGGGCGCGGGCCAGACGTCCGCCTGGGCGGCGACGAAGCGGCCAAGGCCATAGGGGTCGTCCAACCCTAGCAGCCGCCGCAATCGCGATCGGCGCCGAGCTCGATCTGGAGCGTGACATGGCCGATGCCGAAGCGCTCGCGGAGCTGGAGCTGGACATCGGCCAGAAAGGCATCGCCGGGATGGCCGCCGGGCATCGTGAGGTGGGCAGTCAGCACCGTGTCCGTCGTGCTCATCGCCCAGATGTGCAGGTCGTGGACTCGAATGACACCCCCCATCCCTTCGAGATGAGCCTCTACGGCCTCGGGATCGATGCTGCGCGGCACGCCGCCGAGCGCCATCGCCGTCGATTCCCGCGCGAGGTCGACGGTGGCGAGGAAGATCAGCGCGGCGACGACGAGACTCGCCACCGGATCCACCCACAGCCAGCCCGTCGTGGCGATGAGGATTCCGGCGATCACCACGCCGGCCGAGACGAGGGCGTCGGCGACCATGTGGAGATAGGCGCCGCGCACGTTGAGGTCGCGGGTGCGGCCGCGCGCGAACATCCAGGCGGTGACGCCGTTGATGACAATTCCGATCGACGCGACGATGATCACCGTCCCGCCCTCGACGAGGTCCGGGATGATCAGCCGCATCACCGCATTGTAGACGATGAAGGCCACCGCCACGAGCAGGATGACCGCGTTGGCGAGGGCGGCAAGGATGGTGGTCCCGCGAAGGCCGTAGCTGAACCGCCGGCTCGGCGGCCGCTTGGCGAGCACGGTCGCGCCCCAGGCGAGGACGAGGCCGAGCACGTCGGACAGATTGTGGCCGGCGTCGGCGAGCAGGGCCATCGAGTTGGCCCAGAAGCCATAGGCACCCTCGATGACGACGAAGCCGAGGTTGAGTGCGATACCGATCGCGAAGGCGCGGCCGAAATCGGCCGGCGCGTGGCTGTGCCCGTGGCCGTGACGATGCGCATGGCCATGGCCGTGATGGTCGTGGCCGGCATGGTGGTGGGCGTGCGCCATGGCCGATGCTTAGCGGAAGGTCGGGCCGTGATGCTAGGACATGCGTGGCGAGAACCATCGCGGCGCCGGCTCGTTGGGGGAAGGACACCGACATGAGGAGGCGATCCGATGCCCAAGTTGAAGCCGCTCGCCGAGCAGGTCGTCGTCATCACCGGCGCGTCGAGCGGCATAGGCCTCGCGACCGCGAAGATGGCGGCCGCGCGCGGCGCCCGCGTGGTGCTTGCGGCGCGGACCCGCGAGGCTCTGGCGCAGGCGGTCGACGAGATCAACCAGGCCGGCCCGGGCCATGCCAGCTTCGTCGAGGCCGACGTGAGCCGCGCCGAGGATCATGAGAAGATCGCCGTCCATGCCCGCGAGCGCCATGGTCGCATCGACACCTGGGTCAACAATGCCGGCGTTCTGATCTTCGGCTATCTCGAGGAGACCGCCGAGGCCGACATGCGGCGGCTGTTCGACGTCAATTTCTGGGGCAGCGTGCACGGATCGATGGTCGCGGTGCGCCACCTGCGCCAGGGCGGCGGCGGCGCTCTGATCAATGTCGGAAGCGTCGAATCCGACCGCTCGCTGCCGCTCCAGGGGATCTATGCGTCGAGCAAGCATGCGCTGAAGGCGTTCACCGAAACCCTGCGCATGGAGCTCGAGGAGGAAGGCGCGCCAATCTCGGTGACCCTGGTCAAGCCGGCGACGATCGGCACGCCGCTGCCCCAGCATGCCATGTCGGTGCCGGGCGTCGAGCCGAATTTCCCGCCGCCCGTCTATGCGCCGGAGGAAGTCGCCGCCTCGATCCTCGCCGCCGCCGAGCGGCCGATGCGCGAGACCTTCGTCGGCGGCTCGGCGCGGATGATCAGCACCCTGTCGGCGATCGCGCCGCGAACGCTGGACTGGATCAGCGAGAAGTTCCTGGTGTCGGGGCAGATAAGCGATCGTCCCGCCGCCGAGGACAATCTCTATGCCGGCCAGGGCGAGGCGAGGGTGCGCGGCGAGCATGACCATGTCATCCGCCCCAGCCTCTATTCGAAGGCGGCGCGGCATCCGCTGGCGACGCTTGCGGTGGCCGGCGGAATCGCGGCGGGCGCGTTCCTGCTCACCAAGTGGCGGAGCGAGACCGGAATGGAACGTGGATCGGAAGTGGAGGAGCCGCCGCTTGAGGGCGTGTGAGGGCCGGCTGGGCCTCTGCCCGCCGGCCGGCGGTCGAACTTAGTCGGCCAGCCAGGCGACGAGCAGATAGGCCATCAGGGTGATCGGCCCGAAGAAGACCAGCGCCATCACGGCGATGCCGCGGATCAGCGTGGGATCGTAGTCGATCGAGCGGGCAAGACCTGAGCAAACCCCAAAGACTTTCCCGCCGACCGGGTCGCGTGCGTAAGGTGTGTCCATAGCGATGTTTCCTTATGGACGTGTCGTCGAAGCGGCTTCAGGCGATCGGAAGGACGGGGCCGATGGCGGCGGTGACGAACAGGAAGCTGACGAGAAGCGCGGAAACCGAAGCGAAAGCGCGCTGGCTGAGGGTGGTGGTGGCAGTCATTTGAAGTCTCCTTGAACCTGCCGGTCGGACCATCCGCCGGCATGCTAGGAACTTTGCAGACGCCGTGCCAAAGTGAATTTACCGCGGTTTTCCGCCATTTTTGGAAAATACGGAAAAAATCCGACCCAGGCTCGCGCCACGGATTGGGAATATTCGCCAACTTGCGGCGACCACGCGCGGCCATTGCTGTCCATGTCCGGACAAAGTGTCCGGAAGCGAACAGTCAGCGCGGCTCGGATTCCAAGAACAGGTAGGAGCGGTCGAAGTCGGCGAGCTTTTCCAGGCCCGCCAAGTCGTGAATCTCGACCAGCGCATTGCGGAAGGTCACCAGCCCGCGGTCGCGAAGCTCGCGCAACATGCGGTTGACGTGCACCGAGGTGAGGCCGGCGACGTCGGCAATGTCGATCTGGGTGATCGGCAACGCGAAGCTCAGGCCGTCCACCTCGTTGACCAGGCTGAGCCTGGTGTAGAGCTCGCACATCAGATGGGCGATGCGCGCGACCGCGCTTCGCCGCCCGACCGACAGCATCCGCTCGCGCTGGATCGCGGAATCGATCAGGGTCGACAGCCACAGCATGCGCAGGAGATGCGGCTGCTCCTCGCTGATCCGCGTGAGCCGCTCGTGGGGCACGAAGGCGATTCGGGTCGGCGCCAGAGTACCGACATTATGTTCGAGCCGCTTCAGCAGGAAGCCGTGAAGATCGGTGAAGTCGCCGGCGACATGGATGTCGGTGATCTGGCGCTGGCCGTTGCTGAGATCCTTGTAGCGCGCGACGAAGCCCGACACGATCAGCATCGACTGGTCGAGCTTCTGGCCCGCGGCGACGAGCGTTCGACCGAGCGGGACGTCCTCGACCCGGGCGGCGGCGTTGCGCAGGATGTCGGCCTCCGCGTCGGTGACCTCGTCGCGGACGCGCAGCTTGTGGACGAGGCAGCCGACCGGGTCCTCGGCCGCGACATCGAGAGTGGGCGCGTTGCTGCTCATGACCGGGCGGCGGGCTCGCGCGCCGGCCGGACGCCGGCTGCGGCCAGTTCGGGACCGATCCGGCCGGTCAGCCACAGCCACCACATCCTGAAGTCCGCGCGCAGCGACCAGGACGGATAGGTGAAGGTAGCGGGGCGATTATGCTCGGCGAGGGCATGGCCGGCCCAGGCGAAGCCGTAGCCGGCGACCGGCAACGCGGCGAGCAGCCACCATGTCCCGCTTGCAACCGCTCCAATCGCGATCGCGACGACCAGGCTTGTGCCGACATAATGATAGGCGCGGGTGGTCGGCCGAGAATGCTCGCGCAAATAATGCGGCCAGAATTCTGCGAAGCTCGTGTAGCGCGTCATGGTAGGATCACCTCGCCGGGTCAGACGCGGTCTATGCCGGTTGCCGCTGCCTTTCCAGCCCCGGCGAGTCTAACCATTGATTATGGTTCCGCCATTCGGGTGGAGCACTTGGCCCGACATGTAGGAGGAATCCTCGCAGGCGAGGAACAGGAAGCTCGGAGCGACCTCGTTGGGCTGGCCGGGCCGGCCCATCGGCGTGTCCTTGCCGAACTCCGGAATCTTCTCCTTGGGCTGGCCGCCGGACGGGTTGAGCGGAGTCCAGATCGGCCCCGGAGCGACCGCGTTTACCCGGATGCCCTTGTCGACCAGATTCTCCGACAGCGAGCGGGTGAAGGCGGTGATCGCTCCCTTGGTCGAGGCGTAATCGAGCAGGATCGCCGCGCCCTTGTACATCGTGATCGAGGTGCAGTTGATGATCGCGCTGCCCTTCTTGAGGTGCGGCAGGGCGGCCTGGACCATGAAGAACATCGAGAAGATGTTGGTCTGGAAGGTGCGCTTGAGCTGCTCCTCGCTGATCTCGCGAATGTCCTTGTCCCAATGCTGCTCGCCGGCATTGTTGACGAGGATGTCGAGCCCGCCGAGCTTGTCGACGGTCTCCTTGACGATCTTCTCGCAGGCCTCCTTCTCGCCGAGGTCGCCCGGCAGGAGCAGCGCCCGGCGGCCCTCCCTCTCGACGATCTCGCGGGTCTTCTGCGCGTCGTCATGCTCGCACAGGTAGGAGATGGCGATGTCGGCGCCCTCGCGCGCGAACAAGGCGGCGGTGGCGCGGCCGATGCCGCTGTCGGCGCCGGTGATCAGCGCGACCTTGCCGTCGAGCCGGCCAGAGCCGGGATAGCGCGGCTCCCAGTCGGGCTTGGGCTCGAGCTCGCTTTCGTGCCCGGGCAGGTCGTCCTCATGGACCATGTCGAGGGTTTCGGTGTCGTCGGTCATGGGAGGCGCTCCGCGGTAGGGATTTGAAAAGGTTAACCGCTCGGAGTGCGGGACCGTTCCCCCACAGAAGGGAAAGCCACCCCCAGCCCCTCCAGCAAGGGCTGGAGGGGAGCCACACGCGCAAAAGCTCCCCTCCACGCCTTCGTGGAGGGGCTGGGGGTGGTCCTTCTTTCGAAGGTTAGCGCGAGGCGATGGTCACCCGCGGCAGGCGCCGCTGCGCCTCGGGCAGAGCGACGGCGTTGGCGCGCAGCGGCACCCGGATCTCGCCGGCGCGGCGGCATTCGGCGACGATGACCGGGAAGTCGAGCCCGTCCTGGCGCGCGAGCTGGTCGGTCGAGGCGGCCAGGCACTGGGCCTCGCTCTCGTAGCGGGCCTCGCTCACCACGAGCGGTCGGCACGCGTTCTCGTCTTCGCCGCAGCCCAGGATCGCGAGTAGAAAAGTTGCCGGCGCTTCAATCATTTGCCTGTCCCTTGCTTGCCTCGCTCAACTGGCAACCCAGGTTCGCGTTCCCGCCGTTACGCCCACGAAATTTGTGCGCCGGTTGGGAACTTTCATTCCGCTCCCTATCTCCGCTGCGATGCCCCCTCACCCACCGCGCGACCAATCCGACAAACGAGCCGACCTGCAGACATTGCGCAGGTTCGTCCCCTATTTGTGGCCTTCCGACGCGCCGGGCCTCCGAGCTCGGATTGTCGCCGCGTTCGGCTTCGTCATCCTGTCCAAGCTGGTCCAGGTCTATGGCGCGCCCTTCGCCCTGCAGGGCGCGATCGACCGCATGGCGGAAGGGAGCCGCGACCTCGCCTGGCTCGTCATCGCGCTCGCGGTCGGCTATGCGGCGGCGCGCTTCGGCACCGTCCTGTTCGACAACCTCCGCAACACGGTGTTCGAGAAGGTCGGCCAGGAGGCGGCGCGTCGGCTGACCTCGAACGTCTTCCGCCATCTCCACAATCTCTCGCTGCGCTTCCACCTCGAGCGGCGCACCGGAGCGGTCACCAAGGTGGTCGAGCGCGGCACCAAGAGCATCGACACGATGCTCTATTTCCTCCTGTTCAACATCGCCCCGACGATCCTCGAGCTCACCCTCGTCCTGATCATCTTCGGCCTTCACTTCGGCGCCTGGCTGGTGATCGCGACCGTGATCATGGTCGCGGTCTACATCACCTTCACCCGCATCATCACCGATTGGCGCGCGGCGCTGCGCGCTCAGATGAACGACGCCGACACCGGCGCGGTCGCCCACGCGGTGGATTCGCTGCTCAACTTCGAGACGGTGAAATATTTCACCGCCGAGGAGCGCGAGAGCGCCCGCTACGACGCCGCGGTGCGCGCCTACGCCAACGCCGCGACCAAGAGCGAGAACAGCCTCGCCTGGCTGAACGTCGGCCAGTCGGTGATCACCAACGTCATGCTCGCCTTCGGCATGGGCCTCGTCGTGTGGGGCTGGGCCTCCGGACGGTTCACGCCCGGCGACGTGGTCCTGGTCAGCACGCTCCTCACCCAGCTGTTCCGGCCGCTGGACATGCTCGGAATGGTCTATCGCACCATCCGCCAGGGCCTGATCGACATGGCCGCGATGTTCGACCTGATCGACACGCCGGCCGAGATCACGGACGCGCCCGACGCGCCGGGGCTCATCGTCACCACCGGCCATGTCCGATTCGAGAATGTCCGCTTCGGCTACGAGCCGACCCGCGAGATCCTCCACGGCATCGACATCGACGCTCCGGCGGGGACCACCGTTGCGGTGGTCGGCCCCTCGGGCGCCGGCAAGTCGACCCTGTCGCGCCTTCTCTTCCGCTTCTACGACCCGACCGGCGGCCGGATCACCATCGACGGCCAGGACATCGCCAAGGTCACCCAGCAGAGCCTTCGCCGAGCGATCGGAATCGTCCCGCAGGACAGCGTGCTGTTCAACGACACCGTGGGCTACAACATCGCCTACGGCCGCGACGGCGCCAGCCAGGAGGAGGTCGAGGCGGCGGCCCGCGGCGCGGCGATCCACGACTTCATCGCGTCGATGCCCGACGGCTACGCCACCCGGGTCGGAGAGCGCGGCCTCAAGCTGTCCGGCGGCGAGAAGCAGCGCGTCGCCATCGCCCGCACTTTGCTCAAGGACCCGCCGATCCTGATCCTCGACGAGGCGACCAGCGCCCTCGACAGCCGCACAGAGGCGGCGATCCAGGACACGATCCGGACCATCGAGCGCGGCCGAACCTCGATCGTCATCGCCCACCGTCTGTCGACCATCGTCGACGCCGACCAGATCGTCGTTCTCGACGCCGGCCGAGTCGCGGAACGCGGCACCCACGCGCAGCTGATGCGCAAGAACGGCCTCTATGCCGAGATGTGGACCCGCCAGCAGAGCGAGCAGGAAGAAGAGACGCAGGCGGCGGAATAGCTACGAGGGCTTCACCGCTTTCTTGGCTCCCGACACGCCCCTCCCGGTCGCTGTCCAACGATCGGTGCCGGCGCGCCCGAACCACCTGTAAAACTTCGGAACAATGCCTCCCGCGCCCCGTTCGCTTTATATCCCCGATGGTCGGATGATCATGCGCGCCGTCACCGGACGCGCCCGACCAGGCCTATTCGGTTCGAGCGAACCGGGCGGTGACACACTCCCATCGGCCGTGCGCCCAAGGAGGCGAAAAAGGGGATTCCCGCAACCAGGAGAAACAGAATGAACGACAGTCAAACCATCGAACGCAACGAAACGCTTGACGCGATCTCGTGGGAAAGGTCGACGGCACCGCCGTTTACAGCCGCGACGGCGAGCAGATCGGCTCGGTGCATCATCTCATGATCGGAAAGCGTGACGGCAAGGTCCGCCATGCGGTGGTCAGCTACGGCGGCTTCCTCGGCATGGGCGAGAGCTATTTCCCGCTGCCGTGGGACGAGCTCACCTATGACGAACGCCGCGGCGGGTACGCTGTGGATCGCGACGTCGAGCAGTTGAAGAACGGCCCGAGCTACAAGCGGGACCAAGAGCCGAGCTGGGACCGCTCCTATAACGATCAGGTGTCGCGCTATTACGGCGCGCGCTGACACGGCCAGGACGATCGCCCGGCGGGCAGAAGCTGACCTGCCCGGACACCCGCACCCCCGCCGTCGCTGGAGCGCCGGCGGGGGAGCGCGGGAAAGCTGCACCGGGGAAACCGAACCGAAGGATTTGAAATGAAAATCTCACTCATCATCGGCGTTGCGCTGGGCGCCCTGGCGGTCGCGGGCTGCAATCAAAGTCCTACGGAAAACTTGGCCGACCGCGTCGAGAACGCCGCCGACGCGCGCGCCGACTCCATGGAGAACCGGGCCGATGCGCTCGACCAACGGGCCGAGCAGGTCCGTCAGGCCGGTGAGGAACGCGCCGACGCCATTGCCGCGGCCGACCGCAACGTCGCTGCCATGAGCCAGGAACAACGCGACGCGATCGTCGCGAATGAAGCGGCCGCCGTCAGATAGGCGGCCCGCCGCGCCGGCAACCCTCCGTCCCGGAAGGACGGCGTGGTTCGGATCAGGCCGCCAGATCCGCCTGCAGACTGGTGAGGCGCGGTTCTGCCGCACGCACGACCAGGGGCGCCTCGTCATCGTCGGGCGCCTGGACCTGCCCGATTCGAATGGCCATGACGGGTTCACCCTCTCCGGACGGCGATTCCACCCTCTCGAAAACATAAAGGGAGCGGGCTCCGACATAGAAAGTCTGCTCCCCGAACACGCGCGTGAGCCCGGAGGCGTTGGCTGCCGACACCGGGATCGGCGCAATCCCGGTCTGCTTTCGAATGGTCGCGACTTGCTGGCGATCAAGTTTCATCGTCTCTCCTTTGTTTTTACTGTCTGCCTGGTGTCGCCCGGTGATTCCGCATCCCTGCCTGCCCGAAGCGGAACAGGCACCCGGTCACACGAAGTGGACCGCGGTTCCCTGCGATACGGCTTGGGCCAGTTCGCGCGCGTCCCAGTTCGTCAGGCGAACGCAGCCGTGGCTGGCGGTCTTTCCGATCAGCTGCGGTGCCGGCGATCCGTGAATGCCGTAACCGTCCTTGGACAGATCGATCCAGATGCCGCCGACCGGGTTGTTCGGACCGGCCGCGATGGTGATCTGTCGGTCGGGGCCCCACGAACGGCCCGACGGATTGAAATGATAAGTGGCGTCGGGCGCGACGGCGTTGACCGTCATCGAGCCGCTGGGGCTTGGAAATGTGCTGCTTCCGACCGTTGCCGGATAAGTGGCGAGGAGAGTCCCGTCGCCCGCATAAGCGCGCACCGCGCGGGCCGCCTTGTCGATCTCGATGCGTTCGACCGGCTGGCCGATCTGCTCGTCACCCGGCTGCACGATCAAGATCTCCGTCCCGGCGCGGCCGAAATCCGCATCCGGATTGAGCGCGCGCAGGAAATCCTCGTCCATGTGATATTTTTCGGCGATTTTCTCCGACGGCCGCTCGTAAGCAAGACGGTCCAACTCAGCCATCGCCTCGAAGCCGTCCGGGACCGAGACGAATGGACCGCTCACCTCCTCCTCGGTGAGGGTATGCCGACGAACCAGATCGCCCGGATGCGCGTCGGCCAGTCTGTCGAGCAGGCCTTGGCTGAGCTCTCCGGTAACCTCGAGGCCGTTGGCGCGCTGATAGGCGCGGATCGCCCGCTCGGTGTTGCCGCCGGACAGTCCGTCGATCACTCCCGGCGAATGGCGGCTTCGGTCAAGCAGAATTTGGACCGCAAGCACGTCCCGGCTCCGAGCGCCGGCAAAGGCCTCGGAAGAGAGGTCGAGAGAGAATGTGTAGGCGCCGCCGTCCTGGGCGAATGCGGGGCTCAAGGGAGCGCCGGCGAGCAGGAGGGCGGCGATGAGCTTACGCGTCATCGGCACGTCCTTCGGGCTGAGGGCTTATCTAACCTACGAACGAGCGGCCGCCTCGTTCCTTCGCTGTTCACGGGTTCAAGGCGCGGGAAAGCCCTCTGACATGACACGATTATTCTTGATATGTTCTCAACAGGAACTGCATCCACTCTGTTTCGGTTGAGGCCGCGTCCGTTTCTTTCCCCGGCAGCGCAAATGCTTGGCCACTGCGAACATTGGGACCTTTCGCGCGGCGGGGCCGAGTCGTGGCTTGGCCGTGACGGCCGTGATGCTAAAGCTCGCATCGTGCCTGGCCCTCCCCTCGACATCCTCCACACGATTTTCGGGTTTTCCGCCTTCCGCGGAGTCCAGGAGCAGGTCGTCGGCCGGGTCATGGTCGGCGCCCATACGCTCGCGGTCATGCCGACCGGCGCCGGCAAGTCGCTCTGCTACCAGGTGCCGGCGCTGGCGCGGGAGGGGACGGCGCTGGTCATCTCGCCGCTGATCGCGCTGATGCACGACCAGATCCGCGCGGCGGACGCGTTCGGCATCCATGCCGCCGCCATGACGTCAGCCGACAACAACCGCGCGGAGACGGTCGAGCGGCTGAAGCGGGGCGAGCTCGACTTGCTCTACGTCGCTCCGGAGCGGGCGACCGGGGAGGCGTTCAGGAACCTGCTGTCCCGCACCAAGCTCGCGCTGATCGCGATCGACGAGGCGCATTGCGTCAGCGAATGGGGCCACGACTTCCGCCCGGATTATCGCCTGCTCCGGCCGCTGCTTGATGCCTTTCCGCAAGTCCCTCGGCTCGCTTTGACCGCGACGGCGGACCGGCGGACCCGCGCCGACATCGCGGTCCAGCTCGGGATCCCCGAGGACGGGATGATCGTCGCCGGCTTCGACCGGCCCAACATCCGCTATCACGTCCGCCCGCGCGACGGAGTGGCGGCGCAGGTGAAGGCGGTCCTCGCCGAGCAGCCGGGGCCGGGCATCGTCTATGCGACCAGCCGCGCGGCGACCGAGAAGCTGGCAGAACAGCTCTCCGCTAAGGGCCGCCCGATCCTGCCCTATCATGCCGGCCTCGAGCCGCAGATCCGCCAGCGCAACCAGGCGGCGTTCGTCCGCTCCGAGGAGATGGTGATGGCGGCGACGATCGCCTTCGGCATGGGCATCGACAAGCCGGACGTGCGCTTCGTCGCCCATGCCGGCCTGCCCAAGTCGATCGAGGCTTATTACCAGGAGACCGGCCGCGCCGGCCGCGACGGCGAGCCCGCCGAGGCCTGGCTGTTCTGGGGCGCCGAGGACTTTTCGCGCGCGCGGCGGCGGATCGAGACCGAGGTCGAGGAATCCCGCCGGCCGGGTGAGCGCGAACGGCTGAACGCGCTCGCTACGCTGGTCGAGACCGCGGGTTGCCGCCGGGCGATCCTGCTCCGCCATTTCGGCGAGGACCCGCCCGAGGCCTGCGGCAATTGCGACAATTGCCTCAATCCTCCCGAAGCGATCGACGCGACCACCACCGCCCAGAAGCTGCTCAGCGCCGCCTTCCGGACCGAGATGCGGTTCGGGATCGGCCATTTGACCGACGTCCTCGCCGGCAAGGAAACCGACAAGGTCCTTGCCTCGGGCCACCATCGGCTGAGCGTGTTCGGGATCGCCGACGCGGCCGAGCTGGCCCTGGTCAAGCCGGTCGCCCGAGCCCTCCTCGCCCGCGACGCGCTTCGGGCCGACGATTTCGGCGGACTTTCCTTCGGCCCCGCAGCCAAAGCATTCCTCAAGGGCGAGGAGGCGCTGCGCATCGTCGTGCCGCCCAAGCGGAGCAAGCGGCGCGACCGCAAGGGCTCGGTGGACTTCCCGCACGATCCCCTGTTCGAGGCGCTGCGCGCCCGCCGCCGCGCGCTCGCCGCCGAGGCGGGTGTGCCGCCCTACGTCATCTTCCATGATTCGACGTTGCGCGAGATGGCGGCGCTTCGGCCGTCCTCGCTTCGCGCGATGGCGGAGGTGCCGGGCGTCGGCGCCGCCAAGCTGGAACGCTATGGCGACGCCTTCCTCGAAGTGATCCGGGAGGTCGAAGATGCGGCGGCTTGAAGATGGCATGTTCGTCGCCGGCCAGATCAGCCCCGACGAGGTGGCGGAGCTGGGGGCGCAGGGCATCGCGCTGATCGTCAACAACCGCCCGGACGGAGAGGAGCCCGGCCAGCCCGCCGGCGCCGAGATCGAAGCGGCAGCCGAAGCGGCCGGAATCGCCTACCGCGCCATCCCCGTTTCGCAGCTGACACCCGAGGCGATCGAGGCGACCCGTCAGGCGTTCGATGAGGCGACCGGTCCGATCCTCGCATTCTGCAGGTCCGGCACCCGCTCCACCTATGTCTGGGCCCTGGCCCGTTCGCTGGGCGGCGCCGACGGCGACACGCTCGTCGGGCAGGCGGCGGAGGCCGGCTACGACCTCACGCCGATCCGCCGCTTCCTGCGCTAGTTGATGTCCTGGCGCCTGAAGCTCCAGAAGGTCAGGGCGACCATCGCAAAGGTCCATGCCCCCACCATCGCCAGCGAGGTGGCGATGGACGTCGAGAAGGCGCCAGACTGGAAGGGAATTTCCACAACCCTTCCCTGGGAGATCACGCTGGCCGCGTTGGCGACGTGATAGCCGGGCAGCACCTGGTAGAACGTGCTCACCAGCGACGGCGCATAAGGCTCGAACATCGGCGCGAAGTTGAAGAACAGCTGCTCCACCGTCGTCACCACCAGGCCGATCACCAACGCGGCGACGGTCGAGCGGGTGAGGATCGCCGCGAGGCTGACATAGGCCATGGTCAGAAGCACGGCCGGGAGCGCCGCCAGGGCGCCAGCGCCATGGGCCTTGAGCAGAGCGCCCGCCGTGATGCCCGCCGGTATGGAATCGCCGGTGACGACGTCCTCGAGCCAGCCGAACAGGTTGAACAGCAAGGCGGCGAGCGTGAAGCCGATCGCCATCAGGATGAAGGCGATCGCATATTTGGCGGCGATCAGCGTGTTCCGCGCTCGGTGCGGCACGACCAGCTTCCAGGTGTTCCAGCCATATTCGCCGGCGAACACCACCGCCACGAACGCACCGATGATGTAGCGGCCGAACGTGTGCCCGGGCACGCTCCAGAAGCCGACATTGTCGGCGATCCACCCCGCCGCGGTCGGCCCGCCGCGGCCGTCGCCTCCGGCCTCCCCGCCGGCGCCCGACAGCTCGGCGCCGATGGCGAGCAGCCAGATGAGGGTGAGGCCGATCGGCCAGATCCACACCAGGCCCCAGGTGGCGCGGTGGCGGGTGAACTTCAGCGCCTCGGCCGAGATCACGCTAAGCATTGGCCGCCTCCGGCTGGGTCATGGACAGGAACACCTCCTCAAGGTTGCGCTGCTCCGCGCTGAGCCCGAACAGCTCGACTCCGGCGCCGACGAGGCGGCGGACGATCTCGGGCGCGTCGTCGCGCGGCGCCTGGACGTGAAGCGCGACGCCGTTGCGCGTGCAGCGCCAGCGCGATTCCAGCGCGCTCTGCGCGGTGTCGAGCGGCTGCGCCTCGACGATCAGCCCATCGTCCTGGCGGAGCAGGTCGGCGATCGTGGATTCGCGGATGACCACACCCTGGCTGATGATCGCCACGCGGTCGCACATCTGCTGGACCTCGTGGAGGAGGTGGCTCGACAGGAACACGCTCTTGCCCTCCTCGGCGGCGAGGCGGCGGATCAGCGCGCGCATCTCCTGGATGCCGGCCGCGTCGAGGCCGTTGGCGGGCTCGTCGAGGATGACGATGTCGGGATCGTTGAGCAAAGCCGCGGCGACTCCGAGCCGCTGGCGCATGCCGGTGGAATAGCCCTTGACCTTGCGCCGGCCGTCCTTCGCCAGCCCGACCTGATCGAGCAGGCTGTCGATCCGCTCTTGGCCGCCGCCATGGGTCCGGGCGAGAACTTCGAGATTCCTGCGGCCCGACAGGAAGGGATAGAAATTGCCGCCGTCGACGAGGCTGCCGACATGGCGAAGCACCGACGGGTCCGACGCGAGGTCGCGGCCCATCAGGCGGATCCGGCCCGCGCTCGGCGCGATCAGACCGAGCAGCATCCTGATGGTCGTGCTCTTGCCGGCGCCGTTGGGGCCGAGGAAGCCATAGACCTCACCCGGCGCGACCGAGATGGTGACGTCCTGCACCGCGCGCACCGCGCGGGCGCCGCTGCCATAGGTCTTGCCGAGGCTTTCCAGCTCGACGACCGGGCTATCCGCTGCGCTCATTCCCCCCCCCCAAGGCCAGGTGTGTTATTCGGCTAAATCACCTAAGTCCTTGAGTCAAGCTAGCTGGCGGGGGAATCCGCGTCCAGCACCGCCCGTGCCGCGTCGAGATCCTCGTTGAGCACCATGAGCCGCACCGGCACGGCGCCAAGGCCGCCCCAGTTCATCTCGAGATCGAAGATGAAGCTGTCGATCCCCGCGTCGGTGAGGCGGGACTGGGCGATGCCCGCCTCGATTCCGTTGTAGAAGCGCGCGGCGAGGACCAGGCCCATCCTACCAGGCCGGCTCCAGCCCGAACTCGGTCTCCGCCTCGGTCGAGGCCCGGCCGAGGACGGCGTTGCGGTGGGGAAAGCGGCCGAAGCGGGCGATAACGTCGCGGTGCTTGCGGGCGAAGCCCGTATAGAAATCGTCGCCGAGCGCCTCGAACAGGGCCACCGAGCGGTCCTGATCGGCGAGATCCTCGCTATGCTCGAACGGCATGTAGAGGAAGATCCGCCGCTCCACCGGCAGCTTGGCGTCATAGCCCCGCTCGACCGCGCCGTCGGCGATGTCTCGGGCGAGCTTGTCGGTCGCGAACGAGCGAGCGTCGCCGCGGAACATGTTGCGCGGCATCTGGTCGAACAGGAGGATGGCGGCGAGCGCCTCTTCGGGCGAATCCAGGAAGTCGGTCGCGGGGCGGGACCTTTGCCCTTCCCAAATGTCGAGGAAACGCTCTCGGCAGGCGGCGTCGATCGCCGGATCGGCCTTCCAATGCTGCTCGCTCGAGAGCCCGAACCAGAAGTCGAGGATCTCCTGCTGCCAGCTCAAGCGGCGGTCCCGCCGACGGTGAGGCCCTCGATTAGCAAGGTCGGCTGGCCGACGCCCGCGGGGACCGACTGGCCGCCCTTGCCGCACACCCCGACGCCTTCGTCGAGCGCCATGTCGTTGCCGATCGCGGCGACCTTGGTGAGGACGCTGGGGCCGTCGCCGATCAGCGTCGCGCCCTTGATCGGCGCGCCAAGCTTGCCGTTCTCGATCCGGTAGGCCTCGGTGCAGCTGAACACGAATTTTCCGGAGGTGATGTCGACCTGGCCGCCGCCGAAGCTTTTGGCGTAGATGCCGTTCTTCGCCCGCGCCAGGATCTCTTGCGGATCGTCCTTGCCGCCGAGCATGAAGGTATTGGTCATGCGCGGCATCGGCGCGTGCGCAAAACTCTCGCGGCGGCCGTTGCCGGTCGCCTCGACGCCCATCAGCCGGGCATTCAACCGGTCGTGGATATAGCCTTTGAGGATGCCGTCCTCGATCAGGACGTTGCGCTGCGTCGGCGTGCCCTCGTCGTCGATGGTCAGCGAGCCGCGGCGGCGGTCGATCGCCCCGTCGTCGACCACGGTGACTCCCGGAGCCGCGACTCGCTCGCCGAGACGGCCGGAGAAGGCCGAGGTCCCCTTGCGGTTGAAGTCGCCCTCGAGCGGGTGGCCGATCGCCTCGTGCAGAAGCACGCCGGGCCAGCCATTGCCGAGCACCACAATCATCTCGCCCGCGGGCGCCGCGACGCTTTCCAAATTCACCAGCGCCTGGGCGAGGGCGATGTCGATCGCGCGGTTCCAAGTCTCCGGCTCGAACAGGCTGTCATAGAGATAGCGCCCGCCGAGACCGTGATAGCCGGTCTCGCGGCGGCCGTTCTGCTCGGCGACGATCTGGACGTTGAGGCGAACCAGCGGGCGCACGTCATGGGCGACGAAACCGTCGGCGCGGACGACCTCGACCACGCTCCAAGACGCGGCGAGCGTCACCGAGACCTGGGCAACGCGCGGGTCGCGGGCCCGGGCGGCGGCATCGATCTGCTGGCACAGCGCCACCTTCTTCGCGAAGGGAATCAGGCTCAGCGGATCGTCGTCGACATAGAGCCGGGCGTTGGTCCGACGCGGCGGCGCGGCGCGAACGCCCTTGGTCGGATCGAGGATGGTCAGGGTCTCGGCGGCACGGCGAATCGCCGCCTCGCTGATCTCGTTGGCATGGGCGAAGGCAGTGGTCTCGCCCGACACGCCGCGAAGGCCGAACCCGGCCTGCGTGTTGAAATCGGCGGTCTTCAGTCGCCCGTCGTCGAAGCCGAAGCTTTCCGACGCGGTGTACTGGAGGAACAACTCGCCATCGTCGAGCCGGCCGAGCGCGTCGGCGGTGAGGCGAAGCGCGGCGTCGGGATCGAGGCCGCCGGGCCGGTAGAGGAAGCTGCGGGGATCGGGGGTCATGCGCCCGATATAGGGGCTTCGTTCACCCCGTCACCCCGCCAGAGCGATTCAGGCGCAGGAGCGGTCGTCCGCCGGTCCGCCCTTGAGGATAAAGCGCTTGTCGCAATAGCCGCAGTCGACGAAGCCTTTCTCGTCGATCTGCAGGTAGACGCGCGGGTGACCGAGCGCGGGCGAGATCTCCGTCGCGCCGTCGCAGGCGACGCGCGCGGTCTCGGTATAGGCGATCTCAGGCGTGTAAGGGTCGGTGGCCATGCGCCGCGATTAGCGGAGCGGCGGCGGGCGGGCAACGCTTCCGTCGAAGCGGCAAACCTTCTAAGCGCCGGCGGGTGACCGACGCCGCCATCTCAATCCGCGACCTCCAGAAAACCTATGCCGGCGGCAAGCGCGCCCTCGACGGAGTCAGCATCGACGTGCCGCGCGGCCAGATCTTCGGCCTGCTCGGCCCCAATGGCGCCGGCAAGTCGACCCTGATCAACATCCTCTCCGGGATGGTGTCGAAGAGCGACGGCGCCGTGTCGATCTGGGGCTTCGACATCGACGAGCACCCGCGCAACGCCAAGCGGGCGATCGGCATCGTGCCGCAGGAAATCCTGTTCGATCCCTTCTTCACGCCGGCCGAGACGCTTGAGCTGACCGCGGGCCTGTACGGCGTGCCCAAGGAGCAGCGCCGGACCATGGAACTGCTCCGCGCGGTGCGGCTGGACGACAAGGCCGACGCCTATTCGCGCACCCTGTCGGGAGGCATGAAGCGGCGCCTGCTCGTCGCCAAGGCGATGGTCCATTCGCCGCCGATCCTGGTGCTCGACGAGCCGACCGCGGGCGTCGACGTCGAGCTTCGCCAGCAATTGTGGGAGTTCGTTCGCGAGCTCCACGCGCAGGGCGTCACCATCGTGCTGACCACCCATTATCTCGAGGAAGCCGAGGAGCTGTGCGACCGCATCGCCATCATCAACCACGGCAAGCTCATCGCCAATGAGGCGACCCGGACCCTGGTCGGCATGGCGCAGGAGAAGGCGGTCGAAGTGACGGTCGACCGCGACCTCGCCGGGGCGCCCGACGCGTCCTGTTTCGAGAAGATCGAGGTGACCGGGCCGCGCACCCTCACCATCACCTACCGCAAGGACAAGGTGAATGCCGGCGACGTGCTCGCGGCGCTTCAGCGCGAGGGGCTGGGGCTGGTCGACGTGTCGACCCGGGAAGCGGATCTGGAGGACGTCTTCCTCAATCTCACCCGCGGCGCGAACATCTAGAACCCAGGACTCGTTCGGCCTGAGCTTGTCGAAGGCCGCTTCTTCCCTTTAGCAACGCTAGGAAGGGCAGGGCTTTGACAGGCTCAGCCTGAGCGGAGTTCGAATTGGCGGATAATCGTACGAGCGACGTCCTCATCATCGGTTCCGGCGCCGCCGGGCTGACGGCCGCGCTGAACCTCGCCGACCGCTTCCAGGTCACCGTGCTCGCCAAGGGCGGCTTCAACGAAGGGTCGACCGCGCATGCCCAGGGCGGCATCGCCGCGGTGCTCGAGGAAGGCGACACGTTCGAAAGCCATATCGAGGACACGATGGTCGCCGGCGCCGGGCTCAACGACCGCGGCACCGTTGAGTTCGTGGTCGAGAACGCGCCGGCGGCGATCGAGCGCCTCGCCCAGCTCGGCGTCCCGTTCACCGCGCCGAGCGGCGAGGAAGGCGTTAAAGGCAATGGGGGCCGCTGGCACCTCACCCGCGAGGGCGGCCACAGCCATCGGCGCATCGTCCATGTCGACGACGCGACCGGCTGGGCGGTGCAGGACGCCTTGCTCAAGGCCGCGCTCGCCCACCCTAACATCCGAATGGTGCCGGACATGGTCGCGATCGATCTCGCCACCAGCCGTCACGAGCAGCCATATTCGGGCGCCGGCCATGTCTGGGGCTGCTACGCGATCAACCGCCGCACCGGCCGGGTCGAGCTGTTCACCGCCCGGGCCACCGTGCTCGCCACCGGCGGCGCCGGGCGCACCTACCTCTTCTCGACCGCGCCCAAGGGCGCGACCGGCGACGGCATCGCCATGGCGTGGCGGGCGGGAGCGCGGGTATCCAACATGGAGTTCATGCAGTTCCACCCGACCTGCCTGTACAATCATGACGTCAAGAATTTCCTGATCACCGAGGCGGTGCGCGGCGAAGGCGGCCACCTGCTGATTCCCGAGACCGGCCATCGCTTCATGCCGGACTTCGACGACCGGGCGGAGCTGGCGCCGCGCGACATCGTCGCCCGCGCCATCGACCATGAGATCAAGAGGCTGGGCCTCGACTATGTCCATCTCGACATCAGCCACCGCGACCCCGCCTTCGTCGTCGCGCATTTCCCGACCATCTATGCGCGCCTGCTCGATCTGGGCATCGACATGACCAAGCAGCCGATCCCGGTGGTGCCGGCGCAGCATTATACCTGCGGCGGCGTGATCGTGGACCGCGACGGGCGCACCGACCTGCCCGGCCTCTACGCCGCCGGCGAGGTCAGCCAGTCGGGCCTTCACGGCGCCAACCGCCTCGCCTCCAATTCGCTGCTCGAATGCTTCGTCTATGGCGAGGCGGTCGCGCGCCACATCGCGCATTGCTGGGACGACCTGCCCCCGCCGCCGCCCATCCGTCCGTGGGACGAGAGCCGGGTCACCGATTCCGACGAGGAGGTGGTGATCAAGCAGAACTGGACCGAGATCCGACGCTTCATGTGGAATTATGTCGGCATCGTCCGCACCACCAAGCGGCTGGAGCGGGCGCAGACCCGGATCAACATGCTGAAGGAGGAGGTGGCCGACTATTACGGCCATTTCCGAGTCACCCCGGACCTCGTCGAGCTCAGGAACCTGCTCCAGGCCGCCGAGCTGATCGTCCGCTGCGCGCTCGAGCGCAAGGAAAGCCGCGGCCTCCACTACAATGCTGACTATCCCGACCGCTCGCTCGAGGCGCGCGATACGGTGCTGACGCCGGCCTAGCGCAGGAAGTCGCTCATCTCGCGGGCGAAGCGGGTCGGCTGATCGGCCATGATCATGTGGCCGCTGTCGTCGATCCGCACCAGCCGCGCGCCGCGCGCATTGGCATAGGCGGCGTTGAACGCCCGCGCGGTCGCTTCGCCAGTCCCCGGATCCGCAGCGGCATAGACGACCGTCATCGGCGCCCGGATGCGCGCCAGCTCGCCCGTCAGGTTGATCGTGCCGAGCTCGTGCATGGCGCGGGCGACCACGTCCGGATCGCTGCGCGAGTCCGACGCCTCGGGCGGGCTGAACGCGGAGACGATCGAGGACAGCAATTGCCGTCCCTGCCGGCTGCCGACCATCGACTGCAGGCCGGTCGCCAGCTGCGAGGCCATCGCCCCGCCATAGAGGCTGGTCGGCTGCGGCATCATGTCGACGACCATCAGCCGGCCGACAAGGTCCGGGTGGCGCGCGGCCAGCATCATTCCGACCGTGCCGCCCATCGAATGTCCGATCACCGCCGGCCGGTCGAGGCCGCGCGATTCGATGTAGCGCGCGATCTCCGCCGCCAGCGGCGCCACCACCGGCCCGTCGGCATTGCCGCGCGCCGGATCGCCCGCGAAGCCCGCGACCTGGATGAGGTGATAGCGATGGCCCGGCACCGCCGCGACCGCGCGCCGCCAGACGTTTCGGCCGGAGCCGAGGCCGGGGATCAGCAGCACGTCCGGCCCGCTGCCCGCGACTTGCACCGAGAAACGGGTCGGTTCGAAGCGGGCGCGACGCGCGGGCTGCGCCAGCGCCGGCAAGGGCGCGCTGGCGGCAACCGCGAACGCGACGGACTGGATGAGGAAGGCGCGGCGGTTCATCAGGCCCGAGCTAACCCACGACAATTGAACGTGACCTTACGAACCCGGTCCACCGGCTGGACAGGTCCGCGATTTGACCGCACTCTCCGGCGCGGCAGGCGCACCTGGGGGCTGGGACGGCCGTGAGCGACATCTTCGTTTCGTACAAGCGCGAGGATGGCGGGAGGGCGAGGGCGCTGGTCGCGGTGCTGCGCGACGCGGGCTTCGCGACATTCTGGGACCAGGACATCTCGCCCGGCGCCAACTGGCAGTTCGCGCTGGAAGCCGCCCTGGACGATGCCCGGCTGTGCATCGTGCTGTGGAGCCGCCACTCGGTGGGCCCCGAGGGCCACTTCGTCCGCGAGGAGGCACGGCGAGCCGCCCAGCGCGGCGCCTATCTCGGCGTGCTCGTCGATACGGTGCTTCCGCCCTTGGGTTTCGGCGAGTGGCAGGCTTTCGACGCGACGGATTGGACCGGGGACGCCGGCGACCCGGCATTGGCGGAGCTGATCGCCCATGTCGGCAAGCGGCTCGACGCCGCCGGCCCGCCGCCCGAGCCGTGTGCGCGGCCGGCAGGAAAGAAGCCTCGCCCGGACGCCCGCCCCAAACCGTCGGCCAGGCGCAGCGGCGCGCTCCTGCGGCGCGGGCTCGTCGCCGGCCTTGCCGTCGCGGTCGTCGCCGTCGGCCTGGTCAGCTACGGCGAGGCGCAGGAGTCGCGCTGCCAGCTGCGCCAGAATGACGCGGTCGCCCGGCTGCGCAGCGCGGCCAACCAGCTGCAGCATCGCAACGAGACCTTGGTGGGCGCTCCGGGGCAGGTCGAACCGCCCATCGATGACGCCGCCCTGCGCCTGTGGTGGACCGGCCTGGGCGACCGCGGAGCGACCGCCGGACGCCATGTCAGAAGCCTGGTCGACAACGTCTTCTCGCCCGCCCACGGCCTCGAGATCGCCGACGAGGACGGCCGCTATCTGGCCCTGCCCCCGATCGACGAGATCATCGACCGGGAAGGCGGCGATCTGCGCGGCGTCCTTCTCCCCCTGTTCACCGGGCCGGCCGAAGGCGCGGCCGCAGCGGCCACCCCGGACGCGCCCGCCGACGACCTGCGCGCCGCGGCGCGCTGGCTCGACGACCGAGTCAACGCCTATGCCGATCCGGCAGCGCTCAGGATCGCCGGAGGGTGCGGCTTGGTGGCGAGCTTGGGGCAGTAGCCCCACCCAATTCGCCTCCCAACGGCGCAATAGGGTGGAAAGGTTTGCACCCGCTTGCCCCTCGGCTAGACGGGTCCGTCATGTCCTCCCCGCATCTCTATCTCGTCGACGGCTCGAGCTATATCTTCCGCGCCTTCCACCGGCTGCCGCCGCTGACCAACAAGCACGGCCTCAACGTCGGCGCGGTCTATGGCTATACGACGATGCTGTGGAAGCTGGCCGAGGATCTCGGCAAGGCCGACGGTCCGACCCACCTCGCGGTGATCCTCGACAAGACCGAGAGCACCCACCGCAACCAGATGTACGACCAGTATAAGGCCAACCGCCCGCCGGCGCCGCCGGAGCTGGTCCCGCAATTCCCGCTGATCCGCGACGCCACCCGCGCTTTCTCGATCCCGTGCATCGAGGAGGACGGGCTGGAGGCCGACGACATCATCGCCTGCTACGCGATGGCGGCCAAGGCGGCGGGATGGAAAGTCACCATCGTCAGCTCGGACAAGGATTTGATGCAGCTCGTCGAGGACGGCAGCGTCGACATGTACGACACGATGAACGACCGCCGCATCGGCCGCGAGCAGGTGATCGAGAAGTTCGGGGTCGGCCCCGAGCAGGTCGGCGAGGTCCTCGCCTTGATGGGCGACAGCGTCGACAACGTTCCCGGCGTCCCCGGAGTCGGGCCGAAGACCGCGAGCCAGCTCATCCAGCAATATGGAACGGTGGAGAACGTCCTCGCCAACGTCGAGGAAATCAAGAAGCCCAAGCTCAAGCAGAATCTGATCGAGCATGCCGACATGGCGCGGTTGAGCCGCGAGCTGGTTCGGCTGGTCTGCGACGCGCCGCTGCCCGAACCGCTCGAGGACCTGTCGATGAAGGGCATTCCCGACGGTCCGCTGCGCGAGTTCCTCGAGCATCACGGCTTCAAGACCCTGCTCGCGCGTCTCAACGGCCGCAGCGGCGGTGCGGCAGCGGCGTCGGAAGCGGGGGCGTCACCCGGGACCGTTCCGAGCCAGGCCGAGGTTCGTCCCGAGCCGGATATCGATCGCAGCCAATATGTCACAGTCACCACCGAGGAAGCGCTCGACCAGTGGATCGGCGTCGCCCGGGCGCAGGGCTTCGTCGCGATCGATACCGAGACCGACGGTCGCGACTGCGTCACCGCGCGGTTGGTCGGCATCAGCCTCGCGGTCGAGGCCAACGTCGCCTGCTACATCCCGCTTGAGCATGGCGGCACCGACATGTTCGCCGAACGGCCCGACCAGCTGCCGGCCGAATTCGTTCTCGCCAAGCTCAAGCCGCTGCTCGAGGATCCGGCGGTCCTCAAGATCGGCCATAACCTCAAGTTCGACTGGGTCGTCCTTGATCGGCGCGGCATCTGCATGGCGCCCTATGACGACACTCTGGTGATGAGCTTCAACCTCAACGCCGGCGGACTCGCCAGTCATGGCCTCGACGACCTCGCCAAGCAGCATCTCGATCACCAGTGCCTGACCTACAAGGAATTGTGCGGGACCGGCGCCAAGCAGATCCCGTTCAGCCAGGTGCCCGTCGAGCGCGCCACCGAATATGCCGCGGAGGACGCCGACGTCGCGCTTCGGCTGTGGAACCGGTTCAGGGTACGGCTGCCGCTGGAGCGGGCGAGCCGCGTCTACCAGCAGGTCGACCGGCCGATGGTCGCGGTGATCGGCAAGATGGAGCGCGAAGGCGTCAAGGTCGACCGGGAGGCGCTGCGCGGCCTGTCGGCCGAGTTCAACACGCAGATCGCCTCGCTGGAAGAAAGGATCTGCGGCGAGGCGGGCTGCAGCTTCACCATCGGTAGTCCGCAACAGCTTGGCGACGTGCTGTTCAACCAGATGGGGCTGAAGGGCGGCCGCAAGGGCAAGTCCGGCACCTGGTCGACCGACGTCAACGAGCTCGAGCGGCTGTCCCGCGAAGGCGTGCCGATCGCCGCCCTGGTGCTCGAATGGCGCCAGCTCACCAAGCTGAAGTCGACCTATACCGACGCGCTGCAGGAGCAGATCAACCCCGAGACCGGACGGGTCCACACCAGCTACAGCCTATCGGGGGCGCAGACCGGACGGCTCGCCTCGACCGACCCCAATCTGATGAACATCCCGATCCGCACCGAGATCGGCCGACGCATCCGCGACGCATTCGTCGCCGAGGACGGTAATGTCCTGATGGCCGCCGACTACAGCCAGATTGAGCTGCGCCTTGCCGCCCACGTCGCCGACGTTCCGCAACTCAAGGAGGCATTCGCAGCTGGTGCGGACATCCATAACATGACCGCGCAGGAGCTGTTCGGGGAGGTCAACCGCGACACCCGCGCCAGCGCCAAGACGATCAACTTCGCGATCCTCTACGGCATCTCGCGCTGGGGCCTGGCGCAGCGTCTCTCGACCACCGCCGACGAGGCCCACGACATCATCGACCGCTATTTCGACCGCTTCCCCGGTGTTCGCAACTACATCGCGGAAACGCTGTCCAAGGCGCGCGAGACCGGCTTCACCACCACCATGTTCGGGCGCAAGACCCATTTCCCCGGCCTCAAGTCCAAGGTGCAGCACGAGCGCCAGGGCGCCGAGCGCGCGGCGATCAACGCGCCGATCCAGGGCGCCGCCGCCGACATCATCAAGCGCGCGATGGCGCGGATGAACCCGGCGCTGAAGTCGGCGGGGCTCGACCGCGTCCGAATGCTGCTCCAGGTCCATGACGAGCTGGTGTTCGAAATGCCCGAGGCGGACGTCGAGCGGGCGACGCCGATCATCCGCGACGTCATGGCCGGCGCCGCCGAGCCGGCGGTGAAGCTGAGCGTTCCGCTCGGCATCGAGATCGGCAGCGGCGCGAACTGGGGCGCCGCGCATTGACCGCCGCCGCTTCGCCGCCTGACGACGACATCGCCGCCCTCGCCAAGGGCGGGCGAACCAATTTCTTCGGCTTCGTGCTGCGCCTCGTCGCGCGCCTGCCCTTCCTGTTCATTGCCGGTCAGTTCTACGGCCCCGAGATCCTCGGCCGCTTCGCCTACGCGATCATCGTCATCGAGTTCGCGGCGCAGCTCGCCACGCTCGGCCTCAAGCGCGGCCTCGCCCAGCAGCTGCAGAGCACCGATAGGCCGCATGTCTGCGTGGTGTGGGATTCGCTGCTCGCCGCATTCATTGCCTCGGCGATCGCCAGCGCCGTGCTGATGGTCTTTCCGCAGGCGATGTTCCCCAACAGCGAGATCTACGGCGCCGACTGGCTGCTGCCGCTGGTGATCTTCGGAATCGCCGGCGCCGACGTCGCGCTCGCCGCGCTCGCCTACCAGCACAATATCGCCGCCACGGTGCGGGCGCGGGCAATCGTCGAGCCGTGGACGATCAGCATCGCCGCCGGCGTGATGGTGTTCTTCTCGTCGCGCGACGGACTGATCATCGCCTACGTCATCTCGATCGTGGCGGGGCTGATCGCCTCGCTGGTCCCGCTGCTGCGCGCTTATGGCGTGCCGAGGGGATGGACGCCGCATCCCGGCAAATCGCTGGAGCTGGCCCGCCACAACATCCCGCTCGCCGGCGCCGACGCGATCGAATGGGGCTCGCGCCGCCTCGACGTGGCGATCCTCGGCCTGTTCGTCGCGCCTTATTATGTTGGCGTCTATTATGTCGCCCAGCAGATCGCCTCGCTTCCGCAGCGGATGAAGACCAGCTTCGACCCGATCCTGGCGCCGGTGATCACCGAGCGCCTCGCTGCGAAGGACTATAAGGCGGTCGCCAGGCAGGTCCGCCAGGTCGGCTTCTGGATCATCGCGGCGCAGCTCGGCATCGCCTTCGCCCTCGGCATCCCCGGCGAGGCGCTGATGAGCCTGGTCGGCACGGCCTTCGCCGGCGGCGCGTTGGCGCTCGCCTTCCTGCTCGGTGCCGAGGCGGTCGCGGCGACCGCAGCGGTGTCGGAGGCCGCGCTCGTCTATGTCGCGCGCAATCGCAACCTGATGATCTCGGCGCTGATGATCGGGGTCCAGGCGGTCCTTACGGTCGCGATCCTCACGGCCATCGGCGCGCTCGGTCTGCCGGACGAGGAGCGGCAGGTTTACCAGTCGGCCGGGGCCGCCGGCGCTCTGGCGTTGGCGCTCGGCATGTCGTCGATCCTCAAGGCGCGGCTGCTCAAGCATTTGCTCGGCGATCCGGTGGTCGGCTGGCGCTGGTCGCTCGGCTGGGCGGCCGCTGCGGCGCTGATCGTGGGGCTGCCGATCATGTGGCTACCTGACTGGTTCCAGCTGACGCTCGGCGCGCCGCTGATCCTCATCGCCTTCGGTGTGATGGTGTGGACTCGCGGCTTTACGGCCGAGGACCGTATCCTCTTCCGTCTCCGCAAGGACGAGGAGCCGGCGCTGCCGAACCTCGCGCCTTAGTGGCGGAAGTGGCGCATTCCGGTGAAGACCATGGCGAGACCGGCGTTGTCGGCGGCGGCGATCACCTCGTCGTCGCGCACCGATCCCCCGGGCTGGATCACCGCGGTCGCGCCCGCCTCGGCGGCGGCGAGAAGACCGTCGGCGAAGGGGAAGAAGGCGTCTGACGCCACTGCCGAGCCGATCGTGCGCGGCTGGTGCCACCCGGCCTTGTCCGCCGCGTCCTTGGCTTTCCAGGCGGCGATGCGGGCGCTTTCCAGTCGATTCATCTGGCCTGCGCCGATGCCGGTGGTGACGCCGTCCCTGGCATAGACGATGGCGTTCGACTTGACGTGCTTGGCGACGGTCCAGGCGAAGCGGCAGTCGGCCAGCTCCTGCGCCGTCGGCGCGCGCTTGGTCACCACCCGCATGCCGTCCTCGTCGAGCCGGCCGTTGTCGCGCGACTGGACGAGAACGCCGCCGGCGATCGACTTCAGGGTGAGACCCGGCCGCGCCGGGTCGGGCATGGTGCCGGTCAGAAGCAGGCGTAGATTCTTCTTGGCGGCGAACAGCGCGCGGGCCTCCTCGTCGGCGTCGGGCGCGATCACGACCTCGGTGAAGATCCGGGTGATCGCCTCGGCCGCGGCGCGGTCGAGCGGCTGGTTGACGGCGATGATGCCGCCGAAGGCCGAGACGGTGTCGCAGGCGAAGGCCGCTTCATAAGCGTCGACGACGCTTCCACCGATCGCGACGCCGCACGGATTGGCGTGCTTGACGATGACGCAGGCCGGGCCGGAGTCGCGGAACTCGCTGACCAGCTCCAGCGCCGCGTCGGCATCATTCAAGTTGTTGTAGCTCAGCTCCTTGCCCTGGACCTGGCGCGCCTGCGCGATTCCGGGAGCGCCGACGGCCTGGGGCAGGTAGAGCGCGGCATGCTGGTGCGGGTTCTCGCCGTAGCGGAGCTTGGTGGCGAGAGCGAGCGCGAGCGGCAGGGTCTGCGGGAAGCGCTCGCCGGCGTCGGCGAAGGCGAACCAGCTGGCGATCGCCGAGTCATATGCCGCGGTGTGGGCGAAGGCGCGCTTGGCGAGCGCGCGGCGCAGATCGAGGCCGGTGGCGCCGCCTTTCGCGTCCAGCTCCTCGATCACCGTCTGGTAGTCGCCCGGCTCGGTCACCACAGCGACCGCGTCGTGGTTCTTCGCGGCCGAGCGGATCATCGCCGGGCCGCCGATATCGATATTCTCGATGATCTCGTCGCGCTCGGCGCCTTTCGCGACGGTCTGCGCGAACGGATAGAGATTGACGACGAGGAGATCGATGGGGCCGATGCCGTGGTCGGCCATCGCTTGCTCGTGGGCCGGGTTGCCGCGCACGCCGAGTAGACCGCCATGGACGACCGGGTGAAGCGTCTTCACGCGCCCGTCCATCATCTCCGGAAAACCGGTGAGATCCGAGATGTCGCGCACCTCGTGCCCCGCTTCGCGCAGCGCCTTGGCGGTGCCGCCGGTCGAAACCAGCTCGACGCCGTGGCGCGCCAGTGCGGCTGCGAGATCGGTCAGGCCCGCTTTGTCCGACACGGACAGCAGGGCGCGGCGAATGCGGATATCGGTCATTGAAAAGCGGGCCCCTCGGGTCGACGTGCCGCGCCTTTAGCCGCGCCGAGACCACGCCCACAAGCCGCTTAGCCCGCCTCGTTGAACTCCCACGAGATGGTCATGCCGTCGGACGGGGTCTCGCCGCTGATGACGAGCTGGAGGGTCGCGTGCGGGACGGCGCTTCCGTCGATCCACAAACTCTCTTCGATTCCGAGCGTGCCGCCGCGGCAGCGGAACTGCCACGCCTTGTGCC
Organism: Sphingosinicella sp. YJ22; assembly: GCF_011320075.1. Lineage (GTDB taxonomy): Bacteria > Pseudomonadota > Alphaproteobacteria > Sphingomonadales > Sphingomonadaceae > Allosphingosinicella. Next base: position 102,332 of record NZ_JAANPA010000002.1, on the reverse strand, counting down.
CGCGCACGCGCAGGAGCGCACCGCGGCCGTCGGCGGTGCTGGTCACTTCGACCGACGGGTGGAGGTGGAAGCGGACGGCATAACCCACGTCTGCCTTGCGCCGCTTGCGCCCGCCCGGGATGAGGCTGTCCTCGCCGCTCAGCGCCTTGCCGTCGGGGGCGAGCAGGACGGTGCGCTGATGGACAAGCCCGAAACGGCGGACATAGCCATCGTGACTGGCCTCGACCAACGCCTGGCCGTCGCGGGTGCCGCGCTCGAGATCGACTTTCCCGACGCCCTTGCCGAGCGCGCCGCCGTCGAGGATTGCGGTCGAGTTGCGGTCGCCGAGCGTGAGAGTGGAATGCGCGGCGGTTGAGCGAAGCAGGTGGAGCAGCTCGTCGGGCAGCTGTCCGCTGGCGTCGCCAGCGCCGCCGCAATTGACCACCAGCCGCTGGGTGCCGGCGCTGAACTCGATCGCCAGCGTCGAGGCGCAACCACCGGAGTGCGCCTTGGGCGGGGGCGGGGGCGCGGCGTCGAGGACGAGCAGGCTGTCCTTGCCCTGGAGGCGCTGATAACCCCAACCGCGCGACTGGCGAAGCGGGCCGGCATGGGCGGCCGACGCCTCGACCGCGGCGACGATTCGGTGCGGGTCGCCGGCATTGCCGCCTTGCCAGCTCGACAGCCCGGCATCGCCGAGCACGGTGCTGAGCAAGGCCGACAGCGCGCCTTCCTGCGCGTCGCGCAGCCAGTCGGGCATGACGCCATGAATGGCGCCGTAGGAGGCGCGCAGAAGAGCGAAGGTCTCGACCAGGTCGAGCTGCTGGTGCGGCGCTCGGCTGACGAGGCCGCCATCCTCGCTGAGCCCGCTGCGCAGCGCCCGGGCGAGCCCGGCTTCCGCCTTGGCGAGGCGTTCGGTCCGGCCCTGCAGGGTGAGCGATGACGCCACGACGCCACTCCACGCGGCGATGCGCGGCAGGCCCGTCGCGACGCTGTCGGCGCGGCGCTCCGCCTCACGCGCGCTTCGCGACAGGGTGCGCAGGACCCGGGCGCGATAGTCCGAATCGCGGCTCGACAGGATGTAGGGCGCGTAAGCCGGCCAGGTGAGCAGGCGGCGGCCGACCATGTCGGCGCGCCAGGCCAAGCCGCCGCCAGGCTCGCTGTGCTGCGACAGCCAGGCGCGGGTCAGATATTCGCCGACGTCGCGGCCGCGCTCATGGGTCGCGGCGGCGGCGACGTCGCGCAGCCAGGCGAAACTGTGCACCCGCTCGGCGACCTCGGCGGGAAGGCCGGAATCGGAACGGTAGAGATCCTCGACATCGAGCTCATGCCCGCCGGCGACGAAGCGGCCCTCGAGCAAGGCCAGCCCGACGCCCTTGTTGCCGACGATCGGATCGCGCGGGACGGCGAGGATTCGCAGCGGAGCGCGGCCGGTGAGGCCGAGCATCGCGATAACCCGGCCGAGGAAGGAGGGGCCGCCGGCGGGAACCGGAACCAGCTCGCGGCGCCGCGCGGGCTCCGGTTCGGGCGGCGGCCGGCCGGTGATTCGCTCGTAGCGGCTCATGCCCCGCGCAGCGCCTTGATGTTGGCGGCATAGGCATCCGGGCCGCCGCGGAACGTGGCGGTGCCGGCGACCAGCGCGTCGGCGCCGGCGGCGATCACTCGCGCGGCGTTGGCCTGGTCGACGCCGCCGTCGACCTCGAGGTCGATCGCCTTGCCGGTCTTGTCGATCTGCTTGCGGATCGCCTCGACCTTGCGGAGTTGGCTGTCGATGAAGCTCTGGCCGCCGAAGCCCGGATTGACGCTCATCACAAGGACGAGATCGACTTCCTCGAGCACATAATCGAGCATCTTCGCCGAGGTGGCGGGATTGAGCGACACGCCGGCGCGCTTTCCCAGCACCTTGATCGCCTGGATCGTGCGGTGGAGATGCGGCCCCGCCTCGGGATGGACGGTGATGGTGTCGGCGCCCGCATCGGCGAAGGCCTGGAGGTAGGTGTCGACCGGCGAGATCATCAGATGGACGTCGAACGGCTTGGCGGTGTGGGGACGAAGTGCCTTCACAACGGCCGGGCCGATGGTGAGGTTCGGCACGAAATGGCCGTCCATGACGTCGATATGGATCCAGTCCGCCCCGGCCGCGTCGATCGCGCGCACTTCTTCGCCCAGGCGGGCGAAGTCGGCGGACAGGATGGACGGGGCGATGCGGACCGGCTGCTGCATCGCACAAGCCTATAGGCGCGCGATTCCGGCGGCAAGGAAAGTGCGGGATTTATCCCCGTTCGCGAACGAAGCGGGCGATGAAGAAGCTGTCCGCGCCGCCCGCATCCTCGAACAGGCCGGGAAGCAGGCGAAGGAAGCCCTCCTGCGACGGCTGGAGTTGCTCCGGAAGCTCGCCAGTGCGCGGCGGCTCGATGCGGAAGTCGCCATGTTCGGCGAGGAAGGCACGGGCGACGTGCTCGCCCTCCTGAGGCTCCAGCGAGCAGACCGAGTAGACCAGCGTGCCGCCCGGCTTCAGCCAGCCCGCGGCGCGGCGCAGCATCGCCGCCTGGCCCTCGGCGAGCGCGGCGATGGCCGAGGGGCGAACCCGGTGCAGAACGTCCGGGTGGCGCCGGAAGATGCCGGTGGCCGAGCAGGGCGCGTCGAGCAGGATCGCGTCGGCCGGTTCGGACGGCTGCCAGTCGAGCAGATCGGCCGTCACGACCTCGGCGCGGAGGCCGGTACGCTCGAGATTCTCGGAAAGTCGCGCGAGACGACTTACGGAAGCGTCCACCGCGGTGACCTCAAAGCCGGCCGCGGCGAGCTGCATCGTCTTGCCGCCCGGAGCCGCGCACAGGTCGAGCGCGCGACGGCCCTCGCCGCGGCCGAGCACGCGCGCGGGAACCGATGCGGCGAAGTCCTGCACCCACCATTGCCCCTCGCCGTAACCTGTCATGCCGGCCACCGCCTGGCCGCGCGGCAGACGCAAGTGTCCGGGGGCGAAGCTGACGCCTTCAAGCGCCGGCGGCCGCTCGGGAGGGAAACAGAGGTCGAGCGGGGGTGGCGCCGCAATCAATCGCGACGCTGACGTCACGACGTCATCTCCCCACGCTGCGGCCCAGCGCAGGGCCACGGGCGCCGGCAAGGTGGGGACTTCGGGCAGGGTCGCCTCGCGGCGGAGCAGCGCGCCGAACACGCCGTGGACGAGCCGGCGCGGACCGCCTTCGAGCATCGGCAGCGCGGTCGAGATGGCCGCGTGCGGCGGCGTTCCGAGCACCAGAGACTGGACGAGGGCGATGCGCAGCACCGATCGCGCCTTGGCGTCATCGGGCAAGGGACGCTGGGTGGCGCTGTCGATCAGATCATCGAGGTCCGGAAGGCGTCGCAGAACCTCGGCGGCGATGGCGAGGGCGAGAGCGCGATCTTCGGGTCGGCTGAGGCCGCGGGCGGCGCTGTCCAGGGCCGCCTCCAGCGGAAGGCCCTTTCGGAGCACCGCGTCGAGAAGCGCCAAGGCGGAGCGGCGCGTGGCCGTCCCGGGTGCCGCCGGCGGCTGGTCGGGCCGGCGCTGCGGCCTGCCCCTGGGATTGCGTTCAGCCACGTCTTGTCCGAGCCTCGTTCATGTCCGACATGTGGGCCGACCTCTCGCCCTTGCAAAGGACGCCGAATGCCCGGCCAGCGCCCGCCGCACGTGAAGCCGCCTGCTCACCTGTCCAAGAACCCGCCCCTGCCCGAGCCGAAGCCCCCCGTCGAGGGCGAAGCGGAAAGCGGCGGCCCGAAGGGCCTGGAGCCGATCCGCTACGGCGACTGGGAGAATAAGGGGATCTGCTGGGATTTCTGAGCCGCGGCTCAGACGCCCTCGGCCCTGAGCGGCCGCGAGAGGAGCATGTCCACCGCGTCCTTCGCCGACGCACTGCCGTCGAGCAACGCGCACACCGCGCCGACGATCGGCATTTCGACACGCCGCTCCTCCGCAACCCGCCGCAGCACCGGCGCCGTAAATGCGCCCTCGGCAACCGTGCGGCGATCGGCGAGCAGATCGGCGGCGCTGGAGCCTTCGCCGATTCCCTTGCCGAGGCTGAAATTGCGCGAATTGGTCGAGGTGCACGTCAGGACGAGATCGCCGAGCCCCGCGAGGCCGGCCAGGGTCTCCGGACGTGCTCCGAGCGCCAGTCCGAAGCGGCTCATTTCTGCAAATCCGCGCGAGATGAGCGAGGCGCGTGCGTTGAGGCCGAGCCCCATGCCGTCCACCACGCCGCAGGCGATCGCCAGCACGTTCTTGACCGCGCCGCCCACCTCCGCGCCGACCACGTCGGTCGAGACGTAAGGCCGGAAGGAGGGGCGGGCGAGGCGCTGGGCGAGGCGTTCGCCGAGTCCTTCCGCGGCAGCCAGGGTGATCGCGGTCGGCAGGCCGGCCGCCACTTCGTGCGCGAAGGTCGGGCCCGACAGCACCGCGATCGGCGCCGCCGGCCGAACCTCGTGCGCGACGTCATGCATCATCAAGCCGCTCGCCTCCTCGATCCCCTTCGAGCAGAGAATCAAAGGGCGGTCATGCACCGGGAGAGCGCCGAGCACCGAGCGCATGTGCTGCGCCGGAGTCACCACAAGGAAGGCCTCGCACTCGCCGAGCGCCGCGAGATCGCTGGTCGCGACGATGTTGCGCAGAAGCTCAAGGCCAGGGAGGAACAGGCTGTTCTCGTGCCGCCCGTTGACCGATTCGACGACGTCCGCCTCGCGCGCCCAGAGGATCACCTCGTCGCCGCCCGACGCAGCCACCTGCGCCAGCGCAGTGCCCCACGCGCCCGCTCCGATCACTCCTAACTTCACGCTTTCACTCCTGCGCCGCGCGCCTTTTCCGCCGATGGATCGAGCGGCCAGCGCGCACGCGCCGGCACGTCGAGGGGGTCGACCAGCCCGGCCTCGAAGCGCAACGCGCCCGCCCAGGCGATCATCGCCGCATTGTCGGTGCACAGCCACAAGGGCGGCGCGACGAAGGGCAGGCCGCGCGCCTCGGCCAGCCCCTTGAGCGCGGTGCGGATCGGCGTGTTGGCGGCGACCCCACCGGCGACGACCAGCGCCGTGGCCTGCGGCGCGGCGGCCAGCGCGCGCCCGGTGCGGTCGACGAGGCAATCGACCACCGCCTGCTGGAAGGACGCGGCGAGATCCTGGATCGGGTAGATTCCCGCGTCGGCGGCGCGCAGGACGGCGCTCTTGAGGCCGGCGAAGGAGAAATGCGGCTCGGCCGATCCGATCAGCGGGCGCGGCAGCGGCACTGCCTTCGGGTCGCCGCCTTCCGCGGTCTTCTCGACGGCCGGTCCACCCGGATAACCGAGGCCGAGCAGCTTGGCGGTCTTGTCGAACGCCTCGCCGGCGGCATCGTCGATGGTGGTGGCGAGGCGGCGATAGGCGCCGACGCCCTCGACCAGCAGCAACTGGCAATGGCCGCCGGAGACGAGCAGCAGCAGATAGGGGAAGGCGAGGTCCGGCTCGGTCAGCATCGGCGACAAAGCATGGCCTTCGAGATGATTGACCGCGACGAGCGGCTTGTTCGCGGCCAGCGCCAGCGCCTTGGCGGTGACGAGGCCGACCATCACGCCGCCGATCAGGCCGGGCCCGGCGGTGGCGGCGATGGCGTCGACGTCGGCGAGGCGCACCTGCGCTTCCTCCAGCGCCTGCTCGACCAGGCCCGGCAGAGTCTCGACATGGGCGCGCGCGGCAATTTCCGGCACGACGCCGCCGAACGGCTGGTGTGCCGTTTCCTGGCCGGCGAGACAGTGCGCCAGAATCTGGCGGTCGCCCGTCACCACAGAGGCCGCGCTTTCGTCGCAGCTCGATTCAAGCCCGAGGATCAGGGTCATGCCCTTCCCTGCCACCGGACGAGCCGCTAGCACAAGCCGCGCATGACCCGACCACTCTCCCGCCCCCTTCGTCTCGGCACCCGCGGGTCACCGCTCGCACTCGCGCAGGCGCGGCTGGTTGCGACGGCGCTGCGGATCGCTCATGACTGGGACGAGGAGGCGATCGAGATCATCCCCATCACCACCAGCGGCGACGTCGTCCAGGACCGCCCCCTCGCGGAGGTGGGCGGCAAGGCGCTGTGGACCAAGGAGCTCGACCGCGCGCTGCACAACGGCCGCACCGACCTTTCGGTCCATTCGATGAAGGACGTCGAGACGATCCGGCCAGACAGCCTGGTCATTGCCGCGATGCTTCCCCGCGCCGACGCACGCGACCGGCTGATCGGCGCGGACAGTCTCGCCGTCCTGGCGGACGGCGCACGGCTCGGCACCTCGTCGCCGCGGCGCGAGGCGCAGGTCCGAGCGCGGCGGCCGGACCTGCAGGTCATGCTGTTGCGCGGCAACGTGCAGACCCGCCTCGCCAAGCTGGAGCGGAACGAGGTCGACGCCACTCTGCTCGCCGCCGCGGGGCTCGACCGGCTCGGCATGCAGGCGGTGGGGACACCGGTCGACGACATGCTGCCGGCGCCGTCGCAGGGCGCGGTCGGCATCGAGACCCTCGCCGACAATGACGCGATGCTGGCATTGCTTGCGCCGATCGATCATCGTGCGACGCATGATTGCGTGGACCTGGAGCGCGCTTTTCTGCTCGGCGCCGGCGGCGATTGCCATTCGGCGCTGGCCGCTCATGCCGCGCCGGACGGAGATTCGGTCCTGCTGAAGGCGGAGATACTGAGCCCGGACGGCCGCGAGGTGGTGGCGGGCGAGATTTTTTGCGCCGCGGGCGATCGCGCGCGCGCGTCGGCGCTGGCGCATGACCTGTTGGCGCAGGCGAGCCCGGCACTGCGCGCGAGGTTCGCGGCATGACCCCGGCGGTGCTGATCCTGCGCCCCCGGCCGGGCGCCGACGAAACCGCCGACCGCGCCCGCGCGCGCGGGCTCGAGGCCGTCGTGGCCCCGCTGTTCTCGGTGCGCCCGCTTGACTGGGACGCGCCGTCGCCGGACGATTTCGACGCGGTGCTGGTGACCAGCGCCAACGCCCCGCGCCACGCCGGAGAGGGCCTCGCGGCCTTCACCCACCTGCCGGCTTATGCCGTCGGCGACGCCTCGGCGGCGGCGGCGCGCGAGGCCGGCTTCGCCACCGTTCGCATCGGCCCGTCAGGCGGCGCCGCCGCCGTGCGCCTGATGGAAGCGGACGGAATCCGCCGCGCCGTCCATTTCACCGCGCCGGAACCGGCCGAGCTGCCGCGCAGCGACATCGCCATCACCCAGGTGCCGGTCTACATCACCCTGCCCGGCGACCGCCTGCCCGACGAAGCGATCGCCGCGGTGAACGCCGGCGCCGTCGTTCTGCTTCATTCGCCGCGCGCCGCCGAGCTGTTCGGCGACCTCATCGGCGAGCGCCGCGCCATCTCCCGAATCGCTGCGATCAGCGACGCGGCAGCAAGCGCGGCCGGGACCGGCTGGGCCGACGTCGCCGTCGCTTCCGAGCCGCGCGACCATGCGCTGGTCGATGCCGCCGCCTCGATCGCCATGAAACAACGTCCCGCTCCGCCGCCGCCGCCCGCTCCCGCGGACGAGCCTCAGGCGCCGGTTCTGCCGCGGACCCAGCCGCGCAAATCCTGGGCCGGCCCGCTCGTGCTGGCGGTGGTCGCCTTCGCCCTCGGCCTCGGTGCGATGACCTGGCTGCTCGCGCGCTGGGAGCCGGCAGCGCGCTTCCTCGGGATCGTGCCGGAGCCGCAGCAGGTTGCAGCGCCCCGGCCGCAGGCGCCTGCCCAGCAGCCCCAGCCGCAAGGCGCGCAACGGGCGGCGACCCGCGATTCCAGCACCATTTTCATCGATCCCGACGTGGCGCGTCGCGTCGCCCAGCTCGAGCAGCGCATCGGCGAGATCGACACGAGCGCGCGCTCGGCGGTCGGCAACGCCGATCGGACGGAAGGCCTGCTCGTCGCCATCGCGGCCCGGCGCGCGCTCGATCGCGGAGTTGGCCTCGGCTATCTCGAGGGCCTGCTGCGCCAGCGCTTCGGCGCGAGCCAGGCGCAGGCCGTCAACACGATCATCGCCGCCTCCCGCCAGCCGGTGACCCTTCAGCAGCTTCAGGCGGAGCTTGCCGAGATCGGCCCGCAACTCACCGGCGCTGGCCCCAATCGCGGACTATGGACGGCACTTCGCCAGGAGCTCGCCAACCTCATAATCGTCCGCCGCGCCGACACCCCATCGACCGATCCGGGCGAGCGGCTACGGCGGGCGACCGATCGCCTCCAGGCGGGGCAGGTCGACGTCGCGCTCGCCGAGGTGATGCGCATGCCCGGCGTCGAGCATGGCCGCGGCTGGATCGAGCTGGCGCAGCGTTACGTCGCCGCGCGGAAGGCCCTCGACACGATCGAGGTCGCCTCCCTGCTCGAGCCGCGCATGCCGACTCCTGCGCCGCCCACGCCGGCGGCACCGGCGCCGGCAGCGCCAACTCCGCGCTAGACCTCGAACAGGGCGTAGGGGCGGTTGAACTGCGACTGCACCACGAACTGCGCGCAATTGTAGACCGGCACGCCGCGCGGGGTCGTGCCCCGGTAGCTGCCGCGATGGGCATGGCCGTGAACCACCGCCTTAACATTGTCGAAGCGGTCGACGGCATTGGCGAGCCGCGACGAGCCGAGGAACGGGAAGATCGGCTCGGGCTCGCCCATCACCGTTTCGGCAATCGGGGAGTAATGGAGCACGGCAACCACGCGGTCGGTGCGTAGCGAGCGCAGCTGGTTCTCAAGCTTGCGCGCTTCGTTGATCGATTCGTCGACGAACGTCTTGATCGCCGGCTCGCCGAACGCGCCCAATTCGCCGCGGTCGAATCCGCCGATGAAGCCTTTGACGCCGGCGAAGCCGACTCCGTTCACCATCGTCGCCTGCTCGTCGAGCATCGTCGCTCCGGCGGCCGCCAGGATCCGCGCAACCTCTTCGGGCTGGCCACACTCATAATCGTGATTACCAAGCACCGCGACCACGGGAATGGTGCAGCCGAGGAGATCGGCGGCGAGGTTCTCCGCTTCCTTGGTCTTGCCGAAATTGGTGAGGTCGCCGCATAACGCGACCACGTCGGCGACTTCGGACATTTCGGCGAACAGCTCGCGGTAGCGGTGCTCGTCGGTCTCGACCACGTGGAGGTCGCCGATCGCGGCGACGGTGGTCGTCCCGTTCGGCGCGCCCGCGTCCTCAGGTCTTTCGCTCATGCTTCTCCTCGATGCCCTTGCCGACGACGTCGGCGAAGCCCCACTCGACGATGTCGGTGATGTAGTCGCGCGGGGAGAAAAGGCGGCCGCGGCAGATCCGCATCTCCGCCGCCGGCATCTCCGCCTGCGCCTGGATCCGCTCCATCATCTCGTCGAACAGCCAGCGCGGGATGCACTCCCGCTCGGTCGGGTAGATGAAGCGGAAATTGAGGACGTGGATGAGAAGCACCTCCCAATAGAGCTCCATCTGGTCGAGCAGCCGCTTCCAGTCGATCTCGTCATGCTTCTTGAGGATGACGTGGGCGACGTCGGCACCGTCATAGCGGTAGCGGTCCTGGAGGAAGAGCTTGGAGAGGATGAACTCGGTCGGCGGCGTGATCCGCACCTGGGTGCCGTAGACCTCGACCTCATAGACCTCCTTGAACCAGTCGTCGGTGATCGGGATCGAGGCGGTCGAGATGTTGTAGATGACGTCGAAGAAATGCTCCCCCTTCCACACCTTGCCGATCCAGCGCTCGTCCTCGATCGTGATCTCGTAGCCCTGGTTCTTGAAGAAGCTCAGGATCTTCGGCGCGTCCGAGGGCTTGCAGAAGATGTCGAGATCCTTGGTCGGCCGCGCGATGCCGGTGTAGCAGGACAGGGCATAGGTGCCCGACAGCAGGAACGGGAAGCCGTGCTCCTGCAGCAGCTTCAGGCTGTCGACGTAGAATTGCACCGCCTCGGGGGGAGGGTCGAAGACCGAGGGGTCGAGGGTGGGGAGCTGGGTCGACATGGAGACCACAGAACGGCGCGCCGCGCCAACCGTTCCGCACCCGCACTGGACAGGCCCGACTCCGCCCCGCTAGCCCCCATTCCATGGCCCTTGACGACGTCCGCGCCTTCCTCGCGCTTCACGCCCCCGACATCGCGATCATCGATCAGGGCGCCAGCACCGCGACCGTCGCCGAGGCGGCGGCGACGCTGGGAGTCGAGCCCGGCCGAATCGCCAAGACCCTGTCGGTACGGCTCGGCGAGGAGGTGGTGCTGATCGTCACCCGCGGCGACGCCCGGCTCGACAACCGTAAGACCAAGGACCAGTTCGGCGTTCGCCCGCGCATGCTGGGCCATGAGGAAACCGAAGCGCTGACCGGCCACCAGGTCGGCGGCGTGTGCCCGTTCGGCCTCAGGAGCGACCTGCCGATCCATTGCGACGTGTCGTTGAAGGCATTCGCCACCGTCTTCCCCGCCGCCGGGTCGCGTACCGCGTCGGTCGAGATCACGCCGGACCGGCTCGCGCAGATCACCAACGCAAGCTGGGTCGACGTCTGCCAGCCACCGGCCTGACGCCTGTCATCTCGATGTAAGAATTGGAGCGGGCGAAGGGATTCGAACTCTTCACCCGTTTTAGGCTGGAGTTGCCGTTCGCCGCAACGGGCTGCAACTCTGTGAAAAAATCGTCACTGTTGTTGCCGGGTGTGGGGTGAGGCCATCCCCAGCTTCCGTCATTCTGCTTGCCGCACGCTTGCTCGAGAGGAGCTCAAAAGTGGCGAAGGGCAGCCTGACGAAGAGGAGTGTATCCTCGCTTCCCGTGCCGGAAGCCGGCCGAAACTTCCTCTGGGACACTAGGATAAGCGGCTTCGGCATGTTCGTCACCCCCAGCGGGCATCGCAGCTACGTGCTCCAATATCGGATGAGCGGACGGGCACCCACCAAACGGTTCACAATCGGACGACACGGAAGTCCGTGGACACCCGCCCAAGCACGAGAGCGCGCGATCGGTTTGCTGTGGAAGATTACGCAAGGAGTGGACCCGATGGAGGAGAAGAAGGCTACCCGCGAGACTGCTCGCGTGAACGAGCAGCTGCGGTTCAGCGCATACCTAGAGACGTTCATGACGCATCACGTTGAAGCCAAGAGGCTAAAAACCGCCAATGAAGCCATTCAGGTGATGAGGGACTATATTCTTCCGCGTTTCAGGAAGCACGTTATCACCTCGATCACCAAGAAGGAGGTCGTGGACCTGCTGGACGCGGTTTCGAAACATAGCGGATCAGCGGCCAACAAGGTGTTCGATTGGCTTCGAACGATGTTCAATTTCGCGCGGCGACGCGGAGATGTCGAAATCAGCCCACTGGACGGGCTTCGCCGCCCCCATAAAACTAAACGGCGGGAACGCGTTCTACAGGAGTGGGAGCTTCAACGAACTTGGGAGGCGGCGAGTGATCTGGGGTACCCTGATGGTGCATATGCCCAGATGCTCTTGTTGACCGCTCAGAGGCCGATGGAAGTGGGAGGGGCTTGCTGGGGCGAGTTCAATCTCACTGACGGGAACTGGATCATCCCCGGGAGCAGAACCAAGAATGGCCTTCCTCAGCTCGTGCCGCTTACCGACACGATGGTCTCGTTCCTGAACCAGTATTGGCCGGAGGATCGGCGCCGAGGTCTGCTGTTCACGGCATCCACCGGCAAAATCATCAAGTCCACGGGACGTCAAAAGAAGCGTTTGGATGCTGCGATCTCGCGACGCGTCAAGGCGGCTGCAGGCCCTACCGAGGACGACACGACTGGCTTGGCGCCGTTTGTATTTCACGACATCCGTCGATCAGTCGCGACTGGACTGCAGGCTCTGGGCACACCCATCGAGCACATCGAAGCATTGCTGAATCACGTGACGGGCACACACACCGGAAATTCTGAGATTGTACGCGTCTATCAACTCTACCGGTATGCACCGGAGAAGAAGGCTGCTCTGTCACTCTGGCATGCTCACCTTGAGCGTCTTCTGGCACGCCCCGATGCGTGGCCCGGAGGAAGAGACCTTACAGCGTAAGGATCCGACGCCCCTACGGTCGGGAGTTTTTCGGGTCACGCTCCTCCCTGGCGTTGGTGCAGCAGACGTCAAAGGTCAGACCACGGGTTAGCTCCTGCACCCCGGTCTGCAGATGCGCGGCGACGTAGCCGAGCCTCTCAATGGTGATGTTCGTCTCACCCCGCTCGATGCGGCCGTAGTAGGTGCGGGCGATATGCGCGTAATGCGCAAAGCCTTCCTGGGTGTACCCCAGCTGCTCTCGCCGCCGACGAATATTCTCACCCAAAATTGATCGCAGGTCAGATTTCACAGCCCCTCGGTTACCCGTCACCGCCCGACCGTCTACACCCGGTGAGGTGCACCACTTTTACGCGTCATTCCGGTGTGCTAATGGGGATGTTGTAAAAGACTTCCTGGATCCGAAGCCTCCGGGGTGGGCGTCGTCGGGCCCGGCGGCTGGGTGGATGCCGGACATTGCAAGCGCGCGACTCGGGCTTCTGCGCCAACCTCGCGACTCCACGCTGTGATGGCCCCGGGCCTCCGACGAAGATATTGTAGGTGAGAGAGCAGTGACCACATACGATCCGCTGGGTCCAAATCAGACGATGCCGGCAGACCTCGAGCACATGATGCTCCACCCCGATCGGACGCGCTGGCACGCAGCGGTCCTTGCCTACCAAACGTCGCGAAGGTGGCCAGATTGGCCTTACGAGTTTGCACTGGCTGCGGTGGACGGCCACCCCATGATTCACTCTGCCCATTTCCTGGTTCGGCCTCCGGCGGGATGGGCCGAAAATCCGAGTGAAACGCTTGTTTCGGGTGCCTCGCCAGACCTGGTCCTAGAAAGGGGCCTTTCTCCCGGCCAAGCTATGCAGGCTCTCAATGAGATCCTCGGCACCATGACCGTCACCTCGTGGGGGCCTACTCAGCCGGGTAAGGCACAGACGAACCTCGAGCTCGGTGCTGGGATTGGGGCGACTTGGAATCTCGGGGGGCCGTGGGCGGGATTGGGAGATGACCTGCAAATTGCTCTCACCGAAAACTCAAGAGTACGTTTCCTGTGCTCCATGCCACGGGATGGAGGCCTGCGTCCGCGTCTCGCGGAGACCGGGATTGTAGGCCTCGCAGATTCCTGGGCGCGCTCGTACGTCGCCGCCGGTTGGGTGCAGCGGATACTGCTGAGGACGCTTTCGGAGATCGATCTCCCTTCTGAGGTAAGAACTGGGAGCTGGCGCGAGTATGATGCGGTACCCTGCTGAGGCGACGCTTTGGAAGGGATCTCCGGTTGCTGAAAACAGAAGAAGAATTGCTGGGCAGGCTACGCGCCTGGGCTGCACGGCAGCAGTCACCACCGACCCTCTTCGATGTGATCAGTACCGGCGACGGCGAGCTGGTGGCCGCTTTCGTGCTCGAACGCTTCCGGGAGGCGGCGAAGGAGGCAGTTCTAGAGCGAATTGAGTATGAATCGCACGCCACCTTTGGATGTGACGAGGCTCGAGCGAAAGCCGCAATCTGGCGGGTTTACGACCGACTGTCTCAGGCTTGGCGGCTGACAGAAGATGAGCAGCTCCACCTGCTCGGGCTTCAGACCGGGGACACGCTGCAGAACCTGAAAGAGCTCCCGCTCCAATCGCTCCCTACTGAAATAGTCGGGCGCGTTGCGACGCTGCTGGATATCTTCAAGGCGATCAACATACTTTTTCCTAAGGCGGCCGCTGCAGACGCTTGGATTCGAAAGCCCAACCATTCGGCTCACTTCGCGGGGAAGTCAGCACTGGAATTGATGACGAGGGACTTGGATGGACTTCAGGCTGTCCGCTCCTTCCTTCATACACAAGCCCCATACGCCGATTAGGTCAGTCAGGCTCGATCTCTAGGCAGTACGAAGCAGAACAATTCCCACTCAAGGCACAAACCCTGCTGCAAAGGCTTGCGATTCGCCCAGCGGAATGTTCGAAGCGGAAGCAGCAAGCCGACAAGCGAGTTGGCGAGCGCGAGAGTTGCGGTGACAGTCACGCGTTCAAACGAGTGACCAGCGCCGATCAGTGCTCCCACCCGACGGTTATGACAGACCCATCGTCCGCGACGACGGCGTAGGCGCTGCGGTAGCGATCGAGGTGCTTAGCAGCGGGCCCAAGATAGGCCTGAAACGCTCGCCACCCCCGCTTTCCGAAGCGGTAGTAGAAGACGCCCCCCGGCGCTCGTTGATCCTCACCGAAGTCAAGCAGCGCTTCAACAACGGCGGGAGGAATGACCCGCTGTTTGCTTCGGACAGCGCCATGGACGGTCATACGGAGGGCACGTTCCCTGCCTCTGATGCGCCTGTCATGCATTGTCGCTCTCCTGATCCAGACCGCGCGCATGGAGGTCCGAGGCAATCCTGGCGAGAGCTTCGCTGGTAGCGCGCTCCCAAGCCGCTGATTGCTCCTCCCGCTTCTGTAAGATCGTCTCGGCCCGAGACCGCAGCCATGTGATCCGGTCATCGATCCTTTCTGCCGTCCGAAGTTCGGCTGGAATCTCATGCAAGCCGATGGAGCCGTCCAACAGGAAGGAGGCTAGGTCCGCATCCCCATCTGCATGGGAAAGTGCGACCTCCTTGCAAACACGGTACTGCACACCAGCGTCTCGATCCCAGTCCAAGAGCTCGTCGTCTGCATCGAGGCCCTTCAACCGGGTCTCCAGGAACTTCGCGAACGGGTTCACAAGCCCGGTGAGCTCGACATTGTCGCTTTGCGGGAACCACTGGACGTCCTCATCGTCGATCAGTCTTCCCAATATGTCACGGGAGAGAATCGACCGCTTTTCCTGCTCAATGTAGCCGGAAGTACCGTCGCGCCACGTGCGAGGAAGGCTATCGAGCTGTTCAAAGGCCGTGCCGAATTGCTCAAGCTTCTCGGCACGGTCATTGAGGCACTCCTCAGCAAGAATGACGAACAGCAAGGGGGCGAGATCCACGATCGTAGTCTGACTGACGCGATAGCGGGTGGCCACGAAACTGAATGCGTTCCGTACCTCTCCCTCGACGCGCAAGCTGATTTGCTGTCGCTTGTTCCGAGCGGCGTGGGCAGCCGGTGGGGGCGGCTCCAGGCTCGTCAACTCAATTGGTTCAACCCCAAGGCCGCGAGCGAGAGCCTCGACCGTGTGCTTGCGACTCCGCGCGATCTCGCCTTTCTCAAGCCGGTGGAGGGTGGTCTTATTGATCTTCGATCGCTCAGCGAGCTGCTCGAGGGTCAGTCGCTTTTCGCTCCGAAAGGCTTTCAAGCGGTCAGGATTTATTGGCATGACGTTCTCCTCTGACCGCGTTTATGCTCATAAGCGTGACGCCGATCTATACGCATTTAGTGCGCAATGCATATTAAGCGCTGGAGCGCGGCACCGTTTTTTGGAGGCGATCTGGCTCACTTATGCATACGTCCATACGCATATGGCACGCGCCCTTCAGCGGACGGCTGATGTCTATTTGCCAAAGCTGCCGGCAGCGCGGCACCGAGGCCTCGGTGCACGCTACCGCACTGATGTAAGCTATGTGACGTTCCCCATGGGGGTCTTGCCGTATAGGCGGGTTGGACGGCACTAGTACGTTATGAATGCCCGGCATCTCGCATCCCGTATCAGCAGGTTCCGGCCGCCAGCATGAAGCTGGTACTTAGCCGTAAGGGTTTCGATTCGGCCGCCGGGGGCGCCCCGTCGCCCATCGTCGAAGGCCGGCCGATTAGTCTGCCGATACCGGCTACCCGCAACTCGTCCACCACCTACGATGACCTCGGGCTGGGAAGTTACGTGACGCGTGCGACGCGCGGCCGGATTGATGGTGCGCACCTGTGCCACCACGATCCGATGTTCGTCCACGGCGAATGTATCTTCGGACAGTGCGACGCCGCTCAGTCCCATCTCGCCAACCAGGGGGTGGGCGTAGGAGACACATTCCTCTTCTTTGGCCTGTTCGCCGACGAAAAAACGGGCGAGCGGCACCACCGTATCTTCGGTTACCTGCGTGTCGCAGAGAGGCACGTCGTACAGGCGATGGATGAGGCGGTGCGAGATGAACTGGCGCGACTGTGCCACCCGCATGTCCTCGGGATCCGCACGGCAAACAACACGGTATACCGAGGCGAAGGGGCGACGGCCGCCCACTCTGCAGACGCCCTGAGGCTCACGCGCGCGGGCGGCCCCCTCTCGCATTGGGCGGTCCCAGCTTGGCTACGCGGGCGCGGGCTCACTTATCACTCAAAGCCTTCGCGCTGGATCGGCGAGGACGGGCTCTACTCAGTCGCCCGAGGGCAGGAGTTCGTCTGTGACATCGGCGACGACTCGGTCGCCCACGCTTGGGTCGATGACATCATCAGGGTGATACGCACATGACCCGGATCTTCCGCTACATTCTCGTGCACGACCATGGGCTCGCCCCCTGCCCTGCGAACGGGCTGGTCACCCTCGCCACCTGCAAGCCGTCGATCCGCCGGAGCGCAGCTGTCGGAGACTGGGTGCTCGGATTCCGCCCCGGATCGCTTGAGCGCGGCCTGCTGCTCTGGGGTGGCCGGGTGGGTCAGGTCATGGATCATGGCGAGTACGAGCGGAGGCACCGGGGCCGGCCCGACGCCCTCTATCATGAGCGGCCGGACGGCGGTTACGACCGCCTCGATCCGGATTACCATCCGTCCGAAGCCGAGAAAGCGCGCGACCTCTCCGGCCCAGTACTGATCTTCGATCCCCTAGTCAGCCGGCACTTGGGCGGACGTCCGCTCCCCCTGCCGGAAAGTCTCATGCACCTGGCTGCCGCCGGGCGCGGGCATCGGGTCAACGGCGTTGTCGATGGTGATGTTGAGCGGTTGGGGCATTGGTTCTCGTCGGAGGTGGTGCCGCGCGGAATGCACCAGCAGGGTGCTTCGACCCGTGCGCGCACCACCCGGCGCCGTTGCTGAGGGTCGATGGATGTTGCCACAGACAAAGACTGCTCGCTTGTGTCAGCTGAGCGGTTTTCATGATGAGAAGCCAACTGACGGAATCTGGCCGATAGCTGCCGGTCTGCTTTCATGCTCGATCAGTGATTAGAGCAGGCCCTAGACACGAGCTGACTTGATGTCATGGCTTCCCGGCGGTGCGGGTCGCCGCCTGGAGGCCCCTCCCAAGTGCGCTTGCGGCGACATCCCTTTCGTGACACCTCCTGCACATGGCAACAGACGCCCTCCTGGCCACCACAAGCATCGAGGAAGCTCTGTCCGAGGCTTACCTTCGGGCACTCGCGGGTGCAGCCGGTTACACGGTTTCGAAGCCGAGCCTAGACGTTGACGGGGTGGACCTAACGATCGAGGCGGGCGGCGACTTTCGGCCCCGGCTAGACGTACAGCTTAAAGCTTCGATCAATCTCGAGGCGAAGGATGGCAGGGTCAGCTATTTTTGCCCGAAGCGTAACCACCAGTTGCTGCGTCTGCCAACGCAAGTGCCGAGAATTCTCGTACTTTATCACCTTCCGAGGAACCAAAGCGATTGGGTGGCCATCAGCCCGCACGAAATGGTTTTGAGACACCGCGCCTACTGGTTTTCCCTCAGGGGCGAACCTGAAACGGAGAACGAGACAGGCTGCACGGTGCACGTGCCAGAAACCAACCGACTGGACGTTGCTTCCTTGGCCGCGCTCATGCATCAGTCTCGCACGGGCGCGCTTTCGTGAAAGCAAGGATCGAGGATCAGAAGGCCTTGCGGGCGATCGCTCCGGCCGCTCTAGTCGCATACGCCCGATCGCAAGGGTGGCGCCGGGCTGAGCGATACGGGGATCATAGCGACGTTTACGCCCGCACCGATGCGCCCGAACTCATCCTTCCTGGAACGGATGCTTTGGCGGATTACCCGCTGGTTGTTTCCGAAGTGCTCCGCTTTCTCGCCCGCATCGAAGAACGGGACGAATTACAGATTTATCGGGATCTGATTGGGGCCGATCGGGATGTGATCCGGGTGCGCGCGCCTGAGGCTGATGATGACGGCTCCATTCGCATCGGCGCGGGGGTAGATATGGTGCTCCATGCGCGTGACCTGCTTCAGGCGTCTGCGTGCGCCGCTAAAGAGCCGCGCGCCTCCTATCGCGCCGGCAAGGTCAAAGATGCGGCCGATTACATGGACAAAGTTCGGCTGGGCCAGACAGAGCAGGGGAGCTTCATCGTGACGCTGCTCGCTCCGGTGCCGCCGAACCTTGACTCCGCACAGGGGGCGTTCTGGCCTCTCGAGTCCGAGGAGCCTTTCCAACGCCGCGTGACGCGGATGCTAGCCAACGGTCTAGACGCCGCGCGGGTGGCCGCTCAAGAAGCGGTGCGCGGAGACGGGTTCGACGCCTTTAAGCTGGCAGTACCACGGGGAGTTAATGCCAATTTATGTGAGTCCTTGGCCATCCTCATTGAGCAATCGAACGGGC
Organism: Sphingosinicella sp. YJ22; assembly: GCF_011320075.1. Classification (GTDB taxonomy): domain Bacteria; phylum Pseudomonadota; class Alphaproteobacteria; order Sphingomonadales; family Sphingomonadaceae; genus Allosphingosinicella. The sequence goes on along the minus strand of NZ_JAANPA010000002.1, from coordinate 84,009 downwards.
TGGAGGTCTCGGTTACATGGGCCAAGACCCGCCCAACACCCGAGGCGCGGCGGCGCGTTCGCTTCTCGCAATCCGAGGGTGAGATTTTCATGGAAGCGGCGCGACGGTTTCGGCTGCTGGAGCCCCGCCCCGATGAGCGCCTGGAAGGCTATGTCGTCAATCTTGGACGCGGGCACGAAGAACTGAAAGGCAGGGTCAGCATCAGGACGTTCGTAGATGAGCAGCCTGTTTCGGTGAAAGTGACGCTGCCGCCTGAGCTGTACAGCGAGGCGCTTGCGGCACACGAGGCGAAGGCCGCGATCGCTATTACCGGTGATCTCAAGCGGAAGGGGCAACGCTGGGAGCTTTACGATCCGAGGGAACTCACGGTGCTGGAGGAGCCGAACGAGGAAGATGGCGACTGAGCAACCTTCGATCGAGCCCACCAAGCCGCAGACCATGAAGGCCCATTGCCCGCGTTGCGATGGCGAGCGGACGTGCGACGTTCACGGCTCATTTGATCAGCCGTGGGAGTGGAGCGACGGCGAGCATTCGGAGAACGGACAGCTCGATCATCGGCTGCTTCAATGTCGAGGCTGCGAGTTGGTGTTCTACTGGCAGTCCTCATGGGACACTCAGAGCTGGGATTACCGGTATAATCCCACAACGGGTGAGGAGGAAACGGTCCCCGAGTACACCCTCCAGACGTACCCCGCGCCCGAGAAGAAGAGCACACGTCCAGACTGGGCATGGACGCTATACAAGACCGACAGCACGCTCGCCCAGATCATGGACGAAGTTTACACCACCTCGGAAGGCCGCTCGTTTATCTTGGCTTCAATCGGCTTACGAACCGCTTTAGATCGAGCCACGGAAATGCTCGGGATTGACCCAGCACTCCCGATGGCGGAAAAAGTCACGGCTCTCCACGACGGCGGCTGGATCGGAGAAACAGAAGCTCAGACGCTCGGGATAGTCGCTGAAGCAGGCAATGCCGCTGCTCACCGGGCGTTCTCGCCAGATGGCGATGACTTTCAGCACCTGCTCAGTACCCTTGAGCAATTTATATCCAGAGCAATTCTCTCAGGTAAGCGCGCGCTCGAAATCGGTCCCAAGATTCCGCCCAAGCAGGCGCGCTCCAGCAGCAAGGCGAACAGAACTTAGTCAGAACCGGGCTGGCCCGGAGGATAGCTTTCACCAGCAGTGCCGAAGCGGGGGCAGCAGTCGCCGACCATGGATCTTAGTAAAGATCGGCTCACCCCCGATCGGGATGAGGTTTCAATACGTCGCGCGGGCTCGAGTGAGGTCTGCTTTCGGACAACTCAAACAGAGCATGCACTGACCGACGTGGGCGCGTTGCCGAAGGCGCGGTCCAGCGACGCGCCGGCGATCAGGACGCCTGGACTTGATGTCGGATCTGACTGAGCAGGCCTGCAACAGCTCAGAAACCAGCCGCCCCCTGTCGCTCGAGCAGCATCGCGACCAAGTCCGAAACCGACATCAGCCATGACCGCTGCGGCACCGTGTAGGACTCATGCAGGCCACGCGGCACTACGAGCTGAAGCCGCCGCTGCTGCATCTCGTCCGTCTGGCTGGTGGTGATCGAGGGTTCGAGCGTCAGCAGATGCTTGTCCGGGATACGCTCGGCCTCGGCAAGCACCTGCCGCCACCGGTCCTTGCAGGTCGACTTCGCGCCGAGCATGGTCAGGAGCTCGGAGGGAAATCTTGGATCGTGATAGGCCTTCGCTCCCGGGAACAGGAAGTCCGGCTTTGCCTTGCCTTCGGTTACCGCCGTGCGGTCGCCCCTGATGTCGAGGAGGCCAAACAGATGCTCGAGATGGTTCTCAAGGGCGCTTCCGGCGCGCGATTTTCTGCGGTTCTGGACCGAGAGGCTGAACTGCAGGAAATCGTCGATCTCGGCGAACCCGGCCTGAAGCCGCTCCGCAATCAGATGGCGCTCCAACGTCCGGAAGAGGATCTCCTCGCGCTCCATCAGGACGATGACCGCCCGATCCGGGTCCCCCTTCAGGTCGATTTCTCCAAGGCTGTGGCGAGCATAGGCGGAGAAGTCGCGCGTGCCGGGAAACTTGCCATTGAACCGGCTCAGCATGTCATCCAGGTAACTGGGGGCCTCCTGTTCGACCTCCACGCCCAGCTGTTCAAGGATGTAGTATGCCGCGAACTCGAGGCGTGTCTGGTCCGCCTCAAGCTCGCCCTTAACTGAATAGCCGGGATGCATCAGATCGTTGGCGCCAAACAGCCAAAGCAGCTGGTTTTCGACCGTGGAGCCCGCTTCGGCGATGATTGCCATCAGCGTCTCATCGGGGCGCACGCCGATGATCAGAAGATCGCCCTCCGCAGCGTTGTCAGTGACGATGTTGTCGGGAAAATAGAGGCGGTACTCCGGCCCCCGATGATCCTGACTGCGCCGCGTGTCGTACCAGCTGAGGTAACGTGTTTCCTGCAAAGGTTCCGGGTCGTCGTCGTTCAGATAGATGAAAGCCGTCGGGATGTTGGGCCTGTCCTCCGTTCCGAGAACAGCCTTCAGCTTCCCGACGCCGCCAAACTCGTGCTGGTGCGACCGGTGAGCTTCTGCGTCGACCGCTGACAGGTGCTTCCACGCGATCTGCTTGAAATACTGTGACAGATAGCCGCTTTTCATCCGCGCAACTCGATCGTTTTATCGTTCGCCCTAGCCCAATGCGCGAGTTCGTCTGCTACACTGGCGACCGCTTGGGAACCTCTCCCGCGCAAAGCACATTCCCAGACGATCGCTACGCGCCAGCCGGCCTCAAGCAAAGCTGCCTGGTTCCGATGATCACGCGCCGCATTGCTCTCGAGCTTCTCCCGCCAGAACTCCGGACGGGTCGCAGGAAGGCGGCACAGGCCGCAGTCGTGCGCATGCCAGAAACACCCATGCACAAGTATCACTGCCCGCCAGCGCGCCAGGACAATGTCTGGCCGTCCAGGCAGGGTGCGCACTCCAGTGCGGTAGCGCAGTCCACGGGCGTGAAGCGCCTTCCGGATCACAACTTCGATCTTGGTGTCGCGGCCACGGATCCGCGACATCATACGGCTGCGTGTCGCCGCGTCGACGACGTCCGCCACTGGGCCTTCAGTCCTGCAGGAGTTCAAACTGCAGCGGCTCACCCTTAACCAGATGCATTATGCCAGGCTTCATCGCCTTCGCCACCTCGGCCATCAGCGGAACCACCACGGAATTGCCGAACTGCTTGTACGCGCGAGTGTCCGAAACAGGGATGCGGAAAGTGTCGGGATAGCCCATCAGCCGGGCGCACTCACGCGGCGTCAGCCGGCGGGGGTTTCTGCCCCTGCCGCGCGAAATCAGGATTTCCGATCCATCCTTGTAGTAGCGCGCCGAAAGCGTACGGCTCGTATCCTGCGGGCCAACGACGCTGCAGCCAAAGCCGTTTCCGGCCTGCCGGTGCTTTTCGGCATAACCCTGCAGATACTGCCAGAGACGGTCGGTCAGGATGTACTTCTTTCCCACCTTGCCGTCGGCGGTGATGTAGCGGCCATCGTCTACATCAGCTTCGCTTCCGTCTTCGGGATGGAGGACCGTCCTGAGCCGAGGACCGTCGGCGACAGCCGGCATTTTCGCGAGCACCTTTTCCCAGTCGAAGCCCACGTCCTTCTGGAAACCGACGAGCAAAATGCGTTGACGATGCTGCGGCACGAACCTGCGCCCATCGACGACCATCGGATAGACTTGGTAGTGCAGCTGCCTCTCGAGCACATCCATTATGACACGGAAGGTGTTTCCACCGTCGTGGCTGACGAGATTCTTCACGTTCTCGAGGAGAAACGCCTTGGGTCTCCGCTCGGCAATAATCCGCTGCACATCAAAAAAGAGCGTTCCCTGCGTCGTGCACTCAAACCCGTGCGGCCGGCCCAGAGCGTTCTTCTTCGAAACTCCCGCCAGGCTGAATGGCTGGCAGGGGAATCCAGCCAAAAGCACGTCGTGCTCCGGTATGTCGGCCGCCTCGATCTTGGTGATGTCGCCCTCGATCGCATGCCCTTCGCCGAAGTTTTCGACGTAAGTCTTCTGTGCGTACTTGTCCCATTCACTCGTGAAAACGCACCGGCCACCCGCCGCCTCAAAGCCGAGCCTGATCCCGCCGATACCGGCAAACAGATCGATGAATGTGAAGTCGGCAGCGGGAGCAGCATGGTAGGGCGCCCGATCCTCGAGAATTCGCTGGAGGGCCGGCACGACGGCCGTGGGCACTTCGCACTCGCCCTTCTCCCAGCGGCCGATCTGCTTTGCCGTGTAGTCGAGGCGTTCCGCCAGTTCCTTCTGGGTGAAAATGCTTCGAGCCCTCACCAGCACGTCGCGGCGGTCGGCGGTGATGGTGTCGGTCATGACCAGCTTTCTATGGGGAATCGTTGCGGACATTTAGTCGCCTCAGAATCCCTGCGTCAACCGGAAAAGTTGAACAGAAAGTGAACAGTCTTAGTACGTCAATGCTAATGGGCGGCAATGGCGGATGTGGGGGAGTCAGCGACCGATCGAACCTTTCCGTCAGCATTCATCTGAAAATGGAGCCGCTCTCATGATAACCACGCCGAGGATCCTAGGAGTCATTTCAGCGATCTTTTCGGGCATCGCTTCCAGCCACGCCAGCCGCTGCGAGACTGCCGTACGTGCCATCTCGAGACTTCGCTTTGCGGCCGCAATCTGCCCCTCCCGCGCCCAGTCCTGTACCGACGTCCGCTCCGAGCGCAGGCGTTCAAGTGCCGCTTCTTTCGCAGCGATGATGTCTCCGCCTTCGACGGTCACCACCTGAATGCGAGATGCGAGGGCCTCCTGGAAGGCGCCAAGGGCTTCATCCCTAGCGCCGTTGGCCTGCTCTACAATACAGCCCAGTGCTCGTCTGCAAGCGGCCTGCACATCAGCAGGTGCCAGTCTCGGCGGGGTGCCACGTAACCGTGCGGGGCGACTATCTGGCAGATCGGGTACTGGCATGAACGCAAGGCGGGCGATCTCGTCCGGCAGACGAGTCCAGCCGTTCTCCGAGCGCACCAGCGCGGTGTAATAGCTGCGCGCAGAAATATGGTCCCGGAGCCACCGCTGGTCTGCAAGCCACCAGTCGGCAGCGCGGCGCACATCGCCCGCGAGCGCCGCTCTCTGGGCTTCGGTGGGCGCTGTTGCCATTCGCCCGAGGGTCTCCGAGTTGAAGGCGGGCATTGCGAGCTCGCCGGGGTCTGACCAACCCGCAGCCAGCGCCAGCACCTTGCCGGAGCAGGTCGCGAGCAGGGGATGGCGCGGATCGAGAGCGACCTGAAGCGGTTGCGGCTGAGATGGACTGCAGTTGGTGCCCGCGTAGGAGAGAAATCCATCCACAAGCGAGTCATGGACCTCGTCGCCATGGTCGAGAAACCGCAGCGGACGGCCACCTTCCTCTCCCTCATCGGTGTTGACCGTCATCCGTGGCGGCTGCGCGAGATGCCGACGGGCTGTGATGAAGGGGACGTGCCCGGTCATCCAGTTATTCCCTTCCACTCCGGCGATCTGGAACGGATCGAACATGGCCGGCTTGGACCGGTACCAGATCGTCATGAATCTGACGTCCGGATCGAGCCGGTCCCGCCGATGGTCGACGGCAAACGTGTCGGAACGCTCTATCAAGGTAAGCCAGCCGCGAAGGGCCCGCTCAGACGCCGACGTGAACGTATCAGCCTCAACAGTGCTACGCACCAGCGGACCAGGCATAGGACTAGTCTGGAGACCGTCGTACAGCGCCTGTGCCGCAGCCGCACTGTAGGGCGAGAATCGGGACAGCCGGGACTGCAGGCCGGTGCCGTTCCAGCCTGCCGCCATGGCCGACAACCGGCGCACCGGGTCACGCTCACCTGTGAAAGCAAGTCCCTTCAACTCACCATCGATCGTAAGCGCATCTTCGGGCGACAGCGGCGGAAGAGGGCGCTCAAATACTCCCAGCGCTTCCAGACCGGCCAGGACGCGCTCCTCGGCGGTGCCCTCCTGACTGATGGTCCAGACTCGAATCCGGCCGAAATGGCGTCCTTGATCGCCACGCCACAGGCCGTTGGGGCGCAACCGGTCAAGGCGACCGATCAGCTGGTCCACGACGTCACTGTCCCAAGGCGTCGCGTAGAAGATGATGTTCCGCGCAAAGTGGTGAAGGTTGAGCCCCGCCTGCACCCATTCGCCGAGCAGCATCACGCGCGCTTCGCCACGGGCAAACGCAGCGAGTTGCGCGTCCATGGCCCTGATGTCAGCTTCCTCGCTGTCGGACGCCTCACCCTCCCGACGGAGCTCAGCCATTGGCAGCGATCGGCTGTCGCCGCCGAAATACCTCGCAAGCCGGGGCTTCAGGAAATCGATGCTCGGGTTGTCGCCGGCGACAATGATCACCTGTTCGTCTGCGTCCTGGTGCCAGATCCCGCAAAGGATATCGAGGAGAGCGTCCAGCCGGCTATCACCCGGCACTCCCGCGCCCGCCGCAGCCGCCCTGGCGAGTAACCCAGTGGCATCGGCCTGTCCGGACGCATAGGCGCGGGTGGAGGCTGCTCCACGATGAATGACCTGAGCTGCCCGCCATGTATCAGTGCGCGCGCCCTGTTGCCGGACGTTACCCACCCAGTCCATGCCGAGCGTCACGCGCTCCCGCTCAGAGGCCAAGGGTCCTACGCTAACATGATCGTAGCGACGTTGCGGCAGGTAGCGCCCCCATTCAGCCCGGGTTGAGCGGAGGATCCGGCGCGAGATGCTGAAGGTCCGCCAGACCGTGTCCGGCAGCATACTATTACCGTGCTCGCCTTCTGCAGCGCTTGCCTCGATGTCGTCGAGCAGCGCAGGGAGATCATGCGCTTTGGCCGACGCTATCGCGGCTCGATCCGGCTCCAGCATCGCCATGATGCGGCGCAGCTTGGCTGGGTCGCCCAGCCCCGGTGTCGCCGACAGGAGCAGGAATTGCCGGAAATCGCCGGCGGTCCGCTCGACGATTTCCATCACCTCCGCTGGTATCAGCTGCGGCTCGTCGACAACCAGCAGGTCGAAGCGCTCCGGCTGGAGCCGGAACTCACCGGATCGGATGCTCTGTGGACGGACCAGCCGCACCCACGCCTCATCGTCTCTTTGGGCATCTTCACCGAAAACGGACACCTTGCAGTGGCCGCGCGTCCAGCATTCCCGCCGCCACTGATCGATCAGGCGGTTAGGCAGGAGAATGACGGCTTTGTGGGCGGGGTTCTGCCAGCGCAGGGCATTGAGGATCATGAGCGCCTGGACGGTCTTCCCGAGTCCCACCTCGTCAGCAAGAAGATGGCGGACCTGAGTGTCGGTCAGCACCCTGCGGACTGCAGCGACTTGGTGGGGATAGGGCTCAGCGGCAACGCCCAGCGCGCCTCCGATAGCCAATCCAGCCGCCTCGACCCGTCGACGCATCGCCTGCGCTCCGAGGGTGAGAGCGTAATAGGGGTCTCCGCCTCCGGAAATCACGGCTGCGGCTCCATCCCTCTGGCCGCGCGATATCGGAGCGCAGCATAGCGAGCTGCCCGCGACGACTGCCGGTCGATGAGAAGTCGGAGTGCATTGTCCTGCCAGTCTCCTCGCGCCAGCACGGCTCGCGGCTCTGTCCAGATTCTGAAAGCTGTGTCTATTTCATCTGGCCCGACCCAAGCCGGTGGCCGGAGGTTCAGGTCGACGTGCGTGTCCATTAGCAGGGCTACGATGTCGTTTTCCGCGAGAAGGCGATAATCCGCTCGCATAAGGAGCTGCGCGCGCGAGCTAGGTAGAAGAAAACGGGCAAGCTTCGCGGCCGCATGCCGCTCCCGTGCCTCAGCAACAGCGGCTTTCCAGTGCTCCGCGTCACCGCTGGTATCCGGGTCTTCGATTGATGATCGACCTTCTGCCTTGCGCAGATTCGCGAGCTTTTCCCACGCATCGATAACAGCCATGTCGAGGTCACAGGCCAGCTGGTCCGGATCGGGCGTGCAGCCGTCACTCCAAAGCAAGGGAACCGCCGTCTCGAACGCTCGGGCGAGCAGCGAGTGGATTCGTGCTTCCTCGCCAGCGGGGATTTCCGGCAACATTCCACCTGCGGCGAGGCCCCGCGAAATGGCGATCTGTGCAAGGGTGGACCACGCCGTTGCTCCAAGCGGGCCGCCGGCCTGCTCCGCACGCGCCCAGGCTTCCCCGCACAGCTGCGTCACGACGAGCGACTCAGCTTTAGCTGCGACCTGTCGCCGGGCTGCATCGGCTACGAGATGTTCCGGCCGAGCCGATGCCCAAGCAAGCCATGCCTCAAGGCATGGCAGGAACCCTGCGGCCTTTCCCCGCGACACAGGTTCGCGCAGCAACCGTTCGGGAAGAGCGATGGTGAAGCCGCCCGGCCTGACCCGGCGAGGGGCGGTGCACAACGCCTCTCGGAACAGCGGTGTGCCTTCCAGCAGGGGAACCCTCAGCAGTGGAGACGAATCCGTTGCGACAGCTTCATAGTCAGGTTCGAGTGGTGCGGATCCGGAAATCGCGAGAACGGGCAACTCCAGCTCTTCGGTCAGGACGTGCCACTCTCCGTCCACGAACTCCCATTCGCACTCCCGCATCTCCCAATCCAGCGCTTGGCTCCACGTCCAAGTCCCACCCACGGACACGTGGAGTTCCAGCCTCCGTCCCCGGCTGATAGCTGACTGCCGCAGTGCATCGGTCAGAGACTGCATGAGTGGTGAGTGGGGGGGAAAGGATTGGGGCCATTCGTCAACCTGATCTGCGACGCTCGCGACGTTGTCGCCGGCAGTGACCGCGATAACTATGTCGGCACCGCGCAGCGGAATGGCTGATCGAAGATGGATGGTAAGGCGTCCATCACGCAGGTCATCCGCGACGGGAGCTACAGGATCGGTGGAGACGGTCAGCACGGCACTGACCGGCTCGGCAGCAACGACGGTAAACCCGACCCGGAGCTGCTCGCCGCCAACACTTACCGTAAGATTATGTTCGCCCGGGGAGGCCCCACGAATTGAAAGCAGCCCACCGGGCGGAAGCGTCACCGGCTGATGGCCTCTCGCGGTTACGACAGCGGTTTGGTCCGATTGCCTCCCGGTCAACCTCAGGAGTAGCGGCTGGCCTGCCGCAAAAACCGGCCCCTGCAGTGTGTGGCCAAGCGCTGCGGCTCCACCGAATTCCACCCCGATCGCGCCGGTGCGCGCGAGGCCAAGCGAATTCAGCCAGGCAGTGATAGCGCCCGTTGTCTCACCGATCTCGAAGCAATGTAGGCCTCCGACCATGCCCAGGAGCTGAACCTCAGCCGGTGGTTCAGTACCGCCGCGAACAAGAAGACGGAACGAACCTTCCGGGACGGATCGTCCCGAGACTTCGGCGTGTCGGCCTTCGGACCCACTCGGCGTCAGGATAACAGGCAGTGTGAGTGCCGGTCCCATCTCGGCGAGCTGTTCCGCCAGATCGGCCCCAGGCCCGGGATTGACGGCAATGAACGGGGGCGTGGCGTCGATGACGTGGCAAAGGTCAATCCCAGCCAATGGGATGGGCAGCCCGGAAAAAAGGCGGTCCGGATCGATTGGTGCAGTCGCTCCCCAAAGTCGTGGGTAGCTTCCGCTCCGAGCTACCGTGGTACTGAGCGTCTGCCGGACTTCGGCGGCCAACCAGGGCAATTCCGCGAACAGCGCTAGTCCATCTGCAGCGTCGTCCACTAGGAGCAGTCTTGCACGACCCAACGGCTTCGGGCGGGCTGCCGTCTGTGCGCGTTGCCGATGGAGCTCGGTCGCTCGGGCGACGGCCCGCTTGGCTACGGCATCGGATGAAAGATCGCCAAAGATGCGCTGCAAGGTGTCGGTGGAAATGCGGGACTTGGGATCTGGCTCGCCAAGAAGCCGCCAAGCCACCGCTGCGGCGAGGTCGCGGTCATCAAGCCACTGCACAAGCCGGGGCGACCCGGCACGTCCGGCGATAGCCCTGAGGCGTTCCACAAGCGCATCCTCATCGGCGATATCACCCGCTATTCGGTATGACTCGCGCAGGGCCTTGGCCAAGGCCCGATGGATTTCCCGTGGCGCGATCGCGTTGGCAATCGGCCAGGCAATGTGGCGGAACGCGCGGTTCCACGAGCTGTCCACCGGCTGGCGAATACCGTAGTGGCGATGAGCCAAATCGAAGAGCTGTGAAACGGCCTCACGCTCGCGGTCGCGGATCGCGGCTCCAAACACAGGCTCCAGCTTTGGCCAGAAGTCCGTCCCGGTACCCCGATAGTCGTAGCCTATCTCCGAGAGCGCCGCGACAAGCGTGAGGCAGACGCGGCGAAAGTTCGTCCCCACGCCACCATCCCGGATCTCCGTTCCAATCAGCTGGTTCAGCCAGCCGACTTCCTGTCGGGAAAGTCCGTGCTCCAACCCGTAAACAGGCAAGTCGCCGCGCTCGTTCCGAAGTTTTGCAAGCCGCTCTGCCACGAGCGCGTGGAAGCCCGCGAGATCGCGTGCACGCGGTGGTGTTGGCGTCTCCTGCTCATGCCCCACGTCCGCCAACGCGCTGTACATCCCCCGTTTTTCCCCCGATCACGCCATTTGACGAGCATCGTCGGCCGAGCCTAGGCTGGCTGCGGGCGGCAAACAATAGTGGGCGGGGGTGCATGGAACTGAGAGCGCTGACTGAGTCGGAAGCTGCGCTCGAAGCTGGTGTCATTTCGGAAACGGACGATGGGCTGAGCTTCGCCGAGATGGCTCGCCTGCTCCGAACTGCCGTCATGTCTGCAGGAGCGATCGAACGCGATGCGCTTCTGGGACGAGCTGAGGCAGATGCTGTTTTCCTCGGATTTCCAGCCTCGGCGGCGCGTGCACGGGCTTCTGCAACGCTCGCTGTTCTTGAGGCTGCGGGCGATCTGGCCACGATAGCGACTAACGACGGCGATATTGCCCTCACCTGTCCTGAGCAATGCGTCCAGATCGGAGGGAACTCGGCTGTTTTACTCGGCGGCTCTGAGTCCGCAGTCGATACCCCTTCCGCTTCTGCTCCCTCGTCCATCGTCCGGCCCGCTGCCGATCTCAGCAGCGCTCGCCCGTTGGAGGAATTTCTCGGCCCGCCACGGTGGCGCAGCGCGCTTTCCGCTTTGGGCCTGCCGACCCAAACCGATCTGTCCCAGGCCACCCAGCTTCTCCTGGACGCTGCGAGGGTCAAGGGCGAGCCGGCAAATATACCCCCGGACGGGATATGGGGGCGGCTCGACGATGCTGGCGGTGCCTTCGGTCTCCTTGAGGATGGTCGGGAGGCGATTTTCGTCCTTCATCCGGAAGAGGTCGCCCGAGCTATCAGCGCGCCGGAAATCGCCCGCTGGATCGCCTTGGACCTCTGGGGTCTAGAGCTGGTGGCGGACTGGTCGCTCCCGCGACCCCTGCCGCCCCAACTTCTACGCGCACTGGCCTTGGTAGGGGCGCCCGAAGACGATAGCCTTCTGCGCTGGCAGCTCCCGTCCGACGCCGCATCGGCGATTGCGGCATGGGCAGGATTGGCAGGTTCGAGCGAGGGTTCATCCGTTCGGGATGCTGATCAGGATGCGGTCATCCACGCGGCTGCTCCGGCGCGACTGCTCGTTGAGGCTCCTCCGGGATGTGGAAAGACCTGGACGGCCTGCCGACGGGTCAGCGCACTCGTGGACGGGGGCACTCCACCGAGCCGGATCTGGATGATCAGTTTCACTCGCGTTGCAGTAGCCGAGATACGCTCGCGGATTGCAGGACTACTGCGCGAGCCGGCGGATGCGCGCGACATCCGTATTATTACCATAGACTCACTCGCATGGCGTCTTCGGCAGGGGTTCGCCGATCCCGACATGCCTACGCCTGCAGGCTACGACGGTGGGATCGCCGAAACACTGAACCTGCTCGAAGCCGGCGATGTCCAGCTCATCGATTTTGTCGCTGGCATCCAGCACCTGGTAGTGGACGAGGCTCAGGATCTGTCTGGGGACCGGAACCGGCTCGTTGCGGCCCTGATCTTCCGCCTTTCGGCTGAATGCGGCGTGACCGTATTCTATGATCCGGCCCAAGCGATCTATGGTTTCAGCAGCGCGGATCCCGGCCAGCCGCTGTCAGACAGGCTCGCGGCCGCTGCCCCTTCCTTCCGTCGGGTGGCCCTCCGTTCGGATCACCGAACGCGCAGTGCCGATCTGGCTGACCTGTTCAGATCGATGCGCCTGGCGATCACCGACAACGCCCCATCACCGACTGACCGCTACGATGCGGTGCGCTCGGCCATCGAACTGGCAGCAGGGGCCACGCCGGCAATCAGCGTTGGAAAGACCACACCTCCGAGCTCTAGTGCTCTGGTCCTCTTCCGCTCGCGATCAGCTATGCTCGCGGCCTCGGCGAGTCACTGGGCGGAAGGCCGCAGCTTCCGCATTCGCCTCACCGGCAGGGCCGAAATTGTCGAACCTTGGATCGGCGCGCTGTTGGTGTCCTGCCGGGGCGACCGGCTGGACAGGACCGAATTCGAAACGCTCTGGCGGCAGCTAGCTCCAGCTCCCTTGCTGTCGCGGGATACAGCCTGGGCCGTACTGCGGCGCATCGCGCCTGCCGGCACTGGCGCCGTGGACCTCAGGCGACTTGCTGATCGTCTCGCTGCCTCGCCTCCTCCGCTTGAAGTCCAGCAGACCGACCTGGGAGCTCGATCGGGGCCGCTTCTCACGACGATCCATGGCGCCAAGGGGCGCGAAGCCGAGGAGGTCCACCTGATGCTTCCTCGAAGGCCGGAAGAGGCGTCGCGAACGGACTGGGATGAGGAGGCGCGGATTCTGTTCGTGGGCGCTACCCGGGCACGGACGCGACTCGTGATTGGGTCCTCGCATGGCTATCTGCACAGTCTCCCTGGATCAAAGCGACTATGGCAGCCATGGACACGGGGTGGGCGCACGGATGTGCGCGTTGAAGTCGGCCTCGACGAGGACGTTGACCAAGCTCCTCCGGAACTGGCGGATGACGGGACACACGGCACCCAGAACCTCTTGTGGAAACATTCGTGGCGACCTGTACCCCTTCGCGCCGAGCGTGAGCACAGAGAGTGGATTCTCCACTTCGACGGCGGCCCGGACGACGGATTCAGGGTCGGAAGCCTGACAGCAACATTCGGTAAGTCGCTCCGCGAAATTGCCGCCGCAGCCGCCGGCCCGGGTGCTTGGCCCGGCGGCCGGATCAAGGGCATCTACATGGTCGCAGCACGTACGGCCGCGCTCCCCGTGGGAGACGGGGGTCCCCGCTTTTGGCTCGAGCCTGTGATCGCCGGACTGCCCATCGTCTGGCTCAACCCCGCCCGCTGACGGAGATTTCCCCGGTGTCCGACCCAAGAAGTAGACTGCTGAATCGTGTCGCGAGTGATCTCATCGGGCCGCTCTCGGTGGCTGAGGTCATAACGGATCGACCAACCGATCGGTATCTGACGGGAGTTCTATTCCCCGCACGAACGCCAGTACCTCCCGAGGAGGACAACGACGCGGACACGGCTGAAGAAGGGGGCGCAGAGGCGTCCACTGCCGGAGATGCGGTGGCGAACGCCAATGCAGTCCGTCCGGCCACGGCCGGGTTGTCGTTCGCGCTTGGCGTTGGATCGGACGCCATCCCCGCTGTCGACTTGCAGATCAGCTGTGGCGTGTATCTCGGTATCGAAGATACAAGTGGCGAGCCCCGCGATGCGGGCCGAACTCGCCGCAACCCCGTGTCGTGGCAGCGGATGGCAAAACGGGTGCACATCCGCGATCATATTCTCGCGGAGGAACCGGAGGAAATCGACCTCGGTCCCGCCGGGATACCCGGCCTCTTGCTTCACGTTCGCACAACCCCCTGGAAGGAGGGCCTGCTGGTGACAGCCGTGCTCGCCAACGGGCACTCCCTGTCTCCTGCCCCAGACCGGCGGGAGATCGAGGAGAAGTGCTTTTTTCAGGTCTCGCTTAAGGTAGCCGCCGCCGGGGCGACCGAGCTGCGCCCCAGACCGCCGAGGGTGGCGGCCATGGATGCCGATGGCAAGGCGGCGGAGTTGATCTGGCGTGATGCTGCCGAATACGCTGTGGGGCACGTCTGTTCCGCTGGCTGGTTTGCCCCTCGAGGACACGTCCGGAGCGTCAGGACCACCTGGCTGCCCGTCGCAACCGTGCCAGCCACGAGTCCCGACGGTCACGAAGTGTTCCGGCGGCTCGTTTCTGGCGGTGTCTCCGGACCTCTCTCCGCTGCCTGGCTTACCGACAATTCAGGGGACGACCTCGTCGCTGGCCTCGGCCGACTTGCAGATGCCTATGCTGAATGGATCGGTCTTCGGGAAAAGGATCTCACCAGCCTCCCGGATCATCTGCGGAAGCAGGGGCGTGATCATCTCGATCGTTGCGAGGTGGCGCTCAGCCGGATTCGGGGCGGAATTGCTCTGTTGGCAGAGGACAGGGATGCACAGCTGGCATTCCGCCTCGCGAATCGCGCGATGCAGCTTCAGCGATGCTGGAAAGACAGCGGCAGCCTCCATTGGCGCCCATTCCAGATCGCATTCTGTCTTCTGGCTCTTCGGTCAACCATCGATCCGGAGGACGCCGACAGAGAGACAATGGATCTCATCTGGTTTCCGACGGGCGGCGGCAAGACAGAGGCGTATCTGCTGCTGACAGCCTTTGCGATCTTTCACCGACGACTGCGGCGGGAGCCGACGGCATCCGGTGGCGTCACTGTTCTCATGCGCTACACGCTGAGGCTGTTGACCGTCCAACAATACGAGCGTGCTGCGGCGCTCATTTGCGCGTGCGAGGTCGTCCGTACTACGGCGGAGCCCAGCTGCGATGAAAAGGCTGCCAGGCAGCTCCGGGACGGACCGCCAATTTCACTCGGGCTCTGGGTGGGTCGGGATTCGAGCCCCAATAGTGTCGACGAAGCCGTTGAGGCACTCGCGACTGGTGCGGCAAGCACACCGGCGCAGGTAAGGGACTGCCCAAGCTGCAAGGGGCGGCTGAAGTGGGCGCGTGCTCCCCATGCTCATCAGATCTGGGCGACCTGCGAAACTACTGGGTGTGCGTTGGCCGCCGCAGGCGACCACCTGCCTATCTGGACGGTGGACGAAGACGTATACCGGGAGATGCCGTCGCTGCTGATCGGTACAGCGGACAAATTCGCGCAGATCGTCCGGAATCCCCGGTCGGCGCGCATATTCGGATTGGGCACCGAGAATGCCCGACCCGATCTGATCATTCAGGACGAGCTGCATCTGATCTCGGGTCCGCTGGGCACTATGGCCGGCCTATATGAAATAGCCGTGGATTCGCTCTGCACCTCGGGCGGCAAGCGGCCCAAGGTGATCGGCTCGACGGCCACCATCCGTCGGGCTGAGGACCAGATACGCGCTCTGTTCGATCGGGCCACTTTCCAGTTCCCCCCTCCAGGCTTGGATCACACAGATTCCGGTTTCGCCGTCGCAGCCGATCCGGGAACTACGCCAGGGCGGCTGTATGCCGGGATCACGACTGCTGGTCGGTCAGCAAAGTTCGCTCTTCAGGCTCTTTCCGCGAGCATTCTTCAGGCAGCCGCTGCGCCAGATCTGCCAGACGAAGAGCGCGACAATTACTGGACCTTGGTGACCTACTTCAACTCGCTGCGCGAGCTGGGCGGCGCCTTGGTGCTGATGCAGGACGACACCGCCAAATCAGCGGCGGACTATGCCAGCCGACGCCCGAAGGAAGAACCCCGGGACTCATTCACCGTCACCGAGCTTACCAGTCGCGTCGATTCTTCGCGCATCCCCGAGATTCTGAAGGAGCTCGAGAGGCGCGCAGGTGATCCCGACGCTGTCGACATCGTGCTTGCTTCCAACATGATCTCGGTCGGAGTGGATGTTTCCCGCCTGGGTATAATGGTCGTGAATGGCCAGCCCAAGGGCATCGCCGAGTATATTCAGGCGACCAGCCGTGTGGGACGATCGAACGTGCCGGGCCTTGTGGTTGGGGTGTTCAATAACAACAAGGCGCGTGACCGCAGCCATTTCGAGACTTTCGCGACATGGCACCAGACGCTCTACCGCGAGGTTGAGGCGACGAGCGTGACGCCGTTCGCGCCACGCGCACGCGATCGAGCGCTCCATGCACCTCTGGTCGCGATGGCGCGGCATCAGGTTCGCGTGCTCAGGGACGAGCCCGTCGAAGCCCTGCGCGGAGAGGACGAACTGGAGCGCATCGTGGCCTATATCGCCAAGAGGGCTGAGCGGATCGATCCTGAGGAAGCTCAAGGCGTCCGAACCTATCTTGAACGACGCGTCAGGGAATGGATCAGCAGAGGGAAGCTCCCTCGCTACTGGTCTGACTGGAAAGACGAGGCCCTTTTGACCTCCGCCGAAACTGCAGCGGAGCGGGCGGCAGCCGGCCGGAGGCAGACTCGAGCCTGGCCGACACCCAACTCCCTTCGGAGTGTCGAGGCATCGGTCGACTTCATCCTCCGCAATCGACTGGGAGACGCCTGATGGCACGCGGAACGTTGGGCAAAATTCGCCGCAGCCAGGTGATTTCAACCTATGGCCCCGGCGCCATTGTCGATTTCAGGGCGGGCGGTCACGGAGGAGCTCCGGTTTCGGTGGTGGCCGCTGGGCTTGATGAGTGGGACAACCTTTCTCTCGTGCCTGGTCTGAACAACGAGCAGTGCATCGAAGAGCCGCGCCTGCAGGAGCAGCTGAATGTCGGCGGGTTCCGGTTGCCTCCCGTGGGCGAGGAGAGAGCGGGAGAACAGCCCGGCGGCCGTACTCAGCCACGAAGGCTCGCGGGAGTTCGATTTCCGGGCTGGCTCCAGTGTCCCCGCTGCGAGTTCCTGCAGCCGGCAGCCTCGTGGCGGGAAGAGCCGGGAGATCCTGCGCTCTACTGTGGTCCATGCACATCAGACGCTAAGGATGGTCGTCCGGTACATGTAGTTCCGGTGCGCTTTATTCTTGCCTGTGAACACGGGCACCTCGACGAGTTTCCTTGGCACAGCTGGGTCCGGCACAACCAGGGTTGCACCCGGCGAAAGCCGCTCAAGCTGCAGGGTCGCGGGGCCGGCCTTCGTGGCCTCGTCGTGAGCTGCACAGCTTGCGGCGCCGCGCAGACGATGGATGGAGCATTTTCGCCGGAAGCTATGCGACGGTTGGGGATCACCTGTGCAGGGAAGCGGCCGTGGCTGCCGGGTCCGCCCGAGGCGTGCTCCTCCAGCGCTCCGCCCGTCGTCGTGCAGAGGGGCGCATCGAACTTGTACTTTCCAGCCGTTGCGTCTGCGCTCTCAATTCCCCCTTGGGACGATGAGTTTCAGACTGCGCTGGGCCATCACTGGAACGCGCTTGTCACCGCCGCGAAGCCAGAAATGGCTGATATGATCGTCGAACTCTATGTCTGGCCGACCTGGGACGGCGAGCCGATGACGCTCGACCAGATGAAGGTCCGGGTGCGCGAACGGCTCGAGCTGCTCAAGGCGCCGGACCGCCAGGACATACGATCAGAGGAATATCGTCAGCTCACTCTAGGCGCGGCCACACGCGACGAAGCGGCCGAGTTCTCGATCCGGCCGGAGATCGTGCCAAGCCGATTTGCAGGACTTATCTCGCGCATCGTTCGAGTGGTGAGGCTCCGGGAGGTTCGCGCCTGCTATGGCTTCACGCGCATACACCCACCATCCGGGGATTTCAGCAACAGGACCGGCATTGCCCCGCTCAGCGTGGCCCAGAAGAAGTGGCTGCCAGCCATCGAGGTGCGTGGAGAGGGCATTTTTCTTACGCTGGACGAGGAAGCTGTGCGGACGTGGGAACGGGACGATGGTCCGGCAGCGGCACGCGCGGCAGTCGTCGACGCGCATTGGCGGGAATCGTGGAAGGAGCGGATGGGGCAGGACGCGGAGCCGCCATTCGCAGTGACCGCCCGTCTCATGCTGATTCACGGCTTTTCACACGCGATGATGCGACAGTTGTCTCTGGAATGTGGCTATTCGACCTCTTCGCTCCGGGAACGACTCTACGCGAACCGTACGGAGCCGGGGATGTGCGGTGTTCTCATCTACACATCAACCGCCGATGCCGACGGCACGCTGGGCGGTCTGGTTCGGCAGGGCACGCCGGAACGGATGGAGCAGCTCGTTGAAGATGCCATCCGGGCTATGGAATGGTGCTCTTCCGACCCGCTTTGCATGAAGGGTATCAGCTCCCTAACCGAAGGCTCAAACCTCGCGGCATGCCATTCCTGCATGCTGGCCCCAGAAACTGCATGCGAGCATTTCAACCGCTATCTCGACCGGGCCATGCTGGTCGGATCGCCGGGTGAGGCTGGGGTAGGCTTCTTCACCAGACTGCTTCAGGGGCAGGGAGCCTGAACAATGGCACGGATGTATCCTGACCCGCTGCCGGATGACGTACTCGCCAACCCGTATCGGGAGGCTGAAGTCGACGTATACAACAGGTTGCGCGACCAGCTGCCGGATGACTGGGTTTGCTGGTACTCGCGTCCTTGGCTCGGGCTGTTATCCAGCGGGGAGGAGAAGGATGGCGAGGCGGACTTCGTGGTCGCCCACCCCGATCATGGCTTCCTGGTAATCGAGGTAAAGGGCGGCACGGTGCGGCGGGAGGAAAAGACCGAGCGCTGGACCTCGACCAACCGCCTTCGGATCACAAATGTGATCAAGGATCCGGTCAAGCAGGCTCGCGACAGCAAGTATGAGCTGCTCAAGAAGCTGAAGATCCAGCCGGGCTGGCGTCGCAGGTTCGTTACCGCCCGGTATGGCGTGATCCTGCCGGACAGTGCGAAGCCCGCCCACGATCTCGGCCCCGGCATGCCGCTTCGCATTTTCCTGTTCGGCGAAGACCTGAAATATCTTCGCGAATGGGTAGAGGCGCGGCTGTCCGCGCAGGGCGATGCCAATGACCGACCCGGCCTCGGCCTTGGCCCCGATGGTATGCGGGCGCTGCATGAGATGGTAGCGGGCCGGATCGAGTTGCGGCCATCCCTCGCACGAGCACTGCGCAACGACTACAGACAGATCGAAAGGCTCACCGCAGAGCAGGTCGATATCCTCGACATGCTCGGGGACACGCCCCGGATGGCAATCGCCGGTGGTGCGGGAACTGGAAAGACGATTCTGGCTCTCGAGAAGGCGGCTCGTCTGGCAGAGAGCGGCTCGCGCACATTGCTGACCTGCTTCAATGTCCCGCTCGGACAGCATTTGGCGCGCATAACGAAGGATATCCCGCTTCTCGAAGCAGGCAGCTTTCATGCCGTCTGCGACCGCCTGCGACGCAAGGCGGATCTGAGCGTGCGCGGGGACGGGCAGGCCTTCTATGACCAACTGCCTGCCGCTCTTGCGAATACCATGGTCTGTAGACCTGAACTGCGGTTCGATGCCGTCGTCGTCGATGAGGGTCAGGATTTCGACGATGAATGGCTTGATGTGCTGCAACGCTGTCTCGTCGATCCGGAGGCAGGCTGCTTCTACGTGTTCTACGACGACAACCAGCGCGTCTATACTAGACGCTCCAGGGCGATCGCGGAGTTGTCCCAAAGCCCATTCAACCTGGTACACAATTTTCGGAACACGCGAGCCATCCATGCAGCCGCGCGAAGCTGGTACCGGGGAAAGATGACGCGCGCATTGGGTCCGGAAGGAGAACCCGTTGCGTGGGTCGAAGCAGCGACCGGCGCCGATACAGCTACGAAGGTAGATGGACTCGTGCGCGATCTGGTTTCACGACACGGTCTAACCCCGGGTCAGATCGCGGTTTTAACGGTCCGTCCGACAAATGATCATCCGGCGCTTCAAGGCGGTACGGTCGGTGGATTCACTGTGACGACAGCGGAGGCTTCACGCGAAGACGCGGTCGTGTTCGATACGGTGCGGCGGTTCAAGGGGCTGGAGCGGCAAGCTGTTATCCTGGTCGACGCAGACGAGCTCATTGATCCGGAGCTAGCCTATGTTGGCCTCAGCCGGCCCGGCGTCTGGCTGGCCGTCATAGGACCAACGTCAGACCTTGCCCGCCTGAGGTCGGATTAGCTCATCTGGGAGCGCCCGGGTTGGCATCGGATATTGTCGGGGCGCCTGTCACTCATGAAGGGCGCTCGAAGGCAAAGCATCGGATCCCGGGTCGGAGTCAGCAAGGGGTTTAGGTTCAGGTGCGCCATGCGGAAGTGGCGGCCGCGCTCTAAAAGTGGCGCCCGGCCGATCCCGGGCGATGATAACAGCGCATCTCCCCTAAGCAACCAGAAAACCTGAAGCCAGCGGCGGTCCCTGAAAGTCCTATGCAAGTGCCGTTCTAGCTGTTGGACAACTTCTATAGTACTTCCCAAAAGTTCTAGACGAGCACTTCATACCGCATCACGATGCCTTCGTGGGAAGTAGCAAGCCGTCTCGCAGGATTCATCTTGATAATTGGCGAAATCGATGTCAATAATCCCGCGACTCGATATTTTGTTGCGCTGGTGGCGTGGCTGGTGTGCGTTAATGCGGACACGGTGCTCTTCGGGAGATCGGCGTACCCGAGATGCACCTTTCCGCTGGAGCATTCATCAGCCTAGGCGAACCTTCGCTGTGGGATGCATGAAACTCGGCGCCTCGTCGGATACTCTGGCGTACCTTTTGCGGCACTATGATCCACAACCTTGGTTCCGCGAATCCGCGATGAGCTCGGCCGCCTGGTCGGTTCGCTGCTTGCCAGTCGTGGAAGCTTGGTCGCAGTATGTTCTTGAGCGGGTGCTCGGACCTCAAGGTATGAACTTCAGGCCTCTCGACCGGGCCGCGCAGCCCAGGCAGTTCTTCGCCGAACGATTCGTCGTTGAGGGCAGCGTTCGGCAATGCGGCGTCCGTCACTCTTAAGTGCCCGACAGCGATTACGAAATCGGTTCCCGATCGATTGCCCTGTGATTGCCCGACTCGCGGGCCGAACCTGCATCCGCAGAAATCCGGGAAAAATCTGGAGCGGGCGAAGGGATTCGAACCCTCGACCCCAACCTTGGCAAGGTTGTGCTCTACCCCTGAGCTACGCCCGCTCGGCATGTGCCGCCCGAGAGAGCGGCTGAGGTAAGGCGGCGGCTGCTAACAAAAGGGCGGCGGGGGCGCAAGCCCTCCTCCAAGGAAAAACGCGGCCTTGGCAGACTCGCCGCTTTTCCCACATAGGGGGCGCCAAGACGCAGGTTTTCCGGAGAATCAGACGTGGCGACATTAGGCTTGAGCGCGGCCGAGCGCGAGGCGGTGGAGGCTTTCCGCCGCGACGTCGTCGAGCCCAGCATGACCTCGCTGGTGATTCTCGACTTCTGGGCGGAATGGTGCGGCCCGTGCCGCCAGCTCACCCCGGTGCTCGAAAAGGTTGCCGAGGATTATGCCGGCAAGGGCGTCAAGCTCGTCAAGGTCAATGTCGACGAGAACAAGTTCATCGCGGCGCAATTCCGCATCCAGTCGATTCCGACGGTCTATGCGCTCTTCGAGGGCCAGCCGGTTGCCGACCTGACCCAGGCGCGCACCGAGGCGGCGTTGAAGCGGATGCTCGACCAGATCCTCGCGCAGCTGCCGGTCCAGGGCGAGGACCAGCAGGCGCAGGCGGAGATCGAGCCGCTGATCGAGATGGGCGAAGCGGTTCTCGCCGAAGGCGACGGCGAGCGCGCCGCCGGCATCTTCGGGCAGCTGCGCGAGATGGCGCCCGACAACCCGGCGGTGATCTCCGGCCTTGTGCGCGCGCTGATCGCGGCCGGGCGGGTCGAAGAAGCAGGCCCGATCCTCACCGACCTGTCCGAATCGGTCGCCAACGATGCCGCCATCGCTCGGGCCCGTTCCGCCCTCGAACTGGCCTCCGCAGCCCCGGCCGGCGACGATGCCGAGCTGGAGAGGCGGGTTGCCGCCAATGGCGACGATCACGAGGCGCGGTTCGACCTCGCCGGCGCGAAGCTGGCGCGGGGCGACCGCAACGGCGCCGCCGACCAGCTGCTCGAGATCATCAACCGCGACCGCGAATGGAATGACGGCGCCGCGCGCAAGCGCCTGCTCCAGATGCTTGAGGCGATCGGCCTTGAAGATCCTTGGGCCGCGGCCCAGCGTCGGCGCCTGTCCGCCATCCTGTTCGGTTGAACATGAAGCGCCAGTTGCTGCGCGTTCCGGTGTTTCCGTTGGCGGGAGCGCTGCTGTTCCCGCGCGGTCACCTGCCGCTGCACATCTTCGAGCCGCGCTACCGTGCGATGGTCGCCGATGCGATGGCGGGCGACCGGCTGATCGCGATGGTCCAGCCGCGCGATTCGGGGGACCCCCCGGCCTTGTTCGACGTCGGCTGCCTCGGCCACCTCGGCGAATGCGAGCCGCTCGACGACGGCCGCTACAACATTGTGCTGGAGGGCCTGGGACGGTTCCGAATCGCCCGCGAGGCCCAGGTCGACACCCTCTACCGTCAGGTCGAGATCGACCGCGCCGCCTTCGACGATTCCGAAGACGACGACGTGCTCGGCATCGCCGAGCGCGCCGAGCTCGAGCAGGAGGCGCGGCGCTACGCCGATTCGCTGGGCTATGGGGTCAATTGGGAAGCGGTGTCGCGCCTCGACGACGAATCGCTGGTCAACGGCATCGCCCAGATCGCGCCGCTCGACGTCGGCTCGAAACAGGCGTTGCTGGAAGTGAACGGCCTCGCGCCCCGCGCTGACCTCCTCGTCCAGTTCATGCAGTTCCAGCGTATGGCCCCTGGCGGCGCCGACGGGCCCGAAACTCTGCAGTGAGCGGTCCGGGGATCGACCTGAGCGGGCATTGGAGTGGTGTCTTCAGCTTTCCCTACGAGTTGCCGCCGGGACCGTTCGAAGCTCAAATCCATGACATCGCCGGCGCGATCAGCGGGGTAACAACCGAGCCCGGCGACATCTATGATCCGCCCGGGACAACACTCGACGCTACTATCGAGGGTCGACGCAGCGGTGCGTTTCTGACCTTCGTCAAAACCTACGGCCATGAGCTTCGCCCGGATCGTGTCTATTATCGGGGAACGGTCCAGCCCTGCGGCAACGAAATCCAGGGCGAGTGGACCATCCCCGGCGAGTGGTCAGGGACATTCCTCATGATCCGTGCAGCCAAGGAGGAAACTGCCGTTCGCCGCAGAGCGAGCGTGTCGGTCTGACGGACTAGATCGGCAATCCGCGCAACAGCAGTGGCATCTCTCCGGATTCGCCGCGCGCTTCGGCCATCAGCCGGTCCTTCAACGGCGCGATTCGGTCGATCAGGCCCATTCCGAAGCGGCGCACGGCCGAGGCGGTGCGGCCCGGCACGCCATAGATTCGGGTCAGGCTGTCGGTGGCAAGCGCGACCGAGAAGCTGTCGAGGCTGCGCCAGCTCTGGTAGCGGTCGAGCAGCTGTGCATCGCCGAGATCGAGGCCCAGGCGCGCGCCTTCGACGAGCACCTGAGCGAGCGCGGCGGCGTCGCGGAAGCCGAGATTGAGACCCTGGCCGGCGATCGGATGGATGCCATGCGCGGCGTCGCCGACGAGGGCGAGGCGCAGGTCGGTGATCTGCGCGGCATGGTGGAAGCCCAGCGGATAGGTCCAGCGCCGGCTGCCCATCTCGACGCCGCCGAGGGCGCCGCCCATCTTCTTCTCGAGCTCGGCCGCGAAGGCGCGGTCGGGCAGGCCCATATAGGCAGGGCCGTCCGCGGCCGACACCGACCACACGATGGCGGAGCGGTGGCGCCCCTCCTCGTCGTCGAGCATCGGCAGGATCGCGAACGGGCCGGCGGGATAGAAGATCTCGTAGGCGACATTCTCGTGCGGGCGCTCGTGCCGCACCGTCGCCACCATCGCGCAATGGTCATATTGCCAGCGCGCGATCGGGATGTGGGCGGCGTCGCGGGTCGGCGAGTTGCGTCCCTCCGCCCCGATCAGAAGTGACGCCATGACGGCGCGCCCGTCGGTGAGCGCGGCGCGCACGCCGGCTTCGTCGCGCACCACTTCGCCGGTGCGGGCGGGCGCGATCACGGTGATGTTCTCGCATTCCGCCGCGGTCTGTTGAAGCGCCTGGCGGATCAGCCGGTTCTCGAACATGATACCGAGCGGATCCTCGGCGCCGTCGCCCTGGCCGCCGCGGCTCGGGTCGAAGATGAGGCTGCCCGGAGCGAGGCCGTCGCTGACTCGGATGGTGCGGATCGGGCAGCCATGCGCCTCGATTTTCTCGCCGACGCCGATCGCCTGGAGCATCCGCCACGACGAGCTCGACACCGCCGTGGTGCGGCCGTCGAAGGCGGCAGCGATCTGCGAGGCGGGCTCGGCCGCGTCGACGACGATGGTGGTGACGCCATTGCGGCTCAGCGCGATGGCAAGGCTGAGGCCGACCAGGCCGCCGCCGAGGATCAAGACGTCCGCACGGTCCATTTTTCCGCCCCTAGCGAGTTCCGGCCGGCTGGAACAGCCGGGGGGACGGGAAATCGCCCAGGTCGAATTCTGCCTCACCGATGCACGCGTGCAACGCCAAGCGCTTGACCGCGGAGTCGCACAGGGCGCATGACAGCACACAGCGGGAACATTTGAGGCACGGGCATGGCGAGTGTGGCTTCGCGCGCCGGCCGGAACACCGGGTTGGCCGTCTACGAGAGCCGCTTCAAGCGGGTGGCGCGACGCATTGGCGTCATGCTGTTGGGCATGGCGCTGAGCGCGGCGGCGCTCGCGATCCTGGCCGCACTGATCAGCTACCGGCCGAGCGACCCGTCGCTCAACACACGCTCCGGCGGCGCCGTTCAGAATGTGCTTGGGACGCCCGGTGCCTGGACCGCGGACCTGTTGCTCACGCTGGCGGGGCCGCTCGCGGCGCTCCTTCTGCCCGTTCTGCTCCTCACCGGCATCCGGCTCGCGCGCGGGGCGGGGGCGGGGCCGTGGGGCCGCTCGCTGCGCCTGACGCTGGGCGGCATCTTCCTGGTCGGCGCATCGGCCAGCCTGCTGGTCGGCGGCGCGATCAACGGCCTGCCCGCCGGCTGGGGCGGAGCAATCGGCCTCGGCCTTGCCGGCCTGATCGACAGCGGCCTCGGCCTCGCCGGACCGCCCGACGTCGTCGCGCCGTTCCGTCTCGCCATCGCGATCCTGACCGCGTTCGGCGGCCTCATCCTCTGCTTCTTCGGCCTCGGCGTCACCGCCGAGGAATGGAGCTGGGTGCTAAAGCGGCGCGAGCGCGTGGCGCTGCCGGCGCCCGACCATGACGACTTCGACGATGATGACGAGGAGGAGGAAGCCGACGAGCGTCTGGAGCGCAAGTCGCGCCGGCCCATCGTGCGCACGCCGGAACCGCGCCAGACGATCATCGGCGACCGCCCGCGCGCGCCGGATCCGAACGGCCGCGGCGGGCGCGACCGCCAGCGCCCACTCGCGCTGGGCGACACCTACCAGCTGCCCCCGCTCGACCTGCTGAAGCCGCCGCCTCCCGCGACCGGCGGAACGCTCGACAAGGCGGCGCTCGAGCGCAACGCGCGGCTGCTCGAATCCCTGCTCGAGGACTTCTCGGTGCGCGGCGAGATCGTCGAGGTCCGCCCCGGCCCCGTCGTCACCATGTACGAGCTCGAGCCGGCGCGCGGCGTCAAGGCGAGCCGGGTGATCAGCCTCGCCGACGACATCGCCCGCAACATGTCGGCCCTGTCCGCGCGCGTCGCGACCATCCCCGGCCGCAGCGTCATCGGCATCGAGCTGCCCAACGCCCGCCGCGAGATGGTCGCCCTCTCCGAGCTGATCGCAAGCCCGGCCTTCGAGGACCATGTCGCCCAGTTGCCGATCGTGCTCGGGAAGAACATCGCCGGCGATCCGGTCGTCGCCGACCTCGCGCCGATGCCGCATCTGCTCGTCGCCGGCACCACCGGCTCGGGCAAGTCGGTCGGATTGAACTGCATGATCCTGTCGCTGCTCTACCGGCTCACCCCCGAGCAGTGCCGGATGATCATGATCGATCCCAAGCATCTCGAGCTCAGCATCTACGAGGACATCCCGCACCTCCTCGCCCCGGTCGTGACCGAGCCGGGCAAGGCGATCCGAGCGCTGAAATGGGCGGTCGAGCAGATGGAGGAGCGCTACCGGATGATGGCTTCGGTCGGGGTGCGCCAGCTCAGCAGCTTCAACGCCAAGATCCGCGAGGCCAAGCAGAAGGGCCAGACCCTCGGCCGCCGGGTCCAGACCGGCTACGACCAGGAGACCGGCCAGCCCAAATACGAGATGGAGGAGCTCGAATATGACGTGCTCCCCCAGATCGTCGTCGTGGTCGACGAGCTCGCCGACCTGATGATCACCGCCGGCAAGGAAGTCGAGTTCCTCATCCAGCGCCTCGCCCAGAAGGCGCGCGCCGCCGGAATCCATCTGATCATGGCCACTCAGCGTCCCTCGGTCGACGTCATCACCGGCGTGATCAAGGCGAACCTGCCGACCCGCATCAGCTTCGCCGTGACCTCGAAGATCGACAGCCGGACCATCCTCGGCGAGCAGGGCGCCGAGCAGCTGCTCGGCAAGGGCGACATGCTGTACATGCCGGGCGGCAAGCAGATCGCCCGGGTCCACGGCCCGTTCGTGTCCGACGACGAGGTCCGCGCGGTCGCCGATTTCTGGCGGGGGCAGGGCCACCCCGAATATATCCAGGCGGTCACCGAAGAGCCGGAGGACGGCGGCTATCTGTTCGAAGGCCAGCCGGTCGGCGAGGACGACGCCGAGACCCAGCTCTACCGCAAGGCGATCCAGATCGTGGCGGAGGCGCAGAAGGCCTCGACCTCCTACCTCCAGCGCCAGCTTCGAGTCGGCTACAACAATGCCGCGCGCCTGATCGAGCGGATGGAGAAGGACGGCATCGTCTCCGCCCCCGACCATGTCGGCCGCCGCGAAGTGCTGATCGACACCGACGGACGCCCGCTGAGCTGACGCCGGCGGAACGATCGGGTTCACCGGACATTCAACGCGGAACGCCCACTGCGGCGGCAAATCCTTCAACAGGACGGAGTAGACTTTCGATGATGTTCTTGCGTGCGCTTGCGCTGACCGCCGCGCCGCTCGGCCTCGCCGCCACGGCTGCCCTTGCGCCCGTTCCGGCAGTTGCCCAGCAGAACGGGCTCGCCGAGGTCCAGGCCCATCTTCGCGCCATCACCAGCATGACCGCCAATTTCTCGCAGACCGACGCGCGCGGCAGGACCCTGACCGGTACCCTTGCGCTGAAGCGGCCGGGCAAGATCCGCTTCGAATATCGCGGCGTGCGCATGCTGGTCGTTGCCGACGGCACCCGCCTCAACTTCCTCGATTACGAGGTCGGGCAGCAGCAGAGCTGGCCGATCGGGGATTCCCCGCTTTCTGTGCTGCTCAACCCCAACCGCGACCTGTCGCAATATGCCCGGGTGATCCGCAACGACGGCAACACCTTGATGGTCGAGGCGCGCGATCCGCGCCGCCGCGAGTTCGGCCGCATCACTCTGGCGTTCGCGCGCAACGCGGGCACGCCGGGCGGGCTCAGCCTGACCGGGTGGAACGCGCTCGACGCGCAGAACAACCTCACCCAGGTGCGGTTGACCGGGCAGCGCTACAATGTGCCGGTGGCCGACAGCCTGTTCCGCTTCGAGCCCGCGCGTGGCCGTGGACCGAGGCGCTAGTGCGATGAGCCGTCAGGCGTCATTCATCGGAACGACAGGAACCCTAGCCTAATAATACACCTATCGATTGCGGAAGACCGGCGTCGGGTTTCCCCCCTGTTGCCCGAAGGCGGTCCAGGCAGTCGACCTCGCGTCGAACAACGCTTGGTGGCCCCCGCTCCACGCCCCCGGAGCGGGGGCCTTTGCTTGTCCGCGCCTGCCCCGCTAGAGCCGGACCCAATGCCTGAACGTCGCATCAAGATCGCAACCTGGAACATCAACAGCGTCCGGGCCCGTGCTCACATCGTCGAGCGCTTCCTCACCGAGGAGGCGCCGGACGTGCTGTGCCTGCAGGAGACCAAGGTCCAGGACGGCGAGTTCCCGTTCGAGATGTTCCGCAAGCTTGGCTACGAGCATATCGTCATCCGCGGCCAGCGCATGCATCACGGAGTCGCCACGATCAGCCGAATCCCGATGCGCGAGGAAGAGCGCCACGACTGGCAGGCCAATGGCGAGGCGCGCCATGTCGGCGTGCAGCTCGAATGCGGCTTCCGGCTCGAGAATGTCTATGTGCCGGCCGGCGGCGACATTCCCGACCGCGACGCGAACGTGAAGTTCGGGCAGAAGCTCGACTTCATCGAGCGGATGACTCGCTGGTCGGAGGAGTGCCGCGCGCCCAGCGTGCTGGTCGGCGACCTCAATGTGGCGCCGCTCGAATGCGATGTGTGGAGCCACAAGCAGCTGCTCAATGTCGTCAGCCACACGCCGATCGAGGTCGAGGCGCTGACCGGGCTCCAGGCGAGCAACGACTGGGTCGATCTCGGCCGCCATTTCCACCCGGCGCCCGGCCGCATGTTCACCTGGTGGAGCTATCGCTCGCCGGACTGGACCAAGAACGACCGCGGCCGCCGCCTCGACCATATGTGGGCGACCAAGGACGTCGCTGCGCAGGCTGTCGCGCACCGGGTCCATGAGCCGTGTCGCGCCTGGCTTAAGCCGTCGGACCATGTCCCGCTGACCACCGAGTTCGTGGTGTGAGCGAGGGCCGCGCCGTCGCCCGCGCGATCGACGCGCTGCGGCGCGGCTGGCCGATTGCGATCGACGACGTCCGCTTCCTCGCCATCGAGACCGCCGATCCGGCCGCTCTCGCCGAGTTCGACGGCGAGGCGCCGGCCGACCTGCTCATCTCGGGCAACCGCGCCACGACGCTCAAGCTGATCAACCAGCTCGATGCCGCGGAGCCGGCCGATCCGGTCCTGATCAAGCGGTCGCCCTGGCTCGATCTCGACCTGGCCGTGGCCGTGGCCGACCCCGCGCTCGATCTCTCGCGGCCGCTGAAGGGACCGTTCACCACTGCGCCCCTGTGTGCGCCGGCGACCGCACGCGCGGCGCTGCGGCTGGCGCGGCTCGCCGGCCTGCTCCCCGCCCTGTTCACCCGGCGAGGCGGCCCGGCGGAGGCCGAAACCACGTCCGATGCGGTGACGGCCTATGCCCACAAGCCGCGCGTCCGAATCGCCGCTCGGGCCCATCTGCCGAGCCGGCATGGGGAAGGGGCCGAGATCGTCGCGTTCCGAAGCGACGACGACACCAGCGAGCATGTCGCCTTGCTGATCGGAGCGCCCGACCGGCGGCCGCCGCTGGTGCGGATCCACAGCGAATGCCTGACCGGCGACGCGCTGGGGTCGCTAAAATGCGATTGCGGGCCACAACTCGACGGGGCCCTGGCGGAGATCGCCGAATCCGGTTGGGGTATCCTCCTCTACCTCCGACAGGAGGGGCGAGGGATCGGCCTGGTCAACAAGCTGCGGGCCTATGCCCTTCAGGACCAGGGGTTCGACACGGTCGACGCCAATCTTCGTCTCGGCTTTGCCGACGACGAGCGCGACTTCGCGGTGGCGGCGAGCATCCTCTCGGCGCTCGGCCAGAGCGCGGTGCGCCTGCTCACCAACAATCCGCGCAAGGTCGCGGCGCTGGAGGCGCTCGGGGTCCAAGTGAGCGAGCGCGTGCCTCACAGGACGGCCGCCAACCCTCACAACGAAGCTTATCTCGCCACCAAGCGCGACCGCAGCGGCCACCAGCTCTAGGTCGTCGCACGCTCTCCGAACAGCGCGGTGCCTATGCGGACATGGGTCGCGCCGATGGTGACGGCGGTCGGGTAGTCGGCAGTCATGCCCATGCTAAGCGCGGGCAGATCGAGGCGCCGTCCATGCTCGGCGAGCAGGGCGAACCACGGTGCCGGCTCCAGGTCGGCGGGCGGGATGCACATCAGCCCGATCACCGGCAGGCCGGCGTCGCGCGCCTCCCCGAGCAAGCCGGGAAGCGCGCCGACCGTGCAGCCGCCCTTCTGCGGTTCCTCGGCGAGATTGACCTGGAGGAAGCAGTCGGGACGGCGGCCGGCCTTGTCGGCGGCGCGGGCGAGGGCCGTGATCAGCGACGAGCGGTCGACCGAGTGGATGACGTCGAACAGCGCGACCGCCTCATCGGCCTTGTTTGACTGGAGCTGGCCGACCAGGTGAAGCCGCACGTCGGGGTGGCGCGCCTTGAGTTGCGGCCACTTCGCGGCGGCTTCCTGGACCCGGTTCTCGCCGAAATCGCGCTGGCCCGCCTCGACCAGCGGCACGATCGCCTCGGCCGGGTGGGTTTTCGACACGGCAATGAGGGTGACCTCGTCGCCCTCGCGGTTGGCGAGGCGCGCCGCGTCCTCGATCGCGCGGCGCACCTTGTCGAGCCGCTCCTGCACTGATGAATCCGCCATCGGCGCTGCTATAGGCACGGCCATGGCCGCCTGCCAGCCTCTCCCCCGCGCCTGGCTCGTCACCGACGAGCGCCAGGGCGACCGGCTCCTGCCCGCCGTGGCGCGGCTGCCGTTCGGCTGCGGAATCCTGTTTCGCCATTACAGCCTCGGCCACGCCGAGCGGCGCGCTTTGTTCCTGGACATTCGCGCCGTCGCGCGCCGCCGCGGGCACCTGCTGCTGCTCGCCGGCTCGCGGGCCCGGGCCCTGGCATGGGGCGCCGACGGCTGGCACGGGAGGGGACGCGGCGCCGGTCTCCACAGCGCGTCGGTCCATGATCTCGCCGAAATGCGGGCTGCGGAACGTGCCGACGCGTCGATTCTGTTCCTGTCGCCGGCCTATCCGACCCGGTCGCACCCCGGCGCCATTACGCTCGGCCTCTCCGGCTTCGCCCGGCTGGCGCGCCGCACGGACCTGCCGGTCATCGCTCTGGGCGGCGTGGACACCGCGCGCGCGCGGTCGCTGATGGCGCGCGGCGCCTATGGCTGGGGAGCGGTGGACGCCTGGCTGAGTTAGAAGCGGATCGCGGTACCGACGTAGACCGCCTGGCTGTCGCGGCGCTCGTCGCGGGCCAGGGGCTCGAGGCGGTCACGCGACACGCGGTAGCGAACGCCGCCGGTGACATCGAGGTTGCGGGCGATCGAATAGGAGCCGCCGACATCGAGCGAATAAGCGCTGTCGTCGCCGACGATCCGCTCGACGCCCTCGGCGCGCTCGGCGCCGACCTGGACTCGGCCGGTTAGGCGGCGGTTCGCCTGATATTCCGCGCCGATCTGGGCCGATTCGCGGCCGCCCAGCGCCGCGGTGTCGTTGCTGCGCGCGACGTCGCCGGTGATGGCGAAGCGGCGCCAGCCGACCGAGACTCCGAGATTGTAGGAGCTTGGGGTGATCTGGGTACCGGCCGCGGTCGGAGCGGCCAGAGTCGCGGTGCGGAGACGCTCCGGCGCATTGACGCCCGGACGGACCCGGACTGCAACCCGGACCGCGCGGCTGCGCTCGTCGGTGGTCGCGGCCGGGGTGAAGCGAAATGCCGTGTCGACATTGTTTGTGCGACGATTGGCGAGCATCGCGGCGAGCCGCGGGTCGCGCACTGCCGGCGTGAACGTGCCGATGACGCGCTCGGGCGCCGGTGCCGCGCGATTCTGGCCGCGCTGGGCTTCACCGATTGCGGGCACGGCCAAGGAGATGGCGAGCAGCGACGCGCCGCCAGCCAATCCCAATGTCCAAGCCCTGAGCAAACCCGGTGCTCCCATAACCGTCCCGATCTAGTCGCTTCGTAACGCACATTCCAGCGAACCGCCCGGCGTTAACCCGGATTCATTTCGTCTGTTGCAACATCTCCACAAACAAAAGGTGATTCTGGCCATTCCGAAGCGATCAACCCGCTCTGCAACGCGACCGAGTAACGCTTGCCGCTCGCGCGGGCCTCTCTATAACGGCGCTCGAACTAGCCAGTTGCCGAGGACCTCCCGATGAATCGCGTTTTCCCGATCGGTGTCGCCATGATCGGCGCTGCCCTGCTCAGCGCCTGTGGCGGCGGACGCGCCGCAGCGCCAGCCATCGCGCCCGCTACGCTCACCCAAATCGGGGTGAATTCCTATCTGTGGCGGGCCGCGCTCGACACCGTGTCCTTCGCTCCGATCGCGCAGGCCGATTCGAACGGCGGCGTCATCGTCACCGACTGGTACGTGAACCCCGCCGACGCGACCGACCGGGTGCGCCTGTCGGTCGCGATCCTCGATGCGACCCTGCGCGCCGACGCGTTGCGCGTCTCGGCGGCGCGCCAGCGGCTGCAGAACGGCACCTGGGTCGACGCTCCGGTCGCCGCCGCGACCGTGCAGCGGCTTGAAGAGATCATCCTGACCCGCGCCCGTGACCTGCGCCGCGCCGCGCGCGGATAGAAAATCCAAGCACATGACGGCCCAGCGCTTCAACCCGCTCAAAGCCGACGCGCACTGGCAGAAAGTCTGGGAGGAACGGGAAACGTTCCGGGCCCGTGACGATTCGTCCAAGCCGAAGGCCTATATCCTCGAGATGTTCCCCTATCCTTCGGGGCGCATCCACATGGGGCATGTCCGCAACTACACGATGGGCGACGTGCTCGCCCGCTACCGGCGGATGAACGGCTTCGAGGTGCTCCACCCGATGGGGTGGGACGCCTTCGGAATGCCGGCCGAGAATGCCGCGATGGAGAAGAAGGTCCATCCCGGCAGCTGGACCTGGGACAATATCGCGACGATGCGCGCGCAGCTGAAGCGGCTCGGCTTCGCGCTCGACTGGTCGCGCGAGCTCGCGACCTGCCATCCCGATTATTACGGGCAGGAGCAGGCGCTGTTCCTCGACATGTTCCAGGCGGGCCTGGTCTACCGCAAGGAGAGCGAGGTCAATTGGGACCCGGTCGACATGACCGTGCTCGCCAACGAGCAGGTCATCGATGGCCGCGGCTGGCGCTCGGGTGCGCTCGTCGAGCGGCGCAAGCTCTCCCAGTGGTTCCTCAAGATCACCGAATTTGCCGACGATCTGCTGCAGGGGCTCGAAAGCCTCGACCGCTGGCCGGAGAAGGTTCGCCTCATGCAGGAGAACTGGATCGGCAAGAGCCGCGGCATGAAGTTCCGCTTCGCCATCGAGGCGGAGAAGAGGGGCGACATCGACTCGATCGAGGTGTTCACCACCCGGCCCGACACGATCTTCGGGGCGAGCTTCGTCGCGCTCTCGCCCGATCATCCCCTCGCCCAGCAATATGCCGCCCGCTCGCCGGAGGTTGCGGAGTTCATCGCGCGCTGCAAGCGCGGTGGCACGACGGCCGCCGAGCTGGAGACGGCCGAAAAGCTCGGTCTGGAAATCGGCGAAGCGATCCACCCGCTCGATCCCGACTGGGAGCTGCCCGTCTTCATCGCCAATTTCGTGCTGATGGACTATGGCACCGGCGCGATTTTCGGCGTGCCGGCGCACGACCAGCGCGATTTCGAGTTCGCGACCAAATATGGGCTCGATATCCGGCGCGTGGTTGCGCCGAGCGCAGCCGAAGCCGACAAGCCGGTGACGGGCGAAGCCGAGACCGGCGACGGAATCCTGGTCAATTCGCGCTTCCTGGACGGCAAGAGCGTCGAAGCGGCGAAAGCGGCCGTGATCGCGCGCGCCGAGGCGGAAGGTTGGGGCCGGGGCACGGTCGCCTGGCGTCTCAGGGATTGGGGCGTTTCGCGCCAGCGTTATTGGGGCACGCCGATCCCGATCATCCATTGCGAGGCGTGCGGCGCCGTGCCGGTGCCGCGCGAGCAATTGCCAGTGGTGCTGCCCGAGGACGTCAGCTTTGACGTGCCGGGCAATCCGCTCGATCGCCACCCGACGTGGAAGAACGTGTCCTGCCCGTCTTGCGGCGGGACGGCTCGGCGCGAGACCGACACGCTCGACACCTTCGCGGATTCCTCCTGGTATTTCATCCGCTTCGCCAGCCAGCCGGCTGACCGGCCATTCGATCCCGGGGTCGCCGCGCATTGGCTGCCGGTCGATCAGTATATCGGCGGCGTCGAGCATGCGATCCTGCACCTGCTCTACGCGCGGTTCTGGACGCGGGCGCTCCATCATATGGGCCAGCTCGACATCACCGAGCCGTTTGCCGGCCTGTTCACCCAGGGCATGGTGACTCACGAGACCTATCGCTCGCTGGACGGCCGCTGGTTGTCTCCCGACGAGGTCGAGGTCGGCGCCGAGGGCATCATCGAAAGCGCGACCGGCTCCGGAGTCGAGACCGGCCGCGTCGAGAAGATGTCCAAGTCCAAGAAGAACACCGTCGATCCCGAGCCGATCGTCGAGCAATATGGCGCCGACGCGGTGCGCTGGTTCATGCTGTCGGACAGCCCGCCCGAGCGCGACCTGGAATGGAGCGAATCGGGCATCGAAGGCGCCTGGCGCTTCGTTCAGCGGCTGTGGCGGATCGCAGGCAGCGCCAGTGATGGGGAAGGGCGCGATGACACGCTCGACCGCAAGCTTCATCAGACGATCGCCGCGGTCGGCGCCAATATCGAGGCGCTCGCCTTCAACAAGGCGGTCGCAAACCTTTACGAGCTGGCCTCGGCGATCGAGAAGGCCGCTCCCTCCGCGTCGAAGCGCGAGGCCGCGCTCACCATGCTCAAGCTGGTCGCTCCGATGGCCCCGCACGTCGCCGAAGAGGCATGGTCGGCGTTGGGGCAGGAGGGCCTGATCGCCGACTCGCCCTGGCCGCAGGCGGATCCAGCCTTGCTCGTCGAGGACCAGGTCACCATCGCGGTGCAGGTCAACGGCAAGCTGCGCGACACGTTGACCGTTGCCAAGGGCGCGTCGAAGGAAGCGCTCGAGGAAATGGCGCTGGCGTCGGAGAAAGTCGTACGAATCCTCGAGGGCAAGCCGCCGCGCAAGGTGATCGTCGTGCCCGACCGCCTGGTGAATCTGGTCGCATGAGGCGGGCGCTGCCCCTGCTGGCCGCGGCGCTGCTTTCGGGTTGCACGCTCCAGCCGCTCTACCCGGGCGGCAGCCGGTCGCAGGTGTCGCAGGCGCTTCGTTCGATCAGCGTGGCGCCGATTCCGGGCCGCGCCGGCTATCATGTGCGCGGCGCCTTGGTCGACCGCATGGGCGAGCCGAGCGGGCCGGTGCGCTACCGGCTCGAGGTCGAACTCGACGACCGCATCACCGGCTTCGGAATCCGCCTCGACGATGCGGTGACTCGCGAGCGGCGGACGTTGCGGGCCCGCTACCGCCTGGTCGATGCGCAGCGCGGCACGGTGGTTCTCGACGCCACCGCCGGCTCCGATGCCGGCATCGACGTGGTCGGCTCGGAATATGCCACGGTGGCGGCCGAGCAGACGGCGCTGGAACGGCTGTCGGTCGAGGTCGCCGAACAGATCATCTCGCGAGTCGCGCTCTACGCCAGCCGGACGCCAGCGACCCCGTGAAGGCGACCAAGCCGCAGCTGGAAAAGGCGCTCGCCGCTCCCGCCAACATCCGCTTGTTCCTGTTCCACGGCCCCGACGACGCCGGCAGCCGTGCCCTGATGCGGCGCCTGGCCGCGTCGGTAGGGCCGGATGCGGAGCGCATCGACATTGCCAGCTCCGAGCTCAAGTCAGACCCGGCGCGGCTTGCCGACGAAGCCGCGTCGATCTCGATGTTCGGCGGCGCGCGCTACGTGCTGGTCGACCCGGCCGGCGACGAGAGCAGCGAGGCGGTATCGGCCCTCCTGTCGGCACCGGCGGCGGGCAATGCGGTGGCGCTCATTGCCGGCAACCTCAAGGCGTCGTCGTCGCTGCTGAAGCTGGTCCTTGCGAGTCCCGCGGCGATCGCCTTCGCGAGCTATCTTCCAGACGCGCGCGACTGGGACCGGATGGTGAGCGACATCGCACGCAATTTCGGCCTGCAGACCCGCCCCGACGTCGCCCAGCGCATCGCCGAGGCCGCCGGCGGCAACCGCGCGCTGGTCGAGCAGGAGATGGCCAAGTTCGCCGCCTATCTCGACGCCGAGCCCGGCCGGGCGACGCCGCTCGACCATGACGTCATCGACGCGGTCGGCGCGGCCCGCGAGGAGGGCGACCCCGGTCAGCTGGTCGATCGCGTGTTCGACGGCAACCCGAAAGGCGCGCAGGCCGAGCTGCAGCGACTTCACGCAGAGGGAGCGGAAGGCATTGTCCTGCTGCGCGCGGCGCTGCGGCGGGCGCTTCTGCTGGCCAAGCTGCGAGCGCGGGTGGAGAAGGGCGAAAATGCCTCCTCGGTCATTGCCTCGCAAGGCAAGGCATTGTTCTGGAAGGAGAAGGACGGCGTCGAGCGGCAGTTGCGCGCGTGGCCGGCCGAGCGGCTGGTGCGTTGCGTCGAACGGCTGAGCGAAGCCGAGCGTGCACTGAAGCGGTCGGGCGCGCTGGGACCGGTGTCGGCCGATGCCGAGCTGCTGGAGATCGCCCGTCTGGCCGGGCGGCGCGCTTGAATCCCAGCGTCGCCTAGAATTCAGATTTCGCCGCCGGTCAGGCGCTGACACAGCATGTCGAGCTGGTCGAGCGTCGAATATTGCAGCGCCAGGGTGCCGCCATTGCCGGAGTGACGGACGGTGACGCCGACGCCGAGCAGCTCGCTCAACTGCCGCTCGAGCGCCGCAATGTCGGCGTCGATCGGGGCGGTGGCGGCCGCCTTGCGGCTCTTCGGCTTGCTGGCTTGCGCAAGCTTCTCGGTCTCGCGCACCGACAGGCCGCGGCGAACGACCTCATCGGCGAGAGCGGCGGGATCCGGAGCGCCGGCGATGGCGCGAGCGTGGCCCATGGTCAGCCGCCCGTCCACCACCATCTCCTGAACTGCGCCAGGAAGATCAAGTAATCTCAATAGGTTAGCGACGTGACTGCGCGATTTGTGGACGAGCTTGCCGAGCTCTTCCTGGGTGTGCCCGAAGTCGCTCAACAGACGCTGATAAGCCTGCGCTTCCTCGATCGCGTTGAGGTCCGCGCGCTGGATATTCTCGATCAGCGCGACTTCGAGCGTTTCCTCGTCGCTGAACTCGCGGACGATCGCCGGAACCTCGTGGAGCCTTGCCTTCTGGGCCGCGCGCCAGCGCCGCTCGCCGGCGACGATCTGGAAGCGGTGCCCGTGCGGTCGAACGACGATCGGCTGGATGACGCCGCGCTGCTGGATCGACTGCGCGAGCTCGGCCAGCGCGGTCTCGTCGAAATGACGGCGCGGCTGGCCGGGGTGGGGCTCGACGCTGGCGACCGGGAGCAACTGGACCGTGCCTCGGGTCGTGCCGCTGACCGGCGCCTCCTGGCCGACCTCGCCGAGCAGCGATGACAGGCCGCGGCCGAGGCTCTGCGGGCGCTTGCGCGGAGCGTCGCTCATGCGGCTTCCCTGGTCCGCCGAGGCATCCGCGCAAGAAGCTCGCGGGCCAGGTCCATATAGGCCGCCGAGCCCGAGCAGCGCTGGTCGTAGATCAGAGCGGGAATGCCGTGGCTCGGCGCCTCGCTCAGCCGGACGTTGCGCGGCACGACAGTGTCGAACACGACCTTGCCGAGGCAGGCGCGGACGTCTTCGGCGACCTGCGACGACAGGTTGTTGCGCCGGTCGTACATGGTCAACGCGACTCCGAGGATCGACAGCTCGGGATTGAAGCGAGCACGGACCCGCTCGACCGTCTGGAGCAGCTGGCTGAGGCCCTCCAGAGCGAAGAATTCGGCCTGGAGCGGCACCAGGATCGAATTGGCGGCGACCAGCGCGTTGATCGTCAGCAGGCCGAGGGAAGGGGGGCAGTCGATCAGGCAGACGTCCCAGCGGCCTTCCTCGCCTTCGAGCGCCAGGTCGAGGCGATGGGTCCGGTTCTCGAACTCGACCATCTCGATCTCGGCGCCGGACAGGTCGACTGTTGCGGGGACGATGTCGAGACGCGGCACCCGCGTCGGGATCGCCGCCTCGCCGAGGCGCGCTTGCCCGGTGAGAAGGTCATAACTCGACCGCTCGCGCTGTCCCTGTGTGATGCCGAGGCCTGTCGAGGCGTTGCCCTGAGGGTCGAGGTCGACAACCAGCACCCGGTCGCCGGTCGCCGCAAGCGCCGTGCCGAGGTTGATCGCCGTGGTGGTCTTGCCGACGCCGCCCTTCTGATTCGCAATCGCGATCCGAATCATGCTCTTTTCCTGCCCTGCGGCGTCACGCCGTCCGCAACGATGATGCCGGAATCCGGGTCAGTGAGGCTCGGCTCCAGACGGAACGAACCCTGCCACGAAGATTCGGCGGCTTCCAGTTCCGACTGCGCGCTGCGTCCCTTGGGGAGAATCCAGCGCGTCTTTTCTGTGGAGAAGCGGTGCGCAAGTTCGAGAAGCTCGCCCATCGGCGCGAAGGCGCGGGCGCTGATCACGTCGAATTTGTGCGTTGGCACCCGTTCGACCCGGTCGAGCAGCAGGGTCGTCCGGTCGGACACGCCCAGCACCTCGGCGGCGCGGTGAAGGAACTCCACACGGAGCCTACGCGATTCGACCATCGTCACGGGGCCACGGTGAAGGGCGGCGACGACCATGCCGGGGAATCCGGCCCCGGTGCCCAAATCGAGCCACGTCGAATCGGGGGAGGGAGCGAAGCGCAGGAGTTGGGCCGAATCGAGGAAGTGGCGGGCCCAGAGGTGCGGCAATGTTCCACGTGAAACGAGGTTCTGCCGTTCGTTCTCCGAAACGAGCAAAGCGGCAAAGTCGTCCAGGCGCGTCATTGTTTCACGTGGAACATCAAACTCCGCCCGGATCCACTCTGTCGCCTCTTCTTCGGTCATGCCGCCCGGCGCCCCCGCACATGAACGAGAATGGCCGCAACCGCCGCCGGAGTGATGCTGCGCACCCGCGAGACCGCGCCAAGAGTCGAGGGCCGCGCGGCGGAAAGGCGCTCGACCATTTCAAGCGAGAGCCCCGGAATGCGGGCGTAATCGAGCTGCGGGGGGATCGTGACCGCCTCGTCGCCGCGCAAACGCGCGACCTCGGCGTCCTGGCGCTCCAGATAAGGGGCGTAGCGATGGTCCTGGACCGCTTCCTCGAGAAGCCGCGGAGAGACCTTGCCAAGCTCGGGTTCGACACTTCGGAGGACGCGAGCGTCCACCTCGGGAAAGCGCAACCATTCGGCCAGCGTGCGCATGACCCCATCGTCGCGCACTTGCGCTTCCAGCGCGCCGGCGCGGACTCGGCGCGCTAGCAGCGATGAGATCCGTGCTCGCTCGGCGGTGTCGCGCGCAAGGTGATCCCGGCGCTCCCGCGACAGGCACCCCGCCGCCTCGGCAACCGGCGCAAGGCGCGTCTCGGCATTGTCGGCGCGCAGCCGGAGTCGGTACTCCGCGCGCGCCGTCAGCATGCGGTAAGGCTCGGTGACGCCCTGCAGGACGAGGTCGTCGACCATCACGCCGATATAGGACGTCGCGCGATCGAACAGGATCGGCGCGGCCCCCTTGGCATGCGCCGCGGCATTGAGGCCTGCGACCAGGCCCTGGGCCGCCGCCTCCTCATAGCCGGTCGTGCCGTTGATCTGCCCCGCGAGGTACAGACCCGCGACGTCGCGAACGCCGAACGTCGGCTCGAGGATGCGCGGATCGACATGGTCATATTCCACCGCATAGCCCGGCTGGGCGATGCGGACCTGCTCGAGGCCCGCCATGGTGCGAACCATGGCCAGCTGAGCGTCCTCGGGGAGCGAGGTCGAGATGCCGTTGGGATAGATGAGCGGGTCGTCGAGGCCTTCAGGCTCGAGGAAGATCTGATGGCCGTCGCGGTCGCCGAAGCGGCGCACCTTGTCCTCGATCGACGGGCAATAGCGCGGGCCGACGCCCTCGATGTCGCCGGAGAAAAGGGGGGAGCGGTCGAACGACTCCCGCACGACCTGGTGGGTGCGCGCGTTGGTGCGGCTGATCGCGCAGAAGAGCTGCGGGTTGGCCCGGGCCGCGCTCATCGGCGACATGGTCCAGTCGCCGTCGTCCGACTCCTGCCGTTCCAGCACCGACCAGTCGATGGTGCGGCCGTCGAGGCGCGGCGGCGTTCCCGTCTTCAGCCGCGCGATGGGCAGGTCCATGGCGCGGAGCTGGTGCGCCATCGCGGTGGCTGGCCGCTCGCCGACTCGGCCGCCGCCGCAGCTGTTGAGGCCGAAATGGAGCTTGCCGCCGAGGAACGTGCCGGTGGCGAGAATGACAGCCTTTGCCCGCAACTGGCGGCCGTCCGCCAGTTGAACGCCCTCGACCCTGCGGCCATTGAGAATCAGCGAGGCGGCCTCGCCCTCGACCACCTCGAGACCGGCGAGCGGCGCCAGAAGCTCCTGGATGGCGCGCTTGTAGAGCTTGCGGTCCGCCTGGATGCGCGGGCCGCGCACCGCGGCACCCTTGCTCGCATTGAGCATGCGATAGTGGATGGCGGCGGCATCGGAGGCGCGGGCGATGAGGCCGTCGAATGCGTCGACCTCGCGGATGAGGTGGCCCTTGCCGAGCCCGCCCATCGCCGGGTTGCACGACATCACGCCGATCTGCTCGCGCGAGAAGCTGACCAGGGCGGTCGAGGCGCCCATGCGCGCGGCGGCCGCGGCGGCCTCCGTCCCGGCATGGCCGCCGCCGACCACGATGATGTCGAAGCTCGTCATTGGGGCGGTGACATAAGGCAGAGCGCAGCGCTTTTCGACCCCGACCGCACCCAATGTTCCACGTGGAACATCACTTGCCGATGCAGAAGCGCCCGAACAGCGTGTCCAGCATGTCCTCGACCCCCGCCCGCCCGGTGATTCGATCGAGCGAGGCGCGAGCCTGGCGCAGGCTTTCCGCGACGATCAGGAGATCCTTGCTCTCGTCGGCCCCGCCGAGCACGGCCAGCGCCTCCCCGAGCGCCTCGCGATGGCGGGCATGGAGCGCCGCCTCTCCGGTCGCCGGAAGCATCGCCCGTGCGCGGTCCAGCAATTCATCCATGAGCGCTTGGACACCTTCGCCGGTCTTTCCTGACACGACAAAATCGGCTTTTGAATCAGTATCTTGCACATCGCAACGCGACTGAACCCGAATGACGTCATGATGTCGCGGAGCGGCGCCCGGCTCCCCCAGCCAAAGCACGACATCCGCAGCGTCGAGAGCGGTCCGGGCACGATCGACGCCGATCGTCTCGACGGCATCGGCGCTGCTCCGCAGGCCGGCGGTGTCGATCATCAGGAAGGGCAGGCCGCCGATCGCTACCGGCGCCTCGATCAGGTCGCGGGTGGTGCCGGCGATCTCGTGCGTGATCGCCGCCTCGCGCCCGACCAGCCGGTTGAACAGGGTCGACTTGCCGGCATTGGGCGGCCCGGCGAAAACGACGCGGATGCCGTCGCGAAGGCGCTCGGCCGAGGGGCGACGAAGCGCAGCGTCGATCTCCGTTGTCAGCCGCCGCAGGTCCTCGAGCCATTGCGCGGGCAGGCCCTCGTCGACGTCACCTTCATCGGAGAAGTCCAGAAGCGCCTCAACCGCGGCGGCGAGCCGGAGGATCTCGGCGCTCCAGCCGTGAACCTCTCGGCTGAACGAGCCGCCGGCGAGCAGCATGGCGGAACGGCGCTGCGCCTCGGTTTCGGCCGAAAGCAGATCGGCGAGACCCTCGGCCTCGGCGAGATCGATGCGGCCGTTGGCAAAGGCCCGGCGGGTGAACTCGCCCGCTTCGGCCGCGCGCAGGCGCGGGTCGCGGGCGAGCGCAGCCCGGACCGCATTTACGACGGCGCGCCCGCCATGGAGGTGAAGCTCGACGATATCTTCGCCGGTAGCGCTGTTCGGACCGGGGAAATAGAGGGCGAGCGCGTTGTCGAGAAGCTCACCGTCGGCACGCAGCGCGACCAAGCGAGCACGGCGCGGCTCCAGTGTGGACCGAGTCAGTTCGCCCGCGGCCGCGAGCGCATCCGGACCGCTGATCCGCACGATGGCGATCGCCGCCGGCGGCTGACCGGAGGAGAGGGCGTAGATGGTGTCGGCTTGAGACATTCAATTCCTTGTCATTCCCGCGGAAGCGGGAATCCAGCTGCCTTAGCGGGAACCGAAGAAAAGTAAGAAGCTGGGTCCCCGCTTTCGCGGGGATGGGCCTAGCCCCGCTTTCCGGTCATCTGCTCGGCCATCTGGCGCCACATGGCGAGGCCGGCGTCACTCATCGGCCCCCAATTTTTCATCATCTCGCCGAACGCCTCGGTCGAGGTGCCGTCGGTAACCATCCTGGTCATTCGCTCGACATAGGCCTCATGGACCGGCCCGAGATCGGGAAGGCCGAGGAAGCGGCGCGCCTCCTCCGGCGTGCAGTCGATGTCGACAGTCACCTTCATGCGAAGCCCTCCTGTTGCGAGCGGCGCTCGTCCTATGGCTATAGGGGACGAGACCGCAAGCAGGAGATATCGGCGATGGCGCAGATGGAGATCACCACGTTCGACGGCGACGAGCGCTTCCCCGCTTACGTCGCCGAGCCCGAGGGCGAGCCGCGCGGCGCGATCGTCGTCATCCAGGAGATTTTCGGGATCAATCCCGGGATCCGCGGCAAGGTCGATCACTGGGCCGAGCTCGGCTATCTCGCCGCGGCGCCCGACCTGTTCTGGCGGTTCGCGCCCGGAGTCGAGCTCGATCCCGACGTGCCGGAGGAATTCAAGCGCGCGCTGGAGCTAATGGGCCGGCTCGACCAGGACCTGGCGATCAAGGACATCGAGGCGACGATCCGCGCCTTGCGATCACGGCTGCCGGAAGGGGGCAAGGTCGGCGTGGTCGGCTACTGCCTCGGCGGGCGGCTCGCCTACATTGCCGCGGCGCGCACCGACGCCAATGCCAGCGTCGGCTATTACGGAGTCGGCCTCGACGGCCTGCTCGGCGAGCAGCACGGCATCGCCAACCCGCTGCTGCTCCACATCGCCGAGGAGGACCATTTCGTCTCCAAGGACGCCCAGCGGGCGATTGCGGAGGGGCTCAAGGACAAT
Organism: Sphingosinicella sp. YJ22; assembly: GCF_011320075.1. GTDB lineage: Bacteria > Pseudomonadota > Alphaproteobacteria > Sphingomonadales > Sphingomonadaceae > Allosphingosinicella. The sequence goes on along the minus strand of NZ_JAANPA010000002.1, from coordinate 41,274 downwards.
CCGCACGTCACGATCCACTCCTATCCGGGGGTGGACCATGGTTTCGCCGCAGAGATGGGGAAGAGGCGCAGCGAGGAGGCCGCGCACCTCGCGGATTCGCGGACCGAGCAGTTCTTCGCGAGGCACGTCGGCTAGCCGCCAACTGTCATTCCCGCGTAAGCGGGAACCCAGCTTCTTCTGTAGCCAGCGTAAGTCAGCTGGATCCCCGCCTTCGCGGGGATGACAGGGTAGTGGCCTCCCGAACCTACTGGTTCATCGTCGCGAAGAATTCCTCGTTCGACTTCGAGTCTTTGATCTTGTCGAGGAGGAAGGTCATCGCGTCGACGGTGCCCATCTGCATGAGGATCCGGCGGAGCATCCACATGCGGGTGAGGGTGGCCTGGTCGACCAGCAGCTCCTCCTTGCGGGTGCCCGACTTGCCGACGTCGAGGGCCGGGAAGATGCGCTTATCGGCGACCTTGCGGTCGAGCACGATCTCGGAATTGCCGGTGCCCTTGAACTCTTCGAAGATGACCTCGTCCATCTTGGAGCCTGTGTCGATCAGCGCGGTGGCGATGATCGAGAGCGAGCCGCCTTCCTCGATGTTGCGCGCGGCGCCGAAGAAGCGCTTGGGGCGCTGCAGGGCGTTGGCGTCGACGCCGCCGGTCAGCACCTTGCCCGAGCTCGGCACCACCGTGTTGTAGGCGCGGCCTAGGCGGGTGATCGAGTCGAGCAGGATGACGACGTCCTTCTTGTGCTCGACCAGGCGCTTGGCCTTCTCGATCACCATCTCGGCGACCTGGACGTGGCGCTGGGCCGGCTCGTCGAAGGTCGAGGAGATGACCTCGCCCTTCACCGAACGCTGCATGTCGGTGACTTCCTCGGGCCGCTCGTCGATGAGCAGGACGATCAGGAAGACCTCGGGATGGTTGTCGGTGATCGCCTTCGCCATGTTCTGGAGAAGCACGGTCTTGCCGACGCGGGGCGGGGCGACGATCAGAGCGCGCTGGCCCTTGCCCTGCGGGGCGACGATGTCGATGACCCGCGCCGACTTGTCCTTGACGGTCGGATCGGCGCTGTCGAGCGTCAGCTTCTCGTCGGGATAGAGCGGCGTCAGATTGTCGAAATTGACGCGGTGGCGGACGGCGTCGGGATTGTCGAAATTGACCTGGATGACCCGGACGAGGCTGAAATAGCGCTCGCCTTCCTTGGGACCGCGAATCTCGCCCTCGACGGTATCGCCGGTGCGCAGGCCGAACTTGCGGACCTGGTTGGGCGACACGTAGATGTCGTCGGGACCGGCGAGATAGTTGCTGTCGGCCGACCGCAAGAAGCCGAAACCGTCGGGCAGGACCTCGATCGTGCCCATGCCCATGATCTCGTTGCCGCCCTCGGCGCGGACCTTGAGGATCGAGAACATCAGCTCCTGCTTGCGCAGGGTGGACGCGCCCTCGACTCCGAGCTCTTCCGCCATGGCCACCAGTTCGGCCGGGCTGCGCTGCTTCAAGTCGTTGAGATGCATAGATAAACTCTTGTGAAACCGAGTCCGAGCGATGGCCGGCGGACAGATTTGGAATTGGAAAAGGCGAAGGAAACCCCGCGCGGACGGCGGGTTTAACGACCAACGCCGCCCTATGCTCCGGCCCGATCCGAGTCAACGCCTTCGGACTCGGAGTCGGCCGCGCAGCTAGAACGGCTTGACCACCACCAGGATGACGATGACCGCGGTGACGATCCCCGGCACCTCGTTCATCAGCCTCAGCGCACGGCCGCTGACCGGGCGCTCGCCCTTGGCGAGCTTGCGGCCGTAACCGACCATGTAGCCGTGATAGGCGGAGAGGCCGAGCACGAAGACCAGCTTGGCGTGAAGCCAACCCTGGTCCCAGACGTTGAGGACGACGGCGAGCGCGATACCGAGCGCCCAGACCAGGACCATCGAAGGGGTGAGTATGATGTTGCGCAGCTTGCGCTCGCGCTCCACCCAGCGCGCTTCCTCGTCGGAACCGGCCGCCGCTTCCTGATGATAGATATAGTAACGCGGCAGCAGGAATAAACCGGCGACCCAGAAGATCACGAAGATGATGTGGGCGGCCTTCAGCCAGGGGTACAGCACGGCGAGGGTGATCTCCCAGTCGGTCAAGCGGCCTCTCCCTCGCCGCCGCGCCCACGGACCAGCTCGATCAGCCGCTCGACATGGGCGATCGGCGTGTCGGGAAGGATGCCGTGGCCAAGGTTGAAGATGTGCGGGCGGCCCTCGAACGCAGATAGGATCGAAGCGACCGCCTGTTCAAGCGCCGCGCCGCCCGCGATCAGCGCAAGCGGATCGAGATTGCCCTGGACCGGAAGGTCGGCCGGCATGTTGGCGGCGATCCAGTGCGGGTCCTGGGTCTCGTCGACGCCGACCGCGTCGATGCCGGTCTCGCGGGCATAGGCCGGAAGCTTGGCCCCGGCGCCCTTGGGGAAACCGATCACCGGCACGCCCGGGTGACGCTCGCGAAGCGCGGCGACGATGCGGGCATTGGGGCCGATCACCCAGCGCTCGAACTGGGCGGGGGCGAGGCTGCCCGACCAACTGTCGAACAATTGCACGGCCTCGACGCCGGCGCGGATCTGGCCCGAGAGATAATCGACCGTCATGTCGACGAGCGCGTCGATCACCGCGCCAAAGGCTTGCGGATCGGCATAGGCGAAGCGGCGCGCCTCGCCTTGGTCCTTGGAGCCGCGGCCGGCGACCATATAGGTCGCGACCGTCCAGGGACTGCCGGCAAAGCCAAGGAAAGTGGTGGTTTCAGGCAGTTGCGCGGCGACTTTTTCCACAGTCTCGTAAATCGGCCGCAACCGCTCCGGAGCGCGCTCCAGCGAGGCCAGCGAGACATCGACCAGGCGCGGCGACAGGACCGGGCCCTCGCCCGCCTCGAAGCGCAAATCCTGGCCCAGCGCATGGGGAACGATCAGGATGTCGGAGAACAGGATCGCGCCGTCGAAGCCGAACCGGCGGATCGGCTGAAGCGTCACTTCGGCCGCCGCGTCGGTGTCGTAGACCAGCTCGAGGAAGCCGCCCTTGTCGGCCCGAAGCGCGCGATATTCCGGCAGATAGCGGCCCGCCTGGCGCATCAGCCACATCGGCGGCACCTCGGCGCGCTGGCCTTTCAGGACGTTTATCAATGACTTAGTCGATCGGGTCACGGGCTCTGAGCGCCCCCCTTCCTTATATATATTCTTATTAGAATCTTGAGTTGTTGAAGAGAGTAGGCGGCGCGAAGGCGGGGTTTATTGGCTGCGGGGTTTTTTGCCAACAGCTTGACGGGGTAAGAATCCGCGCGGGCTCAACGAGTCGGGAACGGCGTCCCCATTATCCACATGTTGTGGAGCAAACTCGTCCACTGTTGGCGGCGCTGTGGACGGAATCGCGCGGGCCGGGGGCGGAAGCTATCCTTGAAAGCGCAACCAGGGTTCCGCTAGCGATCTCAACATGGTTTTCCACAAGGGCCTTCTTTCGTTCCCGAAACGAGCCGACTCGGAGGCCAGGTGAAGCAGCTGCATCTCCATCTCCTGTCGGATTCGACCGGCGAAACGCTCGACATCGTCGCCAAGGCCTGCCTTGCCCAGTTCGACGAAGTCGACGCGATCCGCCACTTCTGGCCGATGGTACGCTCCGAAGGTCATCTCGAACGCGTGCTCGACGATATCCAGCAACGGCCGGGCCTGGTTCTCTACACCCTTGTCAATCCGGCGATCCGCCGCGCGCTGGAGCAGAATTGCCGCCGCCGCAGCCTCTACGCGGTGTCGGTGCTCGATCCGGTCATCGACGCCCTGTCGGCGGTCACCGGCGAGGCGACCAAGGGCCGGCCGGGGCGGCAGCACGCGATGGACGCCGCTTATTTCGCGCGCGTCGACGCGATCCAGTTCACCATCGCCCATGACGACGGCCTTCAGCCGGAAAATTGGGAGGAGGCGGACATCGTTCTGACCGGCGTGTCGCGCACGTCGAAGACTCCGACCGCCATCTACCTCGCCAATCGCGGCTACAAGGTCGCCAACGTGCCGCTGGTGCCGGAATCGCCGCCGCCGCCGGCATTGTTCAACCTGAAGCACCCCCTCATTGTCGGCCTCACCACCAATCCCGACCGGTTGATCCAGATCCGGCGCAACCGGCTGCTCGCGCTCAACCAGCCGCCTGAGACCGACTATGTCGACATGGAGGCGGTGAGCGCCGAACTCGCCTTCGCCCGGCGCATCTTCGCCGATCAGGGCTGGCCGGTGATCGACGTCACCCGCCGCTCGATCGAGGAAACCTCGCTCGCGGTGGTCAAGCTGGCGACCGAGCGAGTCGAGCGGGCGGCGGAATGAACCGCCCTTCGACAGGCGTAAGATGAAGCTGTTGCTTGCATCGCAAAGCCCGACGCGGCGGCGGATGCTCGAGGTGGCCGGAGTCCCCTTCGAGGCGGTGTCGGCGCCGCTCGACGAGGACAGCGCCAAGGCGGGATTGCTGGCGAGCGGCTTCGGCGCGCGCGACATGGCCGAGATGCTCGCCGAGCTCAAAGCCAAGAGCGTCGCGGCGCCGGCCGACACGTTGGTGCTCGGCGCCGACCAGACGCTGGAGCGGGCCGACGGCGAGATCCTCGGCAAGCCGGGCTCCCGCGCGGGCGCGCGCGATCAGCTCTTGTCGCTGAGGGGTGCAGAGCACAAGCTTCACAGCGGCGCCGTGCTCGTCCGCAACGGCGAGCGCCTGTGGGGATGCGTCGAGAGCGTGACGATGAGCGTTCGGGACTTCAGCACGCGCTTCCTCGACGATTATCTCGCGCACGAGGGCGACGCGGTGACCGGAAGCGCCGGCGCCTATCGCGTCGAAGCCATGGGCGCGCAGCTGTTCGAGCGGATCGACGGGAGCCATTTCGCCATCCTCGGCCTGCCGCTTCTGCCGCTGCTCGCCGAACTGCGGAAGAGAGGTGTGGTGACGTCATGACTGTCATCCTCGGCCTCACGGGATCGATCGGCATGGGCAAGTCGACCGTGGCGCGCATGTTCGAGGAGGAAGGCGTTCCTTTGTTCGACGCCGACGCGGTCGTTCACCAGCTCCAGGGCCCCGAGGGCGAGCTGGTCGCGGCCATCGAGGCGCGCTTCCCGGGCACGACCGACGACAAGGGAGTCAATCGCACCGCGCTGGCCGAGCGAGTCCTGGCCGAGCCGGAGGCGCTGCAGAATCTGGAAGGCCTGATCCATCCCGCGGTCGCGCGCGAGCGCCGCGCCTTCCTCGCTCGCCATGGCGAAGCGCCATTGGTCGTGCTCGACATTCCGCTGCTGTTCGAGAAAGGCGGTGCGGGCCAGGTGAACAAGGTCGCGGTGGTTTCCGCTCCCGGCCCGGTGCAGCGCGAGCGGGTCCTTGCACGGCCAGGCATGACCCTGGCCAAATTCTGTCAGATCCTCGCGCTTCAGCTTCCCGACGAGGAGAAGAGGGCGCGGGCCGATTTCGTCATTCCGACGGGCGGCAGCCTGGACGAAACGCGCGCCAAGGTGAGGGAAATCATCGCTTGCCTCGCCAGCCCCCCAAATCCATAGATCGGGGCATGCGGGAAATCGTTTTTGACACGGAGACCACGGGCCTGAGCCCGGTGGGCGGGGATCGAATCGTCGAGATCGGCTGCGTCGAACTTATGAACCGGGTCGAGACCGGCCGCACCTTCCACGCCTATTTCAATCCGCGCCGGCCGATGCCGAGCGAGGCGGAAGCGGTTCACGGCCTGTCCGAGGCGTTTCTGTCCGACAAGCCCTTGTTCGAGGAGCTGTGCGGGGACCTGCTCGACTTCATCGGCGACGCGCCGCTGGTCGCGCACAATGCGCCGTTCGATTTCGGCTTTCTCAACAACGAGCTGGCGCTGTGCGGGCTGTCCTCGGTGTGCATGACCCGGATGATCGACACCCTGGTGCTGGCCCGTCAGAAGTTGCCCGGCGCCAAGCACAGCCTCGATGCCCTGTGCACCCGCTTCGGAGTCGACCGCTCGATCCGCATCAAGCATGGTGCGCTCATCGATGCTCAGTTGCTGTCGCAGGTCTATGTCGAGCTGACCGGCGGCCGCCAGATCGGCCTCGGGCTCGTGGCCGAACAGCGCAGCAGCTCGGAAGAAAAGATCGACGTGATGCTCGTTCAGGAATATGCCAACAGCGTCACCGTTCACCCGGCGCGGCCCCACGAGCCGACGGAGGAAGAGCTGGAGCGCCACGCCGAGTTCCTCAAGGGCATCACCGACCCCATCTGGAACCGGGTCGCGGCCTGCGGTTGACGCCCGCATAGACGGGCTCCACATCCACCCCACACACGGAGGGCCGGATGGAAGTCAGGGTTTCGGGACATCAGATCGAGACGGGCGACGCCTTGCGCGCGACCGTCGAGAGCCGAGTTGGCGCGATCGCCGACAAATATTTCGCCCGCGCCATCTCCGCCCAGGTGACGTTCGGTCGAGGGCCGTATGACCGCAGCTTCACTTGCGACATCGTCGCGCACGTGCCCCAGGGCGTCGTGCTCAAGGGCTCCGGCCGCGGCGCCGAGGCAGGCGCGGCCTTCGACCAGGCGGCCGACCGGATCGAGACCCAGCTGCGCCGCTACAAGCGCCGTCTCAAGGACCGCTCCGCGGCGACGGCACACGCGGCGGAAGTGGCCGCCGCGATCGACGCCAGCTACACGGTCTTCGCGCCGCCTCCCGAGGCGGAGGAACCGGCCGACAATCCGCCTGTCGTCGCCGAGACTCGAGTCGACATCCCCCACGCCTCGGTGTCGGACGCGGTGATGATCCTGGACCTCAGAAACACCAATGCGCTGATGTTCCGGAACAGCGGCACGCAGCAGCTGAACATGGTCTATCGACGAGGCGACGGCACGATTGGCTGGGTCGAGCCCCAGCAGGACTGACAGCCAGACCCTTTCGCCCTAAACGGCCAGACCATTCCATGACCGATCTATCCCATTTTCTCGCGCCCGAAGCGGTGGAGGCGTCGTTCGCCGCCACCGGCAAGAAAGCGCTGTTCCAGCAGCTCGCGACGATCGCGGCGCGGCATACCGGCGTGCCGGCCAAGGCGATCGCGACCGCGATCGGCGACCGCGAGAAAGCCGGCTCGACCGGCTTCGGCGGCGGAGTCGCCATCCCGCACGGCAAGATCGCGGAGCTCGATCGAATCTACGGCCTGTTCGTGCGCCTGGCCGAGCCGCTCAACTACGAGGCGGTCGACCGCATGCCGGTCGATCTCGTTTTCCTGATGCTGTCGCCGCCCGACGCGGGCGCCGAGCATCTCAAGGCGCTGGCCCAGGTCAGCCGGGCGCTGCGCGACAAGCAGGTCCGCGCCAAGCTGCGCGGCGCGCGCTCGAACGACGCCATCTATGCTGTGCTGACCGGAGCGGAAACGCGGGATGCCGCCTGACCTCGCCGGGGAGGAAGCGCATTTCCGCGCGCTGGAATCGCTTTATCGCTCCGCGCCGATCAACCTTGGCTTTCGTTCCGAGATAGAGATCGTCGAGGCGGGGCTGGCACGCATCCGCTTCGAAGTCGAGGAACGGCATTTCCATGCGGCGGGCGCGGCCCACGGCACGCTCTATTTCAAGATGATGGACGATGCCGCCTTCTACGCCTGCAATTCGCGGGTGAGCGACCGCTTCCTGCTCACCACCGCGTTCAACTTGATGTTCACCAAGCCGCTGCGCCCGGGCCCCGCCATTGCCGAGGGACGCTGGATCAGCGGCAAGCGCCGCGTGCTGATCGGCGAGGCGCGGCTGATCGACGCGGACGGCGAGGAAGCGGCGCGCGGCACCGGCACGTTCATGCGCTCGAGCATCGCGCTGGCGGGCCTGGCCGGTTATAGCGACGGCTGATGGACGCCCGCCTGCCGAGCTCGGTCGTGATCGGCGGACTGATCAAGCTGGCCGAGCGCGACGGCGGCTTCGGCGCGGTGCTGTCGAAGGGCGATCCCACCGCCGGATCCGTCATGGTCATCCTGATCGAGCGCGGCGCGTGCAAGGCGGTGCTCGAGCGGCTGCTGCTGGCCGACGGCCGCTATGGCTGGCGGGAATCTCCGGGGGCGGGCGGCAACGCAGAAGACATGGTTAAGTTCCTCGACCGGCGGCGCAGATTCGATCCCGATCTGTGGGTTTTGGAACTGGACGTCGCGTCAGCCGAACGGTTCGCCGCTGAAATGACCGCTCTTGATTGACCCTTAACCGGCCCGGCCCCTAGCCTCGTTGTCAGATGTTCAGGGAGCAATAGCGGGCCGCCGGAGCGTATTTGCCGGCAGTCGGGCGAGACGGGGAATTCCATCAATCCAGGCCTCATTGGCCCAGAGCGACCCGGGTTCACCGCACGGAAGCTGATCCATTGATGTTTAAGACGATCCGCGCCGCGGGCGTGACCGCGGCGGCCTTGTTTCTGTGCGCCAACGCCTCCCAGGCGAGCGCCCAGACCGCCGCCATCGCAACCCCCGCCGCAACCGTCTCTCCGTCCGTTCATGCCGCCGCGCCGGCCCAGGTCAGCAGCACCGCGACCAACCCGACCGCCGCCGCGACCAACGCCGCCACGCCGGCGGTCGCCATCGTCCACGCGTCCGCCGACACGTCCCTCACCCCGGTCTCTGTCCGCGACGGCGACCAGATCGTCACTCCGCAGGGCGTCACCGCCATCGTCGGCCGCGCCCGGCCCGATCGCGCCAGCGATGTCGCTCCGGCGCCCGCCCAGACCGCCGCCTTCTCGCTCGCCTCGCTGGTCGAGCAGCATGCCGCCGCCGAGAGCGAGGACGAGCAGTTCCAGTGCCTGGCCAGCGCCGTCTATTTCGAATCGCGCGGCGAGCCGCTCGAGGGCCAGCTCGCGGTCGCCGAGGTGATCCTCAACCGGGTTGCTTCGGGCCGGTTCCGCGGCACCGTGTGTGACGTCGTCACCCAGCCGAGCCAGTTCTCCTTCGTCCGCGGCGGCCGAATCCCCGAGCCGAACCGCACCAGCGCCGCCTGGAGCCGCGCCGTCGCCATCGCCCGCATCGCCATGGACAATCTTCACGACGTGACCGGCGACGACTCGCTGTTCTTCCATGCGACCTACGTCCGGCCGAGCTGGGGGCGCCCGAGCGCGCGCATCGCCCGGATCGGCAACCACATCTTCTATCGCTAAGTCTTTTCGGGGTCCTTGGGAGAGGATCGGGGCCGGGCCATTGGGTCCGGCCCTTTCATTTGTTCCCCCTTCATTCTAGGTTGAGGCAATGGCCTCCCTTCCCGACTCCTGCCTCCAGGACGCGCCGCTCATCGCCCAGGACGTGGCGCGCGGAGTCGGCCGGCTGTTCTTCCGCCAGGACCAGTTCGCGATCTGCGAGGTTCCGCTTCCCAACGGCCGGCGCGCCGACCTGATGGCGGTCGACTCCGCCGGGCTCATCACCATCGTCGAGATCAAGGTATCGCGCGCCGACCTGATGGGCGACGGCAAGTGGCCCGACTATCTCGACTATTGCGACTATTTCTTCTGGGCGGTGCCGGCCGGCTTCGCGCTCGAGCCGTTCGCCTGCGTCGAGAAGGGCGAGGATTGTTCCGGGCTGATCGTGGCCGACCGCTACGATGCCGAAATCATCCGCCCGGCGCCGCTGCGCAAGCTCGCCGCCGCCCGCCGCAAGGCCGAGACGTTGCGCTTCGCCCGCCGCGCGGCGCGGCGGCTGGCCGGCGACATGGACCCGGGACTGCCGGCGATCGATTACTGAGCGGTTGGGCCGTAGATCGGCTGCTGCGACTGCCGGCGCGCCGGCGCGGACTCGAGCAGCCGGGCGATGGTTGGATCGCGGCGGTCCTGGCGGGCGTAATCCAGCGCCGAATAGCCGGCGACGCTGTCGGTATGGGCCGGGTTGGCGCCCTGCTGGAGAAGCAGCGGAATGATGTCGAGCTGGCGCCCCTGGACCGCGAGGATCAGCGGCGTCTCGCCGCGGTTGTTGACGATGTCGACGCTGGCGCGCCGGGCGAGCAGCTGCTGCGCCCCCTCGACCCAGCCGATCGAGGCGGCGAGGTGAAGCGGCGCCGAGCCGTCGTTCGACTGCATGTCGGGGCGGGCCCTGCGGCCGAGTAGGAAGGCGAGCCAGTCGATGTCGCGGCGGCGCACGACGATGTGGAGCAGGCCCTCGCCGGTCGAGGTGTCGCGGGCATTGACGGCGTTGGACGAGGGATCGGCAAGCAGCCGCTCGACGGTCGCGCCGTCGCGCTCGCGCACCGCCTTCAGCATGGTGGTGTTGTCGGAGAATTGCTGTTGAGCGACGGCAGGCACCGCGACGGCGGCGGCGAGCGCGCCGGCCAGCAGGATGCGGTGGATGCGATTCATCTAAACCCCCGGAGGACTTGGCTTTCGGCTTGATCCCCCCGATCTAGCAAAGCAAGGCTGGCGCTGTCATGAACCTTCGCTCTCTCCTGTCGCCCTTTCTCGCAATCCTGCTCGCCGGCGGCCTCGCCGCCTGCTCGCAGCAGGCCGCCGACCCGCCGCTCAAGGGCGCGACGCTGGGCGGGCCGATCAACCTGGTCAACCAGGACGGGCAGCGAGTCAGCGATGCGAGCTTCGCCGGCAAGTACCGCCTGATCTATTTCGGCTTCGCCAATTGCCCCGACGTGTGCCCGGTCGACCTCGCCGTGCTTGGCGCCGGCCTCAGGCAGTTCGAGGGCGAGGACAGCGCGCGGGCGGAGCGGGTGCAGCCGATCTTCATCACCGTCGATCCCAGGCGCGACACACCCGAGGTGCTCAAGCGCTACGTCGCCAATTTCCACCCGCGCCTGATCGGCCTCACCGGCACCGAGCAGGAGATCCAGCAGGTGGCGACCGCTTATGGCGGCTCGGCGATTCCCGACGAGCCCAACGAGGCCGGCGGCTACAACGTCAATCACAGCCGCTTCATCCTGCTGATGGGCCCCGACGGCGCGCCGATCGCGATCGTGCCCCATGACCAGGGCGCGCAAGGCGTTGCCCGGGCGCTGGACCAATGGGTGCGCTGAGGCCCCGATTCTGGGAGCTGCCGCTCGCCGAGCTCAATCGCGACGAGTGGGAGGCGCTGTGCGACGGCTGCGGCAAATGCTGCCTGCACAAGCTCGAGGATGCCGATACCGGCGAGGTCCACGCGACCAATGTCGCCTGCAAGCTGCTCGACCGGCGCACCGGCCGGTGCAGCGATTACCGCGCGCGCAAGATGTACGTGCCGGAATGCGTCCGGCTGACCGCCGACAGCGTCCACAAGATCGACTGGCTGCCGAGCACCTGCGCCTATCGCCTGCGCGCCGAGGGGCGGCCGCTCTACGGCTGGCATTATCTGATCAGCGGCGACCCCGAGACGGTTCACGAGGCCGGCGTGTCGGTGCGCGGCTGGACGGTGTCGGAGCAGGATGCCGGCGACAATATCGACCAGTTCGTGATCGACCGTGAGCTCTGAGCTTCAGCTCGGCGGAGCGCCGCTCACCCTCAAGCCGAACAAGCGGGCGCGGCGGCTGAGGCTGCGCGTCGACCCGCGCAGCCGCTCGCTGACCCTCACCGTGCCGCCCGGCGTATCGCGCCGAAGGGCGCTCGAATGGGCGGCCGGACACGCCGACTGGGCGGCGCAGTCGATCGGCGCCATCGCCGAAGCGGTGGCGATCGTGCCGGGCGTGGCGTTGCCACTGTTCGGCGAGCCGCATCGGGTCGAATGGGTTGGCGGTCCCCGTCGTGTCGCGCGTGACGAGGGGCGTCTCGCGATCGGCGGACCCGCCGAAGGGCTGGAGGGGCGGGTGTTGCGCTGGCTGCAGGCGGAGGCGCGGGCGCTGCTCACCCGCGAGACCCATGAATTCGCCGCAAAGGCGGGAGTGACGGTGTCGTCGGTGGCAGTCGGCGATCCGCGCTCGCGCTGGGGCAGCTGCGCCAGCGACGGGCGGATCCGCTACAGCTGGCGGCTGATCATGGCGCCCGATTTCGTGCGGCGGGCGACGGTCGCTCACGAAGTCGCGCACCGGACTCATATGGATCACAGCCCGCGTTTCCATGCGCTGGTCCGCGAGCTGCTCGGCGCCGACCCGGCGTCGGCGCGGATGTGGCTGCGCCGCGAAGGGAGCGCGCTCCACCGCATCGGCGGGCGCTAGTTCGGCTTGTTGACCGGCTCGGGCGCGGGCTGGGGCTGCTGGACCGGTGGCCGTTGGACCGGCTGGCGTTGGACTGGCTGGCGTTGGACTGGCTGGCGCTGGACCGGCTGGCGCGGCTGGGGACGTGGCGGCGCGCGGTTGATCGCGCGATCGAGCCACTCCTGGTCGAGCGTCTCGCGCCGCTCCTCGGGTGCGCGCGGTACCGTCGCGCCGTCGATATCCTCTTCCTCGCCGGGCATCGGAAGCTCTTCTTCCTCCGGCACCGCATAGGGGTCGATCAGCGCGGGATCGAGCTCGTCCCCGAAGCTGTTGACGTCGGCCTCGATCGCCGGGCCCGGAACGTCGGTGATCAGAGCCTCGGCCGGCCGGTTGGCCACGGCGCGGACCATGAAATCGTGGAAGGTCTGCGCCGGAGCGCGGCCGCCGGACAGGCCGGGAAGGCGGCGATTGTCGTCGCGGCCGATCCACACGCCGGTGGTGAGTCCGCTCGAGAAGCCGACGAACCAGCCGTCCTTGTTCGAAGTCGTCGTGCCGGTCTTGCCGGCGGTGGGCCGTCCGAGGGCCGCGGCGCGGCCGGTGCCGCCGTCGACCACCGCCTTCAACAGGTCGGTCATCTGCGCCGCCACCCAGGGGGTGACGAGCGCGCGGCGGTCGTCGTCGCGATGTTCGTAGAGCACGGTGCCGCCCGCCGTGGTCACCCGCCTCACGCCGTAAGGGGTGACGGCGGTGCCGTTGCGGGCGACGGAGGCATAAGCGCGGACCATGTCGATCAGGCGGACCTCGGACGCGCCCAGCGCCATCGACGGCTGGGTGGTGACCGGCGTGGTGATTCCGAACTGTCGCGCGGTGGACGCGACCGAGCGCGTGCCGACGTCCTGCGACAGCCTCACCGCCGCGGTGTTGACCGAATAAGCGAAAGCCTGGCGCAGGGAGATGTTGCCCGGAAACCCGCCGCTGTCGTTGCGCGGCGACCAGCCGTTGACGGTGATCGGGCCGCCGCTGACCATCGAATCGGGCGTGTAGCCGGACTGGAGCGCGGTCAGATAGACGAACAGCTTGAACGCCGAGCCCGGCTGGCGAGTCGCCTGGGTCGCGCGGTTGTAGATCGAGCTGACATAATCGAGGCCGCCGACCATCGCCCGCACCGCGCCGTCGCGGTCGAGCGTGACCAGAGCGCCTTGCGCGCCCTGCGGCACGTTGGCGCGCACCGCGGCGTCGGCCTGCTGCTGCATGGCGACGTCGATCGTCGTCCATACCTCGATCGGCTCGCTCACTTCCTGGTCGACGAGGATGTCGAGCTGCGGAAGCACCCAGTCGGTGAAATAGCGGGTGCTGTGCGCGCGCTCGACCGGGCGCACCATGTCGACTCCGGCAGGATCGGCCGCGGCGCGCTCGGCCGGGGTAATCAGCTCCTGCTCCTCCATCAGCCCGAGCACGACGCCGGCGCGGCCGCGCGCGGCCTCGGCATCGGCGGTCGGCGAGTAGTTGGACGGCGCCTTGACCAAGCCGGCGATGATCGCCGCCTGGGCGAGGTTCAGCTCGGTCGCGCTGGTGCCGTAGAAGCGCCGCGACGCCGCATCGACGCCATAGGCGCCGCCGCCGAAATAGACCCGGTTGAGGTAGAGCTCGAGGATCTGCTCCTTCGAGAAGCGCCATTCGAGCGCGATCGCGAGGATCGCCTCCCTGATCTTGCGGCCGAAGGTCCGGGTGTTGTTGAGGAAGATGTTGCGGGCAAGCTGCTGGGTGATGGTCGAGCCGCCCTGGCTCCACACCCCGCTGTTGAGGCGGACCCAGAAGGAGCGCGCCAGGCCGACCGGATCGACGCCAAGGTGATAGTAATAGCGGCGGTCCTCGACCGCGACCATGGAATCGACCATCACTTGCGGAATGCGGCGATAGGGAAGCCATTCGCCGAAGCTGGGACCCATCGTGTGGATGACGGTGCCGTCGGCGGCGCGGACCCGGATCATCTTGCCGAGGTCGTCGCGGCGGACGAGCTCCTCGTAGCTCGGCAGCTGGCTGACCGCGACCGACACGGCGACGCCCAGCGCGACGATGCCGAGAAGGGCGCCGTAGGCCGCGATCTTGAAGCTGATCCAGGAAATGCGCCGAAACCGGCTGACGAAGCTGCTTGTCATCGAGGCCCTAGCGTAAGGGGTGCCGCCCGCCCCCACAAGCGACGCCGCCAGCCTTAGCAGCCAATTCTTAACCACGGCAGAAGGAACGCAAGTCGTCTGGCGCGACTTTGCCACGAGTCGCTGCTAGGCGAATGGCCATGGCGGAGATGCTGAGCCTGCCGGGGTGGCTCTATCACGACCCGGAATATTTCGCCGTCGAGATGGCGCGGGTGATCCGCCCGAGCTGGCAGATCGTCTGCCATGTCAGCGACATCGCGGAAGCGGGCCAGTGGCGGACGCTCGACCTGCTCGGCGAGAGCATCCTGGTGATCCGCGGCGCCGACGGAATCGTGCGCGCCTTCGCCAATGTCTGCCGGCACCGCGGATCGCGGCTGGTCGACGGTGTCGAGGGCTGCGCCAAGCGGCTGACCTGCCCCTATCACGCCTGGACCTATGCCAGCGACGGCCGGCTGATCGCGATGCCGGAGCGGGCCAGTTACGGCGATCTCAACCTGGCCGACTGGGGTCTGATCCCGGTCGAGCTCGAGCTGTGGCGCGGCTTCGTCTTCGTTCGGCTGGAGAGCGGCGGCCCCAGCGTCGCCGAGATGATGGCGCCGCACGAGGCGGAGGTGGCGCCCTACCGCTTCGAGGCGCTGGAAGCGCTCGGCCGCATCACGCTGCGCCCGCGCGACGTCAACTGGAAGAACGTCGCGGACAACTATTCGGACGGCCTCCACATCGCCGTCGCCCATCCCGGCCTCACCCGCCTGTTCGGCGGCGACTATGCGCTCGACGCCGGGCCGCATGTCGACCGCATGGCCGGCGACCTCGTCGAGCGACCGTCGCCAAAGCCCTCCGAACGGGCCTACCAGCAGCTGCTGCCGCGGGTGGACCATCTGCCCGACGCGCTCCAGCGCCGCTGGCTCTACTTCAAGCTGTGGCCGAACGTCGCCATCGACATTTATCCGGACCAGGTGGATTTCATGCATTTCGTCCCGGTCAGCCCAACCGAGACGCTGATCCGCGAGATCAGCTACGCCGTGCCCGACGAGCGGCGCGAGATGAAGGCGGCGCGCTACCTCAACTGGCGGATCAACCGACGGGTCAATGAGGAGGACACCGCGCTGATCCGGCGGGTCCAGCACGGCATGACGTCAAGCTACTACCGACCGGGACCGCTCGGCGAGAGCGAGGTCTCTCTGAGAAGTTTCGCGACCCGGCTTCGCGCGCTCATTCCCGAGGCGCGCCTGGAACGGGCTCCGCCGCCGGGTTGGAGCCGCGGCTGAGGAAATAGAGCGGCACGCCGCTCGCCATCAGAACGGCGCCCCACAAGACGGCCTCGCGGCCGGCGCCGTAGATCGCCCAGGCGGAAAACAGCGCCGCGACCATGAAGATCGCAGCCTTGTTCTGCGCCACCCTCAGCTTCAAGGCGGCGAGAGAAGAGGCGAGATAGGCGACCAGCGACGCGCAGGTCGCGAGCAGGATCAGGAATCCGAACAGGTCGGTCATCGACCGCGCCGAATTGAGGACCAGAACGATAGTGACGAGAAGGCTCGCGGTGACATGGGCGCGGACCGGGGTGCCGAAGCGCGACAGCTTGGCGAACCAGGCGGGGAAGACTCCGTCGCGGGCCATCGCCCAGGGCAGCTCGCCCTGCATCAGGATCCAGCCATTGAGGGTGCCGAAGGCGGCGACGGCGGCAAACAGGGCGATGATCGCCGCGGCCGGGCCGCCCCAGTGGCGGCCGATGAAGTCCGCCATCGGCGCTCCGGACTCGGCGATCTGGCCGGAGGGCATCATCAGAGCGACCGCCGAACAGACGAAGGTGTAGAGGAGTCCGGTGACGACCACGCCGACCAGGGTGGCGCGCGGGATGTTGCGCTCGGGCGCCGCCACCCGCTCGGCCGGCACCGTCGCCGATTCGAGGCCGAGGAAGGACCACAGGACCAGGGTCGCGGCGGCGGCGATTCCGAGCTCGCCGGAAAAGGTGAGGCCCTCGGCGCGAAGCGGCGGCGCCTCGCTCCCGCCGCCCTCGGCGAGGACGATGATCGCGAGGATCAGCACGGCGGCGAGCGGCAGGATCTTGAGAAGGGTGGTGACGAGCTGGATCCGCCCGACGGCGGCGGCGCCGAAGCAGTTGATCGCGGTCAGAAGCCAGACGATGGCCAGGGTCCAGATCACGCTGTGATCGGCGATTCCCGGAACGATGGTGCTGAGCGGCGCGACCACTCCGGTCGCGATGGCGACGTTGCCGATCCACATCGACACCCAGTAGCTCCATGCCACGACGAAGGCGGCGAACGGGCCGAATGCGGCGCGCGAATAGGCATAGGGGCCGCCCGCCTGGGGCATCACCCGGGCGAGGCTACCGAACACGATGGCGAGGGTGAGCGCGCCGGCGCTGGTCACCAGCCACCCCATGACGCCATTCCAGCCGAACGGCGCCAAGGTCGCCGGCATCAGGAAGAAGCCGGAGCCGATCATGTTGCCGATGACGAGGGCGAGGCACACCCAGAAGCCGAACGGGCGCTTGGGAGGGGTCTGCGAAGTTGCCGCCATCACATCGTCCCGTTCGCCTTGAGCTCGTCCCCTCGCCGCCGCCTGACGGCGTCGCTCAGGATAAACTTCGGCCTGCAGGTCGAAGGGCTGCCCTTCTCCCTTCCTCAGGTCAAGGAAAGGACAGAACAGGGCTTCGACAGGCTCAGCCCGAACGGGCTGAGTGAGATGATCGGAGAAATGATGGTGCGGTCGAGAAGACTCGAACTTCCACGGCCTTTCGGCCACAGCGACCTCAACGCTGCGCGTCTACCAGTTCCGCCACGACCGCACATCATGGAAACGGCGCCGATGAATCGTCGGCGCCAGGTAGGCGGGTGCCCCTAGCAAGGCGGCGACGGCGTTTCAATCATGATATTGCACGCCGAGCGTCACATCCCGCTCAGCCCCTGAAGCTATCCTTGGCGAGCCGCCGCGCCGCGAGCTGGTCCGCATCGGCCGCGCGCATGAACGGATTGGTGGCGCGCTCGAGCGCGATGGTGGTCGGAACCGTCGCGAGGCCGGCCGCCCGCGCCGCCTGCACCTCCTCGACGCGCCGCCGGATCGCGTCATTGTCGGGTTCGGCGACGAGAGCATAACGTCCGTTCGACAGCGTATATTCGTGTGCACAATAGACCTCGGTCTCCGGCGGCAGCGTGGCGAGGCGCTGGAGATTCGCGTGCATCTGCTCCGCCGTCCCCTCGAACAGCCTCCCGCAGCCCATCGCGAACAAGGTGTCGCCGACGAAGACGATGCGCTCGTCGGGCAGATGGTAGGCGATGTGGCCGGCGGTGTGGGCGGGGACCTCGAGGATTTCGGCCTCGACCGGGCCCAGGCTGACCCTGTCGCCCTCGCCGACCTGGCGGTCGAGCGTCGGAATTCGCGCCGCTTCGGCCGCCGGCCCGGTGACCGTGCAGCCGGTCGCCTCCTTGATCGCCGCATTGCCGCCGGTGTGGTCCGGGTGCCAGTGGGTGTTCCAGATCTGGGTGATCCGCCAGCCGCGCGCCGCCGCTTCCGCAAGCACCGGCTCGGCCTGGGCGGGGTCGATGACGGCGGTCTCGCCCGATACCGGCTCGTGGACCAGCCAGATATAATTGTCGCTCAGCGCGGGGACGCGAGCGACCTCAAGTCGCGATGGCATCATAGCCTTCCTGGTTGAACTCGATGAGGCAGAAGCCGTGGCCGAACGGGTCGGCGAACATGGCGAGCTTGCCATAAGGCGCGTCACACGTCTCGCCTTCCTGCACGGCGCCGGCCGCGACGGCGCGGGCGATGGCGGCGTCCATATCGTCGACCACGAAATCCGGATGGATCGGGGTCCAGTGCCGCGCGTAGCGGCGGGTGTCCCCGCCCGCCGGACCGATCGGCGTGCCGGGATCCTTCTTCAGCAAGTAGAGCGGCGCATCGCTGCCGAGCAGCTCGACGAAATTGTCGCCGAAGCGGCGGCCAACGGTGAGGCCGAGCGCGGCGGTGTAGAAGGCCTCGCTTGCCGCGATGTCCGGGACATCCAGGTTGAGGAGAAGCCCCGTCATCCTACCACTTGCCCGTGTTCGGCATCGAGGCCCAAGGCTCCTGGGCCGGCTTGGAGGGACCGGCCTGGAGCAGCTCGATCGAGATGTTGTCGGGGGTGCGCACGAACGCCATGTGGCCGTCGCGCGGCGCCCGGTTGATCGTCACTCCGGCGTCCATCAGCCGCTGGCAGGTCTCGTAGATGTCGTCGACCCGGTAGGCGAGATGACCGAAATTGCGGCCTTCGCCATAGGCTTCCGTCTCGTCCCAATTGTGGGTGAGCTCGACCTGGGCGTCCTCGTCGCCCGGCGCGGCCAGGAAGTAGAGCGTGAAGCGCCCCGCCTCGTTGTCCATCCGTCGCACCTGCTTCAGCCCGAGCAGATCGAAGAAGCGGATTGTGGCCTCCGGGTCACGGACGCGGATCATCGTGTGCAGATATTTCATTTCTCTCACTCAGCTCGTCGATAGAAAGCAACGGTTCATCGCAGCTCTGTCAGGTGAGTCGCAGCGGCCGCGTGGTGCACCGCCTGGCTCAGAGGAGCTGATATATGCGCCTTCTTGCTCTCACCAACCGCAACATCGTGCTGTTCGCCGCTTTGCTGCTGGCGGGCGGCCTCATTGTCGGCGGCTATCTGCTCGGCGACGGCCTCAGGCGCGCGCGAATGGCCGACCGGTCGGTGACGATGCGAGGCCTCGCCGAACGCGACGTCACCGCCGATCTCGCGACCTGGTCGCTCAACTTCAACGCGTCCGGCACCGATCTCGGCGAGGTCCAGGCCAAGATCGACCGCGACCAGCGCATCATCCAGGACTTCTTCCGGGCGGCGGGCTTTCCTGCCGCGGCGCTGACCGATGGCGGCGGCTCGATCAATACGATCTACGACAATGACCGCCAGGCGAACGTGGTGACGATCAACCGCACGTTGGACTTCCGCTCCAACGACGTCATGCGGGCGCAGCGGGCCTATCTCCGCCAGTTCGACTTGATCCGCAACGGGGTCCAGCTCGACGGATCGGGGATGAATTACCGGTTCACGCGTCTGAACGAGATCAAGCCGGAGATGATCGGCCAGTCGATCCAGGACGCGCGGCGCGGGGCGGAGCGGTTTGCGCAGGATTCGGGCGCCAGCGTCGGGGCGATCCGGTCGGCAACCCAGGGCTATTTCTCGATCGGCGCGCGCGACGGCGACCCGGACACCGACGGCGGCGGCGGCGGCACCGCCTCGCCGCTTCAGAAGGTCCGAGTCGTGACGACGATCGACTTCTACCTGGGCTGATCTGTCCTCCCCGGCATTTGCCGGGGAGGGGGACCATCCGCGCAGCGGATGGTGGAGGGGTATTTCAGCATCGCGCCAAGAACCCCCTCCACCGCCTTCGGCGGTCCCCCTCCCCGCGAAATCGCGGGGAGGATCAATGCGGCGCCGGCGTCTCCACGTCGCGGGCAGTCTGCAGGCTGGCCGCGGCGGCACGGCCGGCGTCGCTGTCGGGGAAGCGGTCGGCGACCTGGCGGTAGAGGCGCTCGGCCTCGGCCATGTCGCCGGCGCGCCCGGCGATGGTGCCGGCGAGCAGCATCACGTCGGGATCGTTCGCCGCCATCTGGCGGGCGCGGGCGATGTCGGTGCGGGCGCGGGCGATGTCGTCCTGGCGCAACGCCAGCGCCGCCGACAGGTACCAGACCATCGGGTCGCGCGGCACCAGCTCGAGCGCGCGGTCGAGATTCTCGCGGGCCCGGGCGGGATCGCCCTGCGCGACGAAGGCGCGGGCGCGGTCGAGATGGACCTCGCCTTGCAGCTCCGGCGTGATGCCTTGCAGGGAAAGCGCGGTGTCGAGGGCGAGCAGGGCCCTGGCCGGGTCGCCGCCGGCGAGCCAGGCATTTCCGGCCTGAACCCAGAAATCGGGCGCGCGGCTGTCGCTGGCGCGCTGCGCCTCCTGGGCGGCCTGCTCGTAGATGGTCGCCGCGTTGGTCCATTGCTCGAGCGCGGCATAGGCAAGGCCGACGCATTGGCGCGCGAGCAGTCCGCCGCCCGCCGCCTGCCAGCGATTGGCGACGGCGAGCGCCTCCTGCGGGCTTCGGCGCACCGTCGCCTGGCATGCGGCGGCGCGGCCCTCCTCGGTCTCCGGCACCGGCGCGGGCGGGGTGACCTGAGCGGCGGCGGCAAGGGCGAGGGCGGCAAGGATCATTCAGGCTTCCAGCAATTGCGAGAGAGTGGCGGTCAGCAGAGCGATGTCCTGCGGGCGCGACAGCCGATGGTCGCCGTCCTTGACGAGGATCGTCTGCACGTCGGCTGAACGCAGCCGCTCGGCGATGCGCAGCGAGATGTCGAACGGCACGTCCGGATCGGCCTGGCCGTGGAGCAGGCGCACCGGCGCGTCGATCGCGATCTCGCCGCCGAGCAGCTTCAGGGTCTCGCCGCTGTCCCAGAAGATGCGCGTGGTGACATAGGGCCGGTCGCCATAAGGCGTCTCCTCGACGAGGCGGCCGTCGCGGGCGATGGTCGTCTTGTCGGCGTCGCTGAAGCCCCAGGAGGTGAAGTCGGGCGCCGCGGCGATCCCGACCAGGCCGGCGATCCGCTCCGGCCGGGCGAGCGCGGCGAGGAGCATGATCCAGCCGCCCATCGACGAACCGACCAGCACCACCGGTCCCTCGACGCTGTCGATCATCGCCACCGCATCGTCGCGCCAGTCGGCGAGGGCCTGGTCCTCGAAGTCGCCGGGGCTGATCCCGCAGCCGCCATAGTCGAAGCGAAGGAAGGCGCGGCCCTGGCCCTCGCACCAGGAGTCGAGGGCGAGCGCCTTGGAGCCCTCCATGTCCGACATGTAGCCGGGAAGGAAGATGACGGTCGGTCCGCGCCCGCCGCGGCGGTGGAAGGCGAGCCGGCGGCCGGACGCAAGGGTCAATTCAAGCATTGCCCGCTGCCCTAGGGGAGAAAGGCGGCGCGATCAAAAGTTCGGGTCGCCCCGCCGCCCATTCACCGGTCGAGGACGATGAGTTCCGTCCGGCGGTTCTCGGCGCGGCCTTCAGCACGGTCGTTGTCGGCGAGCGGGACCCGTTCGCCGCCGGAGCGGGTTTCGAGGCGCTCGGGCGAGACGCCGCGGGCGGCGAGGGCTTCGGCGACGGCGTCGGCGCGGTCTTCGCCGAGCTCGGCATTGGCTCGGCCGCTGCCTTCGGCGTCGGTGTAGCCGATGATGGCGATGCGCGCGGTCGGGTAGGCGAGCAGGACCTGGGCGAGCTGGTCCATGTCGACGACGTCGGTCGAGCGCACGGCCGCCGAACCGCGGTCGAAATTGAGGCGGTCGAAGGTGAAGGTGCGCGGCGCCCGCTCGTCGGAGCGCAGGAAACGGTCGAGGTCGCCGGCGATGGTGCCGGCCGCATAGCTGCCGTCGCCGCGGCGCGTCTCGGTGATCCGGGAGCGATCGTCGTCGTCGCCGTCGCGGCCGTTATCAATGCCCTCGTCGAGCGCGCTCAGCAGCAGGAAGAGCAGGAAGAGCAGGAGAAGCGCGCCGAGAATCCACGGAAGATAGTAATTGCCGCGCGGCCTGGCGCCCTCGACGACCGGGTTGGCGACCGGCGGCAGAGGACCGGGCAGTTCGTCGCCGCTCGCCGGGGTCGCGGTCGCGCCGGCGATGGTGGTGGCGCCGGCGGCGGCGCCCGCCGCGCCGGTCAGGCTCGCCAGCTTGTCGCGGGCGACGTTGAGATGGACGTGCGCATCGACGCGGTCGACCTGGTTCAGCGGCACAAGCCCGCTGTTGCCGTCGGCCCCGCGGGTAAGGCGGATCGCCTCGCCGTCGACCTGGTCGACGGTGCCGACAGGGGCGCCGTCCGCGGCGATGACCTCCATGCCTGAGCGAATCTGCGAACGATCGACCATGACGCGAACCTCTCCACCTGTTGCGCAGGCAGAATGTTCGTCCGCGCCAGAGCGTTCCCCGTCGGGTCGCCGCGGGTTGATCGTGACCGCCCGCGCGTTACATGCGGCGGGTCATGACGCAGCATTTCAAGATCGCCCTTCCCGACGGCTCCGTTCGCGAAGTCGAGGCCGGCACCACGCCTGCCGACGTTGCCGCGGCGATCGGGCCGGGCCTCGCCAAGGCGGCGCTGGCGGCGCGCGTCAACGGCGAGGTGCGCGACTTGCAGAGGCCCTTCGAGGGCGATTCCGAGCTCGCCTTGATCACCTCGCGCGACGAGGCCGACGCGCTCGAGCTGGTGCGCCACGATTATGCGCACATCCTCGCCGAGGCGGTGCAGAACCTGTTCCCGGGCACGCAGATCACCTTCGGCCCGGCGACCGACGACGGTTTCTATTACGACTTCGCGCCGACCGCGGAGCGCGGGCCGTTCACGGAAGAAGACCTGCCGGTCATCGAGGAGGAGATGCGGCGCATCATCGCGAAGGACGAGAAGCTCGTCCGCGAGGTGTGGACTCGCGAGCAGGTCCGCCAGTTCTTCATCGACCAGGGCGAGGCGTTCAAGGCCGAGTGGGTGATGGAGCTGCCCGAGGGCGAGCCGATCACCATGTACCGCACCGGCGAATGGCTCGACCTGTGCCGCGGCCCGCACCTCGCCTCGACCGGCAAGCTCGATGCGCAGGCGTTCAAGCTGACCCGGGTGTCCGGCGCCTATTGGCGCGGCGACCAGAACAACGCGATGCTGAGCCGGATCTACGGCACCGGCTGGCTCAACAAGAAGCAGCTCGACGCCCATCTGGTGCGGCTGGAGGAGGCGGCCAAGCGCGACCACCGCAAGATCGGCCGCGAGATGGACCTGTTCCACCTTCAGGAGGAAGCCCATGGCTCGGTCTTCTGGCACCCCAAGGGCTATCGAATCTGGCGCGAGCTGGAAGCTTATATGCGCCGCAAGATGGACGGCGCGGGCTATCGCGAGATCAAGACTCCGCAGCTGATGGACGTGCGCCAATGGACCCAATCGGGCCATTGGGGGAAATATGCCGAGAACATGTTCGCCGTTCCCGACATCGTCCCCGATGTCGACGAGGAGAGCGGAGCGGCGGCGCCCAAGGTGGCGGACGACGCCGACTGGCTGGCGATCAAGCCGATGAACTGCCCGGCCCACGTGCTCGTCTTCAAGCAGGGCATCACCAGCTATCGCGAGCTGCCGATCCGGCTGGGCGAGATGGGCTGCTGCCACCGCAACGAGCCGCACGGCGCGCTCCACGGGCTGATGCGGGTGCGCCAGTTCACCCAGGACGACGCCCACATCTTCTGCACCGAGCGCCAGGTGGTCGACGAGGTTCGCGCCTTCTGCCGGCTTGCGGACGACGTCTACAAGGATTTCGGCTTCACCTATCACGTCAAGCTGGCGCTTCGGCCCGACAAGCGCTTCGGCAGCGATTCCGATTGGGACAAGGCCGAGCAGGAGCTCCGCGACGCGGTCGCCGAGGCCGGCATGGCCAATGCCGACTATGGCTGGGAGGAATTGCCGGGCGAAGGCGCCTTCTACGCGCCGAAGCTGGAGTGGCACCTGACCGACGCGATCGGCCGCACCTGGCAGGTCGGCACCATCCAGGGCGACCGGGTGCTGCCCGAGCGGCTGGACGCGACCTATATCGGCGAGGATGGCGACAAGCACCGGCCGGTGATGCTCCACCGCGCCATCTTCGGCTCCTACGAGCGCTTCATCGGAATCCTCATCGAACATTATGCCGGCAAGTTCCCGCTATGGCTGGCGCCGGTCCAGGCGGTGGTCGCGACGATCGTGTCCGAGGCCGACGATTATGCCAGGGAAGTCGCCGCCAAGCTGACCGCCGCCGGGCTTCGAGTCGAGACGGACCTGCGCAACGAGAAGATCAACTACAAGGTGCGCGAGCACAGCCTGGCCAAGATCCCGAACCTGATCGTGATCGGCAAGCGCGAGGCCGAGGAGCGCACCGTCGCTCTGCGCCCGCTCGGCGCCGACGCGCGCCAGGAGGTGCTGGGACTCGACGCGCTGGTCGAGCGGCTGCGGGCCGAGGCGCTGCCGCCGGACATGCGCGAAGGGTCGCCCGCCTAGGGCGAGCTCGGCTGCTCCGAAACCTGCGAGAAATAGTGGTGCAGAACCTCAAGCTCGCGATCGTCCGCTTCGCGCAGCTCAGTTCTGGCCGCATCCGCCCCTGGCTGCGACCTTTTCGAGCGTCTCCAGCGTTCTCTCGCAGTAGATGCGCCGCTCATTAGCGGTGGCGTCGCCGCATCGGGGGAGGCACTCGGTGAGGAGCTCAGGCACTCGACGATCAAGCGTGACGGCGAGAGAATGATGCTCCGCGGAGAAGGACCGCGACGCCCTCTCGAGGTTGAAAGCCTGGATCGAGGCGCGGACCGACGCGACGCGATGAGAAGCCTGCCGACAAACTCTTTCCAGAGCGCCGCCTCGTCATGATTGGCGGGGCGTCGCAAGAGCCTGTAGCGGGCAAGCTCTTTGAGGCCATCTTCCCCGGCGCAACATCCGGAGCCGCCGTTGATGCGTGATGCGTGATGCGCTATAAAGCGTCGATGCGCACCACGCTCAGCCTTGATGATGATGTCGCCGAAGCCGCGCGCGCCATCGCCGCGCGCGATCGGCGGCCGCTGGGCGAGGTGGTATCCGATCTGGCGCGGCAGACGCTTCGCCGGCGTAAGCCTGCCTCGGCGACCCGCAATGGCCTGCCGCTGCTGCCGTCGCGAGGAAAGCCGGGCTCCGTGACGCTCGAACTGGTCAATCGCCTCCGCGACGAGGCGCCGTGAGGTTTCTGCTCGACGTCAATCTGCTGATCGCGACGCTCGATCCGGATCACGTCCATCACGAGGTGGCGCTAAACTGGTTCAACGATATCGGGTCTCGCGCTTGGGCAACGTCGCCGATCATTCAGAACGGCGTGGTTCGCATCCTGGGAGCTGCCAGCTACGCCGCCATTCCCTTTGGTTGCGGCGAAGTTGCCGACCTTCTGGCGACATGGTGCGCTGCGCCTGAACATGAATTTTGGGGCGACGACATTTCGTTGCTCGATCATCGGCTGGTGGATCGCACGAGGCTTACCTCGCCGGGCCGAATCACCGATAGCTATCTTCTGGCGCTCGCCGTCGCCCGAGGAGGGCAGCTTGCAACGCTCGACCGCCGTCTTTCCCCCGGCGCAGTGGCGGGGGGCGAGCAGGCTCTCCACCTTATCGAATGAATGCCCGCTCGACGCCGCTTCCTTTTGGCGGCGCCCGGCACTAAGTAACCGGCCTCTGTCGACCATTTCAGGAGTTTCGCCCCATACGTCCGCCAATGTCACGCCGCCCCATGGCACCGCCCATGAATGGCCCTCGCTTCAACGAGTTCATCCAGTCGCCGACCGTGCGCGTGATCGACGAGAAGGGTGAGAATGTCGGGGTCCTGAACACCCAGGTCGCGATTGCCCGCGCTGCCGAGGTCGGTCTCGACCTCGTCGAAGTGTCGCCCAACGCAGACCCGCCCGTCGCCAAGTTCCTCGACGTCGGCAAGTACAAGTACGAGGCGCAGAAGAAGGCGAACCTCGCCCGCAAGACTCAGAAGACGCAGGAGATCAAAGAGATCAAGATGCGTCCGAACATCGACGATCACGACCATGACGTGAAGATGAAGAAGATCCACGACTTCATCGGCGAGGGCGACAAGGTCAAGGTCACGCTGCGATTCCGCGGCCGCGAACTCGCCCACGGCCAGCTCGGCATGGTGCTTCTCCAGCGCGTCCAGGCCGACACGGCGGAGACCGCCAAGGTCGAGCAGCATCCGCGCATGGAAGGGCGCCAGATGCTGATGGTGCTGGCGCCCAAATAAGCCTCTTCGCCGCCCGGTTGCGAAGCCCCGCTCTCATCGGCGGGGCTTTTTGCATGGTGGCCGCGCGCCGCGTGGCAGGAACCCCCGCGAGCCTGAATCCGCCTTTCCGTAGCGTCATCGCGCAACGATAGGTTTTGCCCTGCAACCAATCTGTTGCGGAAATGCAATGAAGTGTCGAAACTCGCGGAAATGCGCGGGTTTCGCATGGCAAACGGCCGGTTTCACTGTAGCTTCTCCGCCAAATGTGAAGACGGAGGGGAAGATCACGATGTCCAAGACCTATTGGATGCTGTCGGTCGGCGCGCTTGCGCTTGCGACGCCCGCTTATGCGCAGGATGACCAGCCGACCACCGAAAGCCCCGTCGAAGCCGGCGCCGTCGACCAGCAGGCCGACGAAGACGTCGTCATCGTCACCGCCCAGGGCCGTTCGCAGTCCCTTCAGGACGTTCCGATCGCGGTCAACGTGGTCAACGGCGAAGCCCTCCAGAACAGCGGCGCCACCGACATCCGTGCGCTCAACCAGCTCGCCCCGTCGCTGCTCGTCTCGTCGACCGGCAGCGAGGCGAACGGCTCCGCGCGAATCCGCGGCATCGGCACGGTCGGCGACAATCCCGGCCTCGAAAGCTCGGTCGCGGTGTTCATCGACGGCGTCTATCGCTCGCGTTCGGGCATCGGCCTCAACGAGCTCGGCGAGATCGAGCGGATCGAGGTGCTGCGCGGCCCACAGGGCACCCTGTTCGGCCGCAACGCCTCGGCCGGCCTCATCCACATCATCAGCCGCCGCCCGAACATGGCCGAGCTCGACGGCTATGCCGAGCTCACTTACGGCAATTACGACCATGTCCGCGTGGCAGGCGCGATTTCGGGGCCGCTCACCGAGACGCTCGGAGCGCGTCTCGACGCGGTCTATGTCCGCCGCGACGGCTTCTACACCGTGGTCAACCCGACCGGCGGCACCGAGCCCGACGTCAACGACCGCAACCGCCTGTTCACCCGCGCCCAGCTGCTGTTCGAGCCGAACGACGCGCTCTCGGTCCGGCTGATCGGCGATTATACCTGGCGCGAGGAAAGTTGCTGCGGCGCGGTCTTCATCGAGACCCGCGAGACGTTCGACCCGACTCCGGGCGTCCCGGGCGACTTCGCATTCTCGCCCACCGAGAACCGAATCGAGACCGTGCTGCGCTCGCTCGGCGCCCGCTTCTCCTCGGAGAACGACCCCTATGGCCGCCTGATCGACGTGTCGCCGGGCCGCACCTATCTCAACGAGACGACCGATTACGGCGTGTCGATGCAGGTCGACTACGACTTCGGCGACATCAACATGACGTCGATCACCGCCTATCGCGGCTACAAGTCGGGCGGCGCGGGCGACATCGACTACAACAATGTCGACATCCTGTACCGCGCGGCCGACGGCAACGTGTTCCGCGAGTTCAACACCTTCACCCAGGAGCTGCGATTCAACGGCACGGCGTTCGACGGAGCGCTCGACTGGCTCGTCGGCGGCTATTTCGCCCAGGAAGACCTGACCGTCGTCGACAACACCCGGTTCGGCAGCCAGTACGGCGCCTTCGCCGCGTGCCGCCTAGTCGCGACCCTCAACCCGGCCGCGGTGCTGCGCAACCCGGCGGCGCCGGGCTGCCTCAGCCCGGCGGGGCGTGCCACGGTGACGTCGCCGGTGGCGTTCGGTCCGTTCCTCGGGCCGGCGGTGCTCGCGGGCCTCGACCGCCTGAGCACGGTCAACAATGTCGGCGACGTGCGCGCGGAATATCTGCAGAACAGCCAGAATTTCGCGCTCTTCACGCACAACATCTTCAACATCACCGACCAGATCAGCCTCACGCTGGGCGCGCGCTACACGTTCGAGAACAAGGATTTCGAAGGGCGTTTCAACAACGACAACACGGCGTGCCCGGCCCAGCAGGCGGCGCTCAGCCCGCTGCTGGTCAATCCGGCGGTGCCGGCGAGCGCGCGCGCCTTCATCGGCGGTATCGTCACGCTCACCTGCGTCGGCAATTCGAGCGTCGCGCTCAACGGCCTCAATCCCACCGACAGCTTCGACGACGGCGAGCTGTCCGGGACGGCGGTGCTGTCGTACCAGCCCAATCGAGACACGCTCCTGTATGCGAGCTATTCGCGCGGTTACAAAGCCGGCGGCTACAATCTCGACCGCTCGGACCTCGGCTCTGCCCTGTCGCCGCGGTCAAACGCGGATGCCGCCAACCTCCGCTTCGCGGCGGAGATCAACGACGCCTACGAGATCGGCTTCAAGCTGACCGGCCGCAACTTTCAGTTCTCCGCCGCGGCGTTCCACCAGCGCTTCCGCGACTTCCAGCTCAACACGTTCAACGGCACGGTGTTCATCGTCCAGAACATCAACGGCTGCAGCAACCTGATCGGCGGCGAAGGCGCCGATTCCGATCCGTCCGCGGTGACCGGTGGCTGCGCCATCGACGATGTGACCTACGGCGTCACCTCGACAGGCCTGGAGCTGGAACTCAGTTTGCGGCCGCATCCCGATCTGGCGGTCAATCTGGGCTACACGTTCAGCGACACCCGGTATCGCAGCAACCTCATCGGCAGCAACGTCGGGGAAGCGCTCGATCCGTTCCTGTTCCTGCTTCCGGGCGACAATCTGTCGAACGCGCCGGAGCATGTCGCGACCGCGTCGGTGTCGTGGACGCCGCCGATCGGCAACAGCGGCATGTCCGGCCTGTTCTATCTCGACGGCCGCCTCACCGACGACTTCAACACCGGTTCCGACCTGTTCCCGGAAAAGGAGCAGAACGGCTTCCTGGTGGTGAACGGCCGCGTCGGCCTGCGCGGGCCCGACGAGCGCTGGTCGCTCGAAGTGTGGGCGCAGAACCTGTTCGACGAGGAATATACCCAGGTCGCGTTCAACACGCCGGTGCAGGGTTCCAACAGCCGGGCCCACATCACCAATTTCGGGGCGACGCAGGGCTTCGGCACCGCCAACCAGCTTTTCTCGGCCTTCCTCGCCGAGCCGCGGACCTACGGCATCACCGGGCGGTTCCGCTTCTAAAGGCCAAGACCGACGAGGAGAGAGGGGGCTCCGCCGCAAGGCGGGGCCCTTTCTCTATGGCGCGCCGGTCTATTCGGCGGCGAGCTCGGAGTCGCGGCGTTCGGGCTCGAGCGCGGCACGAACCAGGCTGGAGCGGATCGCCTCCAGGTGGAAGCCCGACTCGATCTTCCGGCCGTCGCGGTCGGTCAGGTAGAAGACGTCGACGGCGCGCTCGCCATAGGTCGCGATATGGGCGGAGCGGATCGTCGCTTCATTGTCGAAGATCGCCTTGGCCAGCTCGCACAGCAGGGCGTCGCGATCGCGGGCATTGACCTCGACCACCGTGTAGCGGCCCGACGCCTTGTTATCGACGAACACCGCCGGCTCGATCGCGAAGGCCTCGGCGCGCAGCAAGGGCAGCGCGCGGGCCTGAAGCCGCTCGAGCGGCGGCTCCTGACCGGCCACGGCGGCGCGAACCGCCTGCTCCAGCCGCTGCAGGCTGTGCGGCTCGCTGAACGGCTCCGCCGCCCCGTCCTGGACGAGCAGATTGTCGAGCGCCATGCCGTCGGCAGTGGTGTGGATGCGCGCGTCGATGATGGTGCCGCCCGACAGCGAGATCGCCCCGGCGATTCGGTAGAACAGGCCGGGCTCGTCCGGCGTGTAGACCGAGACGAGCGTCGCGCCGCGGTCCGGCTGGGGCACCAGCTCGACCGCCTGGCGGTTCCCCTCGGCGGCGTCCGTCTGGGCAACGAAGCGGGCATTGCGCTCGATGACCTGGGGCGGCTCGGCAAGCCAATAGCTGTCGGCGAGACGCGCGGCATGCGCCGAGAAGCGGGCTTCCTGCCAGCCCAGCCCGGCGGCGGCGTCCCCCTGCACCGCGGCGATGCGCTCCTGGCGGCCGCGCTGCTTGTGGCCGAGGCGAAGAACCTCCTCGGCGGCCTCGAACAGGTTGGAGATGAGCTGGCCCTTCCAGCTGTTCCAGGTGCCGGGACCGACCGCGCGGATGTCGACGACGGTGAGCAGGTAAAGGAGGCGCAGCCGCTCCAGGCTCTTCACCCGCTCGATGAAGTCGTGGATCGTCTTGGGATCGGAGATGTCGCGCTTCTGCGCGGTCGACGACAGCAGGAGGTGCCAGCGCACCAGCCAGGCGACCTGCTCGGTCTCCGCCGCGGAAAGGCCGAAACGGGGGCACAGCGACCGCGCGATCTCGGCGCCGACGATGCTGTGGTCGCCGCGGCGGCCCTTGGCGATGTCGTGCAGAAGCACCGCCACGTAGAGGACGCGGCGCGAGGCGATGCGCTTGATCAGCCCGGTGGCGAGCTTGTGCTCGTCCTTGAGGTCGCCGCGTTCGATTCGGGCGAGCAGGCCGATGGCGCGGATGGTGTGCTCGTCGACGGTGTAGTGGTGGTACATGTCGAACTGCATCTGAGCGACGACGCGGCCGAAGTCCGGAACGAAGCGGCCGAACACGCCGGCCTCGTTCATCCAGCGAAGCACCGTGTCCGGCCGTCGCGGGCTGGTCAGCACGTCGAGGAAAAGGGCGTTGGCGCGGGGATCGGCGCGAACCGAGGCGTCGATCAGCCTGGCCTGGCGGGCGATGGCCCTCAGCGCCATCGGGTGGATCTCGAGATTGTGGGCGTCGGCGAGCTGGAAGGCCTCGATAAGCCGCACCGGGTCTTCGGTCAGGAAGTCGTCGCTCGGCACGGCGAGTCGGCCGCGGTCGAGCATGAAGCCGTTGAGGTTGCGCGGGCGGCGGCGCAGCGCCGGGAACATCAGGCGGCGGCCACGGCGGGCGAAGCGCTCGTCGAGCTGGGCGAGGAATGCGCCGGTGAGGTCGCCGACGGTTCGCGCGTGGAGGAAATAATGCTTCATGAAGCGCTCGACCGGCGCGTTGCCGTGGCGCCCCGAATAATTCATCCGCTCGGCGATCTCGCGCTGATAGTCGAAGGTCAGGCGCTCCTCGGCGCGGCCGGCGATGGTGTGGAGGTGGCAGCGCACCGCCCACAGGAAGCGTTCGGCGCGGCGGAACTGGCCGAGCTCCGTCTTCGACAGCAGGCCGACGTCGACGAGGTCCGCCGCCGAGCGGACGCGATAGGCATATTTGCCGATCCAGAAGAGCGCGTGGAGGTCGCGCAAGCCGCCCTTGCCCTCCTTGACGTTGGGCTCGACGACGTAGCGGCTGTCGCCCATGCGCAGGTGCCGCGCCTCGCGCTCCTCCAGCTTCTCGGTGACGAACTTGCGGACGTCGCCGGCGACGACTTCATCCTGGAAGCGCGCCTGGACCTCCTCGTGGAGCCGCTCGTCGCCCCACACGTAGCGCGACTCCAGCATCGCGGTTCGGGCAGTGTGATCGTCGAGCGTCGCCGCGATGGCTTCGTCGAGCGAGCGCACCGAGTGGCCGATCTTCAGGCTCAGGTCCCACAGCAGGTAGAGCAGGGACTCGATGACCTGCCCGGTGCGGCCGCTGGGGGCGCCCGGAGTGACGAAGCTCAGGTCGACGTCGCTATAGGGGGCCATCTCGCCGCGCCCGTAGCCGCCCAGCGCGAGGAGGAGCAGGCGCTCCGGCTGGCCGCGGCCGCCGACCGGATGGAGCCGCTCGGTGACGAAATCGTGGGCGAGCCGCAGGATCTGGTCGGTGAGGAAGGCGGTGGCCGCGGCGCTCTCGGTCCCGGCATAGGGCTCGTCGAGCAGGCGCCGGGCGATCTCGGCGCGGCCGCCGGCGAGCGCGTCCTTGAGCAAGGCTGCGGCGCCGGCGCGATCGGCCTCGCGCAGGCGGTCGGCGAGGCTGCGCCGGTCGATGATGGCGCGGCGGTTCGCGAGGCTGTCGAACGGACCGGACATTGCCGGCAAGATAGGAGGTGCTTGAAGGCGCGTCACGCCATTAGGATGGCGCCATGTCGCACTCGCTCGACCGCCCCGCGTGGAACGCGCTCCACTCGCGCCAGGCCTATCTGGCGACCGGCGGCGGACGCGCGGTCGGCTACCAGCGGCCCTATGCGATGTTCATCGCAGGCGCCGACCAGTCGGACGCGAGCCTCGCGGCCATGGCCGAGCTGGTGCCGGCGGACGGGCAGGCGGCCCTGGTCGAGCGCGACCGCTGGCCGCTGCCGCCGGGAACGCGGGTCGTGGCGGACGCCGTCATCGTCCAGCTGGTCGCGGAGAACGGGATCTACGGATCGGACGCCGGCGTCGAGTTCCTGGAGATGGGCGAGGCGGACGAGCCGGACGCGCTGGCGCTGGCGACCCTGTGCCGGCCGGGACCGTTCTTCGCACGCACGTCAGCGATGGGCGGGTTCATCGGCGTGCGCGACGAAGCGGGGCGGCTGGTGGCGATGGCCGGCGAACGCATGAAGGTGGGCGAATTCACCGAAGTGAGCGCGGTCTGCACCCATCCCGACCATCGTGGCCGAGGGCTCGCCAAGCGGCTGATCGGCATCGTCGCCGGACGGATCGTGGAGCGCG
The DNA here is from genome assembly GCF_011320075.1 of Sphingosinicella sp. YJ22. GTDB lineage: Bacteria > Pseudomonadota > Alphaproteobacteria > Sphingomonadales > Sphingomonadaceae > Allosphingosinicella. The sequence continues at coordinate 8,782 of NZ_JAANPA010000002.1, read as the reverse complement.
GCGAAATTCCGTGGCTCCATTCCTATCCCGACAATGCCGCCGCCCTGGCCCTCTACGAATCGCTCGGCTTCCGCCGCCGGGCCGAGGTCCATTACACGATCATCGAGCGAGGCTGACGCCTACTCCCGCGCCAGCGCCTTCAGCTTGTAGAGTGTTTCCAACGCCTCGCGCGGGCTGAGGCTGTCGACGTCGAGCTCCTCGACGGCGGCGCGGATGGAGTCGCATTGCGCTTCTTCCTCCTCATGCGCGGCGGCGAACAGGGGGAGGTCGTCGAGGCCCGCGGCGATTCCGCCGGTGGCGGCGCGGCCGCTTTCGAGCTTCGACAGGATCGACTTGGCGCGGGAGAGCACGGCCGGCGGCAGGCCGGCCAGCCGGGCGACGGCGATTCCGTAGCTGCGGTCGGCCGGCCCCGGCGCGACCTCGTGGAGGAGGACGAGGTCGCCTTTCCACTCGCGCGCTCGGACATGGTGGAGCGACAGGGCGTCGAGCCGTTCGGCGAGGCGGGTGAGCTCGTGATAATGGGTCGCGAACAGGCAGCGGCAGCGGCAGCGGTCGTGGACCCATTCGACCACCGCCCAGGCGATGGCGAGGCCGTCATAGGTCGACGTGCCGCGGCCGACCTCGTCGAGAATGACGAAGCTGTTGGGCGTCGCCTGCGCCAGAATGGCGGCGGTCTCGACCATCTCGACCATGAAGGTCGAGCGGCCGCGCGCGAGATTGTCGGACGCGCCGACGCGGCTGAACAGGCGGTCGACGAGGCCGAGCCTGGCGCGGGCGGCGGGGACATAGGCGCCGGCCTGGGCGAGCACCGCGATGAGCGCGTTCTGGCGCAGGAAGGTCGACTTGCCGCCCATGTTGGGGCCGGTGACCAACCACAGCCGCTTGGCCTCGCCGAGGCCGAGGTCGTTGGCGACGAAGCGCTCGCCGCGGGCGCGCAACGCGTCCTCGACGACCGGGTGGCGGCCGCCCTCGACGTCGAAGCAGGGCTCGTCGGCGAAATGCGGCCGCGACCAGCCGCCCTCGACGGCGCGCTCGGCGAGCGCTGCGGCGACGTCGAGCCGGGCGAGGGCGTCGGCGGCGGCGGCGATCGGCTCGGCGCTGGACAGAGCGGCGGCGGTCAGTTCCTCGAGATGCGCAGCTTCGGCGGCCAGCGCGTGATTGCCGGCCTGCGCCACCTTCATCGCCTGCTCGTGGAGGTCGGGCGCGTTGAAGCGGACCACTCCGGCCAGGGTCTGGCGATGGGTGAAACCGCTGTCGGCGGCCATCAGCGAGTCGGCATGCCGCGCCGACACCTCGACATGATAGCCGAGCACGTTGTTGTGGCGGATCTTCAGAGCCGCGATTCCGGTCGAGGCGCGATATTGCGCCTCCAGCGCCGCGATCGCTCGGCGGCCCTCGCCGCCGGTCGAGCGCAAGGCGTCCAGCGCCGCGTCATAACCTTCGGCGATATAGCCGCCCTGCGCCGCATCGATCGGCGGAGTCGGCACCAGCGCGCGGCTCAACAGGTCGACGAGCGCGCCGTGGCCGGTGAGGGCGGGGAGCAATTCGACCAGCAGAGGCGGGGAATCGGGCAGGGCGGCGAGGCGGTCGTGGAGGCGGCGCGCCTCGCCCAATCCGTCGCGGAGCAGGCCGAGGTCGCGCGGGCCGCCGCGGCCGACCACGAGGCGACCCAACGCGCGGCCGATGTCGGGCAGCGCCTTCAAGGCGGTGCGCAGCCACTGGCGCAGGGTGGAATCGCCCTCGAACAAGGCGACGAGGTCGAGCCGCGCCTCGATCGCGGGGCGGTGGGTGAGCGGCGCGGCGATGTCGGCGGCGAGCAGGCGGGCGCCGGCGCCGGTGACGGTGCGGTCGACGGCGTGGAGCAGGCTGCCCTGGCGGCCGCCGCCCTGCGCGGCGACCAGCTCGAGGCTTTCGCGCGTCGACGCGTCGATCATCATGTGCGCCGAGGAGGCGACCGGGACCGGCGGGCGCAGGAAGGGCAGCGAGTCGCGGCCGACCTCGTCGAGATAGGAGAGCATCGCGCCCGCGGCGGCGAGGGCGGGTCGATCGAAGCTGTCGAGAGCGGCGATGCCGAACCGCTCCTTCAGCCTGCGCTCCGCGGCGACGCTGTCGAAGTCGGCGCGCGGACGCTGCGCGACCTGCGCTCCTGCGAAGGCAAGAGCGCTTTCAGGGGTGATGACCTCGGCGGGATCGAGGCGGGCGAGCTCGGCGTCGAGGGCGGCCGGCGAGACCGTGGTCAGCTCGAAGCGGCCCGTCGAGATGTCGGCGGCGGCGAGGCCGACCGTCTCCGCCGCCGGCGCGACCGCGACCAGCCAGTTGGCGGCGCGGCTGTCGAGCAAGGCCTCCTCGGTCAGCGTGCCCGCAGTGACGACGCGAACGATGGCGCGGTTCACCACCGACTTGGAGCCGCGCTTCTTGGCCTCGGCCGGGCTCTCGGTCTGCTCGGCGATGGCGACCCGGTGGCCGGCCTTGATCAGCCGCGCGAGATAGGCCTCGGCGGCATGGATCGGGACTCCGCACATGGGGATCGGCGCGCCGTCATGCTCGCCGCGCGCGGTCAGGGCGATGTCGAGGCAGGCGGCGGCGATCCTCGCGTCATCGAAGAACAATTCGAAGAAGTCGCCCATCCGGTAGAACAGCAGGCAATCCTCGGCCTCCGCCTTGAGCGAGAGATATTGCGCCATCATCGGGGTCGGCGCGGAGTCGGTCTGGGGGCGGGCGGCCATGGGCGCGAGCCTAGAGGATGGAACAGGGATGCGGAACGCCGCATTGGGCGTAATCCACAGGAGCAGGCGACGACGCCGGTTCGGGACTCTTGCCTTGCGGGCATCCGCCGATGCGGCATAGACGGAACCGCGCCGGCGACACGACAAAAAGGGGGACGGCCGATGAGCGAAGGCAGCAACGTCAAATTCTCGGAAGCCGAAGCCCTCGAATTCCACTCGCAGGGCCGCCCGGGCAAGATCGAGATCATCGCGTCGAAGCCGATGGCGACGCAGCGCGACCTCAGCCTCGCTTACTCTCCGGGAGTCGCCGTCCCGGTGCGCGCCATCGCCGAGGATCCCGGCAAGGCCTACGACTATACCGCCAAGGGCAATCTCGTCGCGGTGATCTCCAACGGCACCGCAATCCTCGGCCTCGGCAATCTCGGCGCGCTCGCGTCCAAGCCGGTGATGGAAGGCAAGGCGGTGCTGTTCAAGCGCTTCGCCGACGTCGATTCGATCGACATCGAGCTGGCCACCGAGGATCCGGACAAGTTCATCGAGGCGGTCGCGCTGATGGAGCCGAGCTTCGGCGGCATCAACCTCGAGGACATCAAGGCGCCGGAATGCTTCATCATCGAGCAGACCCTGCGCGACCGCATGAACATCCCGATCATGCACGACGACCAGCACGGCACCGCGATCATCAGCGCCGCCGGGCTGATCAACGCCTGCCACCTCACCAACCGTGATCTGAAGGACGTGCGCGTCGTGGTGAACGGCGCCGGCGCAGCGGCGATCGCCTGCACCGCGCTGATCAAGGCGATGGGCGTGCGCCACGACCATGTCCTGATGTGCGACCGCAAGGGAGTCATCTATCAGGGGCGCGGCGATCTCGACCAATGGAAGTCAGCGCACGCCGTCGACACCGACCGCCGTTCCCTCGAGGACGCGCTGGACGGCGCCGACGTGTTCCTCGGCCTGTCCGCGGCCGGCGCTCTGAAGCCCGAGATGGTCGAGAAGATGGCGCCCCACCCGATCATCTTCGCGATGGCCAATCCCGACCCGGAGATCACGCCGCCCGAGGCCAAGGCGGCGCGCCCCGACGCGATCGTCGCCACCGGCCGCTCGGACTATCCCAACCAGGTCAACAACGTGCTCGGCTTCCCGTTCATCTTCCGCGGCGCGCTCGACGTGCGCGCGACGACGATCAACGAGGAGATGAAGATCGCGGCGGCGCAGGCGCTGGCGGAGCTGGCGCGCGAAGCGGTGCCCGAGGAAGTGGCGGCGGCCTATGGCAAGGCGCAGAGCTTCGGCCCCGACTATATCATTCCCGCGCCGTTCGACCCGCGGCTGATGGAAGTGGTGCCGGCCGCGGTCGCCCAGGCGGCAATGGACAGCGGTGTCGCGCGGGCGCCGATTCCCGACATGGCCGCCTATCGGACCGCGCTCCGCTCGCGTCTCAACCCGACCACCTCGGTGCTCACCCTTGCCTATGAAGCCGCGCGCACGAACCCGAAGAGGGTGCTGTTCGCGGAAGGAGAGGAAGATACCGTCCTGCGCGCGGCGATGGCGTTCCGCGACGGCGGCTATGGCGTTCCGGTGCTGGTCGGCCGCGAGGACGTCCACGACCGGCTGCGCGCGCTCGGAGTCGAGGATGCGACGGGCATCGAGGTGTTCAACAGCCGCACCTATGACCGCGTGCCCGAGATGGTCGAACACCTCTACAAAAGGGTCCAGCGCCGCGGCTATCTCCACCGCGAGGTTGAGCGCCTGGTCAACCAGGACCGCAACATCTTCGCCGCCCTGCTGCTGGAGCTGGGCGAGGCCGACGCGATGATCACCGGGGTGACCCGGCCCTACGCCCAGTCGCTGCGCGAAGTGCGCCGCGTGCTCGACCCGGTCGAGGGTGTCACTCCGTTCGGGATCCATGTGCTGGTCGGCCAGAGCCACACAGTGTTCCTCGCCGACACCACGGTGACCGAGCGGCCGAGCGGCGAGCAGCTCGTCGACATCGCCACCCACACCGCCGAGGTCGCCCGCCGAATGGGGCATGAACCGCGTGTAGCCTTCCTGTCCTATTCGACGTTCGGCAATCCCGAGGGCAATTATCTCGACCGGATCCGCGAGGCGGTGCGAATCCTCGACGCGCGCGGCGAGGTGCCGTTCGAATATGAAGGCGAGATGCCGCCCGACGTGGCGCTCAACCCCAAGATGCAGAAGGTCTACCCGTTCAGCCGACTGACCGGGCCGGCCAACGTGCTGATCATGCCGGGCCTGCAGACCGCCAACATCGCGGCCAAGCTGCTCAAGGAGCTGGGTGGCGACGCGATGATCGGCCCGATGCTGGTCGGCATGCGCAAGCCGGTCCAGATCGCCTCGATGACGGCGTCCGCATCGGACCTGGTGACCCTCGCGGTGCTCGCCGCGGGCGGGATCGCGCGCTAGCGCCCTCTCCCGCGAGCGGGAGAGGGCGACTTACTGGGGATTGTCGGCGGTCTGGCCGGCCTGGCCGCGGCCGCCGGCCGCGCCGATATTGCCGAAAATCTCTTCGAAGAAGCTGCGGTTGCTGCCCAGAGTCGGGGTGCGGCCGCCCATCGGGTCGACGGCGCGGGCCAGTTCGAGGCCGGTGCGCTCGACGCTCTCGACGGTGCCCGCGTCGTTGAAGCGGACGTGGAGCACGGTCTGCTGGGTCGGCTGGGGCCGAGCGAAGGCGAGCTGCTTGGTCTGGCGTGACACATAATACCAGTCGCGCTGGTCGAACTGGCCGACGAAGGTCGGGCGGCCGAGCGTGCCCTGGACCGATTCGCGGTTGTCGATGCCGGGCTGGACGGCGCCGATCAGGGCATCGTCGACGACATAGCCCTGATGGTCGCGGATCGAGGTGCAGCCGGCGCTGGCCAAGGCGAAGAGACCCAAAGCGGCGAGGGCGCGGGGCCTGACGGACATGGGCATTGAAACTCCTGACGGCGCCGTCTGCGCACAGAGCGGGCTTGAGCGTTGGATTAGCCCGACCAATATGAATAACGAGCAACCGGCGCAAGCAGCGCGCCTTCAAGGAAAAACGTGTCGACCGATCCCATTGCCGCCCGCAGCCGCCCCGGCTGGTTCTCCCGCCTGGTCGGGGGAGCCAGGAAACGCGACCGCATGCTGCCGCTCTACCGGGCGATCGTCGCCGCGGCGCGCGACCCGTTATGGTATCGCGAAGGCCAGGTGCCCGACACCGTGACCGGACGCTTCGACATGCTCGCGGCGGTCACCGCCCTGCTGCTGGTCCGGATGGAGCGGCTGGAGGGCGCGGAGGCCAAGCGCGATTCGGTGCTGCTCACCGAGCTGTTCATCGCCGACATGGACGAGAGCCTGCTGGAGATCGGAGTGGGCGACTATTCGGTCGGCAAGCATGTCGGGCGGATGGTCGGCGCGCTGGGCGGACGGCTGACCGCGTTCCGCGAGGCCTCCACCGAGCATGATTTCTCGCCCGCCGTGCATCGCAACATCTTTCACGAAGCCCCGCCGGGCGACGACGCGCTTGCGCTGGTGACCGCGCGTCTCGCCGCCTTCGACAAGGCGCTCGCCGGCCTGTCGCACAGCGCGCTGGTCGAAGGGCGGCTGCCGACGCCATGAGCGAAACCGAATTGAGCCGGACGGTGCGCGCCGACACGATCGGGGTCGATCCGAAGCATGTCCATGTCGAGGCCGGGGAGGCCGAGCGGGCCGCGCTCGCGAAGCGTTTCGGGCTTGTCGCTCTCAACCGCCTGGAGGCCGACGTCGAGGTGAGCCGCGTCGGCGCCGACATCGTCGCGCGCGGCCGGGTTCGTGCAGCCGTCGAGCAGAGCTGCGTGGCGACCGGCGAACCCGTCCCGGGCGAGATCGACGAGCGCTTCACGGTCTACTTTCGCCAGCCCCCGGCCGCCGGCGGCGGCGAGGAAGAGGTCGAGCTCGGCGAGGACGAGATGGACGTGATCTTCTGCGACGCCGGAATGGTCGATGTCGGCGAGGCGGTCGCCCAGACCCTCGCACTCCACCTCGATCCCTATCCCCGCGCTCCGGGCGCCGAGGCGGCGCTCAAGGCGGCGGGGGTGAAGGACGAAGGCGAGGCGGGACCATTCGGGGCCCTGGCCGCACTCAAGGACAAGCTCGGGAAGTAACGGACAGACGGGCCGTCAGAACGGGACGTCGTCGTCGAGATCGGTGTCGAACGCCGGGGCGGGACGGCTGCCGCCACCGCCGCCGCGGGGCGCGCTGCTGCCGAACGAGTCGGAGCGGCCGCCCGAGGAGCTGCCATAATCGTCGTCGCCATAGCCGCCGCCACCGCCGCCGCCGCCCTCGCGGCGGTCGAGCAGGACGAGCTCGCCGCGGAAGCGCTGGAGCACGATCTCGGTCGAATATTTGTCCTGGCCCGACTGGTCGGTCCACTTGCGGGTCTGCAGCTGGCCCTCAAGGTAAACCTTGCTGCCCTTCTTGAGATATTGCTTGGCGACCCGGCCGAGATTTTCGTTCCAGATCACGACCCGGTGCCACTCGGTCCGCTCCTGGCGGTTGCCGTCGCGGTCCTTCCAATTCTCCGACGTCGCGACCGAGAAGTTCACCACTTCGCCGCCCGACGGCATCGAGCGCGACTCCGGATCCTGCCCGAGATTGCCGACCAGAATCACCTTGTTGACCGAACCGGCCATGAATCTTCTCCTCTAAGCTTGGAGCGACCCTAGAGGCCCAGCGCGACCGCCGTCCAGTAGGTGATTCCGGCTGCGGCGTAGGCGAGCACGAACAGATAGAGGATCATGAACAGCGGCCATTTCCACCCGGCGGTCTCGCGTCTCGTCACCGCGATGGTCGACAGGCATTGCGGGGCGAACACGAACCAGGCGAGGAAGGCGAGCGCGGTCGGCAGGCTCCAGCGTCCGCGCAGCTGCTCGATCAAGGGCTGCTCGGCGGCTTCCTCGTCCGCCGCGTCGATCGAATAAGCGGTGGCGAGGGCCGACACGGCGACCTCGCGGGCGGCCATTGCGGGGATCAGCGCGAGCGCGATCTCGTGGTTGAAGCCGATCGGCCGAACCACGGTCTCGAGCCCGCCGGCGATGCGTCCGGCGATCGAGGTCTCGAGCGCGCTCTCGCCTTCCTTCGGCTGCGGGAAGGACAAGAGGCCCCACAGCACGATGGTCGAGACGAGGATGATCGTGCCGGCGCGCTTCAGGAAGATCATCGCCCGGGTCCACACGCCGATCATCACGTCGCGGACGTGCGGCATCTGATATTTGGGCATTTCCAGCATGAAGCCCTGCGGCGTGCCCCGGGTGACGGTGCGCCGGATGACCGCGGCGGCGAGCAGGGCGGCGACGATTCCGGTGAAATAGAGGCCGAACAGGACGAGCCCCTGGAGGCCGACGCCCCAGCCGACACTGGTCGCCGGGATGAACGCGCCGATGATGATCGCATAGACCGGAAGCCGCGCCGAGCAGGTCATCAGGGGGGCGACCAGGATCGTCGTCAGCCGGTGCTTGGGATCCTGGATGGTGCGAGTCGCCATGATTCCGGGGACTGCGCAGGCGAAGCTCGACAGCAACGGGATGAAGGCGTGGCCGGACAGCCCGACGCTGGCCATCAGCCGATCCATCATGAACGCGGCGCGGACCATGTAGCCGGACGTCTCGAGCACCATGATGAACAGAAACAGGATCAGGATCTGGGGCAGGAACACGACGACGGCGCCGACGCCGGCGAACACGCCGTCGACGATCGCGGAGCGAAGCACGCCGTCGGGCAGCGCGTCGGTGACCAGGCCCTGGAGCGCGGCGATGCCGCCCTCGATCCAGCCGATCGGCGCCTCCGACCAGGCGAACACCGCCTGGAACATCAGGAACATGATCGCGGCGAACAGGATCGGCCCGGAAACCGGATGAAGCACGAAGGAGTCGATGCCGCGGGTCCAGCGCCGGGTGACGGTCTCGCTGACGATCGCCTTGCGGGCGAGCTCGCGGGCGCGGCGCTGGACGGCGGGAAGCGCATCCGGCGCCGACCCCGCGCCGCGCGGCGCCGCGACCGCCTCGGACAGCGCCTCGCGCAGCGAGTCGGCGCCGCGG
>NZ_JAANPA010000019.1 GCF_011320075.1 Sphingosinicella sp. YJ22 | reverse complement strand
CAATGGCGGCGCCGGCGAGGCCGGGCCGCTCGCCACGGCCCTTCGCGACGGCCGCGCCCGCGATGCCGCCGCCGGCCGCACGCTGACCGGCCCCCACCGCGCCGACCTCCTCGTCATTCATGCCGGCAAGAACCAGCCCGCCGCGCGAAGCTCGACCGGCGAGCAGAAGGCCCTGCTCCTCAATCTCGTCCTCGCCCATGCAGAGCTGGTCCGGGCGCGCAGCGGCCGCCCGCTCATCCTGCTTCTCGACGAGGTCGCCGCCCATCTCGACCCGACACGCCGCGCCGCCTTGTTCGAGCGGCTCGCCGGCACCGGCGGCCAGGTGTGGATGACCGGGACGGAGCCGGCCCTGTTCGACACCGTCGGCGGCGACGCGGCCCGGTTCCGGATCAGCCCCGGCGCGGCCGAGCGCGTCTAGGAGCAGCCCTCGACATATTGGATGCTGGTGCCGCCGCCGTGGATGACGGTGACTCGCTGGCGCTCGTCGGTCTCGTAGCGGATACCGCGCGCCGCCGGCTCCTCGACATAGCCGCCCTCGCCCGGACGGACATTGCCGGCCCAGTGGGTGAGGTAGGCGGCCGGCGCCTCGACATATTCGTGCGGGCTCTCGCTCAGCGCCGCGCCATAGGCGGCGCGCACGCGCCCAGCCGGATCGCCGACGCGGATGCCGCGATCCGTCGCCACGCGGGAGCCTTCGTCCAGCGAGATGCGCGTGAGGCGGCCTTCCTCGACCATCACGATCACCCCCTTCGGCGCCCGCTCGGGGCGGAACTGGTCGCAGCTCTCCGGCTCCGGGCCGCCGACTCCCTGCGGATCGGAATCTGGCCCCGCCGCGGCGGTGACCTCGGCGAGAGTCATGCCGATCCGCAGCGGCCCCAGCCCCTCGCTGGTCAGCACCCAGGTTTCTGCGGCCGGCGCGGCGGGCGCCGTCTCGTTGCGCTGCGCCGCGCTTGGCTGAGCGGCCGCGGGCGGCTCCGCGCGGTTGTCCGAAACCGGCTCACCGCGGGCGCAGGACAGGAGCAGGCCGCAGGCCGCCAGCAGGTGCAGATTCCTCATCGCGTTCGCTCCCTTCGTCCGTTTGCGTGGCGAGCGCCGAACCACTCCATTTTGCTCGCCTTTTCGGGTTCCGCTTCCTATATCCTAGGCATGGCAACATCACCGAATGAGAACACGTACGGCGCCGAATCCATCAAGGTGCTGAAGGGCCTCGACGCGGTCCGCAAGCGGCCCGGCATGTATATCGGCGACACCGACGACGGTTCGGGCCTCCACCACATGGTGTTCGAGGTCAGCGACAATGCGATCGACGAGGCGCTGGCGGGCCATTGCGACCGAATCCTGATCACGCTCAACGCCGACGGATCGGTCAGCGTCGAGGACAATGGCCGCGGAATCCCGACCGGGATCCACAAGGAGGAAGGCGTGTCGGCGGCCGAGGTCATCATGACCCAGCTCCACGCCGGCGGTAAGTTCGAGAACACCTCGGACGAGAATGCCTACAAGGTCTCCGGCGGTCTCCACGGCGTCGGCGTGTCGGTGGTGAACGCGCTCAGCGAATGGCTGGAGCTGACCGTCTGGCGCGACGGAGTCGAGCATTGGATGCGCTTCCGCCATGGCGACGCCGAGGCGCCGCTGATCGAGCGCGGCCCCGCGCCCAAGGGCAAGAAGGGGACGCGGGTCACCTTCCTGCCGTCGACTGACACGTTCAAGAACGTCACCGAGTTCGACTTCGACACGCTCGAGCACCGCTATCGCGAGCTCGCCTTCCTCAACTCCGGGGTGCGCCTGGTCCTCACCGACGCCCGCCACGAGGAGGAGAAGTCGGTCGAATTGTTCTACGAGGGCGGAATCGCGGCCTTCGTCCGCTATCTCGACCGCGCCAAGACCCCGATCGTGCCCGAGCCGCTCGCCATCACCGGCCAGCGCGACGAGGTCGGCATCGACGTCGCGCTCGAATGGAACGACAGCTATTACGAGCAGGTCCTCTGCTTCACCAACAACATCCCGCAGCGCGACGGCGGCACCCATCTCGCCGCGTTCCGCTCGGCGCTGACCCGCACGCTCAACGGCTTCGCCGAGCGTTCCGGCGCGCTGAAGAAGGAGAAGGTCAGCCTTACCGGCGACGACATGCGCGAGGGCCTGACCGCGATCGTCTCGGTCAAGCTCCCCGACCCCAAGTTCAGCTCGCAGACCAAGGACAAGCTCGTCTCGTCCGAGGTGCGCCAGCCGCTCGAGAGCCTGATCGCCGACAAGCTCGCCGAATGGCTCGAGGAGAATCCGAACGTCGCGCGCTCGGTCATCCAGAAGGTGATCGACGCCGCCGCCGCGCGCGAGGCCGCCAAGAAGGCGCGCGAGCTCACGCGCCGCAAGGGCGCGATGGACATCGCCTCGCTGCCCGGCAAGCTCGCCGACTGCCAGGAGCGCGATCCCGCCAAGTCCGAGCTGTTCCTGGTCGAGGGTGACTCGGCCGGCGGCTCGGCCAAGCAGGGCCGCGACCGCCATTTCCAGGCGATTCTTCCGCTCCGCGGCAAGATCCTCAACGTCGAGCGGGCCCGCTTCGACCGGATGCTGTCGTCGCGCGAGGTCGGCACGCTCATCCAGGCGATGGGCACCGGAATCGGCCGCGAAGATTTCAACATCGACAAGCTTCGCTATCACAAGATCGTGATCATGACCGACGCCGACGTCGACGGCGCCCACATCCGCACGCTCCTGCTGACCTTCTTCTACCGCCAGATGCCGGAGATCATCGAGCGCGGGCACCTCTACATCGCACAGCCGCCGCTCTACAAAGTCGCCAAGGGCCGGTCCGAGGTCTATCTCAAGGACAATGCCGCGCTCGACGATTATCTCGTCGACGCGGGCGTCGGCGCGCTTGTGCTGGAGACTGCGGAAGGGCCGCGCTCGGGCGATGACCTGCGCAGCCTCGCCGAGCATGCCCGCCGCATGCGCGCTCTGATGGGCTATGTGCCGCGCCGCTACGATCCCGCGATCATCGAGGCGCTGGCGCTGACCGGGTCTCTCGACCCGGCGCTCGAGACTCGTGGCCGCGGCGACGCCATCGCCCGTGCCGCCGCCTGGCTCAACGCATCCGACGAGGAGGCGCGCTGGACCGCCGAGCCCGGCGAGGACGGCAATATCGTTCTCAACCGGCTGTGGCGCGGGGTCACCGACCATCACGTCATCGACCACAAATTCCTGGTCTCGGCCGAGGCGCGCAAGCTCCACGGCCTCACCGGCGAGCAGGCCGCCGCTTATGCCAGCCCGTCGCGTCTCGTGACGCTCAAAGGCGCGGCCAAGGCGGCCCAGGACGAGGCCGAGACCGGACCGGGCGTGATCGGCCAGACCGAGGCCCAGCAGGACGAGGATTCGGCGCCGACCCCGGCCAAGGGTGTCGCGGTCACTCGCCCGTCCGAGCTTCTCGACGCCATCCTCGCCGCCGGCCGCAAGGGCCTCAGCGTCCAGCGCTACAAGGGCCTCGGCGAGATGAACGCGGAGCAGCTGTGGGAGACCACGCTCGACCCGTCCAACCGCGCCATGCTCCGGGTCGAGATCTCCCAGGCCGACGTCGCCGACGAAATCTTCACGCGCCTGATGGGCGACGTCGTCGAGCCGCGCCGCGACTTCATCCAGGAGAACGCGCTCAACGTGGCGAATCTCGACGTCTAACGGCGCCTGATTTCCGCCTTCAGCCGTTCGAGGACGTTCTCGTCGCGGATCCGGGCGAAGGCGGCCATGACCAGGCTGAACAGGCCGAACAGGGCGAGGCCGGTCGCGATGGCGGTGAACAGCCATTCGCGCCGGCTGAGCTCGGCCATGGCGCTCTCCATGCCGATCCGCCCATCGTCCAGACCGGCGGCATAGGCGATGACCTGCCAGCCGATCATGACGAACACGGCGCCGCGCGCGGCGTAGCCGGCACGCCCCGCATGGCAGGTCCAGCCGGGCGCCTGGGCGTCGAGCAGCCGGCGGAACGTCGTCTTCCACGCTTCGAGGAAATTGCCGAGGCCTGCGACGACGATCAGGGCGCCGGCGAGGCCGACCGCGAGCGCGCCGCCGGGAAAGGTGAAGGCGGTCTCGGCCGCCTCGCGCGCGCCGCCGCCGCTTTCTTCCAGGCCCATGGCGGTCTTCGCCGCGAAGTAGGCGAGCGCGAGGTGGGTGACGGCGCTGGCCGCCTGGCCGAAGCGCTTGAACAGGCCGCCCGGATCGTTGCCGTCGCCGTTGAGGTCGAGCCAGCCGCTATAGAGGCGAAACAGGCCGTAGCCGACCAGGCCGACGGCGATCGCGATCAGCAACAGTCCGCCCGCGGGCACGTCGCGGAGCCGCTCGATCACCGTCGAGGTGCCCTCGCCGCCGCCGCTGCTCAATGCGAAATAGCCGAGCAGGAGGTAGACGATGCCGCGCGCGGCGTAACCAAGGCGCGCGAACGTCTCCAACTGCGCTATCCGTTGCATCCGAAACCTCCAACCAACGCCACGTCACGCGTGAGCGTGCGGGCGCGGCGGAGGTTCCGGAGCCGCAACGGGGAGGTGGGTCAGCGCTCCGCCCGTTCCTCGCGCAGGTGGCGCTCGGCGGCCTCGGTCAGGCCGATGAACTCGCGCCGCCAGAAGTCGTCGAGGCGGGCACGGCCGGCGAGGGCGCGGGCGTCGGCGAAGGTGAAGCGGCCGAGATTGGTGTCGCCACGCAGCAGCTGGCCGTAGGCGGCGACTGCCGCCGCGAAGGCGGTGTCGCCGGTCGGCGCGGCGGCGCGGCGGACCAGGCGCACATGGACCGGCTGCTCGATCAGCCGGCTCTCGCTCTCGCCCGGCAGCTTGTAGCGCAGCCTGAGATGCGCCATCTCGCCGTCCTGCTCGCCGGCGGCCTGGCGCCGATTGCCTTCGTAGCGGCGCTGCGGCAGCCAGCCGCGGCTTCCGGCCGGCACGATCTCGTAGAGCGCGGTGACCTGGTGGCCCGCGCCGATGTCGCCGGCGTCGACCGCGTCATTGTCGAAATCCTCCTCGCGAAGCGCGCGGTTCTCGTAGCCGATCAGGCGGTATTCGGCGACATAAGCGGGATTGAACTCGACCTGGATCTTCACGTCCTGGGCGATGGTGAACAGGGTCGACGACAGCTCCTCGTCGAGCACCTTCTGAGCCTCGCGCGGGCTGTCGATGTAAGCGTAATTGCCGTTCCCGTGGTCGGCGATCTGCTCCATCATCGCTTCATTGTAATTGCCGGTGCCGTAGCCGAGCGTGGTCAGCTGGATGCCCGCCGCGCGCTCGCGCTCGACCATGTCGACCAGAGTCTCGGTGTTGCTGACGCCGACGTTGAAGTCGCCGTCGGTGGCGAGGATGACCCGGTTGATTCCGCCCGGGATCATGTTCTGGCGCGCGGTGTCGTAGGCGAGCTGGATGCCGGCCGCGCCCGCGGTCGAGCCGCCGGCCTGGAGCCGCATCAGCACGTCCTGGATCCGGCGCCTGTCATTGGTCGGATCGAGCACCCGCCCGGCGGCGCCGGCATAGACGACGATCGACACGCGGTCGCGCGGGTTCAGGCGCTCCGCCAGCAATGCCAGCGAGCATTGCACCAGCGGCAGCTTGTCGCGGCTCATCATCGAGCCCGACACGTCGACCAGGAAGACGAGGTTGGCCGGCGGCCGATCGCGCCGGGCGATGTCGTAGCCGCGCAGGCCGACGCGCAGAAGCCGCGTGTTGGAGTTCCACGGAGTCGTGGTCATGTCGGTGGCGATGCTGAACGGCCGCGTTCGGTCGTTCGGCCGCGGATAATCGTAGCGGAAATAGTTGAGCAGCTCCTCGGTGCGCACCGCGGCCTGGGGCGGCATGCGGCCGTCCTGGAGGAAGCGGCGGACATTGGCGTAGCTGCCGGTGTCGACATCGACTCCGAAGGTGGACACCGGCTCTTCGGCGACGGCGCGCACCGCGGCGACCTCCTCGCCGGCATAGCGCTCGCGGTCCTCGCGCGGGATCGGGATGCCCGGCCGGGCGATGCGCGTCCCGGTCACGGCCATCGGCTGCGCCATTCCCGCCTGCGGCATGGGAGGAGGCGCCGTCGGCATCGGCGCTGCTCCGGACAGGCGCCCGGTGCGACCGCGGCCATAGCTCATCTCCTCGAGCCCGCGCTCGAGATAGGGCGCGCAGATCCGGTCCGGGTCGCCCGCCGGCGCTTCGGCGCGCGCCTGGGCGAACGCCGGCGCCATCAGCGGCGACGGCATGCTGCCAGCGAGCATAAGTGCCGACATCGTCGTGAGGATGATTGGCCGCATAGTCACTCTCCCACCTTGAATGTGATAGTATCACATCATCCGGCGTGAACAGGAAATGAATGTTTCGGCGCCGGTCGGCGCCTGGGTCAGCGGGCCTGGCGCCTCAGCCGAAGCACCTCGTCGATCGGCAACGCCTCGATGGTGCCGCGGGCGCCGTCCATTCGGCCGGCGCGGAACATCGAGTTGAGCACCGCTTCCTCGGTGGCTTCGAGCGCGGCGAAGAAGAGCGGCGTCATCGCCTCGTTGCCGAGCTCGGGATAGGCCGTCGCCGCCGCGCGCCGCGCCGCGGTCCGCCGCACCCCGTCATGGGTCGAGAAGGCGATGGCATAGTCGCCCGAGCCATTGGTCATCGGCGAGCCGGTGCGGCCGAGCGCGAGGAAGGCGCGGCGGGCGAGCCGTTCGAGGTTGCGGTCGGACAAGGGCGCGTCGGTGGCGATGACGATGATGATCGAGCCGTCGCCCGAACCCTGGCGCTGCGGCGCAAGGCCGTGGCGTCCGGTCAAGGCGTCGTAAGGCAGCCCGTCGATGGTGAGCGCGCCGCCATAATTGCTCTGCACCAGCACTCCGACGGTCCAGCCGCCATGGCGCGTCTCGAGCCGGCGCGAGGCGGTGCCGATGCCGCCCTTGTAGCCGAAGGCGACCGTGCCCGTGCCCGCGCCAACCGCGCCCTCCGCCACCGGGCCCTCGCGCGCCGCCTCGATGGCACGGCGGGCATCGGCGATGGTGACCCGCCGCCGGCGGATGTCGTTGAGGAAGCCGTCATTGGTCTCGCCGACGATCGCGTTGACCGAGCGCACCTCCTCGTTGCCAGGCTGCGCCAAAGTCCATTCGATCGTCGCTGCGGCCGCTTCGGGGACGTTAAGCGTGTTGGTGAGCAGGATCGGGCTCTCGATCTCGCCGAGCTCGGCGACCTGGGTCGACCCCATCAGCTTGCCGAAGCCGTTGCCGACCGCGATGGCGGCGGGGACCTTGTCCTGGAACAGGTTGCCGCCATGCGGAAGGACCGCGGTTACGCCGGTGCGGATGTCGCGCCCCTCGATCAGCGTGACATGGCCGACGCGCACCCCGGCAACATCAGTGATCGCGTTCAGGGGCCCGGGCTGCATCACGCCGACGGCGATGCCGGCCTCGCGGACTCGGGGCCGGTCCTGGGCGGAAGCGTTTGGGGTCACGATCATGGCGGCGAGAGCAAGGGCGGCAGAGCCGAGGCGGCGGCGGGACATGGCGCCGGGTATGGCAGGCGGCGACATGCCGGACAATCCGCCGGCGAAACCCGCCGTCAGTCGCCGTTGACGCGCACCATCGGCAGGCCGTCGAGGATCTTGCGGCGAAGCTCGAACTCGGTGCCATATTGGCCGACGGTGCGCGCCGCGGCGCGCTCGACGAGCATGCGCGCGAGAACCGCCTGGCGGGTAAGCCGCGACCAGCCGCAGCGGTCGATCGAGACCGGCTGGCGGAACTTGGCGCCGAAGCGGTCGCCGCGGCGCCATGTCACATAAGCGAGCTCCGAGCCGATTCCGGGCAGCTCCAAGGTGACGCAACTGCCAACCGTCACCCGCGCTTCGCACTCCGCCCGAAAGCCGTTGTTGGACAGATCGAGGACCCGAACTTCAAGGCTGCTCCACTCATTGGGGTGCAGCCGCGCCGGCTCGTCCAGGGGTAGTCGCTCTTCGCGCCGCACATCTGGCCTCTTGGCTGTAACCCGAAAGGCTTAGCGCGGTTCGGTTAAGGAAGTGCTGCCGCAGTTGAGGCGGGCCGGCATCGCCGCCGCCCATGTCGCTAGGAATTCAGTAAAACTTGTCTGTCATAGAGGTGCCTCGGTTCGATTAAGAGGCGCATGTTCGATGAACGCATTCCGTTCCGCACTGAAGGCTGGGGAAGTGAGCCAGGTGGTTCGTCCGGCCGCCAAGAAGGAAAATTGCCGGCGCGGCTCGGGCGACGTCAGCCTGAGCGCGATCCTCATTCCGCGCGGCGAGCGCCGCACCACCAATCAGCGCCGCGAGGACCGCTTCCGCGGAGTCGTCGAGCGCGCCACCGTGACCTTCCGCCGTAAGAAAATTCTGTCCAAGGTCGTCAACCTCTCGGGCAGCGGCATCATGCTCGAGGCGCCAATCGAGCCGCGCATCGGCGAGAAGCTGCGAGTCGATTTCGAGGGCTTCGAGCCGCTTTACGGCCAGGTTTGCTGGGTCCGCGACGGCCGCTGCGGCATCGACCTGGGCGACGGGGCGATCCAGCTCGACTGACCCATCTTAGCCGCTGGCGGCGCACGGCCGCCGCCGCTACAAACAAAGCGTGAACGAAGAGGCCGCGCTCGATCCGCCGAAGCTGCGCAAGATCATCCATGTCGACATGGACGCCTTCTTCGCGTCGGTCGAGCAGCGCGACGATCCGGAACTTCGTGGCAAGCCGGTCGCGGTCGGCGGCGGTTCGCAGCGCGGAGTCGTCGCGGCGGCGAGCTACGAAGCGCGGGTCTATGGCGTGCGATCGGCCATGGCGTCGGTCACCGCGCGGCGGCGCTGCCCGGACCTGATCTTCGTCAAGCCGCGCTTCGACGTCTATCGCGAGGTCTCGCGGCAGGTGCGCGCGATCTTCGCCGACTACACCCCGCTGGTCGAGCCGCTCAGCCTCGACGAGGCCTATCTCGACGTCACCGAGGACCTGAAGGGGATCGGCATCGCGACCCGCATCGCCGAGGAGATCCGCGCGCGAATTCGGGAAGAGACCGGCCTCACCGCATCGGCCGGAGTTTCCTACAACAAGTTCCTGGCCAAGCTCGCGTCGGACCAGAACAAGCCCGACGGACTGTGCGTGATCACGCCCGCGAGAGGCGCCGCCTTCGTCGCCAGCCTGCGGGTCAGCCGCTTCCACGGCGTCGGCCCCAAGACCGCCGCGAAGATGGAGCGGCTCGGAATCGTCAGCGGAGCCGACCTCGCCGCGCGGGACGTCGCCTTCCTCGAACGTCATTTCGGCAGCTCCGGGCCGACCTATTACCGGCTCGCCCGCGGCATCTGCGACCGCCAGGTGAGGCCGGACCGCGAGCGCAAGTCGATCGGCGCCGAGGACACCTTCATGGAGGACCTCACCGATCCGGCCCGAATGGAGGCGGAGCTCGAGCGGATCAGCCAGACCATCTGGTCGCGCATGGAGGGCCGCGGAATCGAGGGCCGCACCGTCGTCCTCAAGATGAAGTATCAGGACTTCCGGATCGTCACCCGCACCCACTCGCTGGCGCGGCCGGTGGCGGGGCGTGAGGAGTTCCTGGCGATCGGCCGAACCCTGCTCCACCGGCTCGTCCCGGTCGCCAAGCCGGTGCGGCTGCTCGGCCTCACCCTCGCCGGACTGTGCAACGACGAGCCGGCGCCCGAGCTGGAGCCGAGCCTGCCGCTCTAGGCCAGCCTGGCCCGGATCAGCCCGCGCACCGAATTGCCGATGAGGAAGCCGCCTTCGAGGTCGCGCTCGCGCAGCGGCGCCTCGGTCGCCCTGCCCTCGTCGATCAGGCGCTGGCGAAGCACACCGGGGAGGAGGCCGAGCGACAAAGGCGGGGTCAGCAGGCCGCCGTCGCGCTCGACGAAGATGGTGGTGAAGCTGCCTTCGGTGAGGAAGCCGTCGGGATCGATGAACGCGACTTCATAGGTCCCCGCCGCCGCCAGCGCGGCGCGGTAGAATTCGCGGTCGCTGGTCTTGTGCCTGAGGCGGAAATCCTGCGCCGGGACCGGCAGCGGGCGCACGGCGACCGGCACCGGCTCGACCGGCGGCTCGCCCAACGGCTCCACCTCCACCGCCATCGCGCCGCTGCGCGCGAGGAGCAGCCGCATCTTGGCGTTGCCGGCGCCGAAGCCCGCCGCCTGAAGCTCGTTGCGCGCGCCGTGGCGATCGAAGTCGAAACCGAGCGCGTCGGCGCTGGCCTTCATCCGCCCCAGGTGGCGATCGAGGTCGACCACGCCTTCGTGGGAATCGTGGCGCATCGTTTCGACCAGATCGAAGCGCCCCGGCGCGGCGACGAACGCGCCCTTGGCCAGGCACTCGCGCCATTCGGACCCGGCCCGGCTGTCGGCGACGATGCCCGAGCCGAGGCCGAGCCGCGCCACGTCCTCACCGTCGCGAACGGTGAGAGTCCGGATGGCGACGTTGAACGCCGCGCCGCCGTCCGGCCGGATGCGGCCGATCGACCCGCAATAGACTCCGCGCGGGCCCGCCTCGAGCGAGTCGATGATCTCCATCGCCCGGAGCTTCGGAGCGCCGGTGATCGAGCCGCAGGGGAAGAGCGCGCGGATCGAGTCGACGGCGTCGCGGCCGGGCTCGATCCGCGCCGTCACCGACGAAACCATCTGGTGAACGGTCGGATAGGTCTCGACCGTGAACAGCCTGGGCACGGCGACGCTGCCCGGCTGCGCCACCCGCGACAGATCGTTGCGCAGCAGGTCGACGATCATCAGGTTTTCGGCGCGCTGCTTGGGATCGCTCGCCAGCTCCTCGATCGCGGCCTGGTCCTCGTCCAGCGAAGCGCCGCGCTGGGCGGTGCCCTTCATCGGCCGAGCGCGCAATTCCCCCTGGTCGAGCGTGAAGAACAGCTCCGGAGACAGTGACAGGATCCAGTGGGTGCCGGTGAAGACAACGGCGCCGTAGCCCGCCTTGGCCCGCTCGCGCAGCGCCGCGTAGAGGGCGAGCGGATGGCCGGCGAACTTCACCTCCGCCTGGAAGGTGAAATTCGCCTGGTAGATGTCGCCGTCGAGGATGTGCTCATGGAGCCGGGCGAGCGCGGCGTCATAGTCGGCGCGGTCGATCAGCGGCCGCGGCGGCCCGCACCATGCGCCGGCGGCGTCGGGCAGAAGCTCCGCGGCGTCGACGCGCTCGGCCCGATCGAACAGGCCGAACCACAGCAAGGGCACGCCGTCCGCATCGGCCGGACGGGCGAGCGGCGCGAGCTTGGGATCGAGCGCATGGCCGGCCTCGTAGGACAGGAAGCCCGCCGCATGGCGCCCGCCAAGGTCGCGCAGCCGCTCCAGCGCCGCCGGCACGTCGCCCGGCGCGTGCGCGGTGATGACGTCGACAGGACCGCGCAGCAAGGTCGCCGAGCCGCCGCGGGCATTGTCGATCAGCACGAACGGCTGGTCGAGCGGGAGGCGTGGACGACTAGTCACGCGGGCAGCGATGCCGCCGCCCCCGCTTTTTGTCGAGCCGATTGCGGAGCCCGGTGCCGACAGATAAGCCAAGCGCATAGAGAACAAGCATTTCGGGGAGGGATTGAATGCGCCTGAAGCTGCTCGGCGTCGTCCTGCTCGCGTCCGCGAGCGCCGCCATCGCCCAGACCGCCCAGCCGGCCGCGCCGCGCGCCGTCGAGAAACCCGCCGCTCTCACCGCCGACGGCATTCCTCCCGTTCCCGCCGAGCTCGCCGAGCGCAGCCGCCCCTATATGGAGTTCCGCACCGCCGGCTTCACCAGCTGGAATGCGCGCGACCGGTCGATGACCATCGCCACCCGCTTCGGCAACACCGCTCAGATGCACAGCGTCGCCCGCCCGATGGGCATGCGCCAGCAGCTCAGCTTCGAGGTCGAGCCGGTCGGCGGCGGCTGGTCGCCCAATGGCGACGTGCTGCTCGTCCAGAAGGACATCGGCGGCAACGAATTCTACCA
Source organism: Sphingosinicella sp. YJ22 (assembly GCF_011320075.1). Taxonomy (GTDB): domain Bacteria; phylum Pseudomonadota; class Alphaproteobacteria; order Sphingomonadales; family Sphingomonadaceae; genus Allosphingosinicella. Next base: position 38,346 of record NZ_JAANPA010000019.1, on the reverse strand, counting down.
GATCTACACGCTGGCGAACGGCCGCCTCACCCTGCTGACCGACGGCGCCAGCCGCAACAATTTCGGCGCGTGGAGCAAGGACGGCCGCTGGATCGGCTATTCGTCGACCCGCCGCAACGGCACCGATTCCGATCTCTATGTGATGGACCCGCGCGACCCGTCGACCAACCGCATGGTCGCGCAGGTGAGCGGCGGCGGCTGGGCGATCGCCGATTTCTCGCCCGACGGCCGCCAGGCGCTGGTCTTCGAATATATCTCGATCACCAAGTCGAACCTGCACCTGCTCGACCTCGCCAGCGGCCGGATGACGCCGATCGGCGATCACAGCCGCGCGATCGCTTATGGCGGCGCCCAGTTCGCCCCGGACGGCACCCTGTGGGTCACCTCGGACGAAGGCTCGGAATTCCAGCGCCTCGGCACCATCGACATCCGTACCGGCGCCTTCCGTCCGGTCGTCACCGACGTGAACTGGGACGTCGAGAGCTTCGACATCGCCGAGGACGGCCGCTTCATCGCCTATACGGCCAACGAGGCGGGCCGGTCGCGCATGTACCTGCTCGATCCGGCGAGCGGCCGCTCGCGCCCGGTCGACCTGCCGGCCGGCCTGATCGGCGGCCTCGAGATCGCGCCGTGGGGCGACATCGGCTTCACCTTCACCTCGGCGCGAAGCCCGGCGGACGCCTATTCGGTCAACCCGCAGACGCTTGCGGTCACGCGCTGGACCCAGAGCGAGACCGGCGGCCTCGACCCCAACGCCAATGTCGAGCCGGAGCTGCTCGAGACCCGCAGCTTCGACGGCGAGCGAGTCTCAGGCTTCCTCTACCGCCCCGATCCGCGCCGCTTCCCGGGGCCGCGCCCGCTGATCGTCAACATCCATGGCGGGCCCGAGGGCCAGTCGCGGCCCGGCTTCCTCGGCCGCAACAACTACCTGCTCAACGAGCAGGGCATCGCGATCTTCTACCCCAACGTCCGCGGCTCGTCGGGCTACGGCAAGCGCTTCCTCGGCCTCGATAACGGCGCCGCTCTGCGCGAGAACAGCGTGCGCGACATCGGTGCCTTCCTCGACGTGCTAGAGCGCGATCCGGCGCTCGACCGGGGGCGCATCGCCGTCACCGGCGGCTCCTATGGCGGCTATATGTGCTACGCCTCGGCGATCCATTACGGCCCGCGCCTGCGCGGCGCCAATTGCGTCGTCGCCATCTCCAACTTCGTCACCTTCCTCGAGAACACCCAATCCTATCGCCGCGACCTGAGGCGTGTCGAATATGGCGATGAGCGCGACCCCGCCGAGCGCGCGCGGCTGCTCGCCATCTCGCCGATGACCCGCTCGCGCGAACTCAACATCCCGCTGATGGTGGTGACCGGTGCCAACGACCCGCGCGTCCCCGCGTCGGAAGCCGACCAGATGGTCGCCGCGGTCCGCGCCAACGGCCGCGAGGCCTGGCACCTGATCGGCCAGAACGAGGGCCACGGCTTTGCCAAGAAGGAGAACGCCGACTACCAGTTCTGGACCAGCCTGATGTTCTGGGACCGCACTTTGCTCGGAAACGCGCCCGCCCAGGGCGGCGGCGCCTCGTCGGCGGGCGAGCGGGGGCGCTAGGCAGGCGTCCCGAACGGGATCGGAGCCGGCGCGGGCCGATCGGCTTCGGCCGGCACGCGCCACAGATAGACGTGGCGGCCCTCGACGACATGCTCCTCGTCGGCCGGCCAGCCGACGATGGGGAAGGCGTGGCTGACCACCCTGCTGCCCGGGACCAGCTCCCGTTGAAGCCGGTAGCCGAGCAGCCAGTTGGTCAGGGGCACGAGGTAAAGCGTCACGACGCTGGCGCCGTCGAGCGAGGTTTCGAACAGGTCCTCGGTTCGAAAATGCGCGCGATTCTCGAGGCCGGCCGCGCGGGCGCCCGCTTCGGCCTCGGCAATTCGGCAAGGGTCGACATCGATACCGAGCGACTCGGCGCCGCGCCGCGCGGCGGCGATGACGATCCGGCCATCGCCGCAGCCCAGGTCGATCAGCCTGTCGGTGGCCCCGACCCCGGCGAGGTCGAGCATGTGCTCGACCAGCTCCCGCGGGGTGGACCAGAACGGCGCGTCGAGCTGATCGACGGTCCCCGCCATAGGCCCGCGGGTCGCGCGGTGCAGCCGGTCGCCGGGTCCGGTCACGCGATGCGTCGCCCGGTCCAGCCGCCCTGCCCGGATCGGGCCGCGGCATCGGGCAGGAAGTCGGCGCCATCGATCGTTCCGGACAATGCGAGGGGCGCGCCGTCGTCCTGCGCGGAAAGCACGAGATGCCTGCCTCGCAGCCTTCCGACGACAGCGCGCACCGTCCCGTCGCCGCTCAGCGTCCCGGCCACCTCCTGGAACCGTTGCTCCAGTTCGAGCAGCCGGTAGCTCCCGTCGGTTGCGGTCACTTCCCAGCTGCCGCCCGCCACCGCCGGCACATGCCACAGGAAGATTCGGCGACCGTCATGAACCTCCTCGGCGTCGGCGGCCCAGTCGCCCATGTCGAAGGCGTGGCTGACGACCCGCGCACCGGCCGGCAGCTCGGTCAGGAGCTTGGGCCGAAGCCGCAGGTTGATGTCGGGCAGAAGGTAGATGGCGACCACGCTCGCTTCGTGGATCGGAGTCGCGAACAGGTCCTGGCGGCGGAAGCGCACGCGCCCCTCGACCCCGGCGACCCGCGCCGCCGCGGCCGCCTCCTGGATCCGCAGCGCCTCGATATCGACGCCAAGCGCGCGGGCGCCGCGCTGCCCCGCCGCAACAGCGATACGCCCGTCGCCGCAGCCGAGGTCGACCAGATAGTCCTCGGCCGTCACTCCGGCGAGGTCGAGCATCTGTTCGACGAGGCTGTGCGGAGTCGGCACGAACGGCACGTCGAGCTCGCGCCGGCGCTGCGCGAAGGCTGGCGCGGCGAGGCCGCCGGTGACCAGGCCCAAGGCAGCGCGGCGGGTGATCTGCATCGTCATCGCCCCGGTCATAGCAGAGCGGCGCGCGCTTGCATCGGGCCGCGGCGCCCGCCATCTCCGCACCATGACCACTCAGCCACCGCTCAAGGCGGCGATCATCCCGGTGACGCCGCTCCAGCAGAACTGCACCCTGATCTGGTGCACCGCGACCATGAAGGGCGCCTTCACCGACCCGGGCGGCGACCTCGACCGGCTGAAGGCGGCGGCGGCGCAGCACGGCGTGACTGTCGAGAAGCTTCTGCTCACCCACGGCCATATCGACCATTGCGGATCGGCCAAGATCCTCGCCGACGAGCTCGGCGTGAAGATCGAGGGGCCGCACGAGGACGACCGCTTCTGGATCGCTCGGCTGGAGGATGACGGCCGCGCCTACGGCATTACCGGCAAGCCGTTCGAGAGCGACCGCTGGCTGGTCAACGGCGACCAGGTGACGGTCGGCAACCTCACGCTGGACGTTTATCACTGCCCCGGCCACACGCCGGGCCACGTCGTCTTCCATCATCCGGAATCGAAGCTGGCGATCGTCGGCGACGTGCTGTTCCAGGGCTCGATCGGCCGCACCGATTTTCCGATGGGCAACCATCAGGACCTCATCGACGCGATCACCGGCAAGCTGTGGCCGCTGGGCGACGACACCGTCTTCGTGCCCGGCCACGGCCCTGCCTCGACCTTCGGCCGCGAGCGCCAGACCAATCCGTTCGTCGGCGACCGGGTGCTCGCGCGGGCCTGACTCGCCGGGAACGCTAATTGCGAGGGGGGCGTTGCAGCCCCGTTATGAAGCTGCCGGCACTTCTTCTTGCGTTTCTGGCACTTGCCGGATGCGGCGGCGTGCCGCGCGACCAGCAAGGGACGCTCGAGCGGATCGCCGAGATGCAGGAGGTGCGGGTCGGCGTGATCGCCGCGGCCGCGCAATCTCCCCACTTCGCCCGGCTGCGTGATTTCGTCGAACGCTCGAGCGCCGCGGCCGGAGGCCGTCCGCGGGTCGAGGATGGCACCGCCGAAGCCTTGCTGCTGCGGCTGGAGGCCGGCCAGCTCGACCTCGTCGTCGGCGAGTTCGACCGCGCCAGCCCCTGGTACCGGCGCGTCCACCTGCTGCCGCCGATCGCGACGCGAAGCGAAGGCGACAGCGAGATCGAGGCGACGGCCGCGGCGCGCAACGGCGAAAATGGCTGGATCATGCTGATCGAGCGCGAGGCGCGGGCCCTGTCGACGCCGTCATGACCGAGCCGTTCCCCACCGAGATCGAGGCCGACATCGCCCGCGCGCGCCGTCTGGCGTGGTGGACGATCGCCTGGATGACCTCGATCGTGATCGTGATGTTCCTCGCCATGGGTTCCAGCCAGGCGATGCGCACGGCATTTGTCGAGGACCTGCTCAGCATAGTCCCGTCGGTGGTGCTGCTGATCGCGCTCAAGCTGGAGTGCAAAGAGCCGACCCGCCTGTTCCCGCACGGCTACGACCGCGCCCACAGCATCGCCTTCCTGATCGCGGCCACGGCTCTGACGATCATGGGCGCAACCCTGCTGTTCGAGGCCCTGCGCACCCTGGCGATGCGCGAGCACATCACGATTCCGTCGGTGTTCCTGTTCGGTCAGCAGGTCTGGCTCGGCTGGGTGATGGTGGCGGCCCTGCTCTACTCGGTCGTCCCGCCGCTGATCCTCGGGCGCATGAAGCTGCCGGTCGCGCGCCGAGCGCATGACGAGGTGCTGCATACGGATGCGCTGATGCAGAAAGCCGACTGGATGACCGGCCTCGCCGGAGTCGGCGGCGTGATCGGCGTCGGCCTCGGCTATTGGTGGGCCGACGCGGCGGCCGCCGCGGTGATATCGGCCAGCATCCTGCAGGATGGCGTGAAGGCGCTGCGCTCGGCCGCGGCGGAGCTCGCCGACGGCGTTCCGCGCGCGCTCGGCTCGTCGGACATGGCGGCGGACGCCGACGCCCTCGCCAAGGAGTTGAAGCGGCGCTGGCCGGAGGGCGAGATCAGGCTGCGGGAATCGGGCCGCTACATCCTTGCCGAGGTGCACGGCGTGAACCCGCCTCCGGGAGGCATCGACCTCGATTCGCTGTGGCCGTGCGAGCCGGAGCGGCGCTGGCGCTTCGCCGAGCTGGAATTCGTGCCGCCCGAGCGCGGCGCGCGCTAGCTTTTCAGGATCGGCGCTTCCTGCCGCGGCGGCGGCGGCTGCATCTGGGTGTAGGTCAGCGTGATCGCCCAGGCGCCGAGCGCGAGCAGAACCAGCCAGCTGCCGATGACCCCGGCGAGGCGGAGCTTCGACAGCTTGTCGCTGTCCATGCCGAAGGCGTGGAGGATCCGGGCGAGGAAGAAGATGATCGTCGCCGCCCAAAGGAATTCGGCGCGCCCCCCGGCGAGCTCGAGCAGCGCGACCAGGACCAGGAAGATCGGCGCGTTCTCGGCATAATTGGCATGAGCGCGCATGCGGCGCAGCATGCCCGGATTGCCGCCGTCGCCATGCAGGATCTTCTGCGTGCGGCGGATGTGCGACACGCGGATGCTGAGCCAGATGTGCAGCAATGCGGCGGCGCCGGCGGCGGTGAGCGCGATCGGCAGGATCATGTAGAAAGGCCTCCCCTGGTTGCGACCCGCTTGGCACGCCCCCGCGGCGCTTGCAACGGCCGCCAAATTCGCTATAGGGCGCAGCCTTCCGCGAGCATCGGGAAGCGTGGCGGTGCAATGGCCTTCAAGCCGTTGACCCGCGGCTCCGCGCTCGCCACATCAGGTTCGAATCGAAAGAGGCAGTAGCCGCCATGGCCGTTCCCAAAAGAAAAACGACGCCGTCGAAGCGCGGCATGCGTCGCAGCCACGACGCCATCAAGCCGATGAGCTTCCAGGAGTGCCCGAATTGCGGCGAGCTCAAGCTGCCGCACAATCTGTGCCGCGGCTGCGGTCACTATAACGGCCGCGAGATCGTCTCGACCGAGGCCTGACCTCTGGCGGGCCTGCAACAGGGGACAGCTTAATTGGGCAGCGGGCCACGGATCGCAATCGACGCGATGGGTGGCGATTCGGGCCCCGCGGTCACGGTCGCCGGCGCCGCGCGCGCATGGCGTCGCCGCAAGGACCTGTCCTTCCTGCTGTTCGGCGACCAGGCGCTGATCGAGGCTGAGCTGAAGCGCGAGGGCAGCGACTTCGCGTCGGCTTGTCGGATCATCCACAGCGACGACCAGATCAGCGGCGAGGAGCGGCCGAGCCAGGCGCTGCGCCGCTCCAAGACCACGTCGATGGGCCAGGCGATCGCGGCGGTGAAGGCCAAGGAGGCCGACGCCGTCGTGTCGGCGGGCAATACCGGCGCGCTGATGGCGATGGCCAAGCTCGCGCTGCGCACCCTTCCCGGAATCGACCGCCCGGCGCTCGCCGCGATGATGCCGACGCTCGGCGACAACGACGTCGTCATGCTCGATCTCGGCGCCAACACCGAGTGCGACGCCAACAATCTCGTCCAGTTCGCGGTGATGGGCGCAGCCTACTCCCGCGTCGTCCTCGACCTGCCCGAGCCGCGCGTGAGGCTTCTCAACATCGGCACCGAAGCGGTGAAGGGAACCGACGAGCTCAAGGAAGCCGCCGCCATCCTGTCCGCCGCCGACAGCCTGCGCATGCGCTTCGACGGCTTCACCGAGGGCGACAAGATGTCGCGCGGCGACATCGACGTGGTCGTCACCGACGGCTTTTCCGGCAACATCGCGCTGAAGACGATGGAAGGCACCGCCCGCTTCGTCGGCGACCTCATCCGCCGCGCCTTCGCCAATTCGATCCGCTCGAAGGTCGGCTTCCTGATCTCGCGGCCCGCGACGCGCCTGCTCAGGTCGACCCTCGATCCCAACAATCACAATGGCGGGGTCTTTCTCGGCCTCAATGGCGTTGTCGTGAAGAGCCATGGCAGCGCCAACGATGTCGGCATGGCCAATGCCATCCGCGTCGCCGCGCGCATGGTGCGCCAGGAGATCCTCGAGCGGATCGAGGAGGATCTGGGCCATGTCCCGAGCCGTCAGACCAAGCGAGCCGCTGCAGCGCAATGACAACTGACCTTATTCGCCGTTCCGTAATCGCCGGCACCGGCTCGGCCCTGCCCCCGCGCCGGGTCACCAATGCCGAGCTCGCCGAGCGAGTCGACACCACCCACGAATGGATCGTCGAGCGCACCGGCATCGAGGCGCGCCACATCGCCGCCGACGGCGAGACCACGGCGACGCTTGCCACCGAGGCGGCGCGCAAGGCGCTGGCCGATGCCGGCGTCGAGGCGCAGCAGGTCGGCCTCATCGTCCTCGCCACCGCAACGCCCGACCAGACCTTCCCGGCCAGCGCGACCCGGGTGCAGACGATGCTCGGCATCAACGACTGCATCGCCTTCGACGTCGCCGCGGTGTGCACCGGCTTCCTCTACGCGCTGTCGGTGGCCGACAACATGATCAAGGGCGGAATGGCCGATTACGCCCTGGTCATCGGCTCCGAGACGTTCAGCCGGATCCTCGACTGGGAGGACCGCACCACCTGCGTCCTGTTCGGCGACGGCGCCGGCGCGATCCTCCTCAAGGCCGAGCAGACCCGCGACCAGGGCGTGCTCGCCACCCGGCTCCATGCCGACGGCCGCCACAACGACCTGCTCTATGTCGACGGCGGCGTGTCGACGACCGGCACCGTCGGCAAGCTCCGCATGAAGGGCAAGGAAGTGTTCCGCCATGCGGTGGTCAATCTCGCCGACGTGCTGAACGAGGTGCTGGTCGCCTCCGGGCACGAGGCGTCCGAAGTCGACTGGGTCGTCCCTCACCAGGCCAACAAGCGCATCCTCGACGCGACCGCCAAGAAGCTTGGCCTCGCTCCGGAGCGAGTCATCGTCACCGTCGACCAGCACGCCAACACGTCGGCCGCCTCGGTCCCGCTCGCGCTCGACACCGCGATCCGCGACGGCCGCATCAAGCGCGGCGACCTGCTCGTGCTCGAGGCGATGGGCGGCGGCTTCACATGGGGCGCGGCGGCGGTCCGCTATTAACCCTCGTAATGCCCGCAGGCGCATTGCGCCTCTGAGGCATTGGGACTATCGTCCTGTATCGAAGCACAAGTTCCCCGGGGGGAAGAAATGGCGGATGCAGGCACCATGAGAAAGCCGGAGGCCGCGGGTACGCTGACCCGCGCCGACCTCGCCGATGTGGTCCATCGCGAGATCGGACTGTCGCGCGCCGAATCCGCCACCATCGTCGAGCGCATTCTTCATCACATGTGCCACGGCCTGTCCGAGGGCCAGAATGTGAAGATTTCCGGGTTCGGCAGCTTCATCCTGCGCGACAAGGGCGAGCGCATCGGCCGCAACCCGAAGACCGGGGTCGAAGTCCCGATCGCGCCGCGCCGCGTGCTGACCTTCCGTGCCAGCCAGATCATGCGCGAGCGGATCGCCCGCGCCGGCTAGGCCATGGCGGGCAAGAGCGAGCAGGCTTTCCGCACGATCAGCGAGCTGGCTGGCGAGCTAGGCGTTCCCCAGCATATCCTGAGATATTGGGAGACGCGGTTTCCGCAGCTACGGCCGCTCCAGCGCGCCGGCAACCGCCGCTATTACCGGCCTGACGACGTCGCTCTGGCGCGGCGCATCCACCATCTGCTGAACAGCGAGGGCTACACGATCCGCGGCGTCCAGCGCGTGCTCGGCGAGAAGCGCGCAACGGCCGCCGAGGCGCCGCCGAAGCTGGCGCTCGATACGCCTGCGCCGGCGCCAGCGCCTGCTGTCGCTGCCCCGCAGGCGGGCCCGCGCGATGCCTTCGCGGCGGAGCGGCTGCGCTCGATCCGCGCCGCGCTCGTCGCCGCCCTTGAAGAGAGCGGCGCCTGAATCCTCAATCCGTCCCTAGGGACGATGTATCGATCGGCACGCTGGCGTAGCGGAAGGGATTGTCCTGGACCGCCGCGGCCAAGGCGTCGAAATAGGCCCATTCGCCGGCATCGACCTTCGCCGATTCCACGCGCGTAAGCGGCAGGCCCATGCTGAAGCCGGCGGCGCCGACGTGAACGTTCACGTCCAGGATGTGCCGGTGCGGCCACATGCCGAGATGAAGATAGTCGGTCTCGTAGATCGTGTGCGAGCGGGGCACGTCGTGCACGATCCGCGTCACCTTGGCCTTGTCCATCGCAGGCAGCCCTCCCCCTACCGGCCCGGTCCCGCAGCTATTTGTACATGCCCTCGCGCATGTTGATGCCGTGCTCGACCCACATCTTGAGCGCGCACAGCATCTGCGACCAGCCCATGCAATTGCCGTAGCTCGCCGCGAGGCCTCCCGGCGTCTCGCGCCAGCCTTCCTCGGAAATCTCGACCAGGGTGCGGCCGTCGTCGAGCGGGGCGAAGGTCATGGTGACCGTCGTCTGGTAGCCGCCCGGCTCGTAAGTGCCGGCTTCCTTGTCGACCTCGCCCTCGGTCGCTTCCCAGCGCAGCACGATCCGCTCGTTCGGAACGACCTCGACCACCTCGACCGGAAAAGCGCCGGGGAAATCGTGGAAGGACCAGGTGACGGTCGCGCCGGTCTCGAGCCGGCCTCTGGCGCCGCCGGTGGTGAAGTAGCGGGACAGCTTGCCCGGGTCGGCGACGGCCTCGAACACATCCTCGACCGGCTTGGCGATGCGCGCGGAGACCTTGAATTTGAGGTCCATGACCATCCTCCTCCTTGTGCGCCGCCGCTTTATGTTATAATTCTATAACATGTCAATCGGCGACAAAGAGGACCGTATTTTCAAGGCGTTGAGTGCCGGCGTCCGGCGCGCCATGCTCGACGCGCTAAAAGATCGGCCGCAAACGACCGGGCAGCTATGCGCTCGATTCGCGCCGCTCGATCGCTGCACGGTGATGCAGCATCTCAAAGTGCTTGAGGAAGCCGATCTAGTCATTGCCGAGCGGACGGGGCGCGAGCGTTGGAACTACCTCAACCCGCTGCCGATCAAGCACATCCACGACCGCTGGATCGGCGATTATGCGAAAAGCGCGGTGAGCCTGCTCGACCGGCTGAAGACCGACCTAGAAGATTAGGCCTCGGGTCCGAGCTCCGGGTCGAGATCGCGCGGGCGAATGAAACGGGTCAGCGTGCCCCCGGCGGCCGCCACATCGGCCCAGCGGTCGACGTCGAAACGGATCTCGGCCAGCGTCGCGGTCGGATATTTGAGCTCGGCCTCGCGCCGGAGCCCGCCCTCGCCGCGGCCGGCGAGGAGCAAGGTCAGCTGCTCGAGCCCGGGATTGTGGCCGACGACGAGAAGCCGCTCCACGGCGTCGTCGACATGGTGGATGCGTTCGAGCAGCACGGCCGGACTGGCGAGATAGAGAGCCTGGTCCTGCTCCGGTTCCAGCGCATGACCGTAGCCGTCGCCGACGTCGCGCAGGGTCTCGACCACACGCACCGCCGGCGAGGCGATGATCGCATCGAAGGCGAGGCCCTGCTCGCGCATCGCGCGGCCGACGACCCGCGCGGCCTTGCGCCCACGCTTGTTCAGGGACCGGTCGAAATCGCGCGAGACCGGGTCGTCCCAGCCCGACTTGGCGTGCCTGAGCAACGTCAGAACCTTCATGCGTGTGGCTGGAGCCCCTCTAGACGGGCTCCTCTTGCCGCAACGCCGGCTCGGTTGGAAGCCACGTCTGCACACGCTCGACCGCTTCGGCGAGCGGCACCCGCCGGATCGCGACGCCAGGTGGGAAGGCGGTCATCAGCCGCGTCGGCGCCGCCGAGGAGAGCAGGACGAACAGGCCGCGATCGCCGCCGCGGCGGATCAGCCGGCCGAACGCCTGGGCGAGCCGTGCGCGCACGACGCGGTCGTCATACGCGCTGCCGCCGCCGACCGCTCGGCGCGCGGCATGGAGCACGGTCGGACGGGGCCAGGGAATGCCCTCCATCACCACCAGCCGAAGCGAATGGCCGGGCACGTCGACTCCGTCGCGAAGCGCGTCGGTGCCGAGCAGGCTCGCGGTCGGGTCGTCGCGAAAGATGTCCACCAGCGTGCCGGTGTCGATCGGGTCGACATGCTGGGCGTAGAGCGGCAGTCCGGCGCGGGCGAGGCGGTCGGCGATTCGGGCGTGGACCGCGCGCAGGCGGTTGATCGCGGTGAACAGGCCGAGCGTGCCGCCGCCGGCAGCCTCGATCAGCCGGGCGTAGGCACCTGACAAGGCGGGCAAATCGCCGCGCTTCAAGTCGGTGACGATCAGCACCTCGCTGTTGGCGGCATAGTCGAACGGGCTGTCCGCGGCGAAGTGGACGGCACGGCCGAGATGGCTTGCGCCGGTGCGCGCCTCGGCTGCGTCCCAGCTCTCACCGCCGCGCAGCGTCGCCGAGGTGACGACGACGCCATGCGCCGGCTTCAGCACCGCCTCGGCGAGCGGGCGGGTCGGATCGAGCCAGCGGCGGTGGAGGCCGACGTCGAACTCACGGCCCTCGACCCGGTCGACCGCGAGCCAATCGACGAAGTCGGGATCCGCCGGGCCGCCGACACGTCCGGCAAGCGCGATCCAGGACGCGATCGTCTGGGTGCGCCAGGCGAGGCCCGACAATGCGCCCTCGACCCGCGCCCGAGCCGGTCCATCGAGCCAGTCGGGCGCATCCTCCAGCACCGCCTCCAGCCGCTTGCCGAGCGCGACCAGCGCGCGCATCAGCCGCTCCAGCACCGCCACCGCCTCGCCGGCCGCGGCGACGAAGGCGCCGTCGGGCTCGGCGAGCTCGGTCTCGATGCCGAAGCCCGATTCCTGGGCGGTCGCCCGTGCATAGACGCTGTGGCGAACGGCAAGCAGAAGGGCCTCGACCGGTCCCCACGGCGCGCCTTCGCCGATCCGCTGGAGCCAGCCGTCGCCGGGCAGCTCCTGCGCCGCAGCGACCGCCGCCGCGACCGCATCGGCGCCGGCTTCGTCATAGCTGATCACGTCCATCAGCCGCGCCTGGAGGCCGCGCCGACGCCCGCGCGAGCGGCCCTCCGGCCCCAGGATCCAGCGCCTGAGCTCGATCGCTTCCTGTCCGGACAACGCCGCGCCGAAGGTCGAATCGGCGGCATCGAACAGGTGATGGCCCTCATCGAAGACGAGGCGCGTGGGCGCAGCACCGGTCTCCCGGCCGCGCGCGGCGTTGACCATCACCAGCGCATGGTTGGCGACGACGATGTCGGCATCCTGGCTCGCCCGCGTCGACCGCTCGATGAAGCATTTCCGGTAATGCGCGCAGCCGGCATAGACGCATTCGCCGCGGCGGTCGGTCAGCGCAGTCGCGCCGGCGCGGCGGAACAGGCTGGGCAGCCAGCCGGGCAGGTCGCCGCCGACCATGTCGCCGTCGCGGCTGTATGCCGCCCAGCGCGCAACGAGCTGGGCGAGGATCGCGGCTCGGCCCGAGAAGCCGCCCTGAAGCGCGTCCTCGAGATTGAGCAGGCAGAGATAATTCTCGCGGCCCTTGCGAACGACCATCTTGGCGCGCCGCTCGGCGGGGTCGGGGAACAGCCGCTCGCCCTCGCGGGTGAGCTGGCGCTGGAGCGCCTTGGTATAGGTCGACACCCACACCGCGCCATCGGCGCGCTCGGCCCACAACGAGGCGGGGGCGAGATAGGCGAGCGTCTTGCCGATTCCGGTGCCGGCCTCGGCGAGCAACATGTGCGGTTCCCCCGCGGTCCGGCGCGGATCGAACGCCGCCGCCGCGGTCTCGGCATAGAGCCGCTGCCCCGGGCGCGGCTCGGCGCCCGTGCCAGTCAGTTCGGTCAACCGCTCGGAGACCTCGGCCGGATCGATGCGCACGTTGCGCGGCGGCCCGCGCCCGGCGGCCTCGCTCCATTCGGGCAGGCGCGAGAACAGCCAACGCTCGTCCCGCTCGGGCCTGCGCACCCGCTGCAGCACCGCCGCCGCCCAGGGCCAGCGCAGCCGGCCGAGCGCCTGGGCGCTGGTCCACGCGCCTTCACGCTCCGGCCAGTCGCCGTCGAGCACGGCAAGGAGTTTCGCCGCGGCCCTTCGCAGGAAGTCGGCCGCCTCCGCATCGGACGCCGGCGGCTCTAGTTCGAGCGCCTGCGCCAGGCCATGCGGCGTCGGCACCGCGAAGCGCGCGGGGAAGACGAACGCGAACAGTTCGAGCAGGTCGAGCCCGGACAGGTCGGGATAGCCGAGCCTGCTCCCCACCAGCGGCGCGTTCATGAGGATCATCGGCGTGTCGGCCGCGCGCGAGATCGCCTCGCCACGCCCGACCGCCTCGGTCACGCCGTCCGCGCGCGCGATCCAGATCCCGCCATGCGTGGCGTATAATGCGGGATAGGGCAGGTCGCCCACTAGCCCCTCCCCTTCAGGGGAGGGGTTGGGGTGGGGCCTGGCCAGCGATCCGGCATGTGGCGGACGACACGGAGGATCGCCAAGAGCACTCCATCCATATTGTCTCGCACGTCGTCGTTGGTAACCCGGATCGTTCTGAATCCCAGTTCGGCCAGTCGCGCATCCCGCCGTCTATCTCGCTCGTGCGCATGCGTCTCGCCGTCCACCTCCACCGCCAAGCCCTTTGCTGGGCAGAACAAGTCGACGATGTACGGAAAGATCACGTGCTGGCGGCGGAACTTGTGGCCCATCTGATTGCCGGACAGATGTCGCCACAGCCGCTTCTCGAACTCTGTGGGATTGTTGCGCATGTGGCGGGCGCGGTCGAGGAGTTCGGCTTCGGTCACTTCTGGACTCCCCCACCCCAACCCCTCCCCTGAAGGGGAGGGGCTAAGTGGAGGCCGAACACTAGCCCAGATGGAACAAACCAGCAACAATCAAGGTTGTCAGGCGACCTTTTCCATGACCTCGTCGGACATTTCGTAATTGCCCCACACGGTCTGGACGTCGTCGTCGTCCTCGAGCGCGTCGACCAGCTTGATCAGCTGCGCGGCGTCGTCCTCGCCAAGCTCGACCGAATTCTGCGGGCGCCAAGCGAGCTTCACGCTTTCCGGTTCACCGAGCGCGGCCTCGAGCGACTTGGCGACGCCGTGGAGATTGTCGACGCTGGTCCAGATCTCGTGGCCCTCGTCGTCGCTCTCGACATCGTCGGCGCCCGCGTCGATCGCCGCTTCCAGAACGTCATCGGCGGAGCCGGCGCCCGCCGGATAGGTGATGAGGCCGAGACGGTCGAAGCCGTGGCTCACCGAGCCGGGCGCGCCGAGATTGCCACCATTCTTGGAAAAGATGGTGCGCACGTTGGTCACGGTGCGGTTGCGGTTGTCGGTCAGCGCCTCGACGATCAGCGACACGCCGGCCGGGCCGAAGCCCTCGTAGCGAAGCTCCTCGTAATTCTCGGCATCGCCGCCGGTCGCCTTGTCGATCGCGCGCTGGATATTGTCCTTGGGCATCGACTGGGCCTTGGCCGCGAGCACAGCCACGCGAAGGCGCGGGTTCATGTCGGGATCGGGCGCGCCCATTTTCGCGGCCACCGTGATCTCTCGTGAAAGCTTGGAGAACATCGCCGAGCGCTTCTTGTCCTGCGCGCCCTTGCGATGCATGATGTTCTTGAATTTGCTGTGACCGGCCATGTTCGAGCGGTAGTCCTCTTTTGCCAGAAGTTGCGCTCCCTTAAGCGAGAGCCGGGTCTGCGGGCAATTCCTCGGCTTTTTACGTGTGGTTAACCCGAAGCGTTTTACGTCAGACTGATCCGTGTTAGTTCCCGGATCGGGTTGGGAGGGCAAGCCCGCATGGAATCGGACTTCCGCTATTATACGCGCCGAGCCGCCGAAGAGCGCGGTCGCGCCCAACGTGCCGTGACCGACGCCGCGCGCGAACGCCATCTCGAGCTCGCCCAGATCTTCGCGGTCAAAGCCTCGCAATATCCGGACGATCGCCAGACGATCACGATGCCGCTGGTCCGCGCGGCCTGAACCAGGCTTTTCCCCGTTCAAGAACCGCTGGGGCGAGTGGTGCTGCCGGTGAGGATTGAACTCACGACCTCAGCCTTACCAAGGATGCGCTCTACCACTGAGCTACGGCAGCACGTCTCGCAGGGGCGGCGCTATGGCCGCTCGCCCGGCATACGTCAAGGCGGGTTGCGGCAGGAGCCGCGTCCGCTCTAGGTGCGGCGCATATGGCGCAAGATCCCGAGCGTGAAAAGAGGCTTGCCGAAGCGCTGCGCGCGAACCTGCGTCGCCGCAAGGCGCAGCAGCGCGCCGTGGATGAGCACGTGGACGAGCAGGAGCCGCCGTCCGCGCCGGACCACGGCAAGCCCGACTAATCCACAGCAAAGCGATTGATTCGGCGTCCTTTCGCCGCCTCCGCCTTGCCCATCCCAGCGCGCATCGGCCATGGCTCGATGCGATGACTGCCAAGATCGACATGGGAATCGACGGCAGCGGCAACCCGGCCGCGGTCGACCTCGAGGAGCTGCTCGCCACCCGACTGCTCGTCCAGGGCAATTCGGGCTCGGGCAAGTCGCACCTGCTGCGCCGACTGCTCGAGGGCAGCGCCGGCCTGGTCCAGCAGATCGTGATCGATCCGGAGGGCGACTTCGTGTCGCTGTGCGACGAATTCGACCATGTCGCGATCGACGCTGCCGAATATAGCCTCGCCGAGATCGAACGGCTGGGGGCGCGGGTCCGCGCCCACCGCGCCTCGGTCGTCCTCAACCTCGAAGGCGTCGACATGGACGGCCAGATGCGCTGCGCCGCCGCTTTCCTGTCGGCGCTGTTCGATGCGCCGCGCGAGCATTGGTACCCGGCCTTGGTGGTGGTCGACGAGGCGCAGGTCTTCGCGCCCGCGGTGGCCGGCGAGGTGGCCGACGACGCCCGCCGCGCCTCGCTGGGCGCGATGACCGACCTCATGTGCCGCGGCCGCAAGCGCGGCCTCGCCGGAGTCATCGCCACCCAGCGCCTCGCCAAGCTCGCCAAGAATGTCGCGGCGGAGGCGTCCAACTTCCTGATGGGCCGGACCTTCCTCGACATCGACATGCTGCGCGCCGCCGACCTGCTCGGCATGGAGCGCCGCCAGGCCGAGGTGATCCGCGACCTCGCCCGCGGCGAGTTCCTTGCGCTCGGCCCAGCCATCACCCGCCGCCCGGTCAACATCCGGATCGGCGCGGTGCGCACCGGCAGCCGCGGCGGCAGCCCCCGGCTGGTGCCGCTGCCGACGGCGCCGGCCGAGGACATGCAGGACCTGCTGTTCGCGCCGAGCGCCGAGGAGCTTGCGCCGCCGCCGCCGGCTCCTGCACCGCTCACGTCCGAAGATCTCATCCGATCGATGACGGCGCCCGCTGCCGTGCCGGAAGCGCGCGTCCTCGAACCCGAGGAGCAGGCGGCGGTCGTCGCGGACATCTTCGCCGAGATCGCCTCCGAAGGCGCGGCGCTTCCGGTCGCCTCGCTGTTCCAGGACTTCCAGCTGCGCTGCCGCATGCGCGGGGCGCAGCCGAGCCTCGACATGACCGGTTTCACGCGCCGCCTCGCGCTGGCCCGCGCCGGAATCGTCGACGAAAAAGAATGGGAGGAGGCGCTGGCGCTGGGCGCCGCGCTGCCGGAGGAGATGCTCGCGCCGTTCCTCGCTATCGCCCGGGCGGCGCGAGAGAGCGAGGCCTGTCCCGGCGACGCGGAGCTGGCCGCGCTCTACGGCACCAGTTCGACCGGCCGGGTGAAGCGCATGCTGACCTTCGTCGAGGAGAAGGGCCTGATCGTGTGCCGCACCGATCTGATGGGCAAGCGCTCGATCAGCCTGCCCCATCTCGGCTGGACGACGGCGCCCGCGGTGCCCGACCCCGCGCGCCCCTCGCGCCTCACCCGGATCGCCGAACGCCCGCCGCGCGCGGCGAGGGGCTGAACGTCAGATCGGGCGGCACTGCTCCTCGAGCCAGCTCTTCACCTCGCCGTCGAGCTGTGGTCCGATCAGGTCCCACACCTGCGCGTGATAGGCGTCGAGCCAGGCGCGCTGGCGCGGGCTCAGCATCTCCGCCACGATGAGTGACCGGTCGATCGGCGCGAAGGTGAGGGTCTCGAAGGTGAGGACGTCCTTCTCGGCACCGTCGACTTGGGTCGGGACGACCAGCACCAGATTCTCGACTCGGATGCCGTAGGCGCCGGCCTTGTAGTAGCCGGGCTCGTTGGACAGGATCATGCCGGCCTGGAGCGGCTCGTCGCCGCCCGACTGGCTGGAGCCGACGAAGCTGATCCGCTGCGGCCCTTCATGGACCGCCAGGAAGCTCCCCACGCCGTGTCCCGTGCCGTGGGCATAGTCGAGGCCCGCCTCCCACAGCGGCCGGCGCGCGAAGCTGTCGAGCTGACTGCCGCGCGTGCCGGTCGGGAAGACCGCGGTCGACAGGTCGATATGGCCCTGGAGGACTCGGGTGAAGCGATCGCGCATCTCCTGCGTCGGAGTGCCGATCGCCAGCGTGCGGGTCACGTCGGTGGTGCCGTCGGCATATTGGCCGCCCGAATCGACGAGATAGAGCAAGTTCATCTCGAGCGGCCGGTTGGTCTCCTCGGTCGCGCGATAGTGGATCACCGCGCCGTTCGGGCCGGCACCGGAGATGGTGTCGAAGCTCAGATCCTTGAGCACGCCGCTCGCCTCGCGGAACTCCTGGAGCTTGGCGACGGCCTTGAGCTCGTCGATGCCGCCCTTGGGCGCCTCGACCGTGATCCAGTGGAGAAAGCGCACCAGCGCGGCGCCGTCGCGGGCCTGGGCCGCCTTGTGGCCGGCGATCTCGGTCTCGTTCTTGATCGCCTTGGGAAGCACCGCGGGATCGCGCTTGGCGAGGACGCGGGCGCCGGCCTGTTCCAGCGCAGCCTGGATCGCCGCGACCGAGCGCTCCGGGTCGACGGCGATGGTCTTGCCGGAAAGGCCGCGCAGATGGCCCTCGAACGCGCTTCGCTCATGAAGCCGAACGCCGTTGCCGAGATGCTGGCGGACGTCGTCGCCGACCTTCTCGCCGGCGACGAACAGGTCGGCGGTGCCGTCCGAGTTGACGATCGCGAAGGCGAGGGCGACCGGGGTGCGCGACACGTCCTGACCGCGCACGTTAAAGGTCCAGGCGATCGAATCGAGCGCCGCGAGGACGGCCCCGTCGGCCTTCTGCTCGGCGAGCCACTCGGCCATTTCCTGGCGTTTCGCCGCCGACGACTTGCCGGCATAGCGGTCGCCATGAACGACGAGCTTGGCGCGCGACGGCTCCGGCCGGTCGGACCACACCGCGTCGATCGGGTTGCGGGTGACGGCGACCAGCTCGGCGCCCTTCTCGGCCAGCGCCGCGCTCGCCTTCTTCACCCAGTCATGGGTGTGAAGCCAGGGATCGTAGCCGATCCGGCCTCCGGCGGGCGCGTGCTTGGACAGCCATTCGGCGATGCTGGTCTGCGGCACCAACTGATAGCTCCAATGATCGGGATCGACCTGGTCGCGCACCTGCAAGGTGTAGCGGCCGTCGACGAACATCGCCGCTTCCTCGGGCAGCACCACCGCCGCGCCGGCCGAGCCGTCGAAGCCGGTCAGCCAGGCGAGGCGCTGTGCATAGGAGCCGACATATTCGCTCATATGCTCGTCGGTGAGCGGCACGACGAAGCCGTCGAGGCGGTCGGATTTCAGCTGTTCGCGGAGGGCTGCGAGGCGGTCGGCATGAGATGACATGAGGAGGGCTTTCCGAAACGATCGTCTTGCCTCTAATTATGCCCTGTCCCTCCCGAGCGCCAGCCCGGCGCCGGCCCCTGAAGGAGCCGTCATATGCGCCTGGCGTTTGCCGCCTTGCTTCTCGCCGCCGCCCCCGCTCTCGCGTCGGCTCAGCCGCCCGCCCCGACCAACCGAGGACCGATGACCCAGACTCAGCTTCCGCCGCCGCCCCGCGCCGAGCAACGCCCCCACAGCTACGAGCGCCACGGCGTGCGGATCGAAGATCCATATCACTGGCTTCGCGACCCCGGCTATCCGACCGTCGATGACGAGGACGTGCTCAATTATCTGCGCGCCGAGAACAGCTATTTCGAGGCGGCGATGGCGCCGCACCAGCCGCTCATCGAGACCCTGTTCCAGGAAATGCGCGGCCGGATCCCCGAGGACGACAGCTCGGTCCCGGTCCGCGACGGCGCTTTCGAATATTGGTGGGCGTTCCAGCCGGGCGCGCAATACCGCACCTGGTACCGCCGCCCCGTCGGCGGCGGCGCCGATCAGGTGATCTTCGACGAGCCGCGCGAGGCCGAGGGCAAGCAATATTTCCGCCTCGGCGCGATGGAGGTGAGCCCCGACGGCCGCTACGCCGCGATCCTCGTCGACGA
Organism: Sphingosinicella sp. YJ22; assembly: GCF_011320075.1. GTDB lineage: Bacteria > Pseudomonadota > Alphaproteobacteria > Sphingomonadales > Sphingomonadaceae > Allosphingosinicella. Next base: position 19,188 of record NZ_JAANPA010000019.1, on the reverse strand, counting down.
CGACGGCTCTGAGCGCTTCCAGCTCAAGATTCGCGACCTCACCACCGGCCAGGACATCGAGACGGTGACCGAGGTCGGCATCGGCCAGCCGGTCTGGACCGCCGACAGCCGCGGAGTCGTGTTCACCGAGGTCAACGACAATTGGCGCAGCTACCGTGCCCGCCTGCACCGCCTCGGCGAGCCGGTCGCCAACGACCGCACGCTCTACGAGGAGACCCAGAATGTCGCCTTCACGGTCGGCGTCGGCCACACCCAGGACCGCAAGTACATCCTGATCTCGACCGGCGAGAACACTTCAAACGAGGTTTATCTCGTACCGTCCGACAACCCGACCGCGACCCCGGTGCTGATCGCCGCGCGGCGGCCGAACATCCAGTACAGCGTCGATTCCGCCCACGATAAGCTGTGGATCCTCACCAACGACGAACACGTCAACTTCCGCCTCGCCGAGGCGTCGCCGGAGCGGCCGGGCGAGTGGCGCACCGTCATCGGCGGCTCGGACGAAGCCTATCTGCGCGGGATCACGTCATTCCGCGACCACCTCGTCATCCAGGAGCGGGTCAACGGCCTCGATCAGGTGCGGCTGCGCTCCTATGACGGCCAGGAAGAGCGAATCCCGTTCCAGGAGGCGAGCTACACGGTCGGCCTCGGCGCCAACCCGGAATATGCGCCCTCGACCTATCGCCTCAGCTACAGCTCGATGGTCACTCCGCCGACCGTCTACGACTATCATCCGGACGACAACCGGCTCGAGACCCGCAAGGTCCAGCAGATCCCGTCGGGCTACGATCCGTCGCAATATGTGACCGAGCGGCTGATGGTGCCCTCGCGCGACGGCCGCCAGGTGCCGGTGTCGATCGTCTACCGCCGCGGCTTCGAGCGCAACGGCCAGGGCCGCGTCTTCCTCTACGCCTATGGCGCCTACGGCATCGCGACTCCGCCGGCGTTCAACACCAACCGCTTCAGCCTGCTCGACCGCGGCTACGCCTTCGCCATCGCCCACATCCGCGGCGGCGACGACATGGGCTACCAATGGTATCTCGACGGCAAGCTCGAGCGGCGCACCAACACGTTCAACGACTTCGTCGACGCCGCTCGCGGCATCATCGCCGCCAACTACACCCAGGCCGGCCGCATCGCGATCCAGGGCGGCTCGGCCGGCGGCGAGCTGATGGGCGCGGTGGTCAACAGCGATCCCGGCTTGTGGGGCGCGGTGGTCGCCGACGTGCCGTTCGTCGACGTGGTCAACACGATGTTGGACGAGACGCTGCCGCTGACGCCGGGCGAGTGGAACGAGTGGGGCAACCCGATCACCGACCCGCAGGCGTTCCGGACGATGCTGGCCTACAGCCCGTACGACAATGTCCGCCGCCAGGCCTATCCGCCGATGCTGATCACCGGCGGCCTCAACGACCCGCGCGTCACCTATTGGGAGCCGGCCAAGTGGAATGCGCGGCTGCGCGAGATGCGTACCGACAGCAATCTCCAGCTCATGAAGATCAACATGGGCGCCGGCCATGGCGGCCAGTCGGGCCGTTGGACACGGCTTCGCGAGGTGGCCGAGGCCTATGCCTTCATGCTGACCCAGAATGGCGGCGCCGACGTCCAGCCGGCGCGCTGAGCCGATGCGGGGGGCGATCATCGGGGCGATGCTGGCGCTGACGGGATGCGCCGGCGGGGCCGCGCCGGTCGCCCCCTCTGCCGCGGCCCAGTCCGCGCCGGTGGCGGTCTCAATCGTCCGCGACGGCGACGTGTGGACGGCGGAATATCGCTTCCCCCGCGCCGCCCCGGTTTGGGCGTTCATCCGCTCGGCCGATGCCGAGGCCACCGGCCGATCCTGGCGCGCTGCCAGCTGGGCCGTCGAGACTCCGGGCGTTCGGCTGGAGCGGATCGGCCGCTATGATGCGCTGGTCGCGGACAGCGGCAATGTGCCGGAGGTCGTGCGGATCCGCTTCACGCCGTTCACCGACGAGCTGCGCTCCGACTATGTGCCGGCGCTGGCGCTCGGCGGTGGTGCGGTCGCGCTGTTCGACGACCATTTCCTCCTCTTCTCGGCGCCGCGCGACGTCGTAGCGGGGTTGCCGGTCGACCTCACCGGCCAGCCGATCGACGACAGCGGCACCCGGGTGACGTTCCGCGACAGTGCCGGGCCTCTGCTCCACCGGGGCCGACGCTCGCCCGAGGTGACGACCCAGAACTCGAACTCCTACATCCTGTTCGGCGCCCGCGACCCGATCGTCACCGACACGATGGCTGCGGCGATCGACCCCGCCCTTCCAAGCTGGCTGGCCGACGCGCTTCGCGAGCTGACCCCGGCGATCCTGTCCCGCTACGCCGCCGAGCTCGGTCCGGCGCCGGGCGGGCCGCCGACCCTGCTGGCAAGCTGGGCCGGCCCGACGCCCGGCCGCGCCAGCATGAACGGCGGAGTCGTGCCGGGCACGATCATCATGCGCTTCGACGGCGAGGGCCTCGTCGAGCGCAACCCCGAGATGATCAACCTCGCGCGCTGGTTCATCGCCCATGAGGGGTCGCATTTCTGGCTGGGTCAGGCGGTGCGCTACGAGCGCTCCCGCGATGCCTGGATGCTGGAAGGCGGCGCCGACCTGCTCGCGATCCGTACCGTTCAGGCGCTCGACCCGGCCTATGACTGGAAGGGCGAGATCAACCGGGCGCTGCGCGAGTGCGCCGGCCTGATCGAGAATCGCGGCGTCGCCAGCGCCGAGGACCGCGGCCAGAACCGCGCTTATTATGCCTGCGGCGCGGTGTTCGCGCTGGTCGCCGAAGCCAGGTCCGGCCGGCCCTACAGCGCCTTCGTGCGCGGCCTCGTCGAGGCCAACCGGGAAGACGGCGTCCTGACCCGCGACGAGTGGCTCGACGCCCTCGACGGCGTGGCCGGCGACCCGGGACTTCGCGCGGACATCGAGACCCTGCTCGACCAGGGCTCGGCGCAGCCCCGGCAGGCCCTCGCCGCCCTCCTGCGCCGCGCCGGCATAGCGCATGTCGTCGGCGAGAACGGCCTCCCGCGCCTGCAATGAGCGCGTTCGAGCAGGTCTTCACCGCCACCGCGGACGACATCGACGAGCTCGGCCACGTCAACAATGCGGTGTGGGTGCGCTGGATCCAGGACGTCGCCACCGGCCATTGGCGCGCCGCGGCCGATCCGGCCCATGTCGACGCCTATATCTGGGTCGTCACCCGCCACGAGATCGACTATCTGCGTCCGCTCCTGGAAGGCGAAAGCGTCACCGCCCGCACTTGGGTGGCAGAGCCGCCGAGAGGCGCCCGTTTCGACCGGCTGATGACCTTCACCGGTCACGATGGGAAGGACAATGTCCGCGCCCGCACCACCTGGGCGATGATCGACAAGGCGACCGGCCGCCCGGCCCGTGTGCCGCGCGAGGTCGTCGAGGCGTTCCTCAGCGCCTGAGCAGTTCGACGACGATCCCCGCGGTCTCCCGGCAGGTCATGAAGCCGATATGGGTGCAGCCGACTTCGATCACCTCGTCGCTCTCGCCTGGGCCGCAACGGGCGCATTGGGCGGCAACGATGCCGTCATTCGGCGACCACAGGGCGATGGTCGGGACCGGCGGCTTCTCCCCGGTGCGCACCGGTACCGGCGGCCGATCGACCGGGTATCCGCTGATCCGCTCGTAGACCCGCCAGAAATTGTTCTTGCGCGGGTCGCCGGTGACCGGCGAGCCCAGGGTGATCACGCGTTCGACCAGCTCCGGCCGGCGCTTGGCGACCTCGCGGGTGAAGACGCCGCCGACGCTCCAGCCGATCAGGGTGACCTTGTCGCCATCGGCGACCCGCTCGACCAGGGCTTCGACCTTGTCGAGCGAGTCGGGCCGGGCGCCCCAGTTGAAGCCCATCCCCCAGCCATGCGCCTCATAGCCTGCATCGGCGAGGACGCGCCGCAGCGGCCGGGTCGACCAGTCGTTGCCGAAGAAGCCCGGCACCACGATGACCCTATGCCGTCCCGCGTGGCGCGGCACCGGCTTGAGGCTCAGCCAGCGCAGGTTGAACCAGCTGCCGAGCTCTCCGATGAGCCGGCGCGGGCTTGTCAGAGGAACTCTCCGCCCATCAGCGGCTGAAGCGCCTTGGGGAGCCGCACGCGGCCATCATCGGTCTGGTGGTTCTCGAGCAGGGGAACCAGGATCCGCGGCGAGGCCAGAGCGGTGTTGTTGAGCGTGTGGGTGAATCGCACCTTGCGCTCCTCGTCGCGCCAGCGAAGGTTCGCGCGCCGCGCCTGCCAGTCGTGAAGCGTCGAGCAGCTGTGGGTCTCGCGATACTTGCCCAGCGTCGGCACCCAACTCTCAATGTCGTTCATCCGGAACTTGCCGTTGCCCATGTCGCCGGTCGACGTCTCGACGACCTGATAGGGGATTTCGAGCTCGCCAAGCAGCTCCTCGGCGATGCGCAACAGCACGCCGTGCCAGCGCGCGCTCTCCTCGGGATCGTCGCGGCAGATGACATATTGCTCGAGCTTGTAGAATTGGTGGACGCGCAGCAGACCGCGAACGTCGCGGCCGGCACTGCCCGCCTCGCGGCGGAAGCAGGGCGAGTAGCCGGCGTAGAGGACCGGCAGCTGGTCCGCCTCGAAGATCTCGCCCGAGTGGAGGCTGGTCAGCGCGATCTCGCCGGTGCCGGCGAGGTACAGATCGTCGGCGGGGATATGATAGGCCTCTTCCTCGTGGCCGGGGAAATGGCCGGTCGCCTGGAACGCCTGGGGCCGCGCCAGCGCGGGCACGGTCATCAGGGTGAAGCCTTCGCCGGCGAGCTTGCGCTGCGCCCACAGCATCAGCACCTGCTCGAGCTCGGCGAGCCGGCCCTTGAGGCAATAGGTGCGCGATCCCGACACCTTGACGATTCGGGCGAGGTCGGCCCAGTCATTCTGCTCGACCAGGGCGACATGGTCCTTCGGCTCGAAGCCGAAGTCGCGCGGCGTTCCGACCTGGCGGACAACGGTGTTGAAGGTCTCGTCGGGCCCGACCGGCGCGCCTTCCCAGGGGATGTTAGGCACGCGCAGCAGCAAAGCGTCGAGTTCGGCCTGGTGGGCGCCGAGCAGCGCCTCGGTCGACGCGATCTCGCCCGCGACCTGCTTCGATTCCGCGCCGAGCGCCGGGCGTTCCTCGGGCGCCGCGTCCTTGAACCTGCCGCTGATCTCGTTGCGCTGCCGCCGCAGCTCATCGACGCGGGTCTTGGCCGAGCGCACCTCGGAGTCGAGATGGAGCAGGCGATCGAGGTCGAGCGGGACGTTCTTGTCCGCCGCCGCCTTGCGCACGGCGTCTTGATTGTCGCGAATGAAGCTGAGGCTGAGCATGGACGCGTCCTGTCCGCCGCCGCCTCAAAAATCAATCGCGATGGCGCCGGCCATGGCCGCGGGAGACATAGGCGTCGCTCACCTTGACCACCCGCATCGCGATGGTGATCTCGGTCAGGAACAGGACCAGCCCGAGGCTCAGCGCCGCCATCGCCAGCACGAACAGCACCGAGACGAGGTTGTCATAGCCGCGGTCCATCATGCTGTTCACGAACAGCAAGGCGACGACCAGGCAGATGAGGAAGCCGGCGGCGGTACACAGGCCGACCGAGGCGTGGCAGATCTTCATGCGCCGGTCGAGCACGCGCAGCTCGGCGATCTCCTGCGCGCGCAGCGGCCCGTCGATTTCCGGGACGTGCCGCTCGAGCGCTCGGGCGCGGTCGACCACCCGCGCCAGCCGAACCGCGACGACGTTGAGGATTCCGCCGACTCCGACCAGCAGCAAGGCGGGCGCCACCGCAAATTGGATGGCGAGCGCGATTCCGGGCGTATAGTCGGGGATCATTCGGGCGACGGGGCGTCGAGCCCGTCCAGCACCGCGACATAGACCGAGGTCTGGCCGATGCCTTTCAGGACCAGCGACTGCTCGACGAAATCCTCATGCGTGCGCGCCTGGAAATAGGTCGCTTCGGACACCGCGACTCCGTTCAGCGGCGCGGCGCCCTGCAGCCGCGCGGCGACGTTCATCGTATCGCCCCAATAATCATAGGCGAGGCGGCTGCTGCCGATGACGCCGCCGACCGCGGGCCCGCTATGGATTCCGATGCGCACCGGAAGGGCGATTCCGGTCTCGTCGGCAATCTCCTTGAGCCGGGCGACGAGATCGCGGGCGAACAGCACCGCGGCCTCGCTGTCGCGCCCCTGCGAGGCGGTGCCGCCGGCGACGGCGAGATAGGCGTCGCCGATCGTCTTGACCTTCTCGAGGCCGTGCCGCTCGGCGCAGGAGTCGGCGGCCGAGAAGAAGTGGTTGAGTACCTTGACGAGATGGCCGGGCGACAGCTTGCGCGCCAGCTCGGACGATCCCGCGAGATCCACGAAAATGGCGGTCAGGTCCGAGAAGGCGTCGGCCACCGCCTCGCCCGCGCGCAGCCGCGCCGCGACTTCCTGCGGCAGCACGTTGTACAGCAGCTCCTCGGTCTTGGCCCGTTCCGCCTCCAGCGCCCTGGTCGCCGCGAACACCTTGCGGGCGCGCCGCTCGATGTCCCAGTTGAAGTAGAGGGCGAAGACGAAGAAGGTGCTGAAATTGGTCAGCGTGTACATGCGGGTGATGTCCGGCACCCCGGGCATCGTCATCAGCCAGGCCGCGAACAGACCGAGCACCGCCACCGCCCAGCCGAGGAAATAAGCGAAGGTGCCGGCGAAGCCGACGCTGGCGAAGATTACCAGGATCGCCATCTGGATCATCGCCATGGCGTGGGGAGGAATGCCGGTGGTCGGTGCCTGCGCGGCGAGGACCAGAGCCAGCCACTTCATGCCGGCCGCCATGACGACGAAGACCGGCAGGTCGATCCATGGCGTCTCCCGGTAGAAACGGGTGCGGGTGAGCACGAAGAAGCCGGCGAGCGCGGCCATCAGCGCGCCGGCCGACAGCGCATAATCGCGCACGCCCTCGGGCGGCAGATGGTTGGGATTGAGGACGATGTAGGAGAGCAGGGTCGCGATCGAGATGGCGATGAGCGCGCGGATGGCCACGCCGCGCTCGGCGCGCTCACCGATCAGGAAGGCGCGCTCGGTCGCTGGATCCGGGAATCGCGGCAACAGGCTCAAGGGCGCCCTCCGGCTGTTGGCCCGAGGGGACGTTAGGCCGCCCTTCCCGCAAGGTCTAGCGACGGTAATGCTCCGCCGCCGCCGACTTCAGCCAGTCGATCATTCGGCGATAGGGAAACGGCCCGTGGCTGATCCGAGCGACCCCGAGGCCGGCGAGCTTGTCCGCCGACGGCGCGCCCGGATAGGCCATGATATTGACCGGCAGCGGGCTCGCCTCGCAGAGGCGGGCGATCAGGCCGGGATCGCCGAGGCCGGGGAAGAACAGCCCGCTCGCGCCGGACTGCGCATAGGCTTCGGCGCGCTCCAGCGCCTCGCTCATCGCATCCGCATGCTGCTCCGGCTTCGCTTTGAGGAACAGGTCGATGCGGGCGTTGATGAAGAAGTCGCTGCCGACCGCGTTACGCGCCGCCGCGATTCGGTCACCCTGGAAGACCACCGGGTGAAGCCCCTCGCCGCCGACCAGCTGGTCCTCGAAATTGCAGCCGACCGCGCCGGTGCCGGCGAGGCGCAGCATGTTGGCGGCGACATGGTCGGGATCGACTGCATAGGCGCCTTCGAAGTCGATCGTCACCGGCACCTCTACCGCCTCGGCGACCCGTTCCGCATTGGCCAGGGCGAGCCCGATCGGCAGGGCCTCGGCGTCGGCGAAGCCCTGCGCCGCTGCCACCGACCAGCTGCCGGTAGCGATGGCGGGCGCACCCGCCTCGGCGATCGCCGCCGCGCTTCCCGAGTCCCAGGCGTTGAACAGGATCAACGGCTGGCCGGGCCTGTGAAGCGCGGCGAAGGCGGCGAAACGGGCGTGATGGTCGGTCATCTTCCCCTCCCTTTCGCCCCAGCCTTATCCCGGATGCGCGGCATCGGCATCCCGGATCACGCGGCGAAAGGAGGGGACCGGGCGCCTGCGCCCCGGTTCCCGCGAAGGCGGAAATCCAGCGGCCGTTCACCTGATCGGGAGCGACGGACGCCGGATCCCCGCCTTCGCGAGGCTGTGAAACCTATTGGCCGCCGCTCAACCGCCGTGACGAGACGATGCGGTTGGCGGTATCGGTGACGACCTCAAGCAGATTGCCGGCGGTATCGCGCACCTGGCGGACGGTCTGGCCCTGCGGATTCACCGTGCGCGACACCTCGGTGAGGCCGGCGCGGACGAGATCGAGGACCTGCCCGTTGCGGAGCAGATTGTTGGCGATTCCGCCGACCGTGTTGACCGTATTGTTGGCGACGCCGCCGACCGTTCCGACCGTATTGTCGACGGTCGACAGCAGCTGGGTGACGAGCTGCGGATTGTTGTCGAGCGTCTGCAGCGTCCGCTCGATGATCGCCCGGACATTGTCGAGGCGGACGATCAGGGTCGCCTGGGCGCGCACGCCGGCGATCTCGATGCGGACGTCGTCAATGCTCGCGTTCACGCCGGCGGTGAGGTGGAGCAGGTTGGCGAGGCGCGCGTCGAGATTGAGATTGGCCTGGAGGTTGCTGACCTGGATGCTGAGTTGCTCGACCGAGAGATTGGGCACGTCGAGGAGGACGTCGGGCGGGTCGCCGCCGGCGAGCGCCTGCTGGGCGAGCGGCGACGGCTGGGCGGGCGCGGTCGCTGGCGCGGGCTGGCGGCGCTGGAGCGGACGGATCTCGGGCTGGCCGGTCTGGGCCGAGGCAACGGCGGGTATGGTGAGGGCGGTCGCCGCGGCGAGGCCCGCCGCCAGCGCGTGAAGCTTACGCATTGGAATCTCCCTGTTACGGCCGCCCAACGTTATTCCGGCAACTGCGGTTCCTGCGGTATTGCCCCATCGAGCACCGGAGCAAGCGGATCGGCGATCCGAGTCTCGGCGCGCACCCGAACGCGCACATTGTTCGCCTGGCGCCGCCCCTGCGGGACGTCGGGCGCATCGACCTCGACGACATTGCCCTCGCTCTCGCGGCCGTTGACGGCGGCAGTGGCGGTGAGGTCGAGCTCGCCCTTATTCTCGATCACCACGCGCCGCGCGGTGACGTCGATGCCGAGCTGGATGTCCGGCGGCGGCGCGGGAGGCTGCGGCGGCGCGGCCTGCAGGAGCAGAGCTGCAATCATCAATGGTCCGGCCTCCCTTTGGCAGACACAATTCGGCGGCGCGCCGGCGGTTCCGATCAGTGGACGAAGCGCGCCACCACGTCGCGGTAGGAGCGGCTGACCTTCACCTGGGCGCCGGAGCCAAGCACCAGGAAGCATTCGCCGTTGGTGTGCGGCTTCACCTGGCGGACCTGATCGAGGTTGACGATGGTCGAGCGGTGGACTCGCTGGAAGCGGCGCGGATCGAGGCGCTTCTCGAGGTCCTTCATCGTCTCGCGCAGGATCAGCGTGTTGTCGGCGGTGTAGATGCACATGTAGTCGCCGGCCGCGTCGATCTTCTCGATGGAATCGACGTCGACCCGGAAGATCTGGCCGCGGTCCTTGATGTTGATCATCTTCTCGTAGCGGCTGGCGGCGAGATCGTCGGCAGTGGCGACGACTTCCTCGACGGCCTCGGGCGAGACCTCGGCGAGCGCTTCCTTCAATTTGCCAGCTTCCTCGGCGCTACGCTTCTCGGCGAGGCGCTGGCGGATGCGCTCGAGCGTGTCGGCGAGACGCTCCTCCTCTACCGGCTTCATCAAATAATCGGCGGCCTGCGCTTCGAAGGCGCGGATGGCGTGATCGGAATAAGCGGTGACGAACACGACCAGCGGCGGCTCGACCTCGGCCAGGCCCTGGAGAACGGAGAAGCCGTCGAAGCCGGGCATCTGGATGTCGAGGAAGACGAGGTCGGGCTTGTGAGTCTTGATCGATCGGATCGCTTCGCGGCCGTTCGAGCAGGTGTCGACGATCTCGACATCCTCATGCTTCTCGAGGCGCAGCGTGAGGCCCTGAATGGCGAGCGGCTCGTCGTCCACCAGGATGGTGCGGATGGTCATTTCGGTTCCTCGGCTTCGATCTGATAGGGAATTTCAATGAGAACGCGGAAGCCCCCCGGCGTGTCCGGCCCCGCGGGCACGCTCTGCGTTTCGAAACGATGATTGTCGCCATAGGCCTGGGCCAGGCGGTCGCGGATGTTGGCGAGGCCGACCCCGGTGGAGCCGACATAGGTCGGCGCCCCGTCTGGCCCCGGCCCAGTGTCCGACACGGTGATCAGCACGCGGTCGATGACTCGCTTGCCCTCGATGGCGATCTCGGCCCCCTCCTCCTGCGGGGTCACGGCATATTTGATGGCGTTCTCGACGAGCGGCTGGAGCAGCAGCGACGGCAGCCGCGCCCGCTCGACCGACGGGTCGATCTCGAAGCGCGGCTGTAGACGCTCCTCGAATCGCATCTTCTCGATCTCGAGATAGAGCTTCAGCGTCTCCACCTCCTGAGTCATCGTCACCATTCCGCTCGGCTCGTTGACGAGCGTGTAGCGCAGGAAGGACGACAGGCGGGACAGCATCGCATTGGCCCGCTCGGTCTGCCGCAGCAGGACGAGCGTGGAAATGGAATTGAGCGTGTTGAACAGGAAGTGCGGGTTGAGCTGGTAGCGCAGCATGGCGAGCTGTGCGGACGAGGCCTGATGCTCGAGCCGATTCAATTGCCGGCTCTGCTCCTCGAGCAGCAGATAGTAATTGATGCCGTAATAGAGCGCCGACCAGGCGATCAGCAACGTGACGGTGAGCAGGATGGCGCCGAGGAAGCGGAAGCCTTCCGGCACCGAGCCCGGCGAGATGAAGGTCGCGTGGCTCCACGTCTCGATCGCCGAGAAGGCGGCGGCGGCGAGCAGGATGATCGCCACCGTCGCGACCCAGGTGACGAGCGGCTTGGCACGGATCAGCCGCCGGTAGGCCGCGGCCATCAGCAAGGTGACCGAATAGCCCGTCGCGGTCAGAAGCGCGGTATGAAGCACGTAGCTCCAGCCCATCGCGTTGGCGATTCCGGACAGGGTGCGAAGGACGAAATAGCCGCCCCAGCCGAGCGACTGGAGCATCCAGAACGCGCGGTTCTTGTCCTTGAAGAAAGGCTGCCGCTGGAATCCCATGGAGTCCAGGCTCGCGGGCATCGACCTCCCGGCTGAGGGAGTGGCAGGCAATGAGCTAGCGCGCACCGCCGGCCTCTCTAGAGCCGTTTCCACTCGCGTGGAACCGCTCTCGATCTTTGCTGGTCGCGGCTGCCGGGCCGAGGCGTGATCTCCCCCGCCTCGCAGCCGCCCCGCCGGGGCTCATGCCGATGACCGAGATCATTGCCGGGCGGGAAGGACGGTCAGCGACCAGTCCCCCTGTTCGACGACATGATCGGCGACCGCGCGGCGGACGTCCTCCGGCGTGAGCGCGCGATAGTCGGCGAGGAAGGAGCGGACCGCGGCGAGCTCGTCCGGATCGTGGGCGATGCTCTCGATCGCGCCCAGCCAATAGCCGTTGCTGGCGAGGTTGCGCTCGATTCCGCTGATCACCGGATTCTGGGCCCGCTCGAACTCGTCGGCCGCGACCGGACGCGCGGCGAGATCGGCGATGATCTCGCGCGCCGCGCGGAAGAAGGCCGGAATCCGTTCGGACCGCACTTCCGCCGCCGCATAGAAGACGCCCCAATTGGGGAAGATGTCGGAGCTGGCATGGGTGGCGCTCGGCGAATAGGTCGCGCCTTCGTCCTCGCGCAGCCGGTCGAACAGCCGCACCCGGAACATGTTGGCCGCGAGCGCGAGGGCACGGCGCGAGCGCAGATTGTCGGGGCCGCCGAGCGTCGACCAGCCGATCAGGGCGAAGGCCTGGCTCGGGTCGCCATTATGGGTGAATCGGCGCGGCTCCGGGTTCGGCTGGGGCGGCTCCACGCGCGCCGGATCGACCGCGGGCGCCGGCGTCGTGCGCGGCGGCAAGGCGGCGACGCTGCGCCGCACCGCCTCGACCGCGGCGTCGAGCGTTACGTCCCCGACGATCACCACATGAACCGGCCCTTCGGCGAGGCGCGGCGCGAAATAGGCCCGCATGTCTTCCACCGTCGCGGATGCAAGCGCTTCGCGCTCGACCGCTCCCCAGCGCGAGTCGCCGGAATAAAGCAGGCTCGGAATCTCGCGCCCGGCCCGCGCCGAAGCGGTGGCGAACTGGAGATCGTAGCTCTGCACCGCATTGGTCTGGAAGCGGCGGAACAGCTCCGCGTCCCAGCGCGGGTGGGTAAGCTTGGTGGTGAGCAGGCGCAGCTGGTCGGGCAGGTCCTCGGCGCTGGTCGTCCCGGCGAGCATGTAGGCGTCCTCGTCGACCGCGAAGGACAGGCCGATTCGGCGGCCGGTGGTCAGCCGTTCGAGGCCATCGAGGTCGAGGTCGGCAAGGCCCGACGGCCCGACCAGGCCGCCCGCCCAAGTCATCACCGGCCGGGCGGGATCGATGCCGGCACGGCCTCCGCCGAAGCGCAGCCGGACATGCACCCGGCCTTCCTCGAAGCGGGTCGGCTTGAAGGTGAGGGTCGAGCCGTTGGCGAAGCGGACGATGGTGACGTCGAGATCCTCGATCCGCTCGCGCGACACCTCGCGGCCCGGCGCGGGCAAGGCGGGCAGCGAATCGAAGCCGACGCTGCGCTCGTCGCCGCGCGTGGCGGGCTGGACTCGCTCGGCGGCGGCGAGCGCGGTGGCCAGCGCCTCGTCGCCGCCCTCGATCGGCTCGGGCGAGAGCAGCAGCAGGCGCGGCTCGGCGCCCGCGAACAGGCGGCGAGTCGCGGCGGCTATCCGCTCCGGGGTCATGAGCGGCGCGAATTCCTCGAACAGGGCCTGCGCCGTCCGCGCCGAGGTGATGACGCCGCGGTCGTCGACGGCGCCGATCATGCGCGCCGCCCATTGCTGGGAGGCGACGGTCGGCTCGCCCTGCACCGCCGCGGCGGCCGCGGTGCGGATGTTGGTCAATTCGCGCTCGATCTCCGCCGCGCTCGGCGGGGCGCGCAGGGCGTCGGCGACGATCGCGAACGCCTGCTGCATCGCTTCGCGCCAATGGCCGTTGCGGGCGGTGATGGCGAGCTGGGTGATCTCGGCGGTGCCGCGGTGGCGGTTCACCCCGACCCCGGCGTTGATGAAGGCGGATTCGCCCCGGGCGTGGCGCTCGAGCCGGCGGTTGAGAATCGTGGCGGCGAGCGATTCGGCCATCTGGTCGCGCTCGCGTTCGCGGGTCGGCCGCTGGGGGTCGTAGGGCCGCGACCAGGCGATGGTCGCGTTGCTCGGGGCGCCGGCATAGACCAGCGACGCGGTGCGCGAAGGAGGCGTGGCGTGGGTGCCGAAATCGGGCTCGGCGGGACCTTCGCCCTGGCCGCGCCAGCCGCCGAAGCGCTGCTCGATCAGCGCGACCATCATGTCGGGATCGGCGTCGCCGACCATGACCAGGGTGGCGCGCTCCGGTCGGTACCAGCGGCGGTAGAAGGCGCGCAGGCCCTCCGCGGTGGCGCCGCGCAGGGTCTCGTCGGTGCCGATCGTCTCGCGGGTGGCGAAGGTGAGGCCGTGATGGAACAGGCCGCGCGCCGCCTCGCCGAGCCGCACCGACAATTCCGGCCGCCGCTCCTTCTCGGCGATGACGATCTGGCGCTCGGCATCGACCGCGGCGGGAGCGAACAGGGCCGAGGACATCATGTCGGCGATGACATGGAGGCTGCGGTCGAGCCCGGTCCGGTCGGCATTGGGCAGGTCGAGTTGGTAGAAGGTCTGGGTGGGCCCGGTGAAGGCGTTGGTGTCGCTGCCGAAGCTGGCGCCCAGCTGCTGCCAGATCTGGCGCGCCTCGCGGTCGGCGAAATTGGCGGTGCCGCGGAAGGCGAGATGCTCGACGAGGTGGGCCCAGCCTTGCTCCTCCTCCCGCTCGTGGAGGGCGCCGGCGTCGATGCGTAGGCGGATCGAGACCTGGCGCTCGGGCCGGGCGTTGCGGCGCACCGCGTAGCGCAGTCCGTTGGCCAAGGTGCCGAAGCGCCAGGCCGGGTCGGGCGGGATGTCGCTGCCTTGGTAGAGCCAGCCCGGCGCCGCGGGCGCGGGCGCGGGCGCCTGTTGGGCTGTGGCAGCGGCGGCGGGGAGAATCAGGAGGAGCGCGAGAGCGGCGGTACGCAGCGACATCGGCCCTATGTGTTTCACCGACAGCGGAATGTCGAGCCGTTCGCTTGACTCTCGGGAGCGACAACAGGAACATAAAGCGAACAAACGAACCGAGTCGCTTATGCCTGCCCCATCCGCCCGTGCCGAACGCCTGGAGAGCCTGCGCGCAGAGGTGCGGCGGATCGAGGGCATCGGCGCGGGCTCGGCGGCGCCGGTCGTGCCGCTCGGCGTGGCGGAAGTCGACGGCCGTCTCGCCGGCGGCGGGCTGGCGGCGCGGGCGCTTCACGAGGTTGCGGCGCGAAGCCCCGATTTCGCCGACGACGCGTCGGCGACCCTGTTCCTCGCCGGTCTCGCCGGCCGCAAGTCGCGGGCGGACGAGGGCGGCCAGATATTGTGGGCGCTCGCCCGCCGCGACCTGTTCGCCCCCGGCCTCGCCGGCGCCGGCCTCGGCCCCGAGCGGCTGCTCTACGCCGAGTGCCGCAGCGACGAGGAGGTGCTGGCGGTGATGGAGGAGGGGCTTCGCCACGGCAGCCTCAGCGCGGTGATCGGCGAAGTCGGCCGCTGCGCGATGGCCTCGGCCCGCCGCCTCCAGCTCGCCGCTGAGGAGGGCGGAACGCTGGCGCTCATGCTTCGGCGCTGGAAGAAAGCGGGCCGCGACCCGCTCGCCGAGCCGTCGCCGGCGGTGACCCGCTGGCGGATCGGCGGCGCGCCGTCGATGCCGCTGCCCGTCGAGGGGATCGGCCGCCCCTGCCTCGCCGCCGAGCTCGCCCGCCAGCGCGGCGGCGAACCCTGTTCCTGGATTCTGGAGGCCCCCGATGCCGAGGCTCGCCTCGCTCTATTTTCCCACGCTCGCAACCGACCGCATCAGGCGGAGGAACGGCGCGCGGCGTAACGTTGACCGTCATTCCCGCAAAAGCGGGGATCCAGCTGCCTTAGGAACGCCGGAAGAAGAGAAGCTGGATTCCCGCTTTCGCGGGAATGACAAAGTGGAGAAGCCCGGCGCGCGAATCGCCGACTGTTCCTGCCCCAACACCAGCGGCTGGCGCCCCGGCGCGCGCTGGGCGAAACATGAGGTCGGGCGACGGGAAGAGCCGGCGCCGCCAGCCTTTCGTGCCCCGCAATCCTCCCTGCGCGCGGAGCGCGTGGGGTATCAGGTGCTCGTCACGGCCCAGAAGGTGGGCAACCGAATGCTGGTCGCCGCGGCGTGCGAACGGGCGCAGGCGCTGGGCCTGGCGCCCGGAATGGCGGTGACCCAGGCGCGGGCGCTGTTTCCGGGCCTCGACATCCAGGACGCCGATCCGGAAGGCGACTCGGCCCTGCTCACGCGCCTCGCTTTGTTCGCCGCCCGCCGCTGGACTCCGCGCGCGGCGGTCGCCGGGACGGACGGGCTGTGGCTCGACCTCAGCGGAGTCGCTCACCTGTTCGGCGGCGAGGAGCGCATGTGCCGGCGGATCGTCGCCTTCTGCGCGCGCATGGGCCTCGCCGCGCGGATCGCGGTCGCCGACACGTTCGGCGCCGCTCACGCCCTCGCCCGCCATCGCCGCGAGCCGGTCACGCTGTGCCCGCCCGCCGGCCAGGCCGAGGCGCTGGCGCCGCTGCCGCTTGCTTTGCTCCGACTCGACGAGGCGCAGCTCGCCACGGCTTCGCGGCTCGGCATCGACCGGATCGGCGCGCTCGTCGCGATGCCGCGCGCGCCGCTCCAGCGCCGCTTCGGCAACGCCCTGCTCACCCGCCTCGACCAGGCCCTGGGCCGCGCCGCCGAGCCGTTCGACCCGGTCGCTCCCGAGGACCCGCCGTCGGTGCTGCTGCGCTTCCAGGAACCGATCGGAAGCGCCGAGGCGATCGCCGAAGCGATGGAAACGGCGATGCGCGAGCTGGTCGCCGACCTCGAGAAGAAGGGCCTCGCCGCGCGCGCGATGCGCCTCACCTGCACCCGGGTCGACAATCAGGACGAGGAGGTCGCGATCGGCACCGCCCGCGCCACCCGCGACGGCGCCCATTTGCTGCGCCTGCTGCTGCCGAAGATCGAGACGATCGACCCCGGCTTCGGAATCGAGCGGATGCGCCTCACCGCCGAACGGGTCGAGCCGTCGGGCGCCCAGCCGATCGACGGCGCGCTGACCGGGGAGAAGCCCGCGCCCGACCTCGTGCCGCTGATCGACCGCCTCGCCGCCCGCCTCGGCCCGAGCCGCCTCTACCGGATGAGCGCGATCGAGAGCGACGTGCCCGAGCGCAGCGTCAGCCGAGCCGCGCCCCTCGCCTCGCCCGCCGCCTGGCCGAGCTGGCCGCGGCCGCTTCGGCTGCTGTCGCCGCCCGAGCCGGTCCACGGAGTCCTCGCCGTCCTCCCCGACCAGCCGCCGCGCCGCTTCACTTGGCGCGGCCGCTCCTACCGAGTGACCCGCGCCGACGGCCCCGAGCGAATCCATGGCGAATGGTGGCGCCGCCGCGCCGAGGCGGAGGCGGTGCGCGACTATTTCCGGGTCGAGGACGAGGACGGCCGCCGCTTCTGGCTGTTCCGCAAGGGCGACGGCGTCGACTCCCGCACCGGCGACCTCAGCTGGTGGCTTCAGGGGATGATGGGGTGACCTATCACGAGCTCCAGGTCGCGACTCATTTCAGCTTCCTGCGCGGCGTGTCGAGCGCCGAGGAATTGTTCTCGGCCGCGGCCCTGCTCGGCATCCCGTCGCTCGGAATCGTCGACCGCAACTCGGTGGCGGGCATGGTGCGCGCCTGGGAAGCGTCGAAGGCCACCAAGGTGCGGCTGGTGCCCGGCTGCCGGCTCGACCTCGTCTCGGGCGAGAGCCTGCTCGTCTATCCCCAAGACCGCGCCGCCTGGTCGCGGCTGACCCGGCTGCTCACCGCCGGCCGGCCGCTTGAGCGAGACGCCAGTGGCAAGTGGCTCGGCAAGAGCGAGTGCCGGATCGGCTGGGACGAAGTCGCCGCGCACAATGAAGGCCTGATCGCGGCCCTCGTCGCCGGCGATCCGGACGACGGCGCCGCGGCGACGCTCCATCGCCTGCGCGACCTGTTCGGCGACCGCGCTTATTGCGCCATCTCCTACCGCCGCCGCCCCGGCGACATCGGCCGGATCGCCGCGCTCGACCGCCTCGCGCGCGGCGCCCGGGTGTCTCCGGTGGCGACCGGCGACGTGCTCTACCATTCGCCCGACAAGCGCCTGCTCCAGGACGTCGTCACCGCGATCCGCGAGAAATGCACGATCGACGCGCTCGGCTTCCGCCGCGAGCGCTTCGCCGACCGCCACATGAAGAGCGCCGCGGAGATGGCGCGATTGTTCGCGCGCTGGCCGGAGATGGTCGAGGCGAGCGGCGAGATCGTCTCGCGCTGCGGCTTCGACCTCGGCCAGCTCCGCTACCAATATCCGAGCGAGGCGCCACCGGGCATGAGCCCGCAGCAGGCGCTGGAGAAGATGGCGCGCGCCGAGGCGGCGGCGATGTTCCCCGGCGGCCTGCCGGAGCCTTACGAGAAGCAACTCGCCTATGAGCTCGCGATCATCGGGCGGCTCAATTACGCGCCCTACTTTCTCACCGTGAACGCGATCGTCCGCTTCGCCCGCGGCGAGGGCATCCTGTGCCAGGGCCGCGGCAGCGCCGCCAATTCGGTGGTCTGCTTTCTGCTCGGAATCACCTCGATCGACCCGATCAAGCACAAGCTGCTGTTCGAGCGCTTCATCTCCGAGGAGCGCGGCGAGCCGCCCGACATCGACGTCGATTTCGAGCATGAGCGGCGCGAGGAGGTGATCCAGTGGATCTACCGCACCTACGGCACCAGGCGGGCGGCGCTGACCGCGGTCGTTACCCGCTACCGCACGCGCGGGGCGGTGCGCGATGTCGGCAAGGCGCTGGGCCTGCCCGAGGACATGACCGGCGCCCTTTCGAGCCAGATCTGGGGCTGGTCCGAAGGCGGCGTCGAGGAGCGCCATGTCCGCGATCTCAACTTCGACCTCGGCGACCCGCGCCTGGCGCTGACCTTGGAACTGTCGCGCCAGCTGATCGGCACGCCGCGCCATCTCAGCCAGCATCCCGGCGGCTTCGTGCTGACCGAGGACCGGCTGGACGACCTCGTTCCGATCGCCCCGGCGACGATGGAGGACCGCCGAGTCATCGAGTGGGAGAAGGACGACATCGCCGCGCTCCACTTCATGAAGATGGACGTGCTCGGCCTCGGCATGCTCGGCTGCATGCGCCGCGCCTTCGACCTGCTGCGTGACCACAAGCAGGTCGACATGGGCCTCGCCTCGCCGGTGCTGCAGGAGGACGACCCCAAGACCTACAGGATGATCCAGAAGGCCGACACGCTCGGCACCTTCCAGATCGAGAGCCGGGCGCAGATGTCGATGCTCCCGCGGATGAAGCCGGAGCGGTTCTACGATCTCGTCATCGAGGTCGCGATCGTGCGGCCGGGGCCGATCCAGGGCGATATGGTCCATCCCTATCTCCGCCGCCGCGAGGGCAAGGAGAAGGTCGAATATCCTTCGGCGGAGCTTCGCGAGGTCCTCGAGAAGACGCTCGGCGTGCCGCTGTTCCAGGAGCAGGCGATGAAGGTGGCGATCGTCGGCGCGGGCTTCTCCCCGTCCGAGGCCGACCAGCTCCGCCGTTCGATGGCGACGTTCAAGTCGACCGGCGGCGTCGGCGCGTTCCGCGACAAGATGATCGGCGGGATGATCGAGCGCGGCTACAGCCAGGATTTCGCCGAGCGGACGTTCAAGCAGATCGAGGGGTTCGGCAGCTACGGCTTTCCGGAGAGCCACGCGGCGAGCTTCGCCAAGATCGCCTACGCCTCGTCCTGGATGAAGTGCCACCATCCGGACGTGTTCTGCGCGGCCCTGCTCAACGCCCAGCCGATGGGCTTCTACGCGCCCGCGCAGATCGTTCGCGACGCGCGCGAGCATGGGGTGGAGGTTCGCGCCGTGTGCATCAACGAGAGCCGGTGGGATTGCACGTTGGAAGGCAGTTCCTCCCCGAGCTTGCTGGGGGAGGGGGACCATGCGCAGCATGGTGGAGGGGTAGGGCAGCGCACGGCCGGGTTACCCCTCCACCATCCGCCTTCGTCGGA
>NZ_JAANPA010000018.1 GCF_011320075.1 Sphingosinicella sp. YJ22 | reverse complement strand
GCAAGCGAGCGTCCAGGCTTCCAGGGATAATCCCGAAGTCCGAGCCCCCTCACCCCAACCCTCTCCCCGTCGGGGAGAGGGAGTTTGCTGATTACTGTCGGTTGCCGGGCTGCGGAGCCGCCTGAGGCTGACCAGCCGGCGGCGGAACCTGCGTGCCGGAACCCTCGGGAGCCGGACCGGCGCCCGGACCCGCGGGAGCGGGACCGCCCGGGCCGCCCGGAGCGCCGGCGGGTCCACCCGGACCGCCAGGAGCGCCACCGGGGCCGCCGGGGCCACCCGGTCCACCGCCCATCATCTGCTGCATCGCCGCCATGCCTTCGAGGATCGAGCCGACGCGCAGGCGGAATTCGAGCACCTCGTCATTGGCGACCGGAGCGCCCGGCGGAAGCGCCTGGCCGAGCGCGACCTGGGCCGGCGCCCACACCTGATAGACGCCGCCTTCGCGCATCTGCAGGATGACGTCGCGAAGGCCCGGGAACGGGCTGTCGACGCTCACCGGAAGCGGCTGGCCGCTGCGTGCGGTGCTGTCGAGAACGGTGCCGTCGGCCTTGCGGATCTCGAACTCGAGCCCGACCAGGTCGGCCGGGGTCACACTCGGGCCGGTGCCGGTCTCGACGACGCGGTAGCGAACACCGTTGGACGCCTCCGCGACCTGCTGCTTGGCGGTGCCGATCCAGGCGAGGCCGACGCCCAAGAGGACGACGGCGATGATCCCGATCCACAGCTTGGCGATGGAGCCCTTCTTGAGCGGCTGGAGCGGAACGGCGGTGACCGACGACATTGAGGCTGATCCCCCTAGGAGCCTAGCGCGGCACCCGCGCAAACGAAAAGAGGCGGCGAGATGTATCGCCGCCCCTTCCGGATGCCAAGGCTAGTTTGGTCGCAGGACAAGGCCCGCGCCCCGAATCGTCATGCTGAACTTGTTTCAGCATCCATTTTCGAACCGCACAGCGGGCGGGAAGATGGACCCTGAACCAAGGTTCAGGCCGACGACTTGTTATTCTTACCGAACGCCGTCGCGCTCGGCCCGCTTGCGCTCAAGCTTGCGGGCGCGGCGGATCGCGGCGGCGCGCTCGCGGGCGCGCTTCTCGGACGGCTTCTCATAGTGACGGCGCAGCTTCATCTCGCGATAGACGCCCTCGCGCTGCAGCTTCTTCTTGAGCGCGCGCAGCGCCTGGTCGACATTGTTATCGCGAACGATGATTTGCATAAAAGCCGTCAGCTCCGTTTCAATTCTGGCTTGATTGCCGGGGGCGGGCACTTGGGCTCCAGCCGCCGTCAGTCCAAACGCATATAGCACAAAACAGGTTTCGCCGCGAGACGGGTCCCGCGACGTTGGCGCGCCCCCTAGCAGGGGAAGGTGCGGGGATCAAGCATTCAAGGGTCGAGCGGCCCGAACTCGGGTTCGGTTTTGCCGAGCCGCGCCTTCACCGCTTCGCCAAGGTCGGCGCTGACGAGGGTCCCGGCATTCCAAAGCGCGACGTCGCGCAGCCCCTCCTCGACCGGGCGGCCGCGGCTGTAATTGAGGCTTCGCTTGGCGCCGGCGACGGCGAGCGGCGACTTGGCGGCGATGGCGCGCGCGATCTCGAGGCCCGACTCGATCGCGGCCTCGCGGCTGTCGGCGATCTGGTTGACGAGGCCGTGGCGCGCCGCCTCCTCGGCGCCCATGCGGCGGCCGGTATAAGTGAGCTCGCGAAGCACGCCGTGGGGAATGAGGAAGCCCAATCGCTGCAGAGTGCCGAGGTCGGCGGTGATCGCCACGTCCACCTCGGCGACCTGGAAGAAGGCGTCGGCGCTGGCGACGCGAAGGTCGCAGGCGGAGGCAATGTCGACCCCAGCGCCGATGCAGCCGCCGTGGATCGCCGCGACGACCGGCACCCGTGCCTGCTCGACCGCGCTGAACGAGTCCTGCAGCCATTCGATGTGGCGAAGCCGCGCCTCCGCCGCCCGGCCCGCGTCGCTCGCCGGCGGGAACTGGCTGGAAGCATATTCGAGGTCGAGCCCGGCGGTGAAATGCCGCCCCTGACCCGATATCAGGATCGCCCGAACTGCCGGATCGCGCCCGACGCGCCGGAAGGTGTCGCCGATCGCCGCGAACATCTCGCCGTCCATGGCATTGAGCTTGTCCGCCCGCGCCAGCTCGACATGCGCGACGCCGCCGTCCTGCGTCACCGTGACTCTCTCGCTCACTACCATTCTCCGTTCGAGCTGAGGCTGTCGAAGCCCTGTCCTTTCTTTCAACCGGTGAACAAGAAAAGGACAGCCCTTCGACAAGCTCAGGGCGAACGGATAGGTGGAAGGCCATGAGCCGCCTCATCGTCAACGGCCAGCCGGTCCAGTATCGCCTCGATCCGCGCACGCCCTTGCTGTTCGCGCTGAGGGAGGCGTCGAACCTGACCGGGGCCAAATATGGCTGCGGCACCGGCCATTGCGGCGCCTGCACCGTCCATGTCGACGGCCAGGCGGTGCGCAGCTGCCAGGTCGCGATCGCCGATTGCGAGGGCAGCCAGGTCACCACCATCGAGGGCCTCGCCGCCAATCGCGCTCACCCGGTTCAGCAGGCCTTCCTCGCCGCCAACCTCGTCCAATGCGGCTTCTGCATCCCGGGCATGGTGATGGCGACGGCCGCCCTGGTCGACCGCGGCCAGGCGTCGGCCGACCAGGACATCGACGGCGCGCTTACCAACATCTGCCGCTGCGGCGTCTATCCTCGGCTGCGCGAGGCGATCCGAACGGCGCTTCAGGCGCGTGGCGGACCGGTCCAGGCGGCGCCGCAAGCCGCGCCCGCGGCGGAGCCGGCCCCCGTTCCCGAGCCCCCGGGCGCGCAGCCTGGCGACGAAATCGTCACGCCGACGGAATGATCCCGAAAAAGGACGTGACCCCAAAAGCTTGCGCGCGGATTTCTGGTTAGTTCAGCAACCGCTCATCCGCGGAGGCGCACAGGTCGCCGCACGGGTGGCACGGGCAAAAGGTCGGCCTTGGGCTCGGTCGTACGCCGCCGCGAAAGGAGTAGAGAGTATGAAAAGGGCAGTGACCCTGGTTCTTCTGGCCGCGACCACGGCCCTTACCGTCCCTGCCGCCGTGGCGCAGGATTCGAACGCCAACGAGGCCCGCTCGGAGCGTCGGGAAACGCGCCAAGCCACTCGCGCCGATCGTCGGGAGGCGCGTCAGCAGCGTCGCAGCGACAGCCCGCGCGCCCAGGCTCCGGCCGAGACGGCCCAGGCTCCGGCCGAGACGCAGGTCGCCCCGGCGCGGACCCCGCCGGCGCCGGCCGCCGTCGTCGCTCAACGTCGCGATCGCGACGGCAACCGCAGTGACCGGGGCAATCGTCCCCGGGTGCCGCAGTCGCAGACCGTGCGCGACGCCTGGCAGGGCAATCCCAACGATCCGGCCCGCGCCCGTTACGAGCGTCAGGCGGCCGAGAACGCGCTTCGCTACGGCACCCGCGAGCAGCGCCGGGAGGTCCGCCAGGACATCCGTCAGGATCGCCGTGAAGACCGTCGGGACCGCCGCGAAGACCGTGCGGAGCGTCGCGAGGATCGCCGTGACTGGCGGCAGGACCGCCGCGCGGACCGGCGCGAGTGGCGCCGCGACTGGCGCAACGACCGCCGCTACGACTGGGGCCGCTATCGCAACCAGAACCGGTTCGTGTTCCGGCTGAACCCCTATTACTCGCCCTATGGCTACGGTTACGGCTACCGCCGCTTCGGGATCGGCTCGGTTCTCGACTCGCTGCTGTTCGGCCGCAATTACTGGGTCTCGGATCCGTGGCAGTATCGCCTGCCGCCGGCGCCTCCGGGCTACCAGTGGGTGCGCTATTACAACGACGTCATCCTGGTCGACACCTGGAACGGCCGAGTCGTCGATGTGATCTACGACTTCTTCTGGTAAGCCTTCTTGCCGAAAGCATGGGGAAGCCCGGGGCGCCCGCCGTCCCGGGCTTTTCTCTTGTCAGCCGAAGCCCGCCTGCGCATTTCTGCCGGCGATGAGCGAGGCTGAGAGCAATTACCGAGTCCGCATCGGCGCCTGGGTCAAGGCGCGGCTGATGCGCAATCCCGACGCGATCAAGATCGACGCGGACGGCCTCGACCTGTTCATCGTCCGCGACGTCGCCGACCCGCAGCTGTGCGGCGACCTCATCCGCCTGATCGACGCCGATCTCGTCCCCTCCGGCCTGCTCGGGCCGACCGACGACAAGGACTTCCGCACCAGCCACACCTCCAATCCCCACCCCGATCACCCGCTGGTCAGGGAGCTCGAGCGGCGAATCCACGAGGTGGTCGGGATCCAGCCCGAGCTTGGCGAATATGTGCAGGGCCAGCGCTACGAGGTCGGCCAGCAGTTCAAGCCGCATTACGACTGGTTCGACACCGCCGCGCCCTATTGGCCGCGGATCATGAAGTGCGGCGGCCAGCGCACCTGGACCGGAATGATGTTCCTCAACGAGCCGGAGGCCGGCGGCCACACTGTCTTCACAGAGGCTAAGGTCTCCGTCCGCCCGCGCGCCGGCAACCTGCTGGTGTGGAACAATCTCGACCCCGACGGGAACATCAACGAACGCTCCAAGCATCAGGGCAGCCCGGTCGAGGCCGGCACCAAATATGTGATCACCAAATGGTATCGCGAGCGCACCTGGAAGCCGCTCCCGCCAGATACCCCGCTTTATTGATTTTTCGAGGCGGCGCACCGGGTTGCCCCGGGTGTATCGTCCTTCTAGGACGCATGAACACCCTGTTTACCGTAAGGCCCGCATGACCCGCCGTTCCGCCGCCCTGCTGATTCTGGGCCTCGCCGCCTGCACCACCCCGACCGGCCCCGCGCCGCAGCCCGCGCCGCCGGCCGCCGACGCGCGCGAGGATCAGGGGGAACGCCTGCGCGCGCTGTTCGCGGCGAGCGACGCGGCGATGCTTCGGCGCAACCCGATCACCGCGATCGGCCGCGGCGACTTCACCAATGCCGACCAGCTCGGCGACTATTATAGCGACTCCTATGTCGCAGCCGAGAAAGCGGCGGTGGAGAGCGATCTCGCCGCCCTCGCCAGCATCGACCGCGCCGCGCTCAACGCCACCGACCAGCTCGCCTACGACGTGTTCAAGTTCGGCCGCGAGCAGGACTTGAAGGGCTTCGCGCCGGATATCCTGCCGCTGACCATCGTCCGCCCGATCAACCATTTCGGCGGCCTGCAGAGCTTCTACCCCGTGTTCGCCTCCGGCCGGAGCATCGCGCCGTTCCACGATGTCGACGATTATGAGGACAACCTCGCCCGCCACCGCCAGTTCGGCGCGCTCGTCGATCGCATCATCGCCCGCTTCCGCCAGGGTCTGTCGTCGGGCGTCGTCGACACCAAGCTGACCGTGCGCAACATGGTCGAGCAGATCGACAATCTGCTCCGCGACGCGCCCGAGGCCTCGCCCTTCTACGATCCCATCGAGAATTTCCCCGCCGCGGTCCCCGCCGGCGAGCGCGAGCGGCTGCGCCAGGCGCATCTCGCCGCCATCCGCGACGACATCTATCCGGCCTATCGCCGCCTCCGCACCTTCCTCCAGGAGGAATATCTGCCGCGCGCCCGCGACCAGGTCGGCCTCCTGTACATGGAGGGCGGCGACCGGCTGTACCGGCGCCTGATCGAGGAGAACACCACCCTGCCGCTCGAGGCGCAGGCGGTCCACGAGCTCGGCCTCAGCGAAGTCGCGCGAATCCGCGGCGAGATGGAGACGGTCAAGAGCCAAGTCGGCTTCGACGGAACGCTCGCGCAATTCTTCGAGCATCTGCGCACCGACCCGCGCTTCACGCCGGCGAGCCGCGAATGGCTGCGCAACCGCTATTTCGAGATCGGTCGAACCGTCGATCAGCGCATCGGCGAGCTGTTCTCGCACTTACCGAGCACCCGCCTCGACATCCGCGAGGTCGAGGCGTTCCGCGAGCGCACCGAGGCGGCCGGCTCCTACCAGGACGGCGCGCCGGACGGGTCGCGGCCGGGCGTCTTCTACTTCAACGCCTACGATCTGCCGGCGCGTCCGGTGTGGGGCATGGAGACGCTCTACCTGCACGAAGGCGCGCCCGGCCATCACTTCCAGATCATGCTTGCGGCCGAGAACGAGGCGCTTCCCAACTTCATGCGCTATGGCGGCAATACCGCCTTCGTCGAAGGTTGGGCGCTCTATGCGGAAACCCTGTGGGACGAGCTCGGCATGGAGACCGACCCCTATCAGCGCTTCGGCGGCCTCAACGATGAGATGCTTCGCGCGATGCGCCTCGTCGTCGACACCGGCATCCATGCCCAGGGTTGGACCCGCGAGCGGGCGATCCGCTACATGCTCGAGAATAGCGGCCTCACCGAGACCGACGTCACCGCCGAGGTCGAGCGCTACATCGCAATCCCCGGTCAGGCGCTCGCCTACAAGCTCGGCCAATTGAAGATCCTCGAGCTTCGCGCTCGCGCCGAGCAGGCGCTCGGAAGCCGGTTCGACATCCGCGCCTTCCACGATCAGGTGCTCAACACCGGCTCGCTGCCGCTGACCGTGCTCGAAGAGAAGATCGACACCTGGATCGCGGAGCAGCGCGCCGGCTAAGCGGCGACGGGAAAACGCAGCAGGCGGTCGCGCACCGGCACCAGCGCCTCGGCGCGGCTACCGACCGCGCGCAAGATCTCGGGATGATGGGCCTCGAGCCCGCCGGTCAGCGATCCGAAGGCGGGCAGGATCAGCTTGGTCTCGGCCATTACGAAGCAGCGCCGCGAGACGAGCCGGCCGCGGCGGTGGACCCGGAATTTCGGATGGAAATGGCCGGACAGCTCTGGTCGGGTCTCGGCGGGATCGGCCTCGTGGCGAAGCACCAGGCCGTCGACCGCCGCCTCGACCATCGTCTCGCCGCCGACCAGCGCCGACACGACGGGATCGTGATTGCCGGTGATCCACACCCAGCGGTGGCTTGCCGTGAGCTCGGCGAGGGTCTCGCACGCCTGGGGCGGCAGCCGCTCGCAGCCGCCGACATCGTGGAAGCTGTCGCCGAGGCACCAGATCTCCGCCGGATCGGTCGCCGCGGCGAGCGCGCCGAGATCGGCAAGCGTCGCCAGCGTGTCATAGGGCGGCAGCATCTGCCCGCCGCGCGCGAACCAGCTCGCTTTCTCGAGATGAAGGTCGGCGACGATCAGCGCGCGCCGGGCAGGCCAATAGAGCGCGCCCTGCGCCAGAGCGACGAGGTCGTGACCACAGAACGAAAAGCGAACCATAATCCCGCTATAATGCGGGCGCGCGTGGACTCAAGCGGCTGGAACGGCGCGTCTTACTGCGCGGCCTGGACCTGCGCGACGGCGGCCGGAGCCGGCATCTGCGACGCTTCGGCAGGCGCCGGGCTCGCCCAGATGAAGAGCGCGCCGGCCGCGAATCCCTGCATCCCGAGCAGGATGGGATTGGTGATGATGGCCTTGAGCTTCTTCACGGGGCGGCTCCACGGGTTACGGGCTCCGGTTGGCAGGACCCGCATAAACGAATGATGAATCTGTCGTTGGAAGGCACCGGCGCCGCGACGAACGGCGCCGGTGCGGCGATCAGGACGTCTTAGGCGCGTTCAACCTCGCCTTCGACGCGACCGGCGTCCGCGCCGGTCTTGGTGTCGCCAGCCTTGTTGTCGATCGTCCGCTGCGCCGGGGCGCCGCCGCTGATGTCGATCTTGCGGGGCTTCATCGCCTCCGGAACCTCACGGACCAGCTCGATGGTGAGCAGGCCGTCGGCGAGGTCGGCCGAGGTCACGCGAACGAAATCGGCCAGCTCGAAGCGGCGCTCGAACGCGCGGGTGGCGATTCCCATGTGCAGGAAATTGCCGTCCCGATTGCGATTCTCCGCCTTGCGGCCGGAGATCACCAGCATGTTCTGAAGCGCGGTGATGTCGATCTCGTCGCGGCGGAAGCCGGCGACCGCGAGGGTGATCCGATACTGGTCATCGGTCACCTTCTCGATGTCGAACGGCGGGTAATTGTCCTGGTCCGCGCGCGCGGCGTTTTCGAGGAAATCGAACAGCCGGTCGAAGCCGACGGTGCTGCGACGATAAGGCGAAAAGTCGAATCCACGCATGATATGTCCTCCTTCGAGCAACAGTTCACGTGAGGGAGCGCCCGGTGCGGAGCGCCCCCGGGGATACAGGCCGGACACCTTAAACCTGGTCGCCCGACAGCAGGAATCTGGGTGGAATCGCGCCGCCTTCAAGAGGCTCCGACGGCGAAAATCAGCCGGCTTGCGCGTCCAGCTGGTCGCCGATCGCCGCCGCCAGTTCGTCCATGCTGAACGGCTTGCGCAGCACCGGCGCGTCGCTCCCGAGCGCGGCCTCGATCTGGCCGCTCTCGGCATAGCCGGTGACGAAGATGATGCGCTGCTCCGGCCGACGGTCGCGGACCTGCCGAGCGAGCTCGGCGCCGTTGCAGCCCGGCATGGCGAAGTCGACAAGCATCAGATCGGGCGCGCCGTTGCCGAGCCGGCGGAGCGCCTCTTCGGCGCCGGCCACCGTCTCCACCTCGTGGCCGAGCTCGCCGAGCGCATCGGCGAGGAAGTTGCGCACTTCGGGGTCATCGTCGACGACGAGGATCCGGCACCCGGTGACCCGACACGCGGCGAGGCCGGGCGTTTCGCTCGCCGGGCTGACGGCTTCGCCTTGAGCCTCCGGCACGTGCGGGAGGAGGATTCTGATCGTGGTGCCCCGCCCCTCCTCGCTTTCGATCCGCACGGTTCCACCCGCCTGCTTCGCGATGCCATAGACTTGGGACAGGCCGAGCCCGGTGCCCTTGCCCACCGGCTTGGTCGAGAAGAACGGTTCGGTCGCCCGGGCGAGGACGTGCGGCGCCATGCCGCGTCCGGTGTCGCTGACGGCGATGCAGGCATAATCGCCGGCGGCGAGGTCGCTCCCCGTCGCCTCGCGATGCCGCCCGGTGGTAATGGTCAGGGTACCGCCCTCCGCCATCGCGTCGCGGGCGTTGATGGCGAGGTTGAGCACCGCATTTTCGAGCTGGTTGGTGTCGCACAGCGCGTGGCCGGCATCGTCGGCGAGCATCGTCTCAACCGCAATATTGGGACCGATCGTGTGCTGCAGGATGCTGCGCAGGTCGGCGATCAGCTTGTTGACGTCGACGGACGTCATCGACAGCCGCTGCAGCCGCGAGAAGGCGAGCAATTGGGTGGCGAGCTTGGCGCCGCGCCGGCCCGAATCGAGCGCCGCCTGGGCGAGACGCTGCAGCCGCGGTTCCTCGAGCCGGCGGACGATCATCTCGAGGCCGCCGATGATCGGCGTGAGCAGATTGTTGAAGTCGTGGGCGATGCCGCCGGTAAGCTGACCGACCGCCTCCATCTTCTGCGACTGGCGCAGCGCCTCCTCGGCGCGCTCGCGTTCCGCCACTTCCTGCCGAACCCGCTCGAGAGCGTCGAGAAGATCCCGGGTCCGCTCCTCGACGCGCCCCTCGAGCGCGGCCTCCGCTTCCTTCGCCTCGGTGACGTCGTGGGCGACGCCGATAAATCCCTCGACTTCCCCGTCGGGACCCCAGCGCGGCTGCGAGGTCGAACGGATCCAGCGCCACTCCCCGTTTCGGCCGCGGTAGCGCGCTTCCAGGTTGAACGGCTGCAGGCTCGCTTCTCCGGCGATCGACTCCGCGACGATTCGGTCATGGTCGTCGGGATGGAGGATGGTGCGCCAGTCGAGCGCCGCCGCTTCCTCGTAGCTCAGCCCGACGAAGTCGACATAGGCCTTGTTGACGAAGCTGCGGGTGCGGTCCGGCTTGCTCACCCACATCGGCACCGGCGCCGAGTCCGCGATCAGTCGGAACCGTTCCTCGCTCTCGCGCAGCTTGAGCTGGACGAGGCGCTGCTCGGTGACGTCGTAGCCGGCGACGAAGATGCCGCTGACGCTTCCGTCCGCCTCGCGGGTCGGCTGGTAGACGAAGTCGACGAGTCGCTGCTCCGATGCGCCATCCGACGCGCGGGCAAGCGAAACCCGTGTCGAGTGGCCGGTATAGGGCTCGCCCGAGGAATAGACCTGGTCGAGCAGCTCGAAGAAACCCTGCCCGCTCACATCCGGCAGCGCGTCGCGGACGGTCTTGCCGATGACATCACGCTCGCCGACGAGACGCAGATAGGAGGCGTTGGCGATCTCGAAGACATGGTCGGGGCCGGCAAGCACCGCGATGAACACGGGCGCGCGGTCGAACAGGGTGCGCAGCCGCTCCATCTCCGTCTCGCGCCGCCGTTCCGCGAGCACGGTCGCGGTGGTCTCGGTGCAGGCGCAGAACATGCCCTCGACCGCGCCGCCGTCCCCGCGCAGCGGGCTGTAGGAGAAAGTGAACCAGGTCTGCTCCTCATAGCCCTTGCGGGTCATGGTGAGCGGCAGATTCTCCCAATAGGTCGCCTCCCCGGCGAGCGCCTGGCTCACGATCGGGGAGATGTCGTCCCAGATTTCGAACCAGATCTGCTCGAACGGCTCGCCGAGCGCCGGATGCTTGGCGCCGAGGATGTCGACGTAGGAATCGTTGTAGAGGAAGGTGAGTTCCGGCCCCCAGGCGAGGAACATGGGGAATTTGGAGCTGAGCATGATCCCGACCGCGGTCTTCAGCGACTGCGGCCAGTCCGCGATCGGGCCGAGCGGCGACGCGCTCCAATCGTGACCGCGGACGGCCTCGCCCATCATTCCCCCCGCGCCGAGGAAGGACAGGCTCAAAGCGGGGAGGGTCGGCTCGGCGGGCTGCATGGGGGGCACTTCACTCCCGTGTCACCCGCCCGTTCTCTTACTAGCCAAGTTACCGCGCCTTGAAAACCCGCGCTTTTCCGCTGTTTCAGCCGGCCGACGGGGCCGCCGCCGCGGCCTGGACCTGGCGCATGACCCTCATCAGATTGCCGCTCATGATCTTGGCGATGTCGGCCTCGCTGATCCCTTCGCGGCGCAGGCGCGCGGTGATCCGCGGAAGCAGCGACACGTCCTCCAGCCCGCGCACGCCGCCGCCTCCGTCCCAGTCGGCACCGAGGCCAACATGGTCCGCGCCCATCACTCGGATGACGTGGAGAAGCGCGCGCATATAGGTCTCGAAGTCCGCATTGCTGAACGGCTGGGCGGCCTCCAGCGCGGCGCGGTCGCGAAGCATCTGCCGACGCTCCTCGTCGCTCATCTGGGCCCAGCGCCGCTGGCGCTGCTCCATGTCGTCATGCCCTTCCGAACTCACTCCGGGGGTCAGGAACAGGCTGTTGAGAAACAGCACGCCGCCCGACCGCGCCAGACGCCGAAGCCGCTCGTCGTCGAGGTTGCGGGGGTGGTCGAAGATCGCCTTCGGCCCCGAATGCGACGCGATCACCGGCGCCCGGCTCAGCTCGACCATCTGGTCGAACGCCGCATCGGACGAATGGCTGACGTCGATCAGCATGCCGAGCCGGTTCATCTCGGCGACCCAGCGCCGGCCGAGCGGCGACAGGCCGCGCCAGCGCGCCTCGCCGGTGGTGCTGTCGGCAAGCTGGTTGGTGCGGCTGTGGACCGGGCCGGCCATGCGCACGCCCAGCTTGTGGAAGGTCTCGAGCAGGCTGAGGTCGTCGCCGAGCGGCCAGCTGTTCTCGATGCTGAGGAAGGCGATTCGCTTGCCCTCGCGCCAGGCCTGCTCGGCCTCGTTCGCCGTCGTCACGAGCGCGACGTCGTCGCGATAGGCCGACAGCATGCGGTGGATTTCCGAGGCGCGCAGAAGCGCGGCGTCGCGCGCCTGGCGGTAACCCGCGGGCGTCACCTCGCCTTGCGGGGTGTAGATGACGAAGAAGCCTCCATCGAGCCCGCCCAGCGCCATGCGCGGCAGGTCGACCTGGCTGTTGTCCTCGGCGAAATAATGGTGGTCGCCGAAATCCCAACCGTCGCGAAAGCGCAGCGGCACGTCGAGATGGGTGTCGAGCACCATCATCCGGTCGTGGACGTAGCGGTCTTCGGGAGTGACGTCGCTCTGCTGTGCCGCGGCCGGCGAGAGAAGGACAAGCGACAGGGCGGCGGCGAAAGCAAGGCGCATGCAGGACGTCCTCGAAGTCATGGGTCGCGGCAGATGATCGACTGCCTGCCGCCGGGTCAAGCCCGACGTGGAACCCGATCGCGCGGATGGATTTAAGCAATTGAGTTCGCTATGCTGCCGCCCTCGTGCGGGGAACCGGTGGGGTCATTGGTGCGCAAGAACAAGTCGGATGAATCGAACGGTGCGCCTCCGACGGAGGCGGCCCTGCGTTGGGAAACCATCCTGCGCGATATCCTGGTCCCGCGACTCACCGAGGCAAAGGGCGACGCCTTTTCAGCATTTGACGCCGAGACGTTCCGCGCCCTGCTGTCGCGAGACGAACCGGTGGAACCGACGGCCGCGCCGGTCGCCTCGGCACCCGCTTCGGAAGCCGCAGCGCAGGACGACGGGCCGGTCGCCAATGATCCGGAGATTGTGGCGACTGTGTTCACGGGCGCGGCCCAGCCCGCGGTGCTGACCGCCCTCCAGGCGATCGACTGGCTGCAGAGCCGCTTCGGCGCGGATATCGATCACGAATCCGCTTTTGGCCCGCCGCAACTCACCGTTTCAGAGAATGGGGTGGGCACCGCCATCGGCTCGGTGTCGATGGACAGCATCGGCGCCGACATCTCAGGGCTTGCCCAAGGCGCGCTGGTCAATTTTGGCGACCGAGCCATCATCGGCGCGAACGAAGGCGATCTTGTCGGCGGCATGTTCCTGGTCATCGACTCGAACGGCCAGGCCGGCTTCCAATATGGCGAGGACGAGATCCTGGTCCTTTTCAAGGGCCTGCCGAGCACCGACCTGACGGTCGACGTCCCCTTTATTTAGGGCACCTCGGTCCGCATCGCCTCGCCGGCGAGCGCCTCGACCTCGATCAGCAAGGCGTCGTCGCCCGCGCCCTCGGTCACCGCCTCGCGGCCGATCATCACCAGCACCGGCACCGCCATCGGCGACACGCGGTCGAGCCTGGCGTGAACCATCGTGTCGGCGGCGCGCTCGACCAGGTCGCCGAGCCGCGCCACTTCGGTGAGGCGGGTGCGAGCATCCTCCCACGCGGCGCGAAGCAGGAGATGGTCGGGCTCGTAGCGCCTGAGCACGTCGTAGATGAGGTCGGTCGAGAAAGTGACCTGCCGCCCCGACTTGCGCTTGCCGAGCTGCTGGCGCTCGACCAGCCCGCCGATGATCGCCACCTCGCGGAACGCGCGCTTGAGCAGGTTCGAGCTCTGCACCCAGTCGACGAACTCGTCCTCGAGGATATCGGAGGAGAACAAAGCGCGCGGGTCCTCGATCGGCTCGAGGCCGTAGACGGCGAGCGCATAGTCGTTGCTGACGAAGCCCAGAGGCTTGAGCCCCGCGCTTTCCATGCGCCGGGTGATCAGCATGCCTAGCGACTGGTGCGCGTTCCAGCCTTCGAAACTGTAGGCGACCATGTAGTGGCGCCCCTCGTGCGGGAAGGTCTCGACGAGCAATTGGTCGGGCTGGGGCAGGATCGAGCGGCGCTGCTGCACCTCCAGCCAGTCGCGCACGTCATCCGGAAAGCGGTGCCATGACGACGGGTCGGCGAGGTATTGGCGGACCCGGTTGGCGAGGTGCGTCGTCATCGCCATGCGGATGCCGGTATAGGTTGGAATGCGCGCCGGCTTGCTGCTCGCCTTGACGATCAGCTCCGGCGCGTCGATCCGCTCCACCTCAAGCGTCAGCCCGGCGAAATGAAAGGTGTCGCCGACCGACAGGGTCGAGGCGAAATAATCTTCGATCGTGCCGAGCCGGCGGCCGTTGCGGAAGCGCACCTCGAGCACCGGCGCCTCGACGATGATCCCGGCATTCTCGCGATGCTGCTGGATGAATTTCGGCGACGTGACCCGCCACTTGCCGTCCGGGCCCTTTCTGAGCCGCTTGAACTTGTCATAGGCGCGAAGCGAATAGCCGCCGCTCTCGATGAAGCTGAGGATGCGGCCGAACAGATCGGCGTCGAGGCCCGCATAAGGCGCCGCTGCGGCGACCTCGGCGAGCAGCTCGGCCTCGTCGAACGGGCCCGAGCAGGCGACCGCCATGACATGCTGGGCCAACACGTCGAGGGCGCCCGCACGGAACCGGTCCGGATCCAGCGCGCGTTCGCCGATCGCGTCCAGCGCCGCCCGCGCCTCGAGATATTCGAAGCGGTTGCCCGGCACGACAAGTGCATCGGACGGCTCGTCGAGCCGGTGGTTGGCGCGGCCGATCCGCTGCAAGAGGCGCGACGAGCCCTTGGGTGCGCCCATCTGGATGACGAGGTCGACATCGCCCCAGTCGACGCCGAGATCGAGGCTGGCGGTGCAGACGAGCCCGCGCAACCGGCCCGCCGCCATCGCCTCCTCGACCTTGCGCCGAGCCTCAATCGACAGGCTGCCATGGTGGATTCCGATCGGCAGCCCCTTATCGTTCACCGCCCACAGATCCTGGAAGGTGAGCTCGGCCAGCCCTCGGGTGTTGCAGAAGACCAGAGTCGTCTTGTGTCGCTCGATCTCGCCCATCACCTGGTGGATCGCCCAGCGCCCGGAGTGACCCGCCCAGGGGACCCGTTCGTCCTGCGGCAGCATGATCTCCACCTGGGGTTCGGCGCCGGGATCGCCCCACACCATGTCGACCAGGTCCATGTCGCCGTGCGGCGCCAGCCAGGCGCGGTACGCGTCCGGGTCGGCGACGGTCGCCGACAAGCCGACACGCCCAAAGCCCGGCGAGAATTTCTCCAGCCGCGACAGTGCGAGTGACAGGAGGTCGCCGCGCTTGCCCGATGCGAAGGCGTGGATCTCGTCGATCACCACCGTCTTCAGCGACGCGAACAGGGTGGCGCTGTCCTCGTGGGTGAGCAGCAGGCTCAGCGATTCCGGCGTCGTGAGAAGCATGTGCGGCGGCTGCTTGCGCTGCCGCGCCTTGCGGTCGGTCGGCGTGTCGCCGGTGCGGGTCTCGACCTTGATCGGCAGACCCATCTCCTCAATCGGCGTCAGGAGATTGCGCCGCACATCCACCGCCAGCGCCTTCAACGGCGAGATGTAGAGGGTGTGGAGGCCGTCGGCCGGCTGCTCGATGAGTTCGATCAAGCTCGGCAAGAAACCCGCCAGCGTCTTGCCCGCTCCGGTCGCCGCCACCAGCAGCACGCTGCGCCCAGCCCGGCCCGCCTCGACCATTTCGAGCTGGTGGCGCCGCGGCGTCCATCCCCGCGATTCGAACCAGTCGGCGATCACGGCGGGCAGCGCGTTGCCGCCTTCGCCGCCTTCTCCTAACGTGGGCGCATGGAGCTCCGCCCTATCGCGCGCGCCGCCGCGCTCGGCCTTGCCGCGACGGCGTTGCTGACGGCGGTCATCTTCGCCTGGGTGCTCGTCCATGCCTATGTCGTCGCGCCCGGCCATGCGCCCGCTCACTATCAGGCTTATGCGGCGCGTGTCGCCCCGCTCGCCGGGATCGCCGTCGGCCTCCCCGTCTTCGCGCTCGCCGGCCATTTCGCGGTCCGCCACCGGGCCTATGCCCTGCCGCTGGCGCTGACTCCGGCCGCGACCTTCATCCTGATCGACCTGGTGCTGCTCGCCGCGTTCCAGCGCGAGGCCTTCACCGCCTGGCCGCTGCTTCTCCTGTCATGGCTCAGCAAGCTGGTCGCGGCCCTGCTCGGCGGCCGCATCGCCTCGCGCGCGGCCTAGATGCGGTCCTCATCGTCGTCGTCGCGATGGACCCGGTCCTCCTCGCGATAGAGGTCGCGGGTCGCCCGCTCGCTCTTGTCCGCGACGTCGCGCGACACGCGGTTGCGCAGCACCGCCACGATGATGACCACGGCCAGGACAAGCGGCCCGATGATGGTGAGAAGGGTCCAGCTGAAGCCCCCGAGGTCCATGTCGTTTGTCCTTCGTCTGCTGTCCGCGGCTTGGCCGGCGGCGGACCGTTGCCCATATAGTGCCGATGGCGCGGCTTGGTTCCTGGATCGTACCGTTTCCGGAAGGGATTTACGTGGCGCCGGCGGACGCCTGGATCGATCCGTCGCAGCCCAAGGGGCGCGCGTTGGTCACTCACGGCCATGGCGACCACGCCCGCGGCGGCCATGCCGAGGTGTGGGCGACGCCGGAAACGCTGGCGATCATGGATTGTCGCTATGGCGCGCAGCAGGGCCGCCCGGTCGCCTATGGCGAAGTGATCCGAGTCGGCGAGGTGGACGTCAGCTTCGTCCCCGCCGGCCACGTCCTCGGCTCCGCCCAGATCGTGCTCGAGCATGCCGGCGAGCGAGTCGTCGTCTCCGGCGACTATAAGCGCCGCCCCGATCCCACCTGCGCGCGGTTCCAGCCGGTGCCGTGCGACATCTTCATCACCGAGGCGACCTTCGGCCTCCCCGTCTTCCGCCACCCCGCGACCGAGAGCGAGGTCGACAAGCTGCTCGCCCGCCTCGCCGACAATCCGGAGCGCTGCGTTCTGGTGGGCGCCTATGCGCTGGGCAAGGCGCAGCGGCTGATCATGGAGCTGCGCGCCCGCGGCCACCGCGACCCGATCTTCATCCACGGCGCGCTCCAGCGCCTGTGCGACCTTTACATCGAATGGGGAGTCGACCTCGGCGACCTCCGCCCCGCCACCGGGGTCGCCAAGGACGAGCTTCGCGGCCGGATCGTCATCGCCCCGCCCGGCGCGCTCAACGACCGCTGGTCGCGCCGCCTGCCCGATCCGATCACCGCCATGGCGTCGGGCTGGATGCGGGTCCGCCAGCGCGCGCGCCAGCGCAACGTCGAGCTGCCGCTGATCATGTCCGACCATGCCGACTGGGACGAGCTGACGACGACCATCCGCGAGATCGCCCCCCGGGAAGTGTGGATCACCCACGGCCGCGAGGACGCGCTGATGCACTGGTGCATGACCCGCCAGATCAAGGCGCGCGAACTGAACCTCGTCGGCTATGAGGACGAGGACGATTAGGCCTGGAGCGCGTTCACCAGCGCGAGGATGACGCCGGCGCCGATCAGGATGGACCAGCGCACGGTGCGCTCGAGAACCGCGTCGTCCCTCTTGCCCAGAAGGTAGCCGCTAACCGGCATCAGCACGCCCATCAGGCCGAAGGTGAGCAGCGCGCCGGCGAGGAACCCTTCCAGCACATAGCCCGCGGTCGCGATCGCCACCCAGGCGACGCAGAAGGCGGCGGCCTCGGGGTGCCACAGCGAGCCCGAGCCCACCTCAGTGGCCCGCCTGCGGCCCGCGCTTCACGCCCGATCGGGCGAGCTGGTCGTCGATCTGAGCGACGAGCCGCTCCAGCCCGGCCTCGTCCTTCGCCTCGGCGCGCGCGACCAGCACGTCCTGCGTGTTCGACGCGCGCAGCAGCCACCAGCCATCGGCGGTGTTGACCCGAGCGCCGTCGGTGCGGTTGACCGTCGCGCCGGTGCTTTCGAGCCGTTCCAGCACCTCCTCGACCACCGCGAACTTGCGGCTCTCGTCGACCTGGAAGCGCATCTCCGGCGTGTTGACCATGTCCGGCATCTCGTCGCGCAGCTGGGCGAGCGGCTTGCCGAGACGGCCGAGCGCCCGGATCAGGCGCACTGCCGCATAGAGGGCGTCGTCGAAGCCGTAATATTCATGGGCGAAGAAAACGTGACCGCTCATCTCGCCGGCGAGCGGCGATCCGGTTTCCTTCATCTTCTGCTTGATGAGGCTGTGGCCGGTCTTCCACATCACCGGCTCGCCGCCGAGCTCAGCGACGCGGTCGTAGAGCGCCTGGCTCGCCTTCACGTCGGCGATGATCGTCGCGCCCGGCACGTCCTCTAACACCGGCTCGGCGAGGATCGACAGCAATTGGTCGCCCCAGATCACCCGGCCCTGGCCGTCGACCGCGCCGATGCGGTCGCCGTCGCCGTCGAACGCGATGCCGAGGTCGAGGCCCTTGTCCGCGATCAGCCCCTTGAGATCGGCGAGATTCTTCTCGTCGGTCGGGTCGGGATGGTGGTTGGGAAAGCGGCTGTCGATGTCGGTGTAGAGCGTGTGATGCTCGCCCGGCAGCCTGGCGACGAGCTTCTCGAGCGCGGGCCCCGCGGCGCCGTTGCCGGCGTCCCAGCCGACCTTCAGCGCCGGCCCGTCGAAGCCCTGAAGCAGCCGATCGACATAGCGGTCCTCGATCTCGACCTGCTCGACCTTGCCCTCGCCGCTTTCCCAGTCTGCGGCGGCGGCCATTTGCCCGAGCTTCTGGATGTCGGCGCCGAAGAAAGGCCCGTGCCGGAGCACCATTTTGAAGCCGTTATAGTCGGGCGGGTTGTGGCTGCCGGTGATCATGATGCCGCCGTCCACGTCGAGCACGGCTTCCGCATAATAGAGCATCGGAGTCGCTCCGAGGCCGACCCGAACCGCGTCCACGCCGGCCGCGTTCAGGCCCTTGACCAGCGCCGCCTCCAGCGCCGGCGAGCTCTGGCGCCCGTCATAGCCGACCGCCACCCGGCTGCCGCCGCCCCGCCGGACCAGCGTTCCGAAGGTGCGGCCGATCGCTTCCGCGTCCGCCTCGCCCAGAGTCTCGCCGACGATGCCGCGGATGTCGTACTCGCGCAGGGTCGTCGGGTGGAATTGGTGCATGGTCGAAAAGCTCCGTCGCCGCGCGTCAGGAAATGGAATCGCGCCGCGACCCGTTGCCGCGTGCGTGCGCGGCGATCAAGGCGTCGCGCGCCGCGTTGATCCGCTGGGCAAGCTCTTCGGAGCCGCCCGCATCGGGATGAACCTTGGCGATGAGCCGGCGGTGGGCGGCGCGGATGTCGGCGATGCTGGCGCCTTCGGGCACGCCGAGCAGGCGCCGCGCGTCCTCCAGCGGCATCGCCGTGTCATGACGAAAGCGGCCGCGGCGGAAGCCGATATAGAGCAGCCCGCCCGCCATCAGAATCGCACCGGGCAGGATCCTGCCCGTGGTCAGCATTCGCGCGCCGAGGACAAAGACAGTGGCGCCGATCGCGTCGTCGAGTGAGAATTGCTTGAGCCGGCCGGTCCACCAGGCCCAGATCAGGGCGAGGGCGAGGATCGGCAGGAGGAACTGCACCTCACCCGGCCATGCGCTGGGGCTCGGGCGCTTCGTCCGCATCGCCCGGCAGGTCGAGGCCGGCGATCATCTCGCGAAGCTCCTGGCGGGCGGTGATGTGGGCGAAGCTCGCCTCGCCGATATGGGGGAGGTCGATCAGCGTCAGGCCCTTGGGGAACAGCTCGCGGTAGATGACCCGCTCGCCGAGCCCCGGGATAACCCGGAAGCCGACCCGGCGCGACAGGTCACTGAGCGCCTCGGCGACGCGGTGCATGTTGCGCGCATTGACGTGCTGCAGGCGGTTCCTGAGCAGCACCCAGTCGACCGTCGCGCCGGTGGTCTTGGCGCGGCGCGTGCGGCTCTGCCACACCACCTCGGCATAGAAGCTCGGCCGGCGCACCTTGTAGGTGTCGGGATCGACCTCGCCGATCAGGTCGAGGTCGACGAAGCTGTCGTTGATCGGCGTGACCAGCGTGTCGGCGCGGATCATCGCCTCGCGCGAATAGGGATCGTCGCGGCCCGGCGTGTCGATGACGAGAACGTCCGCGCCTTCGCCGACGCGGTCGATGACATCGCCGATCTCCACGCCCTTGGCCGGATCGAACGTTTCATGTTCGACCAAAGGGATCGGAATCAGCAGCCGGCGCTGTGTCGCGGCGCGGTTGTCGAGATAGCGGCCAAGCGTACGCTGGCGGGTGTCGAGGTCGAGCGCGGCGACCTTGCGGCCCATGCTCGCCAGCGCGACGGCGGTGTGCACGGCCGTCGTCGACTTGCCGGTGCCGCCCTTCTCGTTGGCGAAGACGATGATGTGGGGGCGGCCTGGGCCCATAGACGCGTCTTCCTCGACCACTTGATCTTACACAAGACGGCCCGCAAAGGAGCCGCCTTCTCTCTTAAGTCATGCCTGTATCGGAGGCCAGAAGGCCGTGCAAATCATCCGTGGAAAAGCCGAGCTTCGCCAAGCGTTAAGCATGTTGCGCGAAGGCGGCGGCACGGTCGCGCTGGTGCCGACCATGGGCGCGCTCCACGCCGGCCATATCGCGCTGGTCGCCGAAGCGCGGCGGCGCGCAACCCACGTCGTCGCGTCGATCTTCGTCAATCCGACGCAATTCGGGGCGAACGAGGATCTGAGCCGCTATCCGCGCCGCGAGGCGGGGGACGCGCGCATGCTTGAGGAAGCCGGGACGGCGATCCTGTGGGCGCCGGACGTCGAGACCATGTACCCCGACGGCCCGGAGATCGACGTGAAGGCCGGGCCGGCCTCGGCCGGATTGGATGGCGACGCCCGCCCGGGCCATTTCGACGGCGTGGCGACGGTGGTCGCGCGTCTGTTCGCTCAGGTCGAGCCCGACATCGCCCTGTTCGGCGAGAAGGACTATCAGCAGCTCCTCGTCATCCGGCAGATGGTCGCCTCCCAGGGCCTCGGCATCGACATCGTCGGCGTTCCGACCCTGCGCGATGCCGACGGCCTCGCCCTCTCCTCGCGCAACGCCTACCTTTCCGACGAGGAGCGCCGCTCCGCCCGCGCCCTTCCGCGCGCCCTAGGCGAAGCGGCCCAGGCGATCATCGACGGCACGCCGGTCGCGGAGGCGATCGACCGTGCCCGCGACAGGCTCGCGGCCGCCGGATTCGCGCCCGTAGACTATGTCGAGCTGCGCGACGCCGCCTCGCTCGAGCCGATGGCGGCTCTCGACCGTCCCGCTCGGCTCCTCGCTGCCGGATTCCTCGGCCACACCCGCCTGATCGACAATCTCCCGGTCGACCCAGCCCCGTAACGCCCGCAAATTACGGCAAATTTCGCGTTAACCATTTGTTTGCCGATGCTGCCTCATTCTAATTCACGCAGAAATAGGGGGCATCACATGGGACACAGCCTACAAGCCGCCGCCTTCCTCATGGAAACGCGCATCGCCGACGCCGCGATGGGCAGCGTCGACGCGCTCTTCCAGCTCGGAATCGCCTATTCGACCGGCAGCGACGGGGTCGATGTCGACCTCATCGAAGCGCACAAATGGTTCAACCTCGCCGCGCTGTCCGGCTCGTTCGAGGCCCAGCAGTGCCGCGCCGACATCGCCGACGAAATGACCGCCCGCGAGATCGCCGAGGCCCAGCGCGGCGCCCGCGCCTGGCTCGCAGCGACCGCGACGGAACGCCGCGCGGCCTGACTCGCGTCCGCCGCCACCCGGCGGCTCGCCATGACGGACTGAGCGGTTCGCCAGTCCGAGGGTGTTCAGCGGTCGCGAAACCGCTAAGCGCGCGCTCATGTCCGCGCCGCGTTCCTCCAGCATCGCCCTTCCCTTTGCCGTCGCCACCCTCGGCATCGCATGCTTTTCGGCGATGGACGCGGTGATGAAGCATCTCGTGATGACGATCGGCGCCTATAATGCGCTGATATGGCGGATGGGCGCGGTCGCCTTGCTCGGCGCGCTCGCCTTCGCTTCGCTGCGTTCGCCCTGGCCCTCTCGCTCGGTGATGCGGATCCATATCATCCGCGGCCTGGTCAGCACGGTGATGGGCTTCCTGTTCTTCTGGGGCCTCGGCCGCGTGCCGCTGGCGCAGGGAGTCGCGCTGGCCTTCATCGCGCCGCTGATCGCGCTCTATCTCGCCGCGGTGTTGCTCCACGAGCGGATCGAGCGGCGCGCGATCCTTGCCTCCCTGCTCGGCCTCGCCGGGGTCGTGGTGATCTTCGGCGGCCAAGCCCAAGCCGATCTCGGGCCGGAGGCCTTGCTCGGCTCGCTCGCCATCCTCGCCTCGGCCTGCCTCTACGCCTACAACATCATCCTGATGCGCCAGCAGGCGCTGGTCGCCGGGCCTTTGGAGGTCGCCTTCTTCATGAGCCTGTTCACGACGCTCGGTCTGCTCCCCGCCGCGCCGTTCCTTGCGGTGCCGCCGACCGTCGAGCATCTGCCGGCGATCGCCGCGGCGGCCCTGCTGTCGTTCGCGTCGCTGATGCTGCTCGCCTGGGCCTATGCGCGGGCGGAGGCGCAGCACCTTGCGCCGGTCGAATATACCGCCTTCATCTGGGCGGTGCTGCTCGGCTGGATCGTCTTCGCCGAAGCGGTTCAGCCGCTGACCCTGCTCGGCGCGGCGATGATCGTCGGCGCATGCCTGCTTGCCGCGACTCGGCGCCGGCCCGATGTCGGCGGCGAGGTCGAAAGCGGCGTCCCGGGAGGCGTGTGATGGCGTGGTTCTGGCTGATCCTGGGTGGCCTGTTCGAAGTCGGTTTCACCACCTCGCTGCGCTTCGTCGACGGCTTCCGAAACCTCCCCTGGACGCTCGCCTTCCTGGTGTCGGTGGGGGTCAGCATGGCGCTGCTCGAGCTTGCCGCGCGCACCATTCCGATGGGCACGGCCTATGCGGTGTGGGGCGGGATCGGCGCGGTCGGCACCGTGCTCGTCGGCATCTTCTTCTTCGGCGAGGCGGCGGGCGCGCTACGCATCGCCCTGATCTTCGGCATCGTCGCCTGCATCGCAGGCCTGAAGCTCATCCACTGATGGCTTACGATGAAGGCATCGTTGCTCTGGTCCAGGACTCGCTGGCGCCGCTCGGCATTGTGACGATGCGGCGGATGATGGGCGCCGCGACGCTCTACCTCGACGGGGTCGTGTTCGCGGTCGTCGAGGAGGAGCTGTGGTTCAAGTCGGACGCGGCGACCGACGCGCAATGGGACGCGGCCGGCTGCGAGCGCTTCACCTTCACCGCCAAGGACGGCCGCACCGAAGTGATGAACTATCGACGGGCGCCGGACGCAGCCTATGACGATCCGGACGAAATGCAGCGCTGGGCACGGCTCGCCGTCGACGCCGGCCTGCGCGCGGCGGCTAAGAAGCGGCCGAAAAAGGGTTAATTCGCGCGCTCGACGGGTCCCAGGCCGGGATTCCTAAAAATTCCCTAACTGTTGCAAAAACGGCTCATCGCTCATCGCGAGCGGCTCATCGCCTAGGCTTTCATGGTTAGCGGCGGCTCGGTCTAGCGGCGATCCTGGCGCAGTACGCCGCTGCGGTCATTTCGGTACATGCAACCTCTCCTGTAGAACGGGCGTTGGGCAGCCAAGTCGAGTTCGAAAGGAGCCAATTGTATGGCGACCAGTATCTTCGAGGCACGCAGCGGTAGCCTCCCTTCGCGGCCTCATGAGCGGGGCTACCACGTGGTCTATCGCGACCATGAGACGAACCACTGCCCGGGCTGCGGCCGCAGCCAGTGGCTGATCGGTCGGCTGATGGCGGAGTGCGCCTTCTGCGCCACCGCTCTGCCGCTCGAGAACGGCGCGCTGATGGGCAGCCAGACCGTGCGTCACACCCGTCGCGACT
Source organism: Sphingosinicella sp. YJ22 (assembly GCF_011320075.1). Taxonomy (GTDB): domain Bacteria; phylum Pseudomonadota; class Alphaproteobacteria; order Sphingomonadales; family Sphingomonadaceae; genus Allosphingosinicella. The sequence continues at coordinate 28,926 of NZ_JAANPA010000018.1, read as the reverse complement.
ATCAGCATCCGCTCGCCGCCTGACCTGTTTCCTCGCCGGGGCCCTCGCCCCCTTCCAGGGCCCCGGCCACCCCTCCCCCATTAACCGGCTGTTGAGCATGGCAGGTGTATCCGTTTTCCATGGCGGGGAGCGGATCTTTGCTGTGGTATGCGGCAGGCTTGGTCGGCCTGGTCTCGCTGACACCTGCGTTCGATCACGCCGCCCCCGCGCCTGAGCGCGCCGCCGTCGCGGCGGACGGCTTCACCATCCTGCGTGCCCCGGACGGCCAGTTCTACACCGACGTCAGCATCGGACCCGAGCGGGTTCGCATGCTCGTCGATCCCGGCGCCAGCGACGTGCTGCTGACGCCCGACGATGCCGCGCGGCTCGGCATCGAGGCCGGCGAAGGCTTCACGCCCGTGACCCTGCCGACTCTCGCGCTCGGCCCAATCGCCGCGGCGAGCGTCGACGCTGTGGTCGCGCCCGATTTGCCGGTGTCGCTGCTCGGCCGCTCCTTCCTCGACAAGGTCTCGGTCAGCGTCGACGCGGATCGGATGGTCCTACGCTAGGATTTGCGCCGCACCGGTACCGGCGCGTTGCAGATGTCGACGCCGCCAGCCGGGCGGTTGAAGAAGGTGCCGCCGCGATTGGCCCGGCCTCTCACATAGTCGTTGAACGCCGCTGTATCCGTCCGCATTGCCTCGAAGCGCGGCCGCTCGGCCGCCGGCATGTCGCTGGCGAGGCGGATGCGGCGGATCGGGACCGCCGTCTCGCCGCGATCGGCCTGGTAGAAGCCGAGGTCGCCGGTGCCGCGCGGACGCGCCGAAAGCAGGCTCATTCCTTCCACCACCCGGCCTACATTGGCGATGTTGCGGTCGAGATGGCGCGGTCCGTGGCCGATCACAGCGTAGAGCTCGCCGCCGGTGCCGGTGTCGGGCGCGAGGTCGCGGCCGACGCCGACGGTCCCGTAGCAGTGCGGCAGCCAGGCGAGCCCGGCGGCGCGATCGAACGCGACCGGCCAGCCGTCCGCATAGCCGACCGTTCCGGCATAGGCGTCGGGATAGGGGATTTCGAGCAGCTGGAGCCCGGCAAGCGAGCGCTCATATTCGGCCGGCGGCCGCTGCACGACGCCGGCGGGCAGCGCCACCTCGGCGTCGCCATTGCCCCATTGGGCGACATAATTGTCCTGCATCCGGTAGATGGTGGCTCCGTTCCACCAGCCGCCGCGGGCGAAAGCGCGCACGTTGGCGACATGGACGGGCGCGAAGCCGGGCGCGAGCTCGATCACCACGCGCCCTTCCGGGAGCTCCATCACCATCAAATTGTCGGGCGCGATCTCGCGCCAGTCGGACGGCGCGCTGTTCGCGATCACCTGGGACGGCTCGGTCGCGCCCGGGATCGGCATCGGCCGCCACGCGCCGCGCTCCTGAGTGGAGGAAACGGAACAGCCGGCGAGAAGCATGGCGAGAGCGGCGGCGGTAAGGCGCATCCTGGATCCCCTGTCGTGACGCACCCTTGTTCCGCGCCCGCGTCGGCAAGGCAAGCGGCGCAAAAAAGAAGGGCCCCGGCGAACCGGAGCCCTTCCCTTCGTCATGCCTCGCCCAATCAGACGAAGATGAAGTCGGTGTTGTCGAGGTTGTGGGTGCCCATGACCACCAGCGCGAAGTCCGCCGGGCCGCCGTCGGTGTTGCCGAACACGACCGTCACCTGGCCGCCGAACGGGCTCGGGCCGTCGACGCCGTCGATGTCGATGCCGAGCGCCTTCTCGGCCGCGTTGATGTTGCCGAACGTCTTGATCGACAGGTCGCCGGCATCCTTGTTCGCGGCATGGCCCTTCCAGGTGAAGGCGCCGAGATCGGACACGTCGATCTTGTCGACGCCCTTCTCGAAGTCGAGGATGAGATCGAGCGAGATGAGGCCGTCCTTGCCGGCGACCTTGGTGTCGTTGATCTCCGCCACGAAGACGTCCGCGCCGGCGCCGCCGATCATGTGGTCGACGCCGTCGCCGCCGATCAGCACGTCGTTGCCGGCCTCGCCCCTGAGCAGATTGCCGAGATCGTTGCCGGTGATGACGTTGTCGAGGCCGTTGCCGGTGCCGCTGACGGCGCTGCCGGTGAGGACCAGGTTCTCGACATGGTCGACGAGGACATAGTCGATCGACGACTTGACCAGGTCGGTGCCTTCGCCGGCCAGCTCGGTGACGATGTCGCCCGCTTCGCCGACGATGAAGGTGTCGTCGCCGATTCCGCCGAGCATCGTGTCGTTGCCGGTGCCGCCGTCGAGCAGGTCGTTGCCCGCGCCCGCGCCGATGATGTCGTTGCCGGCATTGCCGCGCAGGACGTTGTCTACGCTGTTGCCGAGCAGCGAGTCATGGCCGTGGCCGCCGATGGCGTTCTCGATGATCGCGCCATAAGCGATGCCGACATTGTTGGTGAGGCGGCCGACGACCGGGTTTGCCAGCAATGCCGCCATATTGGCGTTGTAAGTGGCCAGGGCGACCGGCGGCAGACCGTTGGCCGCGCGGTTGGCGTTGACCTGCTCGAAGCTCGGCGCGGTGTCGTAGGTGACTCCGCCGATGCTGCTCAGCGAGCCCGGCGCCAGGTCGATGATCTGGTCGGTATGATAGCCCGACGCGTCGATCGTGTCGTTTCCGCCCGCGTCCCAGATCGCCATGATCGGCGCCGGGGTCTTGGTGAAGTCGTAGGAATCGCGGCCAGCATTGCTGTTGAAGCCATAGACCGTGTCGCCGGTGCGGGTGGTCATGTCGGCGCCGTAGATGCGCTGGATGGCGAGGATGTCGTGGACCAGCGGAGTCGCCGCATAGACCGTGGTCGAGACGTGGAAGTCGAAGTGGCGGGTGCCGGAGATCGAGCTGCCCTCGAAATAGGACATCACCGAATAGGCGCGGGTGTCCTGGGCATATTCGGCGTTGACCGGATAGGTGATCGAGACGCCCGGCGCGGCATTATAGGCCCCCGGGTGGCTGAGGCCGAGCGAGTGGCCGATCTCGTGGACCAGGGTGTGGATGCCGTACTGGCCCTCGTCGAGGCGGAAGTTGCTGGCCTGGCTCGCCGACACCCAGATGTCGCCGCCGATCTCGCGGACCTGGCCCCCGAGCGTCGCGTCGAGCGCGGCGGTCGGGATGCGCGAATAGGCCTGGGTGGTCGGCGCGCTGGCGAGATTGGCGAAGTTGATGTCGGCCTCGTCGGCGCCGACTTCGCGGAAGCTCACCGCGACGAGATCGTCCCAGGCCTGCATCGACTCGCGCGCGGCGTCGCGCTGGGCGGAGCTGAACGGCGCGAAGTTGAAATATTCGGAGAGGCCGAACAGCTGGCCACCGGAGGCGTAGACGTAGCCGTTGGTGAACAGCTGCGACTGGGAGTCGAAGAAGCCGTAGGTGATGACCGTGTTGTCGTCGCCGATATTGTTCTGCTGGCCGACGAAGGGCGTGTCGTTAAAGCCGTCCGCATAGCCGCCGCCGGTGCGGTTGAGGTGGGCGGCGACCTGCTCGGCGGTCAGGATCGGCTTCCCGTTGAGCGTGCCGCCCGCCTGCGGGTCGATCGACCCGTCGACGCGGTCGTTGAGGTCGAGCTGCAGGTTGGAGCAAGCGGTGCAGGCGCAGCCGGGTGCATCGGAATGTCGGATCACGTCAGGCATTTGGTCCCCTCCTCAGTGGATTTAGTCGATGGGTCGTGCTCCCTGTGGCGCGACGCGCCACGGCAGGACATGGGTCAGCGCGGCCGCGAGGGCGCGCTCGATCTGGGTGGCGTCGCCGGCCGGGACGGCGCGCGGCGCGGGGCCGAACAGGGTCACGCTGTCCGGGCCGGCATTGCGGAACGAGCGCAGCGACAGGGCCAGCACAGGCGCGCCGCCGATCCGCTCGAGCGAAGCATGAAGGAGCAGGTTGAGCGCGGCGGGATCGAGCACCGCCGGGTCGCCGAGCTGAACCACCGTGACCGGGACCGGCGCGCCGGCAGACACGAGCCGCTGCAGGCGCGCGCACAGGTCCGACTGGAGGCGCGCGTCCGAGCCGCCCGCGACGAGGCAGAGGATATGGACTCGTCCGATGTCGCGAACGGAGGCGGGCGGAGGCGAGGCCTGCACCTGAGCGGCGGCAGGGGCCGCGCTCGTCGCGGCCGAAGCGCAGGCCGCGGCGAGGACGCACAGCGGTATCATCCGCCCAAGGCGGCCAAGAGCCACGCAGGAAGCCCCGAAGAAGAGAATCGGCCCCACCCCCAAAAAGCCCGGAAATCCGCGACCGCGAACCGCCTCGAATCCGTGCTAAGTGGTTTGGCTATTTAGAAAAGTTATGGTGGTCAATTGTTAACCATTGCTTGTTTCGTGCCCGTTCCAAAAACGGGACGAGCGGTTCGTCTCACCAGATCCTGACGCGCTGCTCGGGCGGCAGGTAAAGCGCGTCGCCGGGCTTCACGTCGAAGGCGCGGTACCAGGCGTCCATGTTCCGAACGATGCCGTTGACCCGGTAGGCGGGCGGCGCGTGCTCGTCGGTCAGCACGATCGATTGCATCAGCGTGTTGCCGATATAGCTGGCCCAGGTCTGGGCGTAGGACAGGAAGAAGCGCTGGTCGCCGGTGAGGCCGCCAACGACGGCCGGCTCGCCGTGCTGGGCGACGTGGCGGCGATAAGCCTCATAGGCGATCTCGAGGCCGCCCAGGTCGCCGATATTCTCGCCCATCGTCGCCTCGGCATTGACTCGGAAGCCGGGCACCGGCTCGTAGGTCGCGAACTGGCGGCCGAGCTGCTCGGCGCGCTCGTGGAAGCGTTGCGCCGCGGCCGGCGTCCACCAGTCGCGCAGGCGCCCGACGCCGTCGAAGCGGCGGCCCTGATCGTCGAAGCCGTGGCCGAGCTCGTGGCCGATGGCGGCGCCGATCCGCCCGTAATTGACCGCGGCGTCATAGGTCGGGTGAAACAGCGGGCGCTGGAGGATTCCGGCCGGAAAGGTGATCTGGTTGGTCAGCACGTTGTAGGACGCGCCGACCGTCTGCGCGGTCATGTCCCACAAATTGCGGTCGACCGGCTCGCGCAGCCGCGCGATCTCGCGGGCGAAGTTGAAGTCGCCGAGGCGCATGATGTTGCCGACCATGTCGGCCCGGTCGAGGCGCAGCCTCGCATAGTCGATGGTGCGCTCCGGCCCGCCGACGCGGGCGCCGAACGCCTCGAGCTTGGCGAGCGCCTCGGCACGGGTCGGCGCGTCCATCCAGTCGATCCGGCGCAGCCTCTCGGCGAAGGCGCCGCGCAAATTGCCGATCATCTCCTCGACGACTCGCTTGCTCTCGTTCGGGAAATGGCGGGCCATGTAGATTCGGCCGACCGCCTCGCCGAGCGCGCCGTCGGCCAGCTGCACGCCACGCCGCCAGCGCTCGTGCGGCTGGTTCATGCCGTTCAGCACCTGGTTGTGGAAGGTGAAGGCGGCGCGGTCGAATTGCGACGACATGTAGGGCGCGAAGGCGTCGATGAAGTGGAAGGTGAGCCACGCCTTCCAGGTGTCGAGCGGCACCTCGTCGAGCAGCCGGCCGGCCGCCTGGATCGCGGTCGTCTCGCCGACCAGCAGGGTGTCGACGTCGCCCATCTGGAGCAGGCGCAAGGTGTTCGGCCAGTCGAATTCCGGCGCGAGCCGCTGCAGCTCCGCCACCGTCATGCGGTTCATGCTCTGCGATACGTCGCGGCTGCGCTCGGGCGGCCAGTGCGCCTCGGCAAGGCGCCGCTCGAGACCGAAGATCGCCTCCGCCTTGGCCGGGGCGCCGTCGATTCCGGCAAGCTGGAGCAATTGTGTCACGTAGCTTCGATAGGCGGCGCGGTAGCGGTCGAACTCGGGGCCCTCGCGCAGATAGTAATCGCGGGTCGGCATCAGCGTGCCGGCCTGGCCGATCGCGACGATGTGGCGGGTCGGATTGCCGGGATCGGGAATGACGCCGATGCTGAACGGCATGTTGTAGCCGTTCTCGCTGAACGTCTTGAGGAGGTCCGCGCGGTTGCGGATGCGCGCGATCCGATCGAAATAGGGCCGAAGCGGAGTCACCCCCAGGCGCTCGATCGTCGCCGTGTCCATGAAGCCGCGGTAGAGCTCCGAGATCTGCTGCGCGGCCGGGTCGCCGGCCGGGTTCTCGACGATTGCGCGGACCTGTGCCTCGACGTCCTCGTTCAATTGCGCCTGGATCGAGTAGGAGAATTCCTGGGCGCCGCCCGAGACCCGGATGAAGCGCATCCAGGCGCCGTTGGCGTAGAGATTGAAGTCGTTACCGGGGCGGACGCTGAGGTCGCGGGCGGCGAGGTTGATGCCGGTCTCGTTGAAGCCGAGCAGCATCGCCACGGCCTGCTCGCGCGTGATCTGAGCGGGCGCGGGCGCCGGCGGCGCGGGGCTGGCGAAGCCCGAAGCTGGACTGAAGATCAGCGCGGCGGCGAGCAGCAGGCGAAGGATCACGGGCACTCCACGAGAAAAAGGGGGCCGGTCGCCCGGCCCCCTGACATAATTACCAGATATGGACGCGCTGTTCAGGCGGCAAATAGAGCGCGTCGTCGGGCGTCACGTTGAACGCGCGGTACCAGGCGTCGATGTTGCGGACCGCGCCGTTGACCCGATATTCGTCCGGGCTGTGCGGATCGGTCAGCACACGCTGGCGAGTCGCGCCTTCGCGCTGCTTGCTGCGCCACACCTGCGCCCAGGACAGGAAGAAACGCTGGTCGCCGGTGAGGCCGTTGAGAACCGGCGGCTCGCCATGCTGGGCGACGTGGCGGCGATAGGCGGCATAGGCCATTTCGAGCCCGCCGAGGTCGCCGATATTCTCGCCCATGGTAAGCTGGCCGTTGACGTTAAGTCCGGGCAGCGGGCTGTACTGGCTATATTGCTGGCCGAGCCGCGTGGTGCGCTCGGTGAAGCGCTCGGCCGATGCCGCCGTCCACCAGTCGCGGACTCGGCCGGTGGGGTCGAAGCGGCGGCCCTGGTCGTCGAAGCCATGGCCGATCTCGTGGCCGATCACCGCGCCGATCGCCCCGTAATTGACCGCCGGGTCGGCATTGGGATCGAAGAACGGCGCCTGGAGGATGCCGGCCGGGAAGGTGATCTGGTTCATCAGCGGGTTGTAGGACGCGTTGATGATTTGCGGGTTCATGCCCCACAGCCGGCGATCGACCGGGTTCGGGAAGCGCGACAGCTGCAGGTTCCAGCCGAACTCGGCGGCGCGGACCATGTTGCCGAGCAGGTCGCCGCGGTCGACCTGGTAGTTGGAATAGTCGATCCACACTTCGGGATGGCCGATCCGCGGCTCGAACGAGTCGAGCTTGGCGAGCGCCTGGGCGCGGGTCTCGTCGTCCATCCAGTCGAGGGTCCGCAGCCGCTCGCCGAACGCGGTGCGCAGATTGGTGATCAGCTCGTCCATCTGGCGCCGGCTCTCGGCCGGGAAGTGGCGCTCGACATAGATTCGGCCGACCGCCTCGCCGAGCGCGGCGTTGACCAGGCCGAGGCCGCGCTTCCAGCGGTCGCGCTGCTGCTCCTGGCCGGCGATGGTGCGGCTGAAGAAGTTGAACTTCGCCTCGTCGAAGGCGCGCGGCAGGTAGTTCGCGTAGCTGTTGATGAAGTGGAAGGCGAGATACTCCTTCCACGTGTCGAGCGGCACCTCGTCGAGCAGTCGGCCGATGCCCTGGATCGCGGTCGTCTGGGTCGCGATCACGGTCTCGGCGGCGCCGAGGCCGCGGCGCTGGAGATAGGTCTCCCACTCGAACTGCGGCGCCAGCTCCATCAGCTGGGCGCGGGTCATCGGATTGTTGATCGCGGCGATGTCGCGGCTGCGCTCCGGCGTCCAGTGCGCCTCGGCGATTCGCCGCTCGAGCGCGATGATTCGGTCGGCCCTGGCCGCGCCGTCCGCGATTCCGGCGAGGGTGTGGAGCTGGACGATATAGTCGCGGTAGGCGGCGCGGTAGCGGTCATATTCCGCGCCCTCGCGCAGGTAATAATCGCGGTTCGGCATGCCGAGCCCGCCCTGGCCGGCGACGGCGGTGTAGCGGGTCGGATCGGCGAGGTTCGGGATGATGCCGACGCCGACCGGCGACACGAAGCCCGGCGTCGCGAAGGTCGCGAGCAGCTGGTCGCGGTTGCCGATGCCGGCGATGCGCTGGAGGTAGGGGTGAAGCGGGGCGGTGCCGCGCGCCTCGATCCCGGCCTCGTCCATCCAGGCGGCGTAGAAATCGCCGACCTTGCGCTGCGCCGGGTCGGTCGACGCCGCCGCGTCGGTGACGATCGCGCGCAACTGCTGCTCGATATCCTCGGACAGGACGGTCCACAGGCTCCAGCTGGTGCGGTCGGCGGGAATCTCGGTGGCGTTCAGCCAGGTGCCGTTGGCGTAGCGGAAGAAATCGTCGCCCGGATCGACGGCGACGTCACGGGCGGCAAGGTCGAGGCCGAACGAGCCGTAGCGCGGTTGGCCCTGGCGCGCGGCCGAGCCCGGCGAGACCTGCGGCGGGCGCGCCTCGGCGGCACGCGGCTGCGATTGGGCATATACCGGCGCGGTGCCCGCGAGCAGCAGAATTGCGCAAAGCGCAAGGCGATGATTTCTCATGATAATCCCCTCCGGTCAGGTCAGGGGACGAGACTTTGCGGTTTGCGGCGAGTCGCGCAAGCAAAATCCGTATTAGCCGCGCAACTCACCTGCCCACGGGATGGGTGTTCGGCCCTTGCGCCAGCTCGCCGATGCCCTCGCCGGTGACGCCCCACATCCGCACCGCGTCCGTGCCGGTGGCGACGGCGAGAGGACGGCCGCTCCACAGCGACAGGAAGACATGGAGCTCGCCCGGCAGCTCGGCGTCGCGGGCGTTGACGACGAGCGGCCGCGGCCGCTGGCCGGCGGCGAGCGGCGCGAGGCGCAGTTCGGTGCACTCGCCGGCGAGGGCCACGGTGTCCCCGACACTGCCGTCGGCGGCGACCTCGGTCCGGTAATGGCCGCCGGCCGGGACCGCCTCCGCGGCCATGCGCGGGCTGATGCGATAGACCAGCACGGGCGCGGCGGCGGATTCGGGCGGCAGGATGATCGTGTTGAAGTCGCCGCCGCCGCCGCACGGCGTCTGCTGGAGATCGCCGACCGCGCTTCGCGCCGCGGCCATTCGCGCGGCGTTGCCGGTCAGCGCCGGGCGGCTGCCGGCCTCGAACACTTCCGGGGACACGGCGCGGCCGCCGAGCATCTGGCTGCGATAGACGGCGGCGTAGCCGTCGCCTTCGCGGGCATAATAAGTGACGGTGACGGCATTGCCTTCGGGCTCGGCGACCCAGCCGACGATTCCGGCCGCGGCGGGATCGGCGACGCGCGCGAGCATGTCGCGGGTGGTGACCGCGCCGGCGCGGTCGATCGCCGCGATCAGACGGCCGCGGCGGATCGCCTCGGCGATCGACGCGCGATGCGCCGCAGTGAGCTGCAGCGGTGGCGCAGCGGGCGCGGCGGTGACCTGCGCCTTCTGCGCCGCGCTTTCGTCCTGCCGGGCGAAAGCCGGTGCGGCGACGGCCGCGGCAGCGGCGAGCAGGAGGAACATGCGCATGTCGGTCATCCCTTAAATCTTTGAAATTGGCTTAGGCCCCGGCTCCGCGGGCGGCAAGTTGCCCGCTTCGCCTGTCGCCAGCATGAACGTCACGATTGGCGCAAAGAGCGCGGGGAGCGATCCGAGCAGACCGAGGAGGAGCGTCAAACCCGTGCCGGCGGCAAGCGTTCCGAGCGGCAGCGTGACTTGGCAAGCGTCGATGACGTAAGGCGCGGTCATGCGGTCCGGCAACGAGAGCGAAGGCGGAGCGGCGCTTCAGGGGCGGCGCGGCTTCCTCGTCCATGCCGCGCTGACCGCGCTGACCCTGCCGATCGCGGCCGCGGCTCAGCCCCGCCCGGCGCCGTCCGACGAGGTCCACATCTTCGCGCTCGGCGACAGCCTCACCGCGGGCTTCGGCTTGCCGCGCGAACTCGGCTTCGTGCCGCAGCTCGAGGCGCATCTGCGGCGTCACGGCGTCCCGGCGCGCCTGACCAATGCCGGCGTGTCGGGCGACACCGCGGCGCAGGGGCTTCGCCGCCTCGCCTGGACCCTGGACGGGCTGGAGCGGAAGCCGGACCTCGCGATCGTCGCGCTGGGCGCCAACGACATGCTGCGCAGGCTCCCGGTGGCGCAGACCCGTGCGGCGCTCGACTCCATTCTCGCCGAACTGGCGCGGCGCGAGGTGAAGCTGCTCGTCGCGGGCATGATCGCCGCGCCCAACCTCGGCCCGGACTATGCCAATGCCTACAGTCCGATGTTCGCCGAGCTGGCGCGCGCCCACGACGCCGCCTTCCACCCCTTCCTCCTCGACGGAGTCGCCGGCGACCGGGCGCTCAACCAGGCCGACGGCCTCCATCCCAATTTCCAGGGGGTGAAGCGCATGGTGAGCGCGATCACCCCGCGCGTAATTGAGGCGCTCCGACAGTAGTCGGGCCGGTTTCGCCGGGGCGAGGCCGGACTCAGCCTTTCCCGCTGCTTATGCTATTCTTCGTCGCTTCACCGGGGAGAACTCGCGATGCTCGACGCGGATCTGCCGATCGACCGAGTTACCGAGGCCTATCGCACGTGGCGCGAGAGCCGCGGGCACAATGTCGACGAGATCATCGACATGATGGCCGACGAGATCGAGATGGGCTCGGTGCTCGACCCCGGCCTCCCGGACGATCTCGCCGCCGACCGCAAGACCCGGGAGGAGGCGCGGCAATATTTCGAGATCCTCTCCCGCGACTGGGAGATGATCGACTATCCCCAGGAGAAGATCGTCGCCGACGGCGACACCGTGGTGTGGATCGGCCGCTGCCATTGGCGCCACAAGCCCACCGGCCGCGAGATCAACTCGCCCAAGGTCGACATCTGGACGTTCCGCGACGGCAAGGCGGTGAAGTTCATGGAGATGTTCGACAGCCTCGGCTTCGCGGCGACCACCGGCCTGATCTGAGCGCCGAGCGGCCTAGGCCCGCTCCATCCGAGCGAAGGCGAGCTCGATCGTCTCGACGAGCACGCCTTCCGCGCTCGCATCGAGCAGGCCGTAGTGGAGCGCCGCGAGCCGCGCCTCGGTGAACCGCCAGGCGAAGATCGGGCCCAGGTCGGCGCCGACCATGGTGACCGTGACGGCGCGCCTCTTGCCCCGGCCGCCGCGGGTCTCCTCCCACCAATCGTGGAACGACCGGTCGGCGCTCGCCGCCCTTCGCAGGGTCAGCAGCGGTTCGGAATCATATTCGGGCTGGGCCGGAAAGCGCGGCAGGATGACCTGGCTGATCGTGCTCGCATCGATCCCCTTGCCGAGATCGACTCGGAAGTTGCGGGCGAGCGCCGGCCGCTGCTGCGGCGCGCGCGCCATCACTCCATCTCCAGCCGCTCATAGGCGAGGACCAGCTCCTCCATCGCCACGTCCGTCCCCTCCGCGTTGAGGGAGCCGGCGACGTAGCGGACCGGCCGCGCGCGGATCAGCTTCCACACGAGCACAGGCGTTCGGTCCTCGGCGAGCAGGGTGATGGTGACGGTGCGGATCGCGCCCGCATCGCCGTTCCGAACGTCGTTGAACCAGCGATAGAGACGGAGCGTGCCGATGATCCCGCGCTTCAGGGTGACGTCGGCCACTCGGGCGAGGCCGGTGATCTTGGTCGGGCTGGAATCGCGGCCGGCGCCGCTGCGATATTCGGTGACGTCGACCCAGGTGTCGAGGCCGCTGACCTCGCTAAAGGCGCCGTCGGGCTCGTCGGTCAGGCCGTCGCCGAGATCGACGAGGAAATTCTGTTCACCGTAAGGCTTGTCGCGCTGCACAGCCATCCGCCGCCCTCCCCAGGAGTCGGAGCCGGCGGGAAATCTAACATGGATCGCGATCCGATCCCATTCCGGCGGAGGCGATGCCGGCAGAGCAGGTCAGGCGAGGCAGATAGGGTCGCCGAACTGAAGACCGACGCAGCCGTCCTTTACCCAGCGCACCGTGGCGTTGAGCGGGTCGCAGCCTTCGAACTTCACCACGACGCGATCGTCGACCAGCGGCCGAGCGGCTACCTTCAGCATCGCACCGCTCGTCGAGATGTTGCCGATCCGGGCCGCGTAGGAGCCGCCGGCCCTGAGGAACAGGGTCGCGCGCTGGCCTTCGGAACAGGTGTAGCGCGGCTCCGAACGCTGCTCGACCTGCGGCGGACGCAGAAGATTCAGCAACGGCACCCGCCGCAAAATGCTCTCGTCGAATTTCGCCAGCATCGCCCCACTCCCGCAACAAACAGGGTGGGGACGTTAAGTCCCCACTCCCTAACGAGAAATTACTGCGCGGGTGCGGATTGCGAATCTTCCCAGAAATAAGGCTGCCGCTGGCGGTTGCCGGTGACTTCCTCGTTCAGGGTCTGCGCGTTGTAGAGGCGGCCGTTGACCATCACATGGGTGATGTCGTCGCTGTTGCGGATGTCGGCGACCGGATCGGCCGACAGCACGACGAGATCGGCGAGCTTGCCCGGCGCGATCACGCCGATGTCGCGGAAGCCATAAGCGCGGGCGGCATCGACCGTGGCATGCTGAAGCGCCTCGAGCGGCGTGGCGCCGCCGCGGACGTGGCTCCACAGCTCCCAGTGGGTGGCGAGGCCCTGCTGCTGGCCGTGGCCGCCGGTCGCAACGAGCACGCCGCGCGCATCGAGGCGATCGGCCTCGCGGGCGCTGACCTGGTCGACGAACTGATCGGCGGGCGCGGTCTGCACGCGGACGCGGTTGGCGAGCTCGCCCGGCGGCACATGGCGGGTAAGCAAAGGATGCTGCCACACCGGCTCGGCCTGCGACCAATAAGGATCGCCGGCGAGGCCGCCATAGGTCACGACCAGGGTCGGATTGTAGGCGACCCGGCTCTGGCTGAAGAAGCTCAGCACGTCCTCGTAGAGCCGCGCCTGCGGGATGTTGTGCTCGAGCACCGTGTTGCCGTCGGCGATCAGGGTCATGTCCATGGTGAACAGCGACCCGCCCTCGGCGACCGAGGCGATATTCTCGGCGCGCGCCGCGGCGACCACCTGCTGGCGCTGGTTGCGGCGCGGCTGGTTGTAGTTCTTGACCGAGTGGGCGCCTTCCGCGCGAAGCCGGCGGACGTGACCGAGCGCGTCGTCATAGCTGTCGATCTGCGCGTACACGCCGGGCGCGCGGGCGCCGTAGACCACTTCGCCGGTCGAGAAGAGGCGCGGGCCCTGGATGATGCCGGCGCGCTGCATCTCGGCCGCGGCGAACACCTCGCTCGCGGTGCTCGACGGGTCGTGGATGGTGGTGACGCCCAGCGCCATGTGCGACAGGATCGACCAGTTCTGCTGCGGCACCAGCTCGTCGACGCCATAGGGGCCGTGGCCGTGGCCATCGATGAACCCGGGGACGATGGTTCGGCCGGCCATATCGACCTGGCGCGCATCGGCCGGGATCTGGGTCGAGCCGCGCGGGCCGACCGCACGGATTCGGTTGCCCTCGATGATCACGACGCCGTCGTCGATGATTCCGCCATTGTCGTCCTGCATCGACACGATGCGGGCGCCGACCAGCGCGACCACGCCTTGCGGCACGTCGGCCGGGACGGTGATCGACAGGTTGGTGCCCTGCGCCGGCGCGGTATAGCTCGCGCCCGGAGCGCGGCTCACTAGGGCGGCGGTGTCGGCGGTGTAGAGGGTCGGCCCGAAGGTCCAGCTGAACGTGCGTCCGCCCGCGCCCCAGCGGCCGAACTGGCCGGCATGGCGGGTGGCGCGGGTCACCGGCAGCGGTCCGGAGCGGCTCGACAGGTTCATCGTCGCAGCCCCGTTGAAAAACGGGGTCACGAACCAGTTGTAATTCTCGCGGAAAGCGAGGGCGCGGCCGTCTGGCGCAACCTCGAAGCCGGTGATGAGGTCGCCCTCGGCATGGACCCGGCGGTTGCCGCCGCCGAGATCGACGCTGACCAGCCGCTGCTTCTGATTCTCCGAGACCTGGAGGAAGATGCGGTCGTTGAGATTGCCGAAATGCGGGTTGGCGCCCGAGCCGAGGACTCGGGCCGCTTCGCCGCCGTTGGCGGGCACGCGGTAGATTCCGGTCTCGCCCGAATAGAGCTCGGAGGTGAGGAAGCCGCCGCTGTCGCGCTCGAACACGATGGTCTGGCCGTCCGGCGAGAAGCGCGGCCGGCGGTAATGACCCGGCGTGGCGGTGACGGTGGTGAGGTTCGAGCCGTCCGGCGACACGGTGCGGATGTGGCCGAGCGTGCGGTCGTTCCACGACGAGAAGACGATCCGGCTGCCGTCGCGCGACCAGCTCGGCCACAGCTGGAAGTCTCCGTCGGCGGCGGTCAGCGGACGCGCCGAGCCGCCGCTCATGTCGCGGACGTAGAGCCGGCCGAGGCTCTCGAACACGACTTGGCGGCCGTCAGGGGACACAGAGGGGAAGCGCACCATTCGGGTGGTGACGGTGGCCGGGGCGACGTCCACTTCCGGCCGCGGCGGATCGATCACCGCGCGGGTGTCGTTCACCCGGAACGGGATTTCGGTCGCCGCCCCGCCGGCCGCGTCGATGCGGCGGATGTGGCCGCCCGCCCAGAACACGATCGAGCGGCTGTCCGGAGTCCAGTCCATGGTCGGATAGACGCCGTGGACCGCCCAGGTCTCCTGCAGGTCCTGGTCGAGATCGTCGTAGATGCGGCGCTCCCGGCCGGTGGCGAGGTCCTTGACGAACAGGCGGCTGCGGCCTTCCTCGCGGCGAACGAAGGCGAGGCTTCGCCCGTCGGGCGAGGGCGTGGGACGGACCGCGCCGCCGGGGCCGCCGGCGATCGTCGTGCGCTCGCCGGTCGCGACCGTGTAGCGCTCGATCGCGAACACCTGCTGGTTGGAATCCTGGGCATATTGGAAGGTGCCGCCCGGGGTGGTGTCGCGCGAGAAATAGATGTGGGCGCCGTCCGGGCTGAACACCGGCTCGCCTAGTTCCTTCTGGTGCTGCGGGTTGGGGCGCTCAACGAGCGCGACGCCATTGCCCTGGCCGCTCGCATCGTAGAGCCAGATCTCGCCGGTGCCGAGCGAGCGCTGCGTGGTGAAATGCTTGCGCGCGGCGATGAAGCGCCCGTCGGGGCTCCACGTCGGCGCGTTGGTCAGGGTGAAGGTCTCGTTGGTGATCTGGCGGACGCCGCTGCCGTCGGCGTTCATCACCCAGATATTGTCGCCGCCGCCGCGATCCGAGGTGAAGGCGATTCGGCTGCCATCGGGCGAGAAGGTCGGCTGGTGGTCGAAGGCGAGGCCCGAGGTCAGCCGGCGCGGCGTGCCGCCGACGACCGGCATCACATAGATGTCGCCGAGCATGTCGAACGCGATGGTGCGGCCGTCCGGCGACAGATCGACGTTCATCCAGGTGCCTTCGTCGGTGTCGATCCGAACCTGGCGGAGGGTCTGGCCGGGAGGGGCGTTGACGTCCCAGGCGGGCGCGCTGCCCGAGCCGCCGCCGCCGCGGCCCTGTTGGGCGGTGGCGAGGCTGGTGCTGGACAGCAGAAGAAGCGAAACGGCGGCGAGGCCCCTGAACATGATTACCCTCCCTGAGCGAGTCTTTGCCCGCTTGTGTTCTGGTTCGTGATGGGGACCCGCTGCACTATTCGACCAAGGCAGGCAAGCACTCGACGGGCGCGGGAGCGGGCGAGTCAGCCCTTCGGCAGCGCCCGCTTCAGTTCCTCGAGCCACGGCGCGGCGGTGCCGTCGCTCGGCGCGCGCCAGTCGCCGCGCGGACTCAACGCGCCACCCGCCGACACCTTGGGCGAGTTGGGGATGGCGCTGCGCTTGAACTGGCTGATCTGGAAGAAGCGGAACAGGAACACCTCGAGCCATTTGACGATCGTGGCGAGGTCATATTCGCGCTTGAGAGGCTCGGGATAGTCGAACGGCCACAGGCCCGCCGAGCGGTCCTTCCACGCCTGCCAGGCGAGGAACGCGACCTTGGACGGCTTTTGGCCGTGGCGAAGGACGTGCCACAGGAAGAAGTCGTGAAGCTCGTACGGGCCGATCCGGTCCTCGGTCGACTGAATCGCGCCTTCGTCGTCGGCGGGGACCAGCTCGGGCGAGATCTTGGTGTCGAGGATAGCCTGAAGCACCTTGTTGGTCTCGGCGTCGAACTGGCCCGACTTGATCACCCAGCGCACGAGATATTGGATCAGCGTCTTGGGCACGCCGGCATTGACGCCGTAATGGCTCATCTGGTCGCCGACCCCATAGGTCGACCAGCCCAAGGCCACCTCGCTGAGGTCGCCGGTGCCGACGACGAAGCCGCCGCGATGGTTGGCGAGGCGGAACAGATAGTCGGTGCGAAGCCCCGCCTGAACATTCTCGAAGGTGATGTCGTAGACTTGCTCGCCCTTGGCGAAGGGGTGACCCATGTCCTTGAGCATCTGGGTCGCGGCCGGGCGGATGTCGATCTCCGCCGCCTCGATGCCGAGCGCGCGCATCAGCGCCCAGGCGTTGGACTTTGTGGTCTCGCCCGTGGCGAAGCCCGGCATGGTGTAGCCGAGGATGGTCGAGCGCGGGATGTCGAGCCAGTCGCACACTTTGGCCGCGACGATCAGGGCGTGGGTGGAATCGAGCCCGCCCGACACGCCGATGACGAGGTGCTTGCCGCTCGTCGTCTGGAAGCGCTTGGCGAGGCCCTGGATCTGGATGTTGAACGCCTCGTAGCAGTCCTGGTCGAGCTGGTCGGCGCGGTTCGGCACATAGGGAAAGCGGCGCAGGATCCGCTCGAAGCCGATGTCGCGGTCGGCCAGGGCGTGATCGAACCCGACCCGACGGAAGCTCTTCTCCGGGTGGCCGGCGGCGCGGGCATTGTCGTTGAACGTGCCGTTGCGCATCCGCTCCAGCCGCAGCCGCTGGACGTCGATGTCGGCGACCGCGAGCTCGTTGCCGCGGTCGAAGCGGCCGGTCTCGGCGAGCAGCTCGCCGAGCTCGTAGACCGAGCCCTGGCCGTCCCAGGCGAGGTCGGTGGTGCTCTCGCCCGGCCCCGACGCCGAATAGACATAGGCGGCGTGGCAGCGGCTCGCCTGGGCGGCGCAGAGCAGCTTGCGCTCGTCGGCCTTGCCGATGGTGATGTTGGAGGCGGAAAGATTGGTGAGGATCAAGGCGCCGGCCATCGCGCCGTTGGTCGAGGGCGGAAGCGGCGCCCAATAATCCTCGCACAGCTCGATGTGGAAGATGAAGTCCGGCAGGCTATCCGCAGCGAAGATCTGGTCGGGGCCGAACGGTACCTCCTGCCCGGCGACACGGATGGTCAGCCCCTCGGTGCCGATGCCGGAGGCGAACCAGCGCTTCTCATAATATTCGCGGTAATTGGGCAGGAAGCATTTCGGCACCACGCCGAGGATCCGGCCGCGCGAGAGGGCAAGGCCGCAATTGTAGAGCCGGCCGTTGCGGCGGAGCGGAGCGCCGACCAGCAGCACCGTTTTCAGGTCCGCTGTCTCGCGCGCGAGCCGGCCGATCCCCAGCTCGACCGCGTCGAGGAAGGCGTCCTGCAAGTGGAGGTCGTCGACCGCGTAGGAGGAGATGTTGAGCTCGGGGAAGACGGCGAGATCGACTCCGCGCTCATGCGCCTCCCGCGCCAGCGCGATGGTCTGGTCGACGTTGAACGTGACGTCGCCCGACGACGCGCACGGGCTCGCCGCCGCGACTCGGACGAAGCCGTGGCGGTGGATCGACTCGAACGGCAGCGCCTCGATCGCGTTCATCTCCGCCGCCATCACAGCATCTCCGTCATCATCTCGATGCCGACGCGAAGGCATTCGACGCGCGTCGGCCCGCGCCCGATCGGGCCGAAATGCTCCTCGCGATGCGCTGTCTTGCGGCCGGGGCGGGCGCAGGCGAAGTGGACCAGGCCCGGCTCGTCGCCCTTGTCGGCGAAGCCGGTGACGGCGAGAGCCATGTTGGCGCGCGACCGCTCCAGCGCGCCCTCGGCCATGGCGATCGCCACCTCTTTCGACACCGCACCTTTCTCCTTGAGAAGCTCCTTGGGCACGCCGAGCATCTCGTTCTTGGATTCGTCGGTATAGGTGATGAAGCCGCGCTCGAAGGCGTGGGCGATGCCGGGCACATCGGTCAGCAGCGAGGCGAGCATGCCGCCGGTGCAGCTCTCGGCGGTGGCGAGACTGATGTCGCGCTCGCACGCCTTGTCGAGCAGCCGGCGGGTCGCTTCCTCAAGCTCGCCCGGGATCGCCGGGGACAATGTTTCGGTCTCGTTCAACGGGCCTTTCCTCGTCGACAAGCTGGTTAGGGCGGCGGAACCGGCGCGTCACCCCGATTGTTCCTCTACCGCAACCAACCACGACACTGACGAAGGGGTTTAACGCCCATGGAACGCAACCGCACCAATGCGATCCTTGCCATGTTGGGAACCGCCGCGGCGGGCATTGGCCTCGTGGCGCTGGTCCGCCGGCTCGGCGGCCGCGCCAGCCACCATGCCTCGGCGGTGAGCGAGCGCGAGGACCATGTCCACAGCGGCGACGTCAACGCGACCCGCGCCGCCGGGCCGGGCGCGATGCGCGACCCCCCCAAGACCTGGGACCGGGTCGACGAAGCCGTCGACGAGAGCTTCCCCGCCAGCGACCCTGCTCCGGCGCTGTCGCGGGTCGACTAGGAAGCGTTTGTTCATCCTACCGCAAGTAACGGCGAACCGTTCGGCACAGGCGGTAAAGTGACGGGTAAGACTCGACTTTGCGAGCCTTACAAACTTTGTCTGTGAAACACCACGACGCTTCGTCCGTTTTACACTCCACAAGGCGCGAGGGGCGTAGTGGAGTATCAGATGATGAAACGGTTTATTATCACCCTGGCGGCGCTTCCGATCGCGACGATGGCGGTCGAGGCGTCCGCGCAGACCTATGTGACCAGCAACGCCAACGCGAATGCCACGGTCCAGAACCAGATCGTTCAGCTGCAGACGCAGCTCAATGCCGGCGTGCGCGCCGGCACGATCGACGCGACCGAGCGCCGTCGTCTGCGCCAGGAAATCCGCACCCTGACCCGCCTGCGGGCCCGCTATGCCGCCAACGGCATCAGCCAGCAGGAATGGAACGTGCTTCAACAGCGGGTCGGCAATCTGAGCCAGCAGCTTCAGGTCGCTGGCGGCGCCTATGCTTATGGCTATGCCCAGCCGGGCGCCGGCTACGCTTACGGCAACACCGGCTATACCTATGACCAATATGGCCGCCGCGTCCTGGCGCCGGGCTACACCTACGACCAGTATGGCCGTCCGGTGCCGGTCCAGAACGGCTATTACGGCCAGGGCGGCCCTTACGCGCCGTATCCGCAGACCCGCACCAATAGCGGCGTCGGCAACGTTCTCGGCGGCGTGCTGGGCAGCGTGCTCGGCGGCGGCGGCATGGGTGGCAACATCCTCGGCAGCATCCTCGGCAATGGCGGCCTTCGAGTCGGCGATCTGATCACCGGCACGATCGGCAGCGTTCTCCGCCCGGCGCCGAGCACCAGCTACCAGGGCCGTAGCGACGTCTATTTCCGCTCTGACGGCCAGCGCGTCTACGAGATCGACGCACGCACCAACCAGGTCATCGCCATCCACCCGCTGCGCTAAGCGCAGAGCGGGTGTTGCGAGGGAGGCGCCCCGGAGCGATCCGGGGCGCCTTTTTCGTCAGCGCAGGTCAGCCGGCAGGGTCGGCTGGCTGAGGATTCGCCGCATCGCCGCCCAGCGCGCGCCGCGATCCGGCCCGGCCGCCTCGATATGGGCGCGGACCATGTCCTTGCCGAGCCCGTAATTGATCACATAGGTCCGGTACTGGTCGATGAAACCGACCGACTGGTCGGCGCGGCGCGCGCCGACGAGCTGGTAGCGCTGGGTCAGCTCGACCGCCCGGGCGCGGTCGATTCGGCCTTCCAGATAGTCGCGCGCAATGGTGAAGCGGGCGCCGGCCAGCTCCTCGATCGCCAACTGGAGGTCGAGATAGCGGGACGCGTCGCCTGGCTGGATCCCGGCGAGCGGGTAGAGCGTCGTGCGCTCGAAGGCGAGCCGCTCCTCGGGCGTGAAGGCGAGGTCGATTCCGTAATTGGCCGAGCCTTCGGCGATGAGCGACTGCGGCGAGTAGAGCGGATAGACCATATATTCGACCCAGCCGCGGCCGCGCGCGAGCTCGCGCTCGAGCAGCGCGTTGTAGGCGTGATGGCCGGGATAACCCTCGTGGCAGCCGAGGTCGACGGCGCGGCTCAGCCGCACCGGCAGGTCGGTGTTGATCTGGATGAGGCTGCGATAATCGCCCTGGTACCAATTGTAGCCTGACCAACTCTTGTCGCGCACGAATTCGAGGGTGAACGCCTCCCCTTGCGGCATCGGGATATGCTGGATGGTGCGGCGCCGGCACTCGGCGATGGCGGCGCGCATCACCGAGTCGAGCCGGTCGGGCGGAATGACGAAGCGGCCCTGGAACGCTTCGACCCGCTCGGGGAGCGGCGCGGTGCCGGGCACCAGCCGCTCGATGCGGGCGAGCACCCCGTCATAATGAGTGAGCGGCCGGATTTCCGGCGTGACCCCGAACAGCCCTTGCGCCTCCTCGGCGAAGCTCAGTCGCTCGCCGGCGATCATCCTGAGGCGCGTGCGCGCGGCGGTCAGCTGCGCGTCGAGGAAGGCACGGCGGCGCTGGACGAGGGGATCCGTGGGCGCCGCAGTCGCGCGCAGCCGCGCCTGCAGGTCGGCCGCGGCCGATGCGAGAACTGGCACCGCGCGCGGGTTCGCCTCCGCCGCCTGCTTCCACTCGGCCGGCCCATAATAGGCGTCGACATAGCCTTCCTCGTGGGTGCCGATCTCGAGGCTGAGGCCGACATAGTCGCGGGCGATGGCGTCGAGGCTGTCGGCGCTCTGCTGCGGCGTCATGCATCCGGCGAGCAGCAAAGCCGCGACCACGCTCCAGAGCCATTTCATGTCATTCTCCTGCTGCCTCGCGGCCTTGTTAGCCGCGGCGCGGCGCGCCGGCCAGCCGGCCGGATCCATAAGGAGGATCGATGCGATCCATCGGAATTTCCATCCTCGGGCCCATTGGAAGGTTTCATTTGCGCACTTATCATTCGAGACGCCGGCATGGTGCCGGCCTTCCAAGGAGCGGCACCAATGGCCAGCCTGTTCGACCCCATCCAGCTCGGCGCGGTGAGCGCGCCCAACCGAATCCTGATGGCGCCGCTGACCCGCGCTCGCGCCACGCGCGAGGCGGTGCCGACGCCGGTCATGGCGGACTATTACAGCCAGCGCGCCGGCGCCGGCCTGATCATCTCCGAGGCGACCGGGATCAGCCGCGAAGGCCTCGGCTGGCCGTTCGCGCCGGGCCTGTGGAACGAGGCGCAGGTCGAGGCGTGGAAGCCGGTCACCGGCGCCGTCCGCGAAGCGGGCGGGCGCATCTTCGCCCAGCTGTGGCACATGGGCCGGCTCGTCCACCCCGATCTCGGCGGCGGCCAACCGGTCTCCGCCTCCGCGACCACCGCGCCGGCTTACGCCCACACCTATGAAGGCAAGAAGCACTACGTCGAGGCGCGGGCCGTCACCCAAGACGACATCCAGCGCATCGTCGAGGATTATGCGCGCGCTTCGGCCAACGCCATCGCCGCCGGCTTCGACGGAGTCCAGATCCACGCCGCCAATGGCTATCTGATCGACCAGTTCCTGCGCGAGGCGGCGAACCTGCGCGACGACGATTATGGCGGCGCGCCGGCGAAGCGAATCCGTTTCCTGGTCGAGGTCGCCGAGGCGATCGCCGGCACGATCGGCGGCGGGCGCACCGCCGTCCGCTTCTCGCCCAACGGCGCGTCGCAGGGCGTCGAGGACAGCGATCCCGCCTCGGTGTTCGTGCCCGCCGCCCGCGAAATGGAGCGGATCGGTCTCGCCTTCATCGAGCTGCGCGAGCAGGGACCGGACGGCACCTTCGGACGAAGCGACCAGGCCAAGGTCTCGCCGCTGATCCGGGCCGCGGTGACGACGCCGCTGATCCTCAACCAGGATTTCACGGGTATCGCCGCGCAGGCGGCGGTGGCCGAAGGACTGGCCGACGGCATCGCCTTCGGCCGCCCGTTCATCGCCAATCCCGACCTTGCCGAGCGCATCCGCACCGGCGCGCGCTGGAACGCCGACGACATGGCGACCTGGTACAGCCAGGGCCCCGACGGCTATGTCGACTACCCGACGCTCGAAGAGGAGCGCGAGGCAGCCTAGAAGCCGCTGAGGAAGGCGGCGACGTTGGCGCCGAGCGCATCGGTCGCGTAGCCGCCTTCCATGACGATCGCGGTCGGCAGGCCCAGCGACGCGATCTCGCGGGCCATCAGCGGATAGTCGGCGGTGTCCAGCGCGAAATGGGAGATGGGGTCGCCGACGAACGTGTCGGCGCCGTAGGAGACGATCAGCAGCTCCGCGCCGAACGCCGCGATCCGCTCCAGCGCCTGGGCGAGCGCGGGGCGGTAGGCGGCGAAATCGGTGCCCTGCGGCAGCGGCAGGTTGAGGGTCGCGCCCTCGCCCGCACCCTCGCCGGCCTCGTCGACGTGGCCCCAGTAGAAGGGATAGTCGGTCGCCGGGTCGGCATGGATCGACACGAACAGCACGTCGCCGCGGTCGTAGAAGATGTCCTGAGTGCCGTTGCCGTGATGATAGTCGACGTCGAGGACCGCGACGCGCTTCTTGCCCGCCGCCAGCGCCGCCTCGGCCGCGATGGCGGCATTGTTGAGATAGCAATAGCCGCCGAGATAGTCGGCGCCGCAATGGTGGCCCGGCGGCCGGCACAAGGCGAAGGCCGAGCGCTCGCCGCCCAGCACCGCCTCGGTCGCGGCAAGCGCCGTCTGAGCGCCCCAATAGGAGGCCGTCCACGTCCCCGCCGCCACCGGAGTCGCGGCGTCATAGCTGTACTGGCCGAGCCGGGCGTCGATCCGCGAGAGGTTGAGCGGCCGCCGCCGCGCCACCGGCCAGGTATAGCCGATCGCATTGCCCGGCCGCCCCGCCGACTGCCAATCGGCATGAGCGGTCTTGAGGAAGCCGAGATAATCGGCGGGATGGACGCGCAGCAGCGGCGCCTCGCCCCGGTCGCTCGGCGTCTCGGTCGCGCCGACCGCCGAGACGATGGCGCGCGTCCGCCCGGGATGCTCGGAATGCGCCATCCACGCGCCGTTGTGCAGCTCCTGCTGCGGATCGTGCTCGAGCTGACGGGAGTCGAAGAAGATACGCATGGCAGCTCAGACTTTCGGCATTTGACGGTGTCGGGCCACGAGCAGGGGCGCGCAGAGCTGCACGTGGAGCCGGCCGGCGCTCGCGTCCTCAGCGTCGCCCAGCCCACAACGCAAGGTCGCCGCCTGGGCGGGCGACATGCGGTTATAGGTGCCGAACAGTCGATCCCAGAAGGTGAAGACCTCGCCGTAATTGCTGTCGGTTTCGACCTGGGCGGCGGAATGGTGGACCGAATGGGCGGCCGGAGTCACGACCAGCAGGCGAAGCGCCCGATCGAGCGCGGGCGGGAGGCCGGCATTGGCGTGGGACCATAAGGAAAAGCCGACCGCGGCAGCCTCATAGACGGCGACGGCCTCGGGCGAGAGGCCGAGGCCGGCGGCCAGCAAGGCGACCAACGAGGCGACGTAGAGCAGCTCGAGCGGATGGTGACGCAGCCCGGTGGTCAGGTCGACGGCCGCGTCGCAGTGGTGGACCTTGTGCACACGCCACAGCAATTGCCAGCGGTGGGCCGCCCGATGCAGTGCGTAGCCGGCAAGGCTTCGAGCAGCGAGGGTGAGGACGATCGCCGCGACGCCGCCGACGCCGAGGCGCGGGAGCAGGCCGAAACCGCTCTCGCGGGACCATTGGGCCGCGATAACGGCGGACAAGGGAAGCAACGACAGCAACAGGACGTTGATCGCGGCTAGCCCGAAATTGGTGACAAGGCGGCCCCCGCCCTCCGCTTGGCCGCGGCGCATGGGCCAGGCGAGCTCGGCAGCGAACAGCGCCAGCAGGAGCAGCCAGAACCCTGCGATGGGAAGCCAGTCAGTGGGCATTCCGGGCGTTCTCTCTCCTGTCGACGCCGGGCGCCGCGCCCCGGTTTACGCAGGCCGCGTTCTGGGGCAAGTCGGCTCTCACCGCAACGCGCGGTCCAAGTCACAAAAGGGGGAGTCATCGATGCTATCTCGTCTTGCCGGTGCCGGCCTGATTGCCGCCGGAACCCTGTTTGCGGCCTCTCCGGCGATCGCCGGTGTCGTCGTTCCGGCTCCGATCCTCGGCGCGGGCCTGCCCGCCTTGGCGCTGTTTGCCGGCGGCTACTATCTCGTGAAGAAGCGCCGCTCGCGCTGATCCACTTCGCGCGGGAGACGGCAGGATGAATTCGGCCGCCAGCGCAGAGGCGCGGCTGCCAGCCGTTTCCCGCGCCAGCCTCTTCTTCGGCCTGTTCCTGCTGGCGACGCTGAACGCGTTTGTCGGCCTGGCCTTGCGGCACCTCGAAGGGATGGGGTTCGTCGCCGCAGCGCTCAATCTGTTCGGCGTGAGCGCAATCCTGTGGGCCGCGCTTGCCGCCGGTCTGTCGATCGCGCGCGAGGGCGACGCAACCGAACCGTGGCGGCGCGGCGACGCCCTGGTCGCGGCGCTGGTCGTCGCCGGGGCCCTGTTTCCGGTGCCGACCGCGAGCGCGGTCGCGCTTACCGGCGCATCCTTGTGGACGGTGTTCACCAGCGCGCCCGGATCGCCGCTACGCCGCTCCGGTCTCGTCTTTCTCGCCATCACCGGGGCGGTCTTGTGGGGCCGGCTGCTCCTCGCCCTGTTCAGCGGCCCGCTGCTCGCCCTGGACGCCGTCTTCGTTGCCGGCAGCCTCGGCGTCGAGCATGTCGGCAACACGCTCTGGTCGACGGACAGGGCGACGCGCCTGATCGTCGCCCCCGGCTGCTCGTCGATGCAGGGCATGTCGCTGGCCATCGTCTTCTGGGCGACGGTCAACCAGCTGTTCCGCGTGCCCTTCAGCTGGGGCGCGGTCGCTTGGTGCGCGGCTGCGCTGGCGGCGACGGTCGCGGTCAACGTCGTCCGCATCGGCGCGATGCTCTCGTTCCCCGATCATCTCGAGGCGCTCCACAATGGCTGGGGCTACAGCCTGTTCAATTGGCTGACCCTGGTGCTGGTCGTCGCCATCGTCCTGTTCGGCGCGCGCCGGGAGGTGTTCGGTGCGCGCTAGGGTTGCGCTCGGCGCCGCCCTGCTGCTCAGCCTCTGCGTGAAGGCGGCCTGGGCGCGCGAGGCGCCGCCCATCGATTCCTCGGCGTTCGATGTCCAGGCCGAGGAGCTGCTGCGCCGCAGCGGGTTCGAGGTGCGGCGGGAGCGACAGCGCTTCGGCACCGTCGTTCACGGCCGCTCGGGCGCTTGCGTCGTGCTGGTCGCCGACTACCCGCCGCATGGCACACTGCGCCAGGTCCTCGGCATCGCGGCGCGAGGCGTGGCGCCGCTTCGCTATGCATGGCGTGGCAGCCTCAGCGAAGACGCGCCCAAGCTGCTGCCGCTGCTCGACTTCTACGTCTGGCGGGAGGCGTCGCGGCTGGGATTGAGGCCGGCGCGCCACCCGATCACGGCCGTCGCCCTGTCGCCGGGCTGCCCGCCCAGCCGAATCGACTGGCACGGGCTCGCGAGCGTCTAGAGCTTCTCGGTGAGCTCGGGGACAAGCTTGAACAGGTCGCCGACGAGGCCGATGTCGGCGACCTGGAAGATCGGCGCGTCCTCGTCCTTGTTGATGGCGACGATGGTCTTCGAATCCTTCATGCCGGCGAGATGCTGGATCGCGCCCGAGATTCCGACCGCGACATAGAGCTCCGGAGCGACGATCTTGCCGGTCTGGCCGACCTGATAGTCGTTGGGCGCATAGCCGGCGTCGACCGCGGCGCGCGACGCGCCGACCGCGGCGCCGAGCTTGTCGGCGAGCGGCTCGAGAAGCGCGTGGAACTGGTCCGACGAGCCGAACGCGCGGCCGCCCGACACGATGATCTTGGCGCTGGTCAGCTCGGGGCGCTCGGAGTGCGCGATGTCGGCGCCGACGAAGCTGGACAGGCCCGCATCGCCGGGGCCCGAGACCGGCTCGACCACGCCGTTGCCGCCTTCCTTGTCCGCCTTGGCGAAGGCGGTGGTGCGGACGGTGAGGACCTTCTTGGTATCGCCCGACTTCACCGTTGCGATGGCGTTTCCGGCGTAGATCGGCCGGGTAAAGGTGTCGGCATCCTCGACGCTGAGGATGTCGCTGACCTGCATGACGTCGAGCAGGGCGGCGACGCGCGGGGCGATGTTCTTGCCCGTGGTCGTCGCCGGCGCGACGAAATAGTCGCAATGGTCGCTGACGATGCCGGCGACCAGCGGTGCGACATTCTCGGCCAGCGCATGGTCGTAGGCCGAGTCGTCGGCGACATGGACCTTGGTCACGCCCGCGATCTTCGCGGCGGCCTCGGCGACGGAACCCACGCCCGCGCCGGCGACCAGCGCATGGACTTCGCCCAACTTGGCGGCGGCGGTGACGGTGGCGAGGGTGGCGTCCTTGACCGCGCCGTCCTCATGCTCGACCCAGACCAGCGCGATCATCCGATGACTCCCGTTTCCTTGATCTTGGCGATCAGCTCGTCGACGCTGCCGACCTTCACGCCGGCCTGGCGCTTGGAGGGCTCGGTCACCTTGAGCACCGTGAGCCGCGGCGCGGTGTCGACGCCGTAATCGGCCGGGCTCTTGGTCGCGAGCGGCTTTGACTTGGCCTTCATGATGTTGGGCAGGGTCGCATAGCGCGGCTCGTTCAGGCGAAGGTCGGTGGTGACGATCGCCGGGGTCTTCAATTTCACCGTCTCGAGGCCGCCGTCGACCTCGCGGGTGACGCTGACGCTGTCGCCCTCGACCTCGACCTTCGACGCGAACGTGCCCTGGCCCCAGCCGAGCAGTGCGCCCAGCATCTGGCCGACCTGATTGGAATCGTCGTCGATCGCCTGCTTGCCGAGGATGATCATCCCCGGCTGCTCTTCCTCTGCGATCTTGGCGAGGATCTTGGCGACCGCCAGCGGCTCGACCTCGTCGTCACTCTGGACGAGGATCGCGCGGTCGGCGCCCATCGCCAGCGCGGTGCGCAACGTCTCCTGCGCCTTCGCCGGTCCGATCGACACCGCGACGATCTCGGTCGCCGCGCCCTTCTCCTTGAGGCGGATGGCTTCCTCGACCGCGATCTCGTCGAACGGGTTCATGCTCATCTTGACGTTGGCGAGGTCGACCCCCGTCCCGTCCGCCTTCACCCGCGGCTTCACGTTGTAATCGAGCACCCGTTTGACCGGGACCAGGAGCTTCATGGCCTTCCTCTCAATCGCTTGCAGGCAGCCGCTACCGCCCACCTTCCGTTAACGTCAAGCGCCCCGCGAACGCTTCAGGCGACCAGCTTCACCACGATCACGGCAAGAAGCGCACCCATGCCCGCGCCCTTCAACGCCGCCCAGGCGAGCTCGCGCCCGCCCGGTCCGTAGCGTTTGTGGGCGTTGGCCAGGTTCGGCTTGATCACGCCGGAACCGCCTCTTTCACCTGCGCGACGATCTTGCGCGCCGCGTCGCCGAGGTCGTCGGCGGGCAGGATGTCGAGGCCGGATTCGGCGAGGATGCGCTTGCCCTCGTCGACATTGGTGCCCTCGAGGCGTACGACCAGCGGCACCGTGATGTGGCACTCGCGCGCCGCCTCGACGATTCCTTCCGCGATGATGTCGCAGCGCATGATTCCGCCGAAGATGTTGACGAGGATGCCCTCGACCGCGGGATCGCTGAGGATGATCTTGAACGCCGCGGTGACCTTCTCCTTCGAGGCGCCGCCGCCGACGTCGAGGAAGTTGGCCGGGAAGGCGCCGTTCAGCTTGATGATGTCCATCGTCGCCATGGCGAGGCCGGCGCCGTTGACCATGCAGCCGATATTTCCGTCGAGCTTGATGTAGGCGAGGTCGTACTTCGACGCCTCCAGCTCCATCGGGTCCTCCTCGGTCTCGTCGCGAAGCGCGGCGAGGTCCTTGTGGCGGAACATGGCGTTGGAATCGAAGCCGACCTTGGCGTCGAGGACGAGCAGCTCGCCCTTGTCGGTGACCGCGAGCGGGTTGATCTCGATCTGCTCGGCGTCGGTGCCGAGGAAGGCGTCGTACAGCTTGGCCGCGACCTTCTGCGCCTGCTTGGCGAGGTCGCCGGTCAGCTCCAGCGCCTTGGCGACGGCGCGGCCATGATGCGGCATGAAGCCGGTCGCCGGGTCGATGACGAGCGTGTGGATCTTCTCGGGCGTGTCATGGGCCACGTCCTCGATGTTCATGCCGCCCTCGGTCGAGGCAACGAACGCGATCCGGCCGGTCGCGCGGTCGACGAGCAGCGCCAGGTAGAATTCCTTGGCGATGTCGACGCCGTCGGTGACGTAGAGGCGGTTGACCTGCTTGCCTTCGGCCCCGGTCTGGATCGTGACGAGGGTGTTGCCGAGCATCTCCTCGGCCGCCGCGCGGACCTCTTCCTTGCTTCGGGCGAGGCGGACGCCGCCCTTGGCGTCGGGGCCCAATTCCTTGAACTTGCCCTTGCCGCGGCCGCCGGCATGGATCTGCGCCTTGACGACGTAGAGCGGCCCGGGGAGCGTGTCGACGGCGGCGACCGCCTCCTCGACGCTCATCGCGGCAACGCCGGCCGGAACCGGCACGCCGAACTTCGCGAGCAGCTCCTTGGCCTGATATTCGTGGATGTTCATGTCTGTGGGAGTCCTTCGGATCGCACCTGTGGTTGGGCGCGCCTAAAGCATAGCGGACGCGCAATGGGAAGGTTCTTCACCCCTCCCTTTCAAGGGAGGGGACGGGGGTGGGTGCGCGCGTCTGCGCGCCAGGGAACTCCCCCTCGCGGCCTCGAAAGCGCTTCGGCGGCATCGAGCCGCCTCAGCGCTCCCCGGCCCTTGAACGGCTTCCCTGAAGGGAGGGGGCGGGCGCTGGGGGCGTCGCGGCCCGATACCCC
>NZ_JAANPA010000017.1 GCF_011320075.1 Sphingosinicella sp. YJ22 | reverse complement strand
CCTCGGCGGCGCGGGGCAGGAGGTCGACGGCCTCGCCGCGGCCGCGCGCGGCGACCAGCTGCGCCGCGCCGGAGCCGACCACGAGATCGGCCTTGATAACGGCAGCGGCGGCCTCGGGCGGAAGCGATCTGAGATCGTCGGTCGGCTCGAGCGTCGCACCGCCGAAGCTTTGCACGAAAAGCTCGCCATGTCCTCCCTGGATCGCCGCCGCCACGGGCACTCCGGGCCGGTCGGCCATGGCGGCGAGCAGGGCGGGCGCGGCATAGCCGGCGATCGGCACGCTCCAGCCGATCGCGAGGCCCTGCGCCGCGGCGAGACCGACGCGCAGGCCGGTGAAACTGCCGGGACCGCAATCGACCAGGACGGCGTCGGGGATGCGGCCGTCGAGCAGCTCGGCGATCAACGGCACGAGCCGCTCGGCATGGCCTCGGCCGACCACTTCATGCGCCTCGGCGACCACGGCGCCGCCCGCATCGATCAGCGCCGCCGAGCAGGCCGCGCTGACGCTGTCGATGACGAGAGTGACGTGCATAAGCTTCCCTAACCCGCTCGCCCTGAGCTTGTCGAAGGGCCGTCCTTCTTCATGCTACTCAAGAGGAGAAAGGGCGGGGCTTCGACAGGCTCAGCCCGAACGGTTCGTCCGCGGCGCAGAATGCTCAAACCGCCTGGACGGCCTCGACCTCGGGGACATAATGTTTGAGCAGGCTCTCGATGCCCTGCTTCAGAGTCATCGTCGAGGACGGGCAGCCCGAGCAGGCGCCGTGCAGGGCGAGAAAGACGGTGCCGTCCTTGAAGCCGCGATAGACGATGTCGCCGCCGTCGCGCGCCACCGCGGGGCGGACCCGGGTGTCGATCAGCTCGCGGATCTGCGCGACGACCTCGGGATCGGCGCCGCTGTCATCGATCTCCTCGGGAGCGATGAAGATGTCGGCGGCGCTGCCGGCGGTGAACAGCGGCGCGCCGCTGGCGAAATGGTCGAGCAGCACCTCCAGCACCTGCGGCTTCAGCGCGCGCCACTCGACGCCCGGCGCCGCGGTCACCGAGATGAAGTCGCGGCCGAAGAACACGCCCTCGACGTCGCCGATCGAGAAGATCGCGGCGGCGAGCGGCGACGCCGCGGCGTCCTCGTAGGACGCGAAGTCGCGAGTCCCCGAGTCCATCACTGCACGGCCGGGCAGAAACTTGAGGGTGGCCGGGTTCGGCGTCGGTTCAGTCTGGATCAGCATGACGCTCATGTGGTCTATGGCCGGCGCTCGATCAAGCGCGCGGCCGGTGGGAAAAGGATGAATTCGTGACAGCAGCTTTGCTCCTTGCACTGGCGATCGCGCAAGCGCAGCCGCAGCCGGCCACTTCGGTGCCGGCGCGCCCGTCGCTGCCGTTCGAAAGCGGCGACGTGCGGGTGGTCAACCGCGCCGACGGCGCCGGCGAGGCGGACTGCCGAGTCGCCGCGACGTCGGACCTTATGCGGGCCTATGGCGAGGCCACCTGCCGGCGGCTGGTCAGCCCGTGGCCGGGGCGGGCCGTCGCGGCGCCGGTACGGGAATCGACGATGGTGATCGGGATCGCCGCCGGCGACAGCGCGCTGCCCGAACCGAGCGGCCGCGGCGCCGTCGCCGTCGACCAGGAGGCCGAAGTCACGATCGCGGCGGACGGCTCGGTCAGCCAGTGCTGGCCGCTGCGCGAGACAAGCGCGGCGCCGATGAGCGAGCGGGCGCGGATCTGCGGCGGGCTGATGCGCGAAGGACCGGGCCTGTTCGCCGCGGCAACCGAGGCGGAGCGCCGGGCGCGCGTGCGCATCACCTACTTCAGCTGGGACGCCGGGCGCGCGGCCAACTAGGCCCGCCCGCCGCGCTTGGCATCGCGCGCGAACCCGGGCAGTGTGGGGACAGGGGGGATCGACCGAATGATGAGCAGTCTCATTGCTTTGGCCGCGGCGCAGGCCGCGGTCCAGCCGCCGGCGCCGCCGATCATGGTGGTCCCGTCGCCGCCGCCGATCAGAGTGGTGACGCCGCCGCCGCTCCTCATTCCGGTTCCGCCGCGGCCGACACCGCCGCCGCCGGCGCCCCCGTCCGGAGTCGCCGCGACTCCGGCCCGCCAGGTCAGCGGGCAGATCACGTCCGACGACTATCCCGCCGCCGCCATCCGCGCGGAGCAGCAGGGTTCGGTCAGGATCCGCTTCGTCGTCGGCGCGGACGGCCGGGCGAGCGCCTGCGAGGTGGCCGAAAGCTCGGGCAGCGCGGCGCTCGACTCCGCCTCGTGCCAGCTGACCGTCCGGCGCTTCCGCTTCCGGCCCGCGACCCGCGACGGCGTGCCGGTCCAGAGCATGGCGACTCGCCGCATCACCTGGCGGCTGCCGGAAGAGCCGGTCATCCAGTTCGCGCAGGGCCGCTTCACCTGGGCGGTCACGGCGTCGCCGGACGGCACCACCGCCTGCACGCTCAGCCTCGACGGCACCACGTTCCGCGAATTCGACGAGGACAATTGCGACGTGCCCGCTGACGCGTGGCTGGTCGACGAGGGAATGCTGGATCCGGGACATCCGCCGGTCCGCGTCACCCAAATCCTGTCGCTGCTCCCGCAGGGCGAGTTGCTGACCTTACCGCGGCTCGCCGGCACGCCCTTCTGGGAGGAAGTCGCCGAGCTCGAGATCGCGCCGGACGGCCGAGTGACGAGCTGCGCGCCGGCGTCGCAGATCGGCGAGGTGCCCGACTATGCCGACGGGCGCTTCCAGCCGTTGTGCGAGCGCCTGACGGCTTTGCGATATTTCTCACCAGCCGCCGACGGCGCCGTGCGCCGCGCGCGGATGCAGTCGGCGCTCTACGTCGAAGTGCTCCAGCCCGAGCGCCGCTGATCCCTTCCCTGCAATGGAGGGGGTAGGGGTGGGCAGCACTGGGGAGGCTCGACGTCGGAAGCGCTGCGAGCCACGGCTATCATAGCTTCCTTGTCAGGAACCGTTTCGTCTCGATAGGTTATGACTGTGACTTTGCTCTCGCTCCTTGCGCTCCTGACGACTCAACAGGAGACGCCGCCGCGGCTGGTGGCGGGTTCGATCTCGAACGACGACTATCCGACCGAAGCCATCCAAGCCGGGGAATCCGGAACGGTTGCGGCCACCTTGACGATCAGCGCCGAGGGGCGAGTGACCGACTGCCGAGTCACCGCCTCGTCGGGCAGCGCGGCGCTGGATTCATCGACATGCCGTGCAGCCATCGAACGCTATGTGTTCGAGCCCGCGCGTAATTCCCAAGGGATCCCGGTGGCCTCCACCTACGCGCATCGAGTTCGCTGGCAGCTTCCCGAAGAGTGGCAAGGTCCGTTCCGCGCTTTCAACGTCGTGGCGGCGGCGCGCGTCCACGACGGGCTGCTGCTCGACTGTTCAATCGGCCCGGTCGGCGCACCGCGCTCGAGACTGCCGGCCTGCGACGAATGGTTCGGGCAGTCGACGGAGTGGGCGCGCCGCCGGGGCGATGTCGAGGACCTGACTCAGCTCCTCGCATTCGCGCCCGAAGGATCCGCACCGGTCCAGGCCGATCCGGCCTGGGGACCAATTGTCGTTCTGGCCCGTGCCTTGGTCACGATCGACGTGGAAGGACGGATTGCCGGTTGCGATCGCTTTCCCGATCACATCGCAGCCGATGCGCGCGGGGTTAGCACCGGCGATCCATGCAGTTTGAGCGGCGGACGCGGAAGGCCAGCCTTCGAACCGGCGGCCGATGGCGCGGCGAGGCGCGGCGAAGTGGTCATCGCCACTTTCGCCAACCGATCGCTCCGCCCCTAGAAATCCACCTTGTCGTAATGGGCGGGCGGGGTGATCACTTCCATTCGCTCGGCGAGGAGCGGGCGGAAGCTGGGGCGCGACTTCATGACGCCGTACCAGTCGACCGTCTGCTTGTGCCCGCGCCAGTCGACTCCGCCGAGATAGTCGGCGACGGAGAGATGCGCGGCGGCGGCAAGGTCGGCCAGGGTCAGCAGCGGCCCGGCGAGCCAGCGGCGGTGGTCGAGCAGATAGTCGAGATAGTCGAGGTGGGCGTTGCACGCCCTCATCGCCTCGCGCAGCACCTTGGTATCGGGTGCCTCGCGCTTTACCAGCCGCTTGCGCATCCGCTCCTCGAGCAGCGGCCCGACGACGTCGGCGTAGAGCTGCTCGTCGAGCCAGGCGACGAGTCGGCGGATCTCGGCGCGGTCGGTGGCGGGACCCGGGATCATCGGCACCGCGTCGACCGTCTCCTCGAAATAGTCGCAGATCGCCCGGCTATCGATGAGGACGATGCCGCGGTCGCTCTCGACCATCACCGGCGTGCGCCCGGCGGGGTTGAGGTCGACGAACTCGTCGCGCCGCTCCCACGGAGATTCGCGGACCAGTTCGAACGGGACGCCTTTCTCGGTCAGCATCAGCCGGACTTTGCGCGAGAAAGGGCAGAGCGGGAATTGGAAGAGCTGCCACATTGCGCCGCCTTCTTAGCGGACAAGTGGGCGGCGTCTACCGGCTGCGGGCGTTAACGACCGGTCGCGGGACTCACTCGTCGTCCCAATCCTCGTCGTCGCGATCGTCGGGGTAATTGCGGTCCGGCCCGCGCGGTACGTTGCGCATGGCGCCCTCGATGCTTCGCGACATCTCCTCGATGCTGCGCTGGAGCTGCGGAGCGACGGTGGCGAAGGCGCCGGCCATCTGCTCGAGGCCCTCGGCCGCACCATGGACTCCTGCGCGCACGCGCTGGTCGAAATAGGGATCGTCGCGGCGGCCCATGTCGCCCAGCGTCCGGCCGGGCCGGCCATAGTCCGGGTTGCGCCGCTGCGGGTCGGCCGCATCCATGATCGGTCCGACGTCGATGGTCAGCAAGGCGCCGATCATCCGGTCCATCGCGCCGGTCATTTCCCGAATCTCGCCGGGGCCCGGCAGGGCAGCGCGAATGTCGCGCTCGTCGAGCGGGCGCGGCTCGGGCTGAGCGACGGCGGGGGCGGCCAACAGGGCCGCGGCGGCGAGCGTGAGGGCAATGCGCATACAGGCCTCCTTGGCTGCGCAGGTCGCTCCCTAAATGCCTGAAACGGCTGGTTCGTTCAATGATTCGGCGGGCAAGCCGCCGCGCTCTCCGGACGTTCCGGCGTTTAAGCGGCGCTGAGCCAGGCGAGGGCGCCAAGGCCGGCGACAATACGATACCAGGCGAACGGCGCGAAGCCGTAGCGCGAGACGATGCCGATGAACGCCTTGATGACCACTACGGCGACCACGAACGACACCGCGAAGCCGACGCCGATCAGGCCCCAGTCGACGCCCGCCGAGGCGATCTCGTCCAGATTGCGGGCGAGGACGATCGTGGTCGCGCCCATCATCGTCGGGACCGCGAGGAAGAAGCTGAACTCGGCGGCGGTGCGCCGCTCGACGCCGAGGGTGAGGGCGCCCATGATCGTCGCGCCCGAGCGGCTGACCCCGGGGATCATCGACAGGCACTGGAAAATGCCGATCTTGAGCGCGGTGCGCGCCGGCATCGCGGCGACCCCGGGCTCGATGTCGGCCGGCTTCACGTAGCGCTCGATCAAGAGGATCGCGATTCCGCCGAGCACCAGGGTGATGCAGACAACCTCGGCATTCTCCAGCAGCGCCTCGATATTGTCGATGAACAGGACGCCGAGCACCGCCGACGGCAGGAAGCCCAGTGCGACGTTGCGGACGAAGTGCCACGAGGTTGGCTCGGCGCGGAACATGCCCGCCATCACCGCCCAGAAGGTGCGCCAGTAGAGCACGATCACCGCAAGGATCGCGCCCAGCTGGATGACGACGTTGAAGATCGCCCAGTCGGCGGCGTCGTAGCCGAGCAGCTCCGACGCGAGGATGAGGTGACCGGTCGAGGAGACCGGGATGAACTCGGTCAGGCCTTCGACGATGCCGAGGATGATGGCGGTAAGCAGGACACTCATGAAGGCGGCGCTCTAGCGGCGGCGGGCGGGAGGGGTCCAGCGATTTTCCTGGATTTGAGAGCTCCTGTTTACGGCTCGCAAAGGGTTCGGGCGTACCTGTCGTGGCTGGGGCGAGGCGTTTCAACGTATTTCGGAGTAGGGGGCTCATGCTCAAGCGCGTACCGGCCAAGTCTTTGCGGCTCGGCATGTTCATCCACGCCCCCGACGGCTCCTGGATGGACCATCCCGAGTGGAAGACCCAGTTCCTGCTCACCGACGAGGGCGAGCTGGAGCGACTTCGCGAGGGCAAGTCCATCTTCATCATCGACACCGACAAGGGCGCCGACGCGCTGCTGGGCGGCGGGCCGCGCCGCAGCGGCTTCGGCAAGCGCCAGGTGCCGGTTGCCGCGTGCAGCGCCGAGGAAGAGTTCAGCCGGGTAGAGGCGATCACCAAACGCGCCGGCAAAAGCGTCGGCGAGATCCTCAAGCAGGCCCGTCTAGGCA
Organism: Sphingosinicella sp. YJ22; assembly: GCF_011320075.1. GTDB lineage: Bacteria > Pseudomonadota > Alphaproteobacteria > Sphingomonadales > Sphingomonadaceae > Allosphingosinicella. The sequence goes on along the minus strand of NZ_JAANPA010000017.1, from coordinate 46,724 downwards.
AGGCGGTCGACGTCGCCCTGACCGTTCCGGTGATCGAGGACCTGACCAGCTCGATCGATCGCAACGCGTCGGCCCTGGTTAGCTTCGTCCGGCTGAAGGACGCCGACGAATATACCTATCTCCATTCGGTCGCGGTCTGCGCGCTGATGATCAACCTCGGCCGCCAGCTCCTGTTCGACGAATCGGAGATCGGCGAGCTGGCGACGGCGGGCCTGCTCATGCACGTCGGCAAAACCGCGTTGCCGGTCGAATTGCTGACCAAGCCATCGAGCCTGACCGCGCAGGAGATGGCGCTGGTCCGCCAGCACCCGATCCGGGGCTATGAGATATTGAGCCGCGCCAAGGGCGTTTCGGACGTGGTTCTGGACGTCTGCAAGCACCATCACGAGCAGATCGACGGGCATGGCTATCCCTATGGCCTGCGCGGCGACGCGATCAGCCTTCACGCGCGTATGGCGGCGGTCTGCAACGTCTACGACGCGCGGACCTCCAACCGCCCGTACAAGCAGGCCGAGGAGCCGGCCGAGGTCCTGTCGGACATGTTCAAGGCCAAGCACCAGTTCGACGAATCCGTGCTGTCGGCCTTCATCCGGAGCGTCGGCATCTACCCGATCGGCAGCCTCGTGCGGCTGAAGTCGGGCCGCCTCGCGGTGGTCGTCGAGCAGAACGAGGAAAATCTCACCAGGCCCCTGGTGCGAGTCTTCTACTCGGCCGCGAAGCGTGCTGGCCTTCCCTATCAGGACATCGACCTGGCCACCGACGGCGGCGACGAGATACTGTCGCGCGAGCGGCCGGAGCGCTGGGGCTTCAACGGCTGGGACCGGCTATGGGCCCAGATCCTGCGCGGCCACCAGCTGCAGGCGGCCTGAGGGCTTCCTAGTAAGGCTGCTTCACAGCGAAGCGGCCGCCGCGGCGATAAGGCCGCAGCCAGGTCTCGGCGAGCGCGGCGAGCGGCTCCGGACGGATCCCGAACGCCTCGAAGCCGGGCAGGTCGCCGCTGGCGACGTTCGGCCGTTGAAGCATCTTCCACTGGTCGCTGGTGATCGGCGCGCCCGGCAGCCAGCCGGTCAGGGCGGCGATCATGCCGCTGACCGAGTCCGGCACCGGGACCATCGCCTTGCCGGCGCGCCCGGTCACTTCGCAGATGATGCGATTGAGCTCCGCCATGGTCATGACCTGCGGGCCGGCCAGCTCATAGGTCTTGCCGCCATGAAGATCGGGGTGGAGCGCCGCGGCGGCGATCGCTCGGCCGAGATCGGCGACATAGACCGGCTGGAACTTGGCATCGCCGCCGATCACCGGAAGCAGCGGCATTTGCCGCGCCATCGCGGCGAAGCGGTTGGTGAAATTGTCCTCGGGCCCGAACACCACCGACGGGCGGACGATCGTCGCGCCGGGGAAGGCGGCGCGCACCGCCGCCTCGCCTTCACCCTTGGAGCGGCCGTAGCGGCTGTTGCTGTCGGTGGATGCGCCGATCGCGGAGACGTGGACCAGCGCGCGCGCGCCGGCCGCGGCGGCCGCCTCGGCGACATTGCGGGCACCGTCGACGTGGAAGCCCTGGAAATCGCCCTTCAGGATGCCGACCAGGTTGATGACCGCGCTGGCGCCCGCGACGGCGCGCTCGACGCTGTCGCGCTTGCGGATGTCGGCGCGGACGAACTGGAACTGGCCGAGCCAGCCGAGCGGCTGGAGGAAATGGGCGTGGCGCGGCTCGCGCTCGGCGATGCGGACCCGCCAGCCGCTTTTGACGAGGTGCTGGACGACATAGCGGCCAATGAAGCCGCTTCCGCCGAACACGGTGACGAGGCTTTCGGAGCGATCGATCATGCGGGCGCATTGGCCCGCTTGCGGCGTGAAGGCAAGTCGGGTCGCGGGGCCGTTGACATTAGTTTTCGCCGCCCCTAGTTCGCGCCGCCTACCGACTGTTTTCGACCCCGTGCCCAGGTGGCGGAATTGGTAGACGCACCAGCTTCAGGTGCTGGCGCTCGCAAGGGCGTGGAGGTTCGAGTCCTCTCCTGGGCACCATTTTTTTTCCGGGTCGGGCCGGGCGCGCGGGATGCGGCATCCTCCGGCGCCGGCGGCAATGCTCTTCGATCGGCTCAGTCTCGCCGCTCGAGCCAGGGCGGCAGGGTCTCGTCGCGCAGGAACGCGTCGACGTCGCGCCGCTCGCGAACCACCGCCCACTCCGCGCCGTCGACCAGCACCTCGGGTGCCAGCGGTCGCGAATTGTACGTGCCGGCCATGGTCGCCGCATAGGCGCCGGCGGTGCGGATGATCATCAGGTCGCCGGCTTCGACCCGCTCCATCGAACGCGACGTGGCGAAGGTGTCGCCGGTCTCGCAGATCGGGCCGACGACGTCGGCGACCACCCGCTCGCGCTTCGGCGCGACCGCGTCGATCGCGTGCCAGGCGTCGTAGAGGGTCGGCCGCATGAGGTCGTTCATCGCCGCGTCGAGGATGACGAACGGATATTTGGGCCCCGGCTTCACCCGGATCACCTCGGTGAGCAGGGCGCCCGCCTCGCCGACGATCAGCCGGCCAGGCTCGAAGATCAGCCGAACCTTCCAGTCCCGGGTCGCCCGGGCGACCATCGCGCCATAATCGTTCGGGCTGGGCGGCGGCGGCAACGACGGATCGTAGCGGATGCCGAGGCCGCCGCCGAGATCCGCGGTGCGGATGGCATGCCCCTGTGCGCGCAGCTCGGCGATCATCGCGCCGACCTTGGCGAACGCGGCTTCCAGCGGCGCGAGGCTGGTCAGCTGGCTGCCGATGTGGACGGCGAGGCCCTGCAGCGCGAGGCCGGGCAGGTCGCGGACCCGGGCGCAGGCGGCGGGGGCCTGGTCGATCGGGATTCCGAACTTGTTGTGCGCGGCGCCGGTCGAGATCTTGGCATGAGAGCCGGCCTCGACGTCGGGATTGACTCGGAACGCCACCGGGGCGGTCCGTCCCATCGCCGTGGCGACGTCCGATAGCATCTCCGCCTCGGGGAGCGACTCCAGATTGAACTGGCACAGGCCGCCGGCGAGCGCCTCGCGCATCTCGGCCGCGGTCTTGCCGACGCCTGAGAAGACGATCCGGTCGGCGGGGATGCCGGCGGCGCGGGCGCGGCGATATTCGCCGATCGAGACCACGTCGGCGCCGAGGCCCTCGGCTGCGAGGGTGGTCAGCAGGGCGGCGTTCGGATTGGCCTTGACGGCGTAGGCGATGAGGGGATCGTCAAGCGCGGCCAGGGCCGCGCGAAGCTCGCGCGCCTGGCTCCGCATCTTGCTGCTCGAATAGACGAAGACCGGGGTGCCGACCTCCCGCGCGATCAGCGGCAGCGGCACGTCCTCGCAGTGGATGGCGCCGTCTCGAAGGGGGAAGGGTTCCATCACTGGCGCTCCTGGGGCCGGCGCGCCCGACGCGGGCCCGTCAAAAATGCAAAAGCCGCGGCCACCAGGGCCGCGGCTTCGCAAGGGTCGCTTGGTCAGCGCAGCTGCAGGCGCATGCCGACGCGGAAGGCGCGGCCGAGCAGGTCGCTGTAGGTGCTGTTCGCCGCGAGCCCGGTTTCCGGGAGGATGATCGGGTCCGCGTCGAACACATTGGTGACGTTCACGAAGAACTCGCCGTCGCCCCGGTTCAGCGCGTCGAACTTCGCGGTGAAGTTGAAATCGACGTAGAACGTCCCCGAGACCTGGTTGCTCTCATAGGTCGGCGCCTGCGGCGTCGAGATCGGGCAGCCGGTCTGGCACTCGATGCCGTTGGCGACATATTTGCCGTCGCTGACTCCGCGCGCCACGCCGGTGATGGTGAAGCCCGGCGTGTCATAGGCGGCGGCGACACGGTAGATCCAGGTCGGCGTGCTGTACTGGCCGCCGTTGGCGCCGACCGTGTTCACCGGCACGGTCCCGGGGATTCCGGTGTCGACCGTGTTCTCGATGTAGCGGGTCGCCACGCCGCGCAGCGTGAAGTTGCCGTCGGCATTGGTGAAGACCCGGTCCAGCGGCATGCGGTAAGAGGCGTCGAAGTCGATGCCCCGCACCACCCGGCTCGCGAAGTTGAACGGGCGCGTCTGGATGATCAGGTAGGGCTGGCCCGGCGCCGACCGCACCGGATCCTCGGTGATCGCGTCGCAGAAGTCCTGCCGCCCCTCGAAGCAGCGATTGACGATTTCCTGAGCGCTGAGCGTGTCAATGGCATCGCTCAGCTCGATGTTGAAATAGTCGACCGAGGCGTTGAAGCCGGGCAGGAAGCGCGGCGAAACGACCGCGCCGACATTCCACGAATCGGCTTCCTCGGGGCGCAGGTTGGGATTGCCGGTGGCGAAGCCCGAATAGCCGAACGTCGCCGGTCCATTCGCCCCGTCGGGGGTGAACGCCGGGTTGCGAACCGCGTCGCTGTTCGCCGTGCCGGCCTGGAACAGCTCGTTGAGGTTGGGCGCTCGGATGTCGCGCGACCGCGTGGCGCGGAAGCGGATATCGTCGATCGGCTGCCAGGTGGCGCCCGCGCGCCACGTCGTCACATAGCCCGCGGTCGAATATTCGGTGGCGCGGACCGCGCCGTTGAACTCGATTCCGAGGCCGAGCGGCACGACCGCCTCGAGATAGGCCTCGGCCACGTCGTAGCGGCCGTTGGTCGGCAGGTAGTTGCCGACCGACCAGCGGTTGGTCGTGGTTCCGTTCGCGTTGATGACGGGCTGGAACTCCTCGGGCACGAAGCCGCGGATCTTCTCCTCGCGATATTCGCCGCCGACCGCGACGGTGACGTCGCCGGCCCAGGTCGCGAACGGCGTGAACGACAAGTTGGCGCCGGCGACGATCTGCTCGACCGTCTCGTCACGGAAGGGATCGCCGAGCACGTAGGGGATGGCCGCCGGATTGACGACTCCGAGTCCGAGACGGTTGATCGGCACGCAGCCCGGGTCGTTGTTGTTCGGGTTGGCGTCGACGTTGATCCGGCAGACGATCGGGCTGGAGGTGTCGCCCGGAACTGAGAACACCGCGTCGGTCGCCTGAGCCATGCGTTGCAGGTGCATGATGTTGCGCAGCTGTTCATGCAGTTCGGCGCGGCCATACTGGGCGTAGACGTCCCACGCGGCGCGGTCGCCGAACATGTCGAAATCGCCCTGGGCGCCGACCACGTAGCGCTGCACCTCGCGCTCGTTGTTGGAGGCACGGAAGGGGAGGTCGGCCGCGGTCGTCGCGAGCGTCACCGTGTTGATGCCAACGAGCGAGCGCCCGTTGGCGTTGAACGCGTTGATCAGGAAGGCGTTGTCGCGCTGGAGCGTGATTCCGGTCTGGAGGTTCGGGCCGGCGTTGAAGAACACTTCCTGCCAATTGTAGGAGCCTTCGGCGAACAGCTCGATGCCGTCGGCGACCTCGAAGCTGAGCCGGCCGTAGACGCCGTGCCGGTCGTCCTCCGGGTCGAGGCCGATGCGGCGGCCGGAATCGTTGACCTGCCAGGAGCCGCCCTGGGTCAGCGACGGCGCGGCGGACCCGGTCGGCGACGGGAAGGTCAGAGCGCCGTACTGGTATTGAAGGATCTGCCCGGCCGAGCCGAAATAGAGGCCGCGCAGGCCGTTCGCGGTGAGGCCGCTGCCGGCGAGCACGCTGTTGCCGGTGATGAGGCCGCCGGGCGTCGAGTTCGCCGCGCCGACCATGCGGCGGATCAGGAATTGCGGGGTGGTGCTGGCCGAGGTCCAGGTGGGGTCCTGGATGCGCACGAAGCCGGTGTGGTTCCAGTCGCGGTCGACCTCGAAGATGCCGTCGCGGTGCGCGACCTCGGCGCTGACCAGAAGGTGGCCGCGGCCGTCGGCGAACGACAGGCCGCCGGCGAAGCCCGCCGAATAGTTGAACCCGTCGCCATGGGTGGTGATGCCGATGTCGCCCTGAGTCCTCAGGCCCTCGAAATCATGGTCGAGGATGAAGTTGACGACGCCGCCGACGGCGTCGGAGCCGTAGGTCGCTGACGCGCCGCCGGTGACCACCTCGACTCGGTCGATGAGCAGCTGCGGGATGGTGTTGACGTCGACCAGGCCGGTCACGGTCGAGGCGACCGAGCGGCGGCCGTCGAACAGCACGAGAGTGCGGACCTCGCCGAGGTTGCGCAGGTTGAGCGCGTTGATGCCCGCCTGGCCGCTGCTGAGGTTGAGGCGCGAGTTCGACGGCCGGGTCGACCCGGCGAGCGACGGCAGCTGGTTGACGAAGTCGGCGACGTTGTTGGTCGGGGACGAGTTCTGGATGTCTTCCTGGGTGTGGACGCTGAGCGGCGTCGGCGCCTGGTAGCCGTCGCGCACCACGCGGGTGCCGGTGACGACGACGGTATCGTCGTCCTGCGCGGTCGCCGCCTGCGCTTCCGCCGGCGCGTTGGCCGGCTGGGTCGCGCCGGCGTCGGTGGTCTGCGCGAACGCGACTCCCGGCAGCGCAAGCGCCAGACCGGCGAAGGCGGTTCCCGAAAAAAGCGCCTTTTTCAGTGACATGGAAGCCAGCATGTGAATAATCCCCCTGGGGCGTGAGCCAGCCAGTATTAAGTGCCAAGAATGGCATGGCCGGCCATAGTTTCTGTTGGCCGAGCCATAACCTGCCGCCATTGTGCGCATAAATACCGTGCGTCTGCGGTCGGCATGCCGCAGGTACGGTCCCCGGTGCGGGCGCCAGGCTCGGCCGCATTGGGAGGGGTGATGGCGTCACGAGCGCAGGTTGGCGCCGCTTCGGCGGGTCAGGTGGTGGCGAGAGGGGGCGGCCGACAGGCGCTCTACGTGCTGCTCGGCTTTTCCGCGGGCCTGCCCTTCTACATGTTCTCGACCGTGCTTTCGCTGCGGCTGGCGATGCACGAGGTCGGGCTGGTCATCATCGGCTTCTTCGCCTGGGTCCAGCTGCTGCCGACCTTCAAGTTCCTGTGGGCGCCTTTGCTCGACCGCTACGAGGTGCCGGGCTTCGGCCGGTTCTGGGGCAAGAGGCGCGGCTGGATCATGCTCGCGCAGCTCGGCATCGCCTCGTCGATGGTGATGATGGCGCTGACCTCGTCCGACCGGAGCCTCGGCATTACGGCGCTGTTCGCGGTTCTGCTCGCCTTCTGGACGACGACGCTCGAAGTCGCCGCTGACGCGTGGCGAATCGAGCTCGCCCCGACCCAGGAGGAGCAGGGTCCGCTCGCGGCGGCGAACCTGTGGGGCTATCGCACGGCGATGGTCGCGGCCGGGAGCGGCGCGCTGCTCATCGCCGACCAGCCGGGCTGGGGTTGGACCGGCGCCTACCTCGCGATCGCCGCGGGTGCCTTCGCCGCTTTCCCGATCCTCGCCAGCATGCGGCCGGACCCGGGCCATGGCGGGAGCCGGATGACGGCGCTCGCAACCGGGCTGGCGGCAAGCGCCGCGATCCTGCTGGCGGCGACGGCGGCGACCGCGGCGGTGGGCTGGCTTTTGCTCGAGGCCGCCGCGGGCATGGGCATCAGCGGTGAGACCAACGTCACGCCCTACGTCCTCGCGCTGTGCATGCTGCCGTTCCTGATCATGGCGGCGGCGGTGCCCAAGATCCGCAACCTGCCGCCGTCCGCGCCGGCGCGCCGCTCGGTCGCGATCGGGCCCTATGTCGACTTCTTCTGGCGCTACGGCTTCATGGCGCTGGCGCTGATGGCGTTCGTGTCGATCTACCGGATGGGCGACGTGCTCGCGCTCAACCTGTCCAAGCCGATGATCCGCGACCTCGGCTATTCGCTGAGCGCGATCGGCCGCGCGGATTCCTATGTCGCGCTGATCGCCAGCATCGTCGGCGTCGGCCTCGGCGGATGGATGGCCGCGCGCTGGCCGCAGGCGCGGGCGCTGGCGGTGGGCGCGATCTTCGCCGCGATCGGCAATTTCGGCTTCGTCTGGCTCGCCCACCAGCCGGTCGACGAGACGATGCTCTACATCGCCACGGCCGCCGACCAGTTCGGCAACGGCATGGCGGGGGCGATCTTCGTCGTCTACCTCTCGCTGCTGGTGAATCCGCGCCACCCCGGCGCCCAATATGCATTCCTGTCGGGCTTCGCCTTCCTTCTGCCGCGCCTGCTGTCGGGGTCCGGCGGCGCGATGGTCGAGGCGTTCGACCGGGCAGGCTTCAACGGCTTCGACCTGTTCTTCCTGCTGTCCGGCGTGCTGAGCCTGGCGGCGCTCCTGTTCCTTCCGGCGATCGCCCGCGCCCGGCCGCGCGCGCCGGACGACGAGCCGGCATGATCGAGGACGTCGCGGAGCGGGCGTTCGCGCCGGCGCGGCAGGCGATCACCGATTGCCGCATCCCAGGCGCGACCGTGGGCGTCGTCGCTGCCGACGGGCGCCGCGCCGTGCGCTTCGCCGGAATGGCCGCTTTGATGCCGGAACCCGAGCCGCTCGGCGAGGATCACTGCTTCGACCTCGCCTCCGTCTCCAAGGTGATCGCGACGACGACGATGGTGCTGACCCTGGCCGAGCAGGGCCGGCTCGATCTCGACCGCCCGCTGACCGACGCGATCCCCGACCTTCGCCAATATGACCCCGACGGCGCGGCGGAGCGCAGGCTCACCTTCCGCGACTGCCTCGCCCACCGAACCTTCCTGCCCGCGGTCGAGCCGATCTACACCTATGGCGGCGATCCCGAGCGGTTGCGCGCCTTCGTCCTGCAGCGGGAATGGCGGCACGGCCCGAGCGTCTATTCGGATATCAACTTCATCCTGCTCGGAATCGCCGTCGAGCGGATCACCGGCCGATCGCTGCGCGACTGGCCGCTGCCGCCGGGGCTGAGCTTCGGGCCGCCGCCCGGGCCGGCCGTCGCCACCGAGCATTGCACCTGGCGCGGGCGGGTCATGAAGGGCGAGGTTCATGACGAGAATTGCTGGGCGCTCGGCGGAGCGGCCGGCCACGCGGGGCTGTTCGGCACGGTGGCGGGCGTGCTCGGCTATGCGGGCGGGCTGCTAGACGGCAGCGCCTCCCCCTTCCTGCTCGACGCGATCCGAGCCCGCGCGAACGAGAACCGGACCTGCGGCTGGGAGCGGCGTTTCGCCGGCTGGCACGGCGGCGATGCCTGCTCGGACGAGACGATCGGCCACACCGGCTTCACCGGCACCGGCCTGTGGGTGGACTTCGAGCGCAGCCTCGCCTGGACCCTGCTCACCAACCGGATCCATCCGACGCGCCACCGCGACACCGGCATCGCGGAGCTTCGCCGGGCCACCGGCGATGCGGTGATCGAAGCGGCCGGCTAGTTCGCCTCGGCGATCGCCGCCAGCACCGAATCCATCACCGCCGTCGCGCCGCCGCTGCGCAGCACGTCGTTGGCGAAGAAGGAGAAGATCAGGGTTCGGCCGCTGCGCGCGGTCATGTAGCCCGACAGGGCGTTGGTTGCGTTCAGGGTCCCGGTCTTGGCGAACAGTCGGCCCTCGAGCGGCGTCCCGCGGAAGCGGCGGGCGAGGGTGCCGTCCACTCCGGCGACCGGGAAGGTCTCACGCCAGGCGTCGCCCCAGGGCTGGGTCGTTGCCCAGCGAAGGAGAGCGGCGACGGCGCGCGGCGACATGCGGTTATAGGTCGACATTCCGGAACCGTCCGAAAGGTCCCAGCCGGCGCGCGGCGCGCCGGCGCTGGTCATCATCGCCTCGATCGTGGCCACGCCGTCCTGGATCGAGCCCGAGCCCTGGAGGGCGCCGAGGCGCCGCACCATCAGCTCGGAATGGAGGTTCTGGCTTTCCTTGTTGATCCGGACGAGATCCTCGGCGAGCGGCGGCGGGACCAGCCGCGCGAGCACCGGCTCCGCCGAGACAGCCGGGCGGGCGTTGTTGGTCACCTGCTCGCCTTCGCCGCCCTCGGCCGGGCGATGGCGGACCCGGACCTCGCCGGTGACCCGGACTCCGCGCGCCTCAAGCAAGGTGCGCAGCCGGGTCGCGGCGTAATGGGCGGGGTCGTCGATCCCGACGCGCAGATTCTCCGGCTCGGCGGTCGCGGCGATGCGGCCGGTCACGCGGATGTCCATGCTTCCGGGCATACGTGTGTAGCGGATCTGGGTCGGCCCGTCAGCGACGGTCACAGCCTCGTTGACGATGCGATAATAAGGCGGGTGTTCGAGCGCCGGCCGCTGCCCGACCGCGCCGGGCGTGACCCGCACAGCCAGCTCGTTGTCGTCCAGCGTGAGCGCCGAGATGCCGGTGCCATAAGCGGTGACGATGTTGTTCCAGCTCATCCCCGGGCTCCAGCGCTGGTCCGGGAACAGGGTGTCGTCGCCGATCACGTCATGGACCCGCCGGGTCCGCGCGGCCACTGCGTCGGCGAGGGCCGCGAGGCAATTGGCCACGCAATCGGGCGCGCTCGACAGGCGGGCGTCGCCATGGCCGACGAGGACCACGTCGGGCGCCCTGCGCCGGCCTTCCAGCCTCACCGCGGCTCCGCCCGCGGCGTCCGGCTGGTCGAGTCCGGTCAGAGTCGCGAACGCCGCCGCGGTGGTGAACAGCTTGGTGTTGGACGCCGGGACGAAGCGGTTGTCGGGATTGATCGCGATCAGCTCGCGCCCGTCCTGTGTCATCACCACCAGGCCGAAGCGCGGACCCGGCCCGGCCCGGTCGAGCTCGGCCTGCACCCGCTCCTGAAGCGTCGCCTGCCATGCCAGCGCGGGTGAAGGGGCGGCGGCGATGGCGAGCGCCAGCAGGGCGGCGCGGACGAGGACCGGGGTTCGCATCATGCTGTTCTCCTAATTCCGATTGGCAGCGTCGCGGAGACGCTCACACATAATGGGGATCGTCCCGCTCGCGCAGCGCTTCGTAGTGCACCATCGCCGGCTCCGGCCCCAGCGCGACCGGCCGGCCGTCGCGGAACGCCCATTCGCCCCGGTCGCAATCCGTCGCCCGGACATAGCCGTTGATGTAGAATCGGCGCTGGTGACCGGACCGGTTCGTGCCCGAGCCGTGGACCAGATAGGGGTTCCACAAAGCGAGGTCGCCGGGCTCGAGATCGAGCTGGATCGCATCGGCGGCGGACAGGCCGACCCGCTCGAGCGCCGCGTCCTGCATCGTTCGGCCGAGCACGTCCGCCGAGGTGTCGAGGTCGAGATCGCCGTGCAGGTGGCTTCGCGGCACGAACGCCATGCCGCCGGATTCGGGCTTGTGCGGATCGATCGCAAGGCCGGTCTGGACATAGGATGTCCCAAGGTTGCGATAGCATTCGGCCGGCAGCCGGAAGCGCGAATCCTGGTGCCAGGCGAAGTCGCCGGCGGCGCCCGGCGCCTTCCAGTGAATCTGGTTGATGATCTGCTTGACGTCGCGGCCGATCAGCGGCTCCAGCAGGGCCGCGAAACGGGGGTCGAGGCGAACCGCATCCAGCACCGGCCGGTGATAGGACGGCCATTGCACCATCCGCACGACGGGGCCGTGCTCGCGCTCTGCGACATTGTAGAAGAGGTTGCCGTGGCGAAAGCTGCGGCCGTGAGCCACGCCCTCGGCATGGACCGCGTCGATCTCGGCGCCGATCGCGGCGACCTCGTGCGGCATGAAGAATTGGCGGACGATGGCATAGCCGTCGCGCCGCCAGGCTTCAGGATCGATGACGCGGGACATGAGCCGATCCTAAGGGCGATGCGCCCCGGAGGAATATGGGACGGTCATACAGAGCGTTGCGGCGGTCATAACATGGCTGCATGCAGCGCCGCGGCGCGCTTGCGGCGGGCCGCGGCAGCCTTCCATAACGGCGCCATGTCTCGACGCCTCTTCTTCCGCCTGTGGCTCGCCTTCGTCGGATTGGCGCTCGCCCATCCGGGCGCCGCCGCATCCGATCCGCTGGCCGAGGCGCTTGCGCTTCCCACGGCGGGGGCGTTGACCGGGGCCGCCGAGGCGCCGCTTTTTGCATGGGTCGAGAATGCGGCCGGAGTCCGCAACATCTGGGTCGGCGCGCGGGGGCAGCCCGCGCGTCGGCTCACGGCGTTCGCCTGGGACGACGGCCTCCAGCTCTACGATCTCGCGTTCAGCCGCGACGGCTCCAGCCTCGCCTTCGTCGCCGGCGGCGACGAGGAATATCCGGACGAGGAGGACCTGCCCAACCCCGCCGCCGCAGCCGATGCGCCGGCGCAGCAGGTGTTCATCGTGCCGGCCGCGGGCGGGGCGCCGCTGCTGGTCGGGCGCGGCCATTCGCCGGTCTTCTCGCCGGACGGCCAGCGCATCGCCTTCACCCGCCGCAGCGAGGTGTGGCTGTGGAGCCGCGGCGGCGAGGCGCGGCCGCTGGCAAAGGTGGATGGGCGGATCACGCGGCTCGCCTGGTCGCCAGACGGCGCGCGGCTGCTCCTGTCCGAGAATCGCGGCGAGCACGGCCATGTCGCGGTGCTGGAGGCCGATGGCGGGGGGCTTCGCTACCTCGATCCCGGACTCGGCCAGTCGGTCGAGCCGGTCTTCTCTCCCGACGGGCGCGAGGTCGCCTTCATCCGTTATCTATCGCCGCCGCAGGGCGCCGCTCACGACGTCGGCACCTATTGGTCGATCCGGGTGGCGGAAGTCGCCAGCGGGCGGGCGCGTACCCTGTGGACGGCGCCGGCGGGCCGCGGCGGCCGCTACGCCGGGACGCGCAGCCGCAACCTGTTCTGGAGCCGCGACGGCCACATCCTGTTCCCATGGGAGCGGACCGGCTGGATGCACGTCTATGCCATCGACGCCGCCCGGGGAGGGGAGGCGCGGGCGCTGACCAGCGGCGCCTTCGAGGTCGAGACCTTCCTGCTCGGCGGCGACCGGACGTCCCTTATCTATGCCGCCAATGACGGCGACATCGACCGCCGCCGGATCTGGCGGCGGCCGATCGCCGGCGGCCAGGCCATCCGTCTCGGCGGCCGCGACTCGACCATGCTCTTCTATCCGGCCGTGGCGGGCGACTCCGTGGGCGCCATCGCAACCGACGTCGCCCGTCCAGCCCATGCCGTGCTGCTCGACGAGCGCGCGTCGCCGCTCGGCACGGCGTCGGCTGCGCAGGGCTTCATCGCGCCGGAGGCGGTGACGTTCAGGGCCGCCGACGGGATGGAGATCCGCGGCCAGTTCTTCCGCGGGCGCGGCGAGGGCCGGCGGCCGGCTCTCGTCTACATCCATGGCGGGCCGCGGCGGCAGATGCTGCTCGGCTTCCACCCGTCGCGTTATTATTCGAACGCCTACATCATGAACCAGCAGCTCGCGGCGCGCGGCTATCATGTGCTGGTCGTCAACTACCGCGGCGGCACCGGCCACGGCCTCGCCTTCCGCGACGCTCCGGACACCGGCCGCGAGGGCGCTTCGGAATATCGCGACATCCTCGCGGCCGGCCGCTGGCTCGAGGCGCGGAGCGACGTGGATCCCGCCCGGATCGGGTCGTGGGGCGGAAGCTGGGGCGGCTATCTCACCGCGCTCGCGCTCGCGCGCGACAGCGACCTGTTCGCGTCCGGAGTCGATCTCCACGGAGTCCACTCCTTGCTCCGGCCGGTTCCGAACAGCCTCTCGCCCGAGGCTCAGGAGCGCGCCCGCCAGATCCAGTGGGAGTCCTCGCCGCTGGGCGCGATCGACCGCTGGCGCTCGCCGGTGCTCCTCATCCATGGCGACGACGACCGCAATGTCGATTTCTCGCAGTCGCTGGTCCTCGCCCGCGAGCTTTCGGCGCGCGGCATTCCCTATCGCGAGCTCGTCTTTCCCAACGAGCGGCACAGCTTCTTCCGCCACGACAGCTGGCTCCAGAGCCTGCGCGCGACGATGGACTTCCTCGACCACACGCTGATGCGGCGGCAGCCGCTGCAATGATCTGGACCCGTTTGGTCGGCGTCCTGCTGGGGCTGCTTTGTCTCGGCGCGGCTCCGCCGCCGAGCCATGTGCTGATCCGCGGCGGGCACGTCTTCGACGGCACCGGCGCGAAGGCCGTTTCGGCCGACGTGCTGATTTCAGGCGATCGCATCGTCGCGGTCGGTCCCGACCTGCAGGCGCCGCTGGACAGCCGGGTCGTCGATGCGCGCGGAATGACCGTGCTTCCGGGTCTCCACGATCTTCACACCCATCTCCGCGCCCCCGGCTTCGATGCGCCCGACGATCTCGGCAAGGCCTATGCCGGGCACCTCGTCCATGGCGTGACCAGCGTGAACGACTTCTCGGTGTCGGGCGAGATGCTGGCGCCCATCCGGGAGATGGTCGCGGGCGGCGATGTCGCGGCGCCGCAGCTCCAGCTCGCCATCCGCCTCGGCGTGCCCGGCGGGCATGGCACCGAATATGGCTGGGGCGACTTCTTCACGATGGAGGCGGCGACTCCGCGCGCGGCCGAGCTGGCGATGGACCGGGCGCTCGCCTATCGGCCCGATGTCATCAAGGTGTTCGCCGACGGCTGGCGCTACGGCCGCTCGCCCGACATCAACAGCATGAGCCTGCCGACGCTCCGCACGATCGTGAACCGCGCCCATGAGGCCGGGATCGCGGTCATCACCCACACGGTGACCCTGGACGGCGCCAAGACCGCTGCGGCGGCGGGCGTGGACGCGCTCGGCCATGGCATCGGCGACACGCTTGTCGACGACGAACTGATCGCGCTGATGAAGGCGAACGGCACCGCCTATGTCCCGACCATGGTCGTCTACGAGCCGCAGCAGGACCGCGCCTTCCTTCCGGCGGAATGGGAGCGGCTGCGTCCGCAGGAGCAAGCCCGCGAGGACGCGCGGCTCGCCCGCCCGCTCGCGGTTATTCCCGAGCTCGAGGCGCGTCGCTGGAACATCCTCCGCGAGAATCTGCGCCGGTTGAGGGCAGGAGGAGTGAAGGTCGGCATCGGCACCGACGCCGGCATCGGCGGAGTCTACCAGGGCTCGTCGGCCGTCCGCGAAATCCGCCTTCTCACGGAGGACGGTTTCACGCCAGCCGAGGCCCTGGCCGCGGCGACCAGCGTCAGCGCGGCCATCCTTCGGCGGGAGGATCGCGGCCGCGTCGCGCCGGGCCAGCGCGCCGACCTTCTCCTGGTCGGCGGGCGGCCCGACCAGCGGATCGAGGATCTATATGATGTCCGCCGGGTTTTCGTCTCCGGGCGCGAGGTCGCGCTCGAGCCGCTTCGGCGCCTGCTCAAGTCCGACGAGCCTTCGCCCCTGCCGGTTCACCGCCTCGCCGGCCCGATCGATGTCGGCGGGGGTCGCGACGGCCGCACCGACCTCGGCACGCTGCCGGTCGAGACCAGCGAGTCCGGCATCGACCACAGCCATCTTCACTATGTCCGCCAGCGCGGTGAACCGGGCCACCTCTTCCTTTTCGCCCGGATGGGCGCGGCGCCGCAGCCCTACGCCAACCTCGTTCTTCCGCTGACCCCGGGGCCGGTCCATCTCGCCGACGCGCGCGGCTTCGACGGGATCGCGTTCGAGGCGCGGGGATCCGGACGCTACGCGCTGCTTCTCGATTCCTATGGCGTCGACAGCCGGAGGATGTTCCGCACTGCCTTCACGGCAGGACAGACGACGCGGGAAGTGCGGATCCCGTTCAAGCAATTCAGCAGCTCGAGCGAGGCGGCGCGGCTGGACCTCGCCCGCCTGCGCGCCGTCGTCATTCGGCTTGAGGGAGAGCCTGGCGGTCAGGAGACGCTGGAGCTGGGGAATATTCGCTTCTACCGTTGAGCGCCGCCTCGTCGAGCTCGCCTTCCCAGCGCGCGACGGAGGTGGCCACCGTCAAATTGGCGCAGGCGCTCGGCACGGTGCGGGTCATGTCGAGCAGGCGGTCGAACGGGAGCACGAAGCCGACCACCAGTGCGGTCTGCTCCGGAGGGACGCCCACCGACGACAGCACCGCCGCCAGCATGAACAGCGACGCGGAGGGGACCGGCGCGGTGCCGAACGCGGCCAGCGCTCCGGTCAGCAGGACGAGCGCATAGACGGTCGGGGTGAGGGGCACTCCCAGTGCCTGAAGGCTGAACAGGCTGAGCAGCCCGACATACATGGCGGTGCCGTCCTTGCCGATGCTGGCGCCGAGTGGCAGCACCGTCGAATAGACCGCCCGCCCGACGCCGAGATTCTTCTCGGCGACGCGCATCGCCACCGGCAGGGTCGCCGAGCTCGACGCGGTCGAGAAGGCCACCGCAAGCGCGTCGATGATTCCGCGGAAGAAGCGCGTCACGGGCACGCGCGCGAGGAACTTCAGGATCAGGCTGTGGACCAGCAAGATCTGGAGCGCCGAGCCAAGCACGACCGCGAGCGCGAGCCAGCCGACATTGACGAACACCGCCGCCCCGTTGGCGGCGACCGCGTTGGCGATCAGCGCGAACACGCCGAACGGAGTCGCCTCCATGACGATGCCGACGACCTTCAGTAGGACGGAGGTGGCGGACTGGAGAAGCGCGGCGAACGGCCGTCCCGCCTCGCCCGCGAGCAGGGTGCCGACCCCGAGCAGGATGGCGACGAAGATGATCGCCAGCATGTCGCCCTTGGCGAGCGCCTCGACGATGTTGGTCGGGATGATCCCGACCAGCTGCTCGTACGGGGTCGGCGGGGCGCCGAGCGCGTGCGCCGCAGCGGTCCCAAGCGGGGCACCCTCGCCAGGGCGGATCAGGGTCGCCACCAGCATTCCGACCGACACCGCGATCGCGGTGGTGAACGCGAACAGGCCGATGGTGCGGGCGCCCAGCCCGCCGATCCGCTTGGGATCGCCGAGCGTGGTGATTCCGGCCGCGATCGTGACCAGCACGATCGGTACCACGAGCATCCGGATGGCGCGGACGAACAGGTCGCCCATGAACTGAACGGCCGGCGTCGCCTGCGGCCAAAGCGCACCAAAGAGAAGCCCGAGCGCGAGCGCGGCGAGCACCCGCTGCCACAGGGGAATCGCGAACCAGCCGCGCAATAATGTCATGAACAGGTTCCCGGGGTGGGTGTGTGCGCGAGGCCGCGCCCGGCCGCGGCGCCGGTGAGCGCCCCGTTCTCGACCGCCGGCACGCCGTTGACGATGACGGCCCGGACGCCGGCGGCGAGCTCGGTCGGCCGCTCATAGGTGGCGTTCGCAGCATAGCTGGCGGGATCGAACACCACGATGTCGGCAAAGGCGCCCGGGCGCAGCCGGCCACGGTCGACGATTCCGAAGGTGTCCGCGGTCAGCGCGGTGCTCCGCTCGATGAACTCGCGCAGGGTCAGCACTCGGCGCGCCACCACATATTCGGCATATTTGCGGGCAAAGCTGCCATAAACTCGGGGATGGCCCGTCGAGGCGTCGGAACTGGTCATCACCCAGGGCCGGCGCATGAAGGCGGCGATGTCGTCCTCGGTCTGGTTGAACGACGCCACCGCGGGGTCGTGCAGCCTGATCACCGCGATCGCCGCGGCGATCGGATCCGTCCCCTGCGCCGCCGCCACCTCGGCCAGCCTGCGGCCGAGATGGGTCCCCTCGGTGATCAGCAGCGATTCGGCGCCGCCGCGCCGGCGCAGATTGTCGGCCATTTCGGCGCGCAGGCGCTCCGCCACGGCAGCATCGTCGAAGCGCCGCAGCATCGCGTCCCGGCCGCCGTCCTGAGCCCAGCGCGGGACGAGGGCGGCGGCGAGCGAGGTGCCCGACGCCGACCAGGGATATTGGTCGGCGGTGACGTGCTGGCCGGCGGCCTGCGCGGCCTCGATCCGGGCGATGATCGCCGGCGCCTGGCCATGCACGTCCACGCCGAGCGCCTTGATGTGGGAGATGTTGACCGGAAGACCGGCGTCGCGCCCGACCGCGATCGCCTCGTCGATGGCGGCGGCCAGGCCGATGCCGTAGCTTGATTCGTCGCGGATGTGGCTGTCGTACACGCCGCCGCGCCGGCCCGCTTCCCGTGCCAGGGCGGTGACTTCGTCCGTCTCGGCGAAGCTCTGCGGCGCGTAAAACAGGCCGGTCGAGAAACCGAGCGCGCCCTCGCACATCGCGCGGGCCACCATCTGCCTCATGCGGTCGAGCTCGGCCGGAGTCGGCGCGCGGTCGGCGTTGCCGACCGTCGCCGTGCGCACCGGGCCCAGGCCGACGAACGCGGCATAGTTGATCCCGACCGGGCTGGCCTCGGACCGGCCCAGCACCGCCGCCACGTCCGGATCGCCGCCGCCGTCATTGCCGATAAAGGCGGTCGTCACCCCCTGCATCAGGAAAGCGGGGATCAGTCGGGTCCGGTCATCGTCCGACGCGAGCTGTGCGCCGGCATGGGTGTGCGGATCGATGAAGCCGGGCGCGACGACCATGCCGCGCGCGTCGACGATCCTGGCGGCCAAGTGGGGAAGGTTCGGCCCGACCGCGCGGATGCGGTCGCCCGAAATCGCCACGTCACCGACGAATGGGGCGTCCGCACCGTTGTAGATGGTGCCGCCGCGGATGATCAGGTCGACCCGTTCGGGCGGCGTCATCGCGCCGACCATCAGCGGCGCGAGCAGCCATGCAACCCATCCCGCTCTCATGAAGTACCCCAGAATCCGTCGAGGGGAGGATGGAGCAAGCCGCCTTCCTGACGCACCCCGCCGGAGCGATCCTCACGAAGCCAGAGCGGGCCGTCAAGGTCGACGAAGTCGGAGAGCATGGCGACGTGCATCGCGGGCGCGATCGACAGCGACGAGCTCACCATGCACCCCGTCATCAGCAGGAGGCCGCGTTCGCGCGCGGCCCGCGCGAGCATCAGAGCCGCGGTCAGCCC
The DNA here is from genome assembly GCF_011320075.1 of Sphingosinicella sp. YJ22. Lineage (GTDB taxonomy): Bacteria > Pseudomonadota > Alphaproteobacteria > Sphingomonadales > Sphingomonadaceae > Allosphingosinicella. The sequence goes on along the minus strand of NZ_JAANPA010000017.1, from coordinate 28,156 downwards.
GCCGGTCTTGTCGAGCTTGATGTTGACCGCCTGGTAGCGGCGGGCGACCGTCGGCAGGTCCTCCGCGACATGGATGGATTCGTCGGCGCAGATCGGCACCGCCGGAGCGAAGCCTTCGAGCCATTCGTCCGATCCGGCGGGGACCGGCTGCTCGAGCAGGTCGACATGCATGTCGATGAGCAGCGGCTGCATCGCCTCGACCAGCTCGCGATCCCAGCTCTCGTTGGGATCGACGATCAATCTCGCGTGGGGCGCCGCCTCGCGCACCGCGCGGATCTGCGCCTCGGGCTGGGCGGCATCGACCTTGACCTTGAGCAACGGCATGTCGGCCAGGCCCGCGGCCGTCCGCGCCATCGCGTCGGTATCGTCGATCGTCACCGTCAAAGCGCTTGCGACCGGCCCGGGCGCGGGCCGTCCGATGAGGCTCGCCACATCGCGCCGCGACAGCTTCGCCTCCAGGTCCCACAGGGCGCAGTCGACCGCGTTGCGCGCCGCGCCGGCCGGAAGCAGGCTCAGCAGCTCGTTGCGGCCCGCGCCGCCCTCGATCCGGTCGCGGACCGCCTCGATGGCGGCCAGCGCGCTCGCCGGGCTCTCGCCATAGCGGGGATAGGGCACCGCCTCGCCGCAGCCGGTCTCCCCGTCCTCGCCGATCGCCACCGTGACCACGTCGGCTTCCGTCTTCGCGCCGCGCGCGATCCGGAACGGCCGGGTCAGCGGAAAACGGACGTGCTGAGCGAGGAGGGTTCGAGGCATAGCAGCTTGTCGATGATGGGTTCGACGCCGAAGGCAATCGGGTCGGTGCAGGGAAGGCCGAGCCGGTCCTCGGTCGCGTCGCACAGGCGCCGCGCCGCTGCCGGATCCATGGCGGAGGTGTTGAGGCAGATGCCCGCCGCCCCGACCTCGGGGCTGGTCAGCCGTGCCGCCTCCAGATTGCGCTCCAGGCATTCGGCGAGGTCGGGCAGCGGCCGTCCGGGGATGCCGCGCATGTGCGGCCGCCCGGGCTCGTCGCAGATCACCAGCGCCTCCGCCTGCGCGCCGTGGAGCAGGCCGAGCGACACGCCGGCGAAGGACGGGTGGAACAGCGAGCCCTGGCCCTCGATGACGTCCCAGCCGTGATCGTAGCGGGCCGGGGCGAGCTGTTCGATCGCGCCGGAAATGAAATCGGCGACGACCGCATCCACCGCCACGCCGCCGCCGGCGATGAGGATGCCGGTCTGCCCGGTGGCGCGGAAATCGGCCGCGGCGCCGCGGTCGCGAAGCCCGCGCGCCAGGGTGATGGTCGCGTACATCTTGCCCACCGAGCAGTCGGTTCCGACGGTTAGCAGGCGGCGGCCCGAACGGGGATAGCCGGTGCCCACCTTGAGGTCAGCCGGCGGATCGCGGACATCGAACAGGCTGAGCGACCGCGCCTCGGCGAGCGCGGCGAGCCGCGGCTGGTCGCGAAGCCGCTGGTGGAGGCCGGAGGCGACGTTCATGCCCGCCTCCAGCGCCGCCGCCGCGTCCTCGATCAGATCGTCCCCAAGCCGTCCGCCAGCCCCGGCGATGCCGAGGATCAGGGTCCGCGCGCCGGCCGCGGCGGCCTCGCGCATGCCGAGCCGCGGCAGGCCGAGCGTCAGCGGGCACTCGTCATGCCGGAATTCGCCGAGGCAATCCTCGGGGCGGAACGCCGCGACACCGCGCGAGGTCTTGATGGCGAGGGGATCGGCGCTTCGGCCGAGATAGAGAAGGTAGGGCGCAGGGATCATAGAGCCCGCGAGCCTAACCGCCGTTCCTGCGGCCCACGCATAGTCAGATGGCGGGCCGCCATAGCCAGCCGCTATGGAGCGTCGAGGATGCGCCCAAGCGTCTTCAGGAAGTCGGTCGCGAGCGCGCTCGGCGGCCGGTTGATCAGGAACATCGCATGAATGTCGAAGGCGACGCGGGGTTTCAGTGGTCGCATCGACAGGCCCGGCGCGAGATAGGCCTGGGCGGTGAAATTGTCGACCACGGTCATCCCGATGCCCTGCCTGACCAGCGCTCCGGCCATGTAGAAGGTTCGCGCGGATACGACGGAGTCGAGCTCCAGATCGAGCCGCTCGAGCTCCTGGGTGAACAATTGGCCGATCGGCCCGCTGGACGCGAGGCTGATGAAGGGCTGACCCTTGAGGCGCTCGAGCTCGACGCAGGGCGGCGCGTCGGGCATGTCCTCCTCGCGATAGAGCACGACCAGTTCGCTCTCTCCCAACCAGTGTTGAGCGATCGGCGCCGCCGCGGGAACCTGGCAGGCGATGGCGATGTCGGCCTCGCGTTCGTAGAGCTTGCGGAGCAGGTCGTCGTGATGCGCGGTCTGGAGGTCGAACTTCACATCCGGGTGGGTGCGCATGAAGTGCGACACCGCCGCCGGGATGGCCTCGAGCGCGAGCGAAGGCAAAGCGAGGATGCGCAGGGTGCCGCCGCTTCCGCGGCGCAGGTTCCTGCCCGCCTCGCGCAGCCCGACGACCCGGTCCTGGATTTCCTTGACGTCCGCGAACAGGGTGTGGGCGTCCTCGGTCGGCACCAGCCCGCCATTGGTGCGCTGGAACAGCTGGAAGCCGAGCAGGCTTTCGGCGTGGCGAAGCATCTTGGAGACCGACGGCTGGGAGACGTTCAGCGCCCGCGCCGCGGCGCTGACCGAGCCGTTGACGTAGACGGCGTGGAAGATCTCGATGTGTCGGAGGTTCATGGCGCGGCGTTATGCGTGCCGAGCGCGGCCGTGGCAATCGAGCCCGCCGGTTTTGCCGGTGGGGCGTTCGGGAGAGCGGGTGGCGCGCCCGGCAGGATTCGAACCTGCGACCCCAAGCTTAGAAGGCTCGTGCTCTATCCAACTGAGCTACGGGCGCCCGGGCGAACGCTTAGCGCGCTTTGCGGCCTCATGAAACCGCGCTAGGCGGGAGCGATGAACGGGGGGCGGATCGAGGCTGTCGAGGCCGGCGCGGTCGCGGGGCGGAACCTGCGCTATTTCGATTTCGTGATGGCTGCGTTCGTCACCGTTCTGCTGCTGTCCAACGTGATCGGCGCGGGCAAGGTGGCGGAGTTCCAGGTGCCCGGCATCGGGCCGGTGCCGTTCGGCGCGGGCATCCTGTTCTTCCCGGTCTCCTATGTGATCGGCGACATTTTGACCGAGGTCTATGGTTTCGCCCGGGCGCGGCGCTGCATCTGGGCGGGGTTCGGCGCCCTGCTGTTCATGGTGTTCATGTCGATCGTCGTGGTGGCCCTGCCGCCGGCGCCGACCTGGCCGGGGCAGGAGGCCTACGAGCAGGTGTTCGGAGCGGTGCCGCGCATCGTTCTCGCCTCGATCCTCGCTTTCTGGGCCGGCGAGTTCGCCAATTCCTACGTGCTCGCGCGGATGAAGGTGTGGACCAAAGGCAAGCATCTTTGGGCCAGAACGATCGGCTCGACCCTGGTCGGGCAGGGCGTCGACAGCCTGATCTTCTACCCGCTCGCCTTCTACGGCCTCTGGGACAATGAGCTGCTGTTCAAGGTGCTGCTCATCCAGTGGGCGCTCAAGGTCGGCTGGGAAGTGCTCCTGACGCCGGTCACCTATGCGGTGGTCGGTTGGCTCAAGCGCAGGGAAGGCATCGACATCTACGATGAAGCGACCGATTTCACGCCGTTCAGCACGCGGGTTTGACCATGGGTGAGTATCAGGATCTCAAGATCGTCCTCATGCAGCTGTTCGGGCTGGGGAAGGACGCGCTCCACGTCTATGTCGGTATGGGCGTGTTCCTGCTCACCGCGATCCTGTTCCGCCTGCCGCTGCGCGACTGGCGGCCGCTCGCCGCGGTGTTCCTCGCGGCCGTCGCGGGCGAGATCATCGACCTGTTCGAATGGAGCAACCGCGCGCGCGGCCCGCTGGTATGGGGCAATCACTGGCACGACGTGTGGAACACCATGTTCTGGCCGACGATGCTGTTCCTGCTCGCCCGGTCGCCCAGGCTGCTCAAGCGCTGACTTCCCCTCCCGCAAGCGGGAGGGGAGTAGCTACAGCACCTCGAACAGGCCGGCCGCGCCCATGCCGCCGCCGACGCACATGGTGACGACGACGTGCTTGGCGCCTCGGCGCTTGCCTTCGATGAGCGCGTGGCCGGTTAGGCGCGCGCCGGACATGCCGTAGGGGTGGCCGATCGAGATGGCGCCGCCGTTCACGTTCAATTTGTCGTCGGGGATTCCGAGCTGGTCCTGGCAGTAGAGGACCTGGACCGCGAACGCCTCGTTCAATTCCCACAGGTCGATGTCGGCGGCGGTGAGGCCGAAGCGCTTGAGCAGTTTGGGCACGGCGAAGACTGGGCCGATGCCCATCTCGTCGGGCTCGGTGCCGGCAACGGCCATGCCGACATAGCGGCCGAGCGGCTGGAGGCCGCGCTCGGCGGCGAGGCCGGCCTCCATCAGTACCACGGCGGAGGCGCCGTCGCTGAGCTGGGAGGCGTTGCCGGCGGTGATCATCGCTTCCGGCCCCATTACCGGCTGCAGCTTCTGAAGGTCCTCGAGGGTAGTCTGCGGCCGGTTGCCCTCGTCCTTGGCGAGGGTCACCTCCTGCATCGAGGTCTCGCCGGTCGCCTTGTCCTTGACCATCATCCGGGCGGTCACCGGCACGATCTCGTCGTCGAACTTGCCGGCGGCCTGGGCGGCGGCGGTGCGCTGCTGCGAGCGGAGCGCATATTCGTCCTGGCGCTCGCGGCTGACGCTGTAGCGCTTGCCGACCACCTCGGCGGTGTTGATCATCGGCATATAGACGCCGTTGTGCATCGACAGCAGCTCCGGGTCCGGCCCGAGCCGCATCTCCGGGGTCTGGACGAGGCTGATGCTCTCGACCCCGCCGGCGACCATCACGTCCATCCGGTCGACGATGATCTGCTTGGCGGCGGTGGCGATGGCCATCAGGCCCGACGCGCACTGGCGGTCGATCGACATGCCCGAGACGGTGACCGGAAGGCCCGAGCGGAGCGCCGCGGTGCGGCCGATCGTGGTCTGGACGCCCTGCTGAAGCGCCGCACCCATGATCACGTCGTCGACCTCGCCCGGGTCGATCTTCGCGCGCTCGACCGCGGCCTTGATCGCGTGGCTGGCGAGGGTCGGGGAGGGCGTGGCGTTGAACGCGCCGCGATAGGCCTTGCCGATCGGCGTGCGGGCGGTGGAGACGATGACGGCTTCGCGGGTCATTCGGGCGTTCCTTTCGGACGGGTGTTCAAACGAATATAAGGCCGATCCATTCGGCGGTGAGGGCGGGCTTGGGCTCGTCCTCGATCTCGACGCTGACATGATGGACGAATTGCCACTGGCCGGGGCGCTTCTCCTCGACGCTGGCAAGGGTGAAGCGGCCGCGCACGCGCTTGCCGGAGCGGACCGGGGACAGGAAGCGGACTCGCTCGAAGCCGTAATTGACCGCCATCTTCACGCCGTCGGGGATGAGGAAGACGTCGGCTGCCATCCGGCTCAGCAGCGACAGCGACAGGAAGCCGTGGGCGATGGTGCCGCCGAAAGGCGTCTTCGCCGCCGCGGCCGGATCGACATGGATGAACTGATGGTCCTCGGTGACTTCCGCGAAGGCATCGATGCGCGCCTGGTCGACCAGGATCCAGTCGGACGCGCCGATCTCGTGGCCGACCTTCGATCGGATTTCGTCCAGGCTGGCCGTCGGCATTGAGCCTCCCCGTCTCCCGCGCTAATCGGCCCGCCATAAGGCGGCCGCAACCGGCCGCACAAGCCCTTGGAAAGACCCCTGATGACTGACGCTACGGCAACCGCGCGCGAGGCGATCGACCGCCTGCATCGCGCCCCCGAACCTGACGTGCTGAAGCCGCTGCTCGAGGCCGCGAAGCTCGACACCGAGTCGCGTCACAGGGTCGAAAGCCGTGCGCTGGGCCTGCTCGCCGAGCTTCGCGCCGCCCAGGCCAAGGGCTGGGTCAACCAGTTCCTCCAAGAATATCGGCTCAACACGTCGGAGGGCGTCGCCCTTCTGAGCCTCGCCGAGGCGTTCCTGCGCGTGCCGGACCCCGAGACCGCCGACGCTCTGATCGCCGACAAATTGGGCGAGGGCGATTGGGGCCTCCACAAGGGCAAGTCCAACTCGAAGCTGGTCAACACCGCGACCTGGGGCCTCGTCATCGGCCGGGCCCTGGTCGGCGAGAGCGAGCAGGCGAGCGCGTTGAAGCGACTGCTCGCCCGCGCCGGCGAGCCGTTCGTCCGCCAGGCGGTCGGCACCGCGATGAAGATGATGGGCGAGATCTTCGTCATGGGCCGCACCATCGACGAAGCGATCGGCCGCATGCGCAAGCCCGAGAACAAGGGCTTCACCGCGAGCTTCGACATGCTCGGCGAGGCGGCGCGGACCTTCCCGGACGCCGAGCGATATTTCCAGGCTTATGACGAGGCGATCCGCGCGGTCGGCAAGGTCGCGAAGGAAGGCCACAGCATCTCGGTCAAGCTGTCGGCGCTTCACCCGCGCTACGAGGTCGCGCAGTATGAGCGCTCGGTCGGCTCGCTGATCGAGCAGACCGAGGCGCTTGCGACTCTCGCCGCGAGCCAGGGCATCGGCCTCACCATCGATGCGGAGGAGAGCGAGCGGCTCGAGATGAGTCTCGAGATCATCGAGAAGGTGGCGGGACTTCCGGCGCTCAAGGGCTGGGACGGGCTCGGAATGGCGGTCCAGGCCTATTCCAAGCGCGGCCGGGCGGTGATCGGCTGGGCCGAGGCGCTCGGCGCGAAGACGAGCCGGCGGCTGGCGGTCCGGCTCGTCAAGGGCGCCTATTGGGACAGCGAGATCAAGCGGACCCAGGAAGCGGGCCTCAGCGACTATCCTTTGTTCACGCGCAAGGCGGCGACCGACCTCTCCTACCTCGCCTGCGCCCGCGACATGCTCGCGGCGCCGCACATCTACCCGGCCTTCGCCACGCACAATGCGCTGACCGTCGCCAACATCCTCGAATGGGCGGGACAGAGCCGCGACTTCGAGTTCCAGCGGCTGCACGGCATGGGCGAGGGGCTCTACGAGCATCTGGTGCGCGAGCAGGGTTTCCATACCCGCATCTACGCGCCAGTCGGCGGGCACCGCGATCTGCTCGCCTATCTGGTCCGACGGCTGCTTGAGAATGGCGCCAATTCGAGCTTCGTCCACCAGCTCGCCGACGAGAATCTTTCGGACCGCGACCTGCTCGCCGATCCCGTTGCGAAGATCGCCTCAGTCGGCGGCACGCGCCACCCGGGCATCGTTCTGCCCGAGGATTTGTTCATGCCCGAGCGCAAGAACAGCACCGGCATCGACCTGCAGGACGAGGACGAGCTGGCGCGGGTGGCGAAAGCCGTTTCAAGGCCGCTCGAGCCAACGAGCGGAGAGGGCGCGGCGGGCACCAGCCCGGTTTCGGCCGCCCTCGCCGGCTTCACCGCCTGGTCGTCGCGCAGCATCGAGGACCGCGCCGCGTGCCTCGACCGGCTCGCCAATCTGCTCGAGCGCAACCGCGACGAGCTGATGCGGATCGCGGTCCAGGAGGCGTTCAAGACCATCCCCGACGCGCTTGCCGAAGTGCGCGAGGCGGTCGACTTCTGCCGCTATTATGCCGCCCAGGCGCGCGCCAATTTGCAGCCGATCGAGCTTCCCGGGCCGACCGGCGAGCGCAACGTGCTGCGCATGGAAGGGCGTGGCGTTTGGGTGTGCGTGGCGCCGTGGAACTTCCCGCTCGCGATCTTCCTCGGGCAGGTCACGGCGGCGCTGGTCACCGGCAACACAGTGGTCGCCAAGCCCGCACCGCAGACTCCGCGCATCGCCGCGCGGGCGGTCGAGCTCGCCTACGAGGCCGGCGTTCCCCGGGACGCGCTGGTCCTGGCGCCGGGCGGGCCGGAGGTCGGCCAGGCGCTGATGGAGGACGTCCGAATCGCCGGCGTCGCCTTCACCGGCTCCACCGCCACCGCCAAGAAGATCGCGCGCACCCTGCTCGCCGACGACGACCGGCCGATCGTTCCGCTGATCGCCGAGACCGGCGGGATCAACGCGATGATCGTCGATTCGACCGCTCTTCCCGAGCAGGTCGTGGTCGATGTCGTCACCTCCGCCTTCCGCTCGGCCGGCCAGCGCTGTTCCGCCCTTCGCCTGCTCGTGCTCCAGGAGGAGATCGCCGACCGAACGCTGGAGATGCTGCGCGGAGCGATGGACACGCTCGTCGTCGGCGACCCCGCCGACCCGCGCACCGACGTCGGGCCGGTCATCGACCAGGCGGCCTACGACCGGCTGATGACCTATCGCGAGAGCATGAAGGCGCAGTGGCTTCACACGATCGAAGCGCCGGCGGAGGGCCTGTTCGTGCCGCCGACGATGATCGGCCTTCATCGCATCGAGGACCTCACGCGCGAATGGTTCGGTCCCATCCTCCATGTCACGACCTGGCCGGCGGGTCAGCTCGTGGAGACGGTGCGGCGGGTCAATGCGAGCGGCTTCGGCCTGACCATGGGCCTTCACAGCCGAATCGCCCGCGCCGCCGAGACGATCGAGGGCGCGGCCACGGCGGGCAACCTCTACGTCAACCGCTCGATGATCGGCGCCATCGTCGGCTCGCAGCCGTTCGGTGGCGAGGGGCTGAGCGGCACCGGCCCCAAGGCCGGCGGCCCGCACTATTTGCCGCGCTTCGTCGCGGAGCGGACGACGAGCACCGACACGACCAGCTCGGGCGGCAACGCGACCCTGCTCAGCCTGGAGGACGTCGGCTTCTAGAGCGCGGCCTCTCGCCTTCTCGGAATTGCCACAATGCGCCGTCAGTCCTTTGGCGGTGAGGGGAGCAATCGCCAGATCGGGAAGCGTGGCGGTGCTGGCCCTCGTCATCGCGGCGGAAACGCTTTCTGCGCAGCCCGCCGCGCCTTCGGCAGTGGCCGGGCCGGAGGTGGCCGGGCCGCCGCTGCCGCGGATCGTCCAGCGGCAGCGCTGCCAGGCCTCCGACGACCCGGACGAAGTCGTGGTGTGCGGGCAGAGCCAGGAGAACAGCCCCTACCGGATTCCGCGCGAGCTTCGCGACACCGGCGAGGTTCGGGACGAGCATGCGTCGTTCGACGCACAGACCCGCGACATGGAGGCGCTCGAGCGCTTCTCCAGCCAGAATATCGGCCATTCGGGAATGTCGCAGCATTCGCGGCAGGTGGATTGCGAATGGCGCGCGGCGCGCCAGGTGGCCGCGGGCCGGCGACCCGATTGCGGCAGGCGGCGCCGCTCGGGCGAATAGCCTCTTGATCCCTCAATCGGGCGCGTTCGTCGCCTGATCGACGGCTGAACGGCACCGGTCGCGCCGCAGTGCCTGTGCCGCGCTGAGGCGACTAGCGAGCCTCCCGATCAATTCATCGGGGGAGGCTCGGGACGATGCAGCGCATCGACATCATGTTCATTTTGCTGGGCGCGCTGATGCTCGTCTGCGGCGTCAGCATGGGCATCTACATGGGAATCGCCCACGACTTCAGCCTGGCGCCGATTCATGCCCATGCCAACCTCGTCGGCTGGGTGTCGCTGACCCTGTTCGGAATCGTCTACCGCATCTTCCCCGAGCTGAAGGAGCGGCGGATGGCCGCGACCCATCTCGGCTTCGCGGCGCCGGCCGCCATCGTTTTCCCGTTCGGCATCTATCTCGCGATCTTCGCGGAATGGCCGTTCCTGTCGATCGTCGCGGCACTGGCCTGGATGGTCGGCTGCCTGATCTTCCTGGCGCAGCTCATCGGGCTCGCCTTCGCTGGCGGGGCCGATCCGGTCGCCGTGCCCGCCGAGTAACCGTCGCTACGACCCCCACGACCCTATTCGGAGAGACATCATGCTGTTTCACTGTTCCGTCGAGGCCGACGATCCCCAGCGCGTGGCCGGCTTCGTCGCCGAGCTCTGGGGCGGCGAGGCCTTGCCCTTCCCGTCGGTGATCGACGGTTCCTGGGTCGCGCTCGCCGGCGACGACCGCGGCACGATGATCGAATTCTATCCGCGCGGCACCGAGCTGCACGAGACCGAGGACGGCGCTATCGGCGTGTTGAGCGCGCACCGCCGCCTCAACGGCACCCATATGGCGATCGCCACCAGGCTCGACCGCGACGAGGTCCTGACCCTGTGCGAGCGCGAGGGCTGGCCCGCCAAATATTGCCGCCGCGGCGGCGTGTTCGGGCTCGTCCAGGTATTTGTCGAGGACTGCCAGATGCTGGAGATCCTCACCGAGGAGATGCAGCGCGAATATCTCGACGCGATCACCATTCCCAATTGGAAGAAGATGCTCGCCGCCGGCGAGAATTTGTCCGAGCCGGGCCGCCTCGCCGCCTGACTAGGCCGTGGGCGCGGCGGGAGCGGCGGGGGGCGCCGCGAAGGCCACGCCCAGCGCCTCCAGCCGGCGGAGAAGCGCGAGGATGATGTCGTGGCGCGCCTGGAAATGGACGCGCGCGTCCGGCGTGTCGGTGAAGAACACGACCTCCATGTCGATCGACGCCGTTCCGAAGCGGACGAGATGGGCGCGGTCGAAGCGGGCCTTGGGATCGGCGGCGACGATCTTCTCGATCTCGGCGGGTAGGGCGGCGAGCGCGTCCGGGCTGCTGTGCGGCAGCAGCGGGATCGTCATGACGACGCGGCGGCGACGCTGCTGCGCGTAATTGTGGACCCGGTCTTGGAGAAGCTTGTCGTTGCCGACCGCGACCAGCTCGCCGTCGAGGGCGCGCAGCCGCGTCGTCTTCACGCCGATATGCTCGACCGTGCCTGTGACTCCGCTCGGCCCGCCGAAGCTGATCGTGTCGCCGCGCTTGAACGGCCGGTCGAAGATGATCGACAAAGCGGCGAACAGGTCGCGGAAGATGCCCTGCGCGGCGAGGCCGATGGCGATGCCGCCGACGCCGAGGCCGGCGATGAGGGCAGTGACGTTGACCCCGACATTGTCGAGAATGACGACGAAGGCGATCAGGAAGGCGGCGACGGTGACCAGGCCCTGGATGAGGCCCATGGCGGTGCCGAGGCGGCCGCTCTCGTCCTCGCCGGTCTTCTGCTCGATCGCGCCGATGATCAGCGCGCGGGTCCAGATCGCGATCTGGACGGCGGCCGCGACGATGAACAGGAAGTCGATGGTGTCGGCGACCGCGCGCGGAAGCACGGTCGGTTCCGAGACGATCTTGGCCGCCGCCAGGACGATGAAGAAAAGATAGGTCCGGGCGACCACCCGCTCGGCGACCTGGCGCCAGCCGGTCGCGGCCGAGCCGCCGAGGATTCGGCGGACCAGGCCGCGCAGCCCGATCAACGCCAGCACGATGAGGATGGCGATGCCGATCGCGGTCAGGATCTCGGCATAATGGGCGGCGGTCCAGTTGCTCAGCCGCTGCCAGTTGGCGAACAGGTCGGGCTGCGCGGCGGCTTGGTTCGGTGCGGTCATCAGGCGGCTTTGGCCACGGCCTCCTCTGCGCCGGCCGCCCGTTCCAGGAAAAGGAGGAGCCCCCGCTCGGCCCGCGAGAGATACTTGCCGGAGCGCGGGCATTGCAACCCGCCCAGGGGATCGTCCGGATTGGCCTTGACCGCATCGACCAGCGCCGGGTGGACATAGGCCTTGCGGCTCATCGCCGGCGTGTTGCCGAGCTTCCCGGCGACCGGTTCCAGCGCCGTCTTGAGGCCGATGCGGCCGCCCTTGGCGTCGCAGAGCTGCTCGAAGAAGATCGCCGACGCGCCCCAGGTGCGGAAATGCTTGGCCGAGAAATCCTCGCCCATCGCGTCCTTGATATAGGCGTTCACGTCGGCCGAGGTGACCGGGCAGGGCTGGCCGTCGTCGTCAGCATATTGGAACAGGTGCTGGCCGGGCAGGTCCTGCACCTTGCGGACGATTCGGGTGAGATTGCGGTCCGTGATGCTGAGCTCGCGCTCGATGCCGTGCTTGCCCTTGAACCGCATCTTCACGGTGCGGCCGAGCTGCTTAACGTGGCGGCTGCGGATGGTGGTGGCGCCGAAGCTCTTATTCTCCTTGGCATATTGCTCGTTGCCGACGCGAATATGCTCGCAGTCCAGAAGGCGCACGACGGCGGCGACCACGGCGTCCTTGCTCACCGCGCGCCTGGCGAGATCTGCCTCGACCTTCTTGCGCAGCTTGGGCAGCGCCTGGCCGAAGGCGAGGAGCATGGCGTATTTCTCCGCCTCCTGCCGCTCGCGGAAATCGGCATGATAGCGGTACTGGCGGCGGCCGCGGGCGTCGTAGCCGATCGCCTGGATGTGGCCGTTGGAGTCGGGGCAGAACCAGGCATTCTCATAGGCCGGGGGAAGGCCGATCGCGTTGAGCCGGTCGATCTCGTCGCGGTCGGTGATCCGATCGCCCTTATGGTCGAAATATTGCCAGTAGCGGCCGCGGCGCTTGCGGGTGTAGCCCGCCACTTCCTGGTGATCGATATAGGCGAGCATTGCCGCAGCCTAATGCGGCGGCGGCACCTTCGTTCCGGTCACGTCGCGATGGCCGCCTGGTCGAGGTTGAACCTCAGGCCTTTCCTGGCTTTCTCCTGCGCGGTGACCCAGCGGTCGAAGGCGACCTGGACGCCGAGGATCATCCACACGAAGGGCTGGAAGGCTATTCCGACGAACAAGGCGCCGACCAGGTAGGTGAGCTGGAAGTTCTGGAGCGCGGTGGCGAGGGGGGCGATCCACGGCCGCTCGTCATTGTCGCGGTAGCGCCGCCTGAGGCGCTCCATTCGGATGAGGCCGATGGCGTGGATCAACAGCCACAGGACGAGGCCGGGGAAGCCCTGCTCGCCGAGCATCTCGAAATAGGCGCTGTGCCAGGCGCGGCCGGCATCCTGGACGGTGCTGGCGCTGACGCTGGTCATGGTGCCGTCGCCCTGCTGGCTGACCGTATCGAACTGGATCCGGTTCTGGCGATAGGCCTCGAAGCCGCCGCCGAACGGCTTGCCTTTGACGTATTCCAGCGTCCAGCCCCACACGGCGATGCGCGTGCCCGCCGACTGGTCGGCCTGGTATTCCTGGATGGTGGTCATCCGGCTGGTGTAGCTGGCCGGGAGGAACGGCACCGCGGCGAGCGCGAGGAAGCCGGCGCCGGCGAGGTAGAGGATGCGGCGCTGTGAATCGCGAAGCATGAACAGGAACAGGGCGGCGATGCAGACGAGGCCGGTGCGCGCCTGGGTGCCGATCGGGATCAACAGGCAGGCGAAGCACAGCGCATAGCAGAAGGCGCGGACTCGTCCGTCGGGCGGGAAGATGGTGCCGTGCTTCGAGAACCACATCACCAGCGGGATCATCGCGATCGCGACCGTGGAGATGGTGCTGCCTTCGTAGAGGCCGCTATTGTCGTCGAGCAGGAGCACCAGCGAGCCGTAGCCGCCGCCGCCCAGCGCCGTCTTGATTCCGCCCGAGATGATCAAGGCCGCGGCGCACAGCAGCATGGTCAGCAGATAGGCCTCGATGCGCAGCATGGTGCGCAGCGTGAAGGGCAGGAAGATCGCGAAGAACACCGCCTTCCACGCCCAGTCCCACTTGGCCCAGGCGTCGACCTGGACGTCGGCGTTGATCGTCGTCACTCCGGCATAAGCGAGCAAAGCGAGCATGAGCAGCTGGCGGGTGGCGATGCTGATGCCCTTGCCGGCATCGGTCAGAAGCCAGCCGCCGATGGCCAGCGCCGCGGCGATCAGCGACAGGTTGGGAATTCCGGCGAGGAAGGAGAAGCCGAGCCGCTGCGGCGCGATGATGTCGATATAGGCGTAGAGCAGCACCCACAGGAACGGGCGCTTGAGGCCGAGCACCGCGAAGGCGCCGATGAAGGCGAGGAGGCCGAGGTCACGCACCGGGATCGGCCTCGTCGACTGGAGCGAAACTCTGGTGCGGCTTGCCGCTGTCGTCGTCGAGATCGGGGCGGGAGAGCAGCCGCCAGGCCGCGACCAGGATCAGGCCATGGCTGAGCGCGAGCGCGAAGGTGTCGATCATGGCTCGTCCAGGGGTCCCGCAGCGGCGCGCGAGATTGCTTTAAGCGAAGGCGGTTGACGGGCCGTTAAGTCATCTCTGCCATAGCGTGGGGCATGCGTATCCTGCACGTCCTGGACCATGGCTTGCCGCTTCACAGCGGCTATGCGTTCCGGACTCGCGCGATCGTCACGGCGCAGCAGGGCCGCGGCTGGGACGTCGCCTGCCTGACCGGGGCCAGGCAGGGCAAGCGGCCGGCGCGGCGCGAGGAGATCGACGGAATCACCTTCTTCCGGACGCCGTCCATGGCCGCGGCGCGCTCACCGGTGCGGGAATGGCGCGAGGTCAAGGCGCTGCGGCGCCGGCTCGATGAAGTGATCGCCGAATGGCGGCCGGACCAGATCCATGTCCACTCGCCGGTGCTCGGAGCGCTTGCCGCGCTGCCGGTGGCGCGGCGTTCCGGCCTTCCTCTGCTCTATGAGATCCGCGCCTTCTGGGAGGATGCGGCGGTCGGCAACGGCACGGGCCGCGAGGGCTCGGCGCGCTATCGGCTGACCCGGATGCTGGAGACCCGCGCGTGCCGCCGCGCCGACGCGGTGGCGGTGATCTGCGAGGGGCTGAGGCGCGACCTGATCGCGCGCGGGATCGACGGCAACAAGGTGATCGTGTCGCCGAACGGAGTCGATCTCGGCCTGTTCGGGACTCCGGCCGAGCCGGACCGGAGCCTTACGCGGCAGCTTGGGCTCGAAGGGGCGGACGTGGTCGGCTTCATCGGATCCTTCTACGACTATGAAGGGCTGGACGACCTGATCGCGGCGATGCCGTTGCTGATGGAGCGGCGTCCGAAGGCGCGGCTGCTGCTCGTCGGCGGCGGGCCGATGGAGGCGGCGCTGAAGGCGCAAGCGGCATCGTCCGGAGTCGCCGAGCGCATCCATTTCGCCGGACGCGTTCCGCACGAGGAAGTCGAGCGCTATTACGCGCTGATCGACCTGCTTGCTTATCCAAGGAAGGCGATGCGGCTGACCGAGCTGGTGACGCCGCTGAAGCCGCTGGAGGCGATGGCGCAGGGCAAGCTGGTGGTGGCATCCGATGTCGGCGGCCATCGCGAGCTAATCGAGGACGGGGTAACCGGGACCTTGTTCCCGGCCGGCGAACCTGCCGCGCTCGCAACCGCGCTCGCCGACCTGTTCGACCGTCGCGACGGCTGGGACGAGCGCCGCGAGACCGCGCGCCGTTTCGTCGAGCGCGAACGCAACTGGGCTGACAATGTCGCGAACTACGATCCGGTCTATCGCCGGCTGATGAGAAAGGCTGCATGATGGGGAGCTTGCTTGACGTAGCGGTGCGCCGCGCCGGGGAGGGCGGCTTCGACAAGCCGGTCGCGCTGCTGGCGGGCGGCGCGGCGGCGGCGCTGCTGATGCTGATGCCGCTCGACGCGCTTCAAAATCTGGTGATCGACAGCGGCCTGCCGTTCCTGCTCGCCGCGGCCGAGCCGCCGCTCGGCATGAAGGCGCGGCTGCTGCTCGCCGGTGTCGGCGGAGTCGCCGCCTTTGCCGTCATATTCGGCGTGATGCGCCTGCTCGGGCGCAAGCCGGCGCGGCCGACGCGCTGGGGCGCCGAGGACAGCGACACCCGTGTCGAGGCCGCCCCCCGCATGCGCCGCCGCGACCTCCACCCCGACGCGCCGACGCCGGCGCCCATCTCGGCCTTGCGCGACCTCGGCGAACCGGACTCCGCGTGGGCGCCCGAGCCGGTGCTGATCCCGACCGAAACGCTGCCCGAGACCGAGGACGAGGAGCTGATCCTCTCCGAAGCGGACGCGATCGACGAGCCTGCTCCGCTCCCGGCTCCGGTCCCGGCGGCCGCGCCCGCCGCGCCGAGCGTGCAGCCGCAGGGCCAGGAAACGATCGCCGAGTTGCTGGCGCGGCTCGAGCGGGCGATCGAGAAGAAGCCGCTGCCGCAATGGCTGGAGCGGTCGAGCCCCGTCCAGGCGCAGCCGGCGCCAGCGAACGAGGAGGAGGAGACTCCCGTGGCGATGGACGACCGACTGCGTTCGGCCCTCGCGAATCTGAAACGCTTCGCCCCGGCGCACGGCTGACCCTCACCGGTCCTCGATGGTGAGGGCCTCCAGCTCCAGCGCGGCATAGCGGCCGTCATCGCCTCGTTCCTCCGCGACCAAGGCGATGTCGGCGACGATGTGACCGGGGACGGGCAGGTCGAGATCGGGCAGCTGCGCCAGGAAATCGGCGGCCGCTCCGACCGCGCCGCCGCCCTCCAGCGTGACTCGCAGCCGGTGGCGGGCGCCGGTGAAGGTGACGCTCGCCCAATCCACCTGGTCCAGGACAATCGCCGAGATTTCGCCAGCGAAACCGACAAACCCGACACTCACCATTCGCGCCAGCCTTTCGCCAACAGTGCTCATCGCTTCGTCCTCCCGTCCAGCCAGGCCGTGACCCGGCGACTGGTCTCGTCGCGCGGCTCGCGGCCGGCGCGCAGGTCGAAGACGAAGCGCGGGTCGCCGACGGTCTCGCGGCCGAAGCGGGTCGGCGGCATTCCGGTGGCGTCGAGATGGCGCTCGATGCGTCTGAGCAGGGTCATGTCGCCTCCTTGCGGACGAATCGCTGTTCGTGTTATGTTCCAAGCATTCTAGGGCAAATCCTATTTGTCTAGGATTTTTCCTATGGTAGAGGTGTGACCATGGCTGACGGTGGAGCGCGCGCCGCATTGCAGCGGCTGATCGAGGAGCGGGGCGAGGATTATGCCGGCCTGTCGCGACTGCTCGGCCGCAATCCGGCCTATGTGCAGCAGTTCATCAAGCGCGGCAGCCCGCGGCGGCTGGCCGAGGAGGATCGGCGGCGGCTGGCGCGCTATTTCGGAGTCGAGGAGGCGTTGCTCGGCGGCGAGGCGGCGGCGAACGACCGCGCCGGGCCGGTGATCGTTCCGATGCTCGACGTCGGCGCCTCGGCCGGCGCCGGCGCCGCAGTCGACGGTGAGCGCACCCGCGCCCATGCCGCCTTCGATCCCACCTGGCTGCGCAAGGTCGCGAGCGGCGGGGCGGACAAATTGTCGATCATCCGCGTCGAGGGCGATTCGATGGCGCCGACGCTGGCCGACGGCGACGAGATCCTCGTCGACCGCGCCGACGCGACCGGGCGTCTCAGGGACGGCATCTACGTGCTGCGCCTGGACGGGGCGCTGATGGTCAAGCGGCTCGCGTTCAATCCGGCGGCGCGCACCGTGACGATCCGAAGCGACAATCCGGCCTATCCGAGCTGGGCGGATTGCGATCCGGCCAAGGTCGAGCTGGTCGGACGCGCGGTGTGGGTCGGGCGACGGTTGACTTGACCGGTTGGCGTGGGATGCTGAGGCGACGCTGAAGGGGAGCGGCGAAATCGTGGAAAGGGCGGGGCATCAGCTTGAAGCGGCGCGGCGGCTCGCGGGCCGGCTCAATTATCTGCCCATCGCCGCCTTCGGCCTGTGGTCGATCCCCGCCAAGCTGTTCTGGCTGATCGCGCTCGGCCTGGTCCCCTGGTTCCATCCGGTGCCGTCGTTCGAGGCGGTGCTGCCCTGGTTCGTCGGGGCCCTGCTGACCGGGCCGCCCGCCTTCCTGCTGCCGCGCGCGTTCCACGAGCCGAAGGCGTGGGAATATCGCGGTACCTTCTATCGCGGCGCCGGAGTCGAGCTTTTCCGAGCGATCGTCGCCAATGGCGACCTGGTGAACCGGTTCGTGCGCGCGCGGCACGGCAGCGGCTACAGCGTCTATGGGCCGGACATCGAGCGGCTGGTGCCCAAGTCGATCTTCAACGAGCGGCGCCACATCGCCTATCTGTGCTGGGGCATGGTCAGCGCCTACTACGCCTGGTCGATCGGCTGGAGCGGCTGGGCTCTGTGGCTGGCGGTGACCAATATCGGCGCCAATCTCTATCCGACGATGCTTCAGCGTTACTCGCGGGCGCGGGTGATGCGGCTGGCGACGGCGGCGCAGCGGCGGCCGCGTGACCTGGGCATCGGTGCCGGGTTGGCGAGCGAAGGGGCGATTGGCTGAGATGGGCGAAGAGGATGTCCTGGCCGCCGCACGGCGGCGGATCCTCGTGGCGGGTGCCTTGCTTGCGGCGCTTGGCATCGTGCTCGGCGCGTTCGGCACTCACGGCCTCCGCGACACGCTCGACGCGCGCGCGCTCGGCTGGTGGCAGACCGCGGTCCAATATCAGATGTGGCAGGCGGTCGGGCTCGTCGCTCTCGGCGCTTTGCCGCTGCGGATGGGACTTCCGGCGACGATGATCGGCGTCGGCGCTCTGGTCTTCTCGGGCAGCCTCTATGCCATGGCGCTAACCGACGCGCGCTGGCTCGGCGCGGTCACGCCGTTCGGCGGGCTGCTGATGATCCTGGGATGGCTGCTCGCGGCGTGGCGGCTGGCTCGGTGAGCTGAAACGATTGCCGGCATGGCGTGCTGGCCGCTCGCCATGCCGGCAGTTCGCGCAGTTGTGCGGCCAGGCGGCGGCTCAGTGATCGGTGAACCCGTGCCGTCGGCGCTTTCTGCCCTTGTCGTCGTAGGCCCCGGCGGGAAGGAACCGGAGGTGT
The DNA here is from genome assembly GCF_011320075.1 of Sphingosinicella sp. YJ22. Taxonomy (GTDB): domain Bacteria; phylum Pseudomonadota; class Alphaproteobacteria; order Sphingomonadales; family Sphingomonadaceae; genus Allosphingosinicella. Next base: position 9,681 of record NZ_JAANPA010000017.1, on the reverse strand, counting down.
CGGAGGGGTGGCATAAATTCGCAACGCGCACAATCGTTAACGGCGCCTCGTCCCCAGCCGGGACATCAAGGCTGTGGATGCTTTCCGCCGTTTCGGCGCCATTGCGGACCTTGTCGCGGTCCTGCTCCAAACGCGGATTTGGCAAGATCGCGCCGATGCAGATGGACACCGCCCGCCACGCCGCAGACCTGCTCGCGCCCCTGTTCGCCGGGCGGTTGGAGGAAGCGGTCGCGATCCTGCATCTCGGCGGCGACCGGCGGGTGCTCGGGGTCATGCAGTTCGACGGGGAATCGGATTGGGCCGACCTGCCGTTCCGGGCGATCGTGGCTGACGCCTTACGGCTCGGCTCGGCGGCGCTCGTTCTGGCCCATAACCATCCGAGCGGCTTGGCGGCTCCGAGCGAGGACGACCTGGCGGCGACGCGGCGGCTGGCGCAGGTCGTCGAACCGCTCGGCATCCGACTTCACGATCACCTGATCTTCGCCGGCGGCTGCTGCCTCAGCCTGCGCGGACTCGGCCTGCTATGAGCGGTGCCGCAACGGTTCAGGAATTGCCGAGTACGTCCTCGCCGCACACCGGGATGTCCTCCGGATTGGGCTTCGGCCCGCGCGCCTCGAACATCGCGAAGAAGGTTTCGCTGTCGGGCAGCCGCTCGAAGCGCGACAGCGAATAGCCGAGCGCGTTGAATTCGCACTGGAGCAGGCGCGGCGGCGTGCCGTGGCGGTCGGTCGGGCGGTCGGCGTCGACCACGACGATTCGGCCGTCGCGCTTGAGAGCGTCGCGCAAATGCCAGAGGAATTCGCTGGGCCGCTCGATCTCGTGATACATGTGAATGAGCAGGATTCGGTCGAACGACGCGTCCGGCAGCTGCGGGTCGTTGGGCTGGCCGAGCTTCAGCGCCACATTGTCGAGCCGCTCGCGCTGGACTCGGCGGGCGAGCGCCTGGATCGTCTCGGGCACGATGTCCTGGGCGAGCACGCGGCCGCGCGCCCCGACCATCGGCGCCAGCCGCACCGTGTAATAGCCTTCGCCGGCGCCGATGTCGGCGATCCACATGCCCTCGCGGATCTCGGCGAGGCGGGTGACGGTCTCGAACTCGCCGACGCTGTCGCGGGCGTCCTCGGCCATGTAGCGCGGCGACACGATCGGCGCGACCGGGCGGTGCGGCTCGGGAAAGGGCGATGCCGCGGGCTGCTCGCGGCAGCCGGCGGCCAAGGCCAAAACGAGAAAGGGGACGAGGCGGTTCACCGCGCCTGTCCTATCCGTTCGTTACGCGCGAAGTCGAGAGGCGCCGTCTCAGTCGACGTCCTCCACGTCGACCTTCTCGCCGGTGACGCGCTGGGACAGGGCCGCGGCCATGAAGCGGTCGAGGTCGCCGTCGAGCACGTCGCCGGGCGCGGTCGAGGTGACTCCGGTGCGCAGGTCCTTGACCAGCTGATAGGGCTGAAGGACGTAGGAGCGGATCTGGTGGCCCCAGCCGATATCGGTCTTGGTGGCGTTGACCGCATTGGCCTCGGCCTCGCGCTTCTGAAGCTCGGCCTCGTAGAGGCGCGCCTTCAGCATCTTCATCGCCTCGGCGCGGTTCTTGTGCTGGCTGCGCTGGTTCTGGCAGGCGACGATGATTCCGCTCGGAACATGGGTGATGCGCACAGCGCTGTCGGTGGTGTTGACGTGCTGGCCGCCGGCGCCGGAGGCGCGGTAGGTGTCGATCTTGAGGTCGCTCTCGTTGACCTCGATGTCGATGTCGTCGTCGACGACCGGATAGACCCACACGCTGGCGAAGCTGGTGTGGCGCCGCGCCGAGCTGTCATAGGGGCTGATGCGGACGAGACGGTGGACGCCGCTCTCGGTCTTGGCATAGCCATAGGCGTTCTCGCCCTTGAGCAGCAAAGTCGCCGACTTGATGCCCGCCTGCTCCCCGGCATGGCTGTCGACCAGCTCGACCTTCAGGCCGTGGCGCTCGGCCCAGCGCTGGTACATGCGGCTGAGCATGCCGGCCCAGTCGTTGCTCTCGGTGCCGCCGGCACCGGCATTGATCTCGACATAGGTGTCGTTGGCGTCGGCCTCGCCGGCCAGGAGGGCGGTGACCTTGTCCTTTTCGGCGCGCTCGGCGAGCTCGCCCAGCGATTTGACCGCGTCGGTCGCGAGCTCCTCGTCGCCTTCCGCCTCGGCCATTTCGAGCAGCTCGACGGTGTCGGCGAGCTCCTTCTCGATCGCCCGGGTGGCGCCGATCGCCTCGTCGAGGCGGCGACGCTCGCGCATCACCTCCTGGGCGGCCTTGGGCGAATCCCACAGGGTCGGATCCTCGACGCGCGCGTTCAATTCGTCGAGCCGTGCCAGCGCGCGATCCCAGTCGAGGAAGCGGCGCAGCAAGGCGAGCGCGGAATTGATCTGGTCGGCATAGGCTTGCGCTTCGGCGCGCATCGGAAGTCTCCATTGCCGACATTCCCGCGAAGGCGGGAATCCAGCTTCTTTGGCGATGTTAGAAGGTCAGCTGGATTCCCGCTTTCGCGGGAATGACGTGGTTGGGGGCGGACCTAATATATGCCCCCCTGGTCTTGCAAGAAGGTGCTGTCGGGGTTGCGCTCGGTCGACTGGTTTGTCGAGCGGGTCCCGGCGCGGGCGCGCGGGCGGCGGGCCTGCTCGGCGGCGAGCTGGACTTCCTGGCTCTGGATGGTGCGCCGCGGCTCGCTTTCCGGCTTGAACGCCTCCCAGATGACCGCGGCGCGCGGGTCCTCGCCCGACGGCCAAGCGCCCTGGACCCGGCGGCCGGTGCGCCGGTCGATGCGGACCATGCGGATTCCGGCCGGCGCGCGGAACGGCACCACCGGCATGCCCTCGAAGGCGGTCTCGGCGAAGGCGCGGAAGATCGGCGCGGCGAGGGTGCCGCCCTGGGCGTAGCCGCCCATCGGCCGCGGCTGATCGAAGCCCATATAGATTCCGGCGACGATGTCGGCCGAGCCGCCGACGAACCACACGTTGGTCGGGCCGGTGGTCGTTCCGGTCTTGCCGAACAAGGGCCGCTCGAGCACGCGCAGGCTGGTCGCGGTGCCGCGCTCGACCACGCCTTCGAGCATGTGGACGACCTGATAGGCGGTGAGCGGGTCGACGACCTGGCGGCCGGCGACCGGCGGGCGCGGCATCGCCCGGCCGTCCCAGTCGGGCGCGTTGCAATTGCCCATCTGCTGGCAGCGATTGTCGGCTCGGAAGATGACCCGGCCGGTCCTGTCCTGGACGTAATCGATCAGGTGCGGAGTCACCGAGCGGCCGTGATTGGCGAAGGTCGCGAAGGCGTGGGTCATCGCCGCGACCGTGGTGTCGCCGGCGCCGAGCGCGAGCGACAGATAGGGCGTCGAGCGATAGTCCCCGACGCCCATGCTGCGGGCGAGGCGGATGATGCGGTCCATGCCGACCTGGTTGGCGGCGCGCACGGTCATCAGGTTGCGCGACTGCTCGAGACCCCAGCGCATCGTCTGCGGGCCGGCATAGCCGCCCGAGAAGTTGCGGAAGCACTTATTGGTCGTGCCGTCGTTGGTGCAGAAGGGCGCGTCGAGGATGATCGAGGCCGGGGTCATGCCGCCGTCGGCGAGCGCGGCGGCGTAGACGATCGGCTTGAAGGTCGAGCCGGGCTGGCGCTGGGCCTGCGTCGCGCGGTTGAAGTTGGAGCCGCGCACGTCCCAGCCGCCCTGCATGGCGCGGATGCGGCCGGTGCCGACTTCCTCGACGACCATGCCACCGCCGACCTCGGGGATGGAGCGAAGCGCCCAATTGTCGCCTTCGCGCTCGACCGCGATGATCGCGCCGGGGCGAAGCGCGCTGAACGCGCTCTGGCCGGTGCCGCGCCGGGGCATCGAGGCGAGGCCCGCGGGCAGGGTGCCGGTGCTTCCGTCGGTGAAGCCGATCCGGGCGGAATCGCCGCTCTTCGACAGCACGACGGCCGAGCGCCAGTCGTCATAGCCGACTCCGAACTGGGCGACGGCGAGCTGCTGGCGCCAATTGCCGTCGACGTCGATCGACAGGCCCGGGTCGCGCCAGCCGCGGCCGGCCTCGTAGCGCCTCAGGCCGTCGCGAAGCGCGGTCTCGGCCGCCTGCTGCATGACCGGATCGTAGCCGGTGCGCACCCACAGGCCGCCGGCATAGACGCTGTTCGGGCCGGCCTCGGCATTCTCGCCGAACTGCTGGATGAGCTGGCGGCGGACCTCTTCCATATAATAGCCGCCGACGTTGCGGACGGTGGTGCTCGGCCCGTCGGCGGTGGTCAGCGGCTGGGCGACGGCCTCGGCGCGCTGGGCGGCGGTGATGTTGCCGTTGCGCTCCATCTGCTCGAGCACATAGTTGCGCCGGCGGGTCGCGAGCTCGAGGTTGCGGCGCGGCTCATAGGTGCTCGGCGCCTGGGGCAAGCCGGCGATGAACGCGATCTCGTGAAGCGCGAGCTGGTGGACGTCCTTGTCGAAATAGGCGCGCGCCGCGGCCTGAACGCCATAGGCGTTACGGCCGAGGAAGATCTGGTTGAGGTAGAGCTCGAGGATCTGCTCCTTGGTCAGAGTCGCCTCGATCCGGCGGGCGAGGAACGCCTCGCGGATTTTCCGAGTCACCGAATATTCGTCGCCGAGGATCAAATTCTTGGCGACCTGCTGGGTGATCGTCGAGCCGCCGCGGGCGCGCTCGCCGCTGCCCGCCTTGCTGGCATAGTCGAACACCGCGCCGATCGTGCCCGGCCAGTCGATGCCGTTGTGGCTGAAGAAGGTGCGGTCCTCCGACGACACGAAGGCGTCGATCAGCTGCTGGGGATATTCGTCATAGGCGAGCTGGACCCGGCGCTCGCGGGCGAAGCTCTGGACCGTCGCGCCGTTGGCGTCGCGGACATAGGTCGGCAGCGCCGGCTGATATTCGAGCAGGGTCGAAGCCGAGGGCAGGTCGCGCGCGAAGATGATCCACAAGGCCGCGTAGGCGATGACCGGCAGAAGCGCGAGGATTGCGAGGACCTTGAACCAGCGCCGGCCCCACAGGCCGCGAATCCGCTCGGTCTGCGGCGCATATTTGTCGCCGAGTTCGCGGGTCCATTCGGTGAAGCGCGTGAGGCCGCCGCGCCGGAGCGTCAGCCGTTCGGTCGGAGTGTCTGCATCTGCCATTTGGAGCGCGGTTTAGCCGAAGCCGGTCGGAGCGGGAAGCGCGTAGGAACCGAGTCCCGCGGAAAGTCGCGACCGTCACCGCGTCACGCAGCCTGTCCGAATGTCCGCTTTGGGTGGAAAGCGGACATTAGGCGCGGCACTGTAGATCCATGACCAACGAACTCTGCAACGCCTGTCAGGTAGGGTATCACGCGCCGTTCGAGCGCTTCCAGCAAGTTGCCGTTCACGAGCACGGCCCCACGTTTCTCAAGCGGTGCGAGCGCTGCGGAACACTGTGGCATGAGACGCTGCGCGATGCGCGGATCGTCAGTGTGGAAGAAGCGAAGCACCTCTACTCGGATGCGTCCCTCCCCTAATGTCCGCAATGGGTCGAAAGCGGACGCTCCGAAAGGCTCGCGTCCGCCCTGCCGCGGGGCGGGGATTGAGGTTATCCTGGCGCGCCCTGAGGGGAGAATCGGCGGCATGGCGAAGCTTGTCTTTGGGATGAACCAGTCGCTGGACGGCTATGTCGACCATGAGGGGTTCGCGCCGGGGCCGGCGCTCTTTCGGCACTTCATCGAGCAGGCGCGGGAGCAGGTGGGGGGTGTTTACGGGCGCCGGCTGTATGAGATCATGCGCTATTGGGACGAGGATCATCCCGAGTGGGGCGAGGCGGAGCGCGAATTCGCCGAGGCGTGGCGGGGGCAGCACAAATGGGTGGTGTCGCGGTCGCTGACGTCGGTCGGGCCCAATGCGACGCTTGTCGACGGCGACCTCGAGGGGGCGATGCGCACGATCAAGGCCGAGGTCGACGGGGAGGTCGAGGTCGGCGGGCCGAAGCTTGCGCACAGCCTGACCGAGCTCGGGCTGATCGACGCCTATCGCATCTATCTCCACCCGGTCGTGCTCGGCGGCGGCGATCCCTATTTCGCCGGAGCGCGGCCGCGGCTTCGGCTGGAGGGCTGCGAGCCGATGGGCGAGGACGTGATCAGGCTGACCTACGTCCCCGCCTGATCAGCCCGCCTGCCGGGTGAGGAAGCGGCGGGCGAAATGGGCTTCGATGGCGCGGCGGAGGCCGGTGGCGATTTGGGTGCGGCCTTCGGGGGAGGTGAGGTAGGCGACGTCCTCCGCGTTGGTGACGTAGCCGCTTTCGAACAGGACCGAGGGGATGTCGGGCGCCTTCAGCACGATGAAGGCGGCGAAGCGGTGCCAGTCGTCCTGGAAGCGGATCGTCGATGACGCCTCGCGGTGGAGGATCTGGGCGAAGCGGGCGCTCGCCTCCATCGACTCGCGCTGGGCGAGGTCGACGAGGATGAGGTTGACGTTGGGATCGCGGCTCATCGTCACGCCGCCGATCGCGTCGGAGGCGTTCTGCTGCTGGGCGAGGAGGGCGGCCTCGCGGTCGGAGGCGACCTCCGACAAGGTGTAGATGGTGGCGCCGCGGGCGGCGTCGTTGCTCGGCGCGGCGTCGGCGTGGAGCGAGATGAACAGGTCGGCGCCGAGCCGGCGGGCGATCGAGTAGCGGCCCTCGAGCGGAATGAAGCGGTCGTCGTCGCGGGTGAGGGCGACGCGCACCCGGCCCGACGCGGCGAGCTCGTCGCGGATCGCCCGGGCGAGGGCGAGGGTCACCTGCTTTTCGTAGAGGCCGGCCATCGCGGCGGGGGCGCCGGGATCGCGGCCGCCATGGCCCGGGTCGATCACCACCACCGGAGGATCGTCGCCGCGTGCCTCGGTCAGGGCCGGAAGCGGGCCCTCGGCGCCGCTCGACTGGATCGGCAGGGTCACGGCGCTGCCGGCCGAGCCCGGGTCAGCGTCGCCGGGCTGGCCGAGGCCGAACAGCGAGAGGAGGAATGCGACGAGCCAGGTCATTAGTGGGGCCGAGATCGATAAGGCCGGGATTCCCCCGGACTGATAGGCTCCACTGCCCGCAGAATATCGTCATATCCGGGATCGCCCGGCTTAAGAAATCGATGCCCCCGTCCGGTATCGCCGAGCGAATTCCGGACGGCGAAATGGAACGTTAGGTTTCGATCTTCATCCATCTCAACATACCCGACGACCCACGTCTCGACGTTCTCATACCGTGCGCTTGGTCGCGGGTGGGAGCACGAGCACATGCCGAGCAGGATCAACGCGAGCAGAGAAGAAGCTTTAGCCCTTCCTGCTCTCACCGCAGCGCGCTCTTCCTGATCGCGCCTTCTGCTGGGCGGGCCATTTGAGATGGCTCCTTTGCGCCGTCCGCTATCCGTCTCAATCCGGCCATTTTCCCGCTTTCGCCCTTCCCAAGCGGTTGCCCGCCCTCCACATGGATGCTAGCAAGCCTAGTCCGACGTGCAGCCGAGGGAAAGACGCCCTGGCTCACCGCTCGCGACGCAGTTTCGTTTAGGTTCACCGCTGCATGAGGCATTTCCCCACTGAGCTGATGCGACCCGCACCCGCGGGCCCGCACGCTTGGGGCATTTCGCCGGTCTCTCAAACCGGCCGCCGCACCGCAGTCATGAAAGCCGATTTCCTTAGCAACCGGACATCGTCCGCGCCGCTGCCATTTGCCGCGCGGCCGTCCACAATCGAGCGCGTGCGCCCCTTCCTGTCTCAGGCCTGGGTGCGCGCGTGGAGACATCATAATGACAATGCGCATGCTGGTCGACGCGCGCCACCCGGAGGAAACCCGGGTCGCGGTGGTCAAAGGTAACCGGATCGAGGAATTCGACTTCGAATCCGCCGAGCACAAGCAGCTCAAGGGCAATATCTATCTCGCCAAGGTAACCAGGGTCGAACCGTCGCTTCAGGCGGCGTTCGTCGACTATGGCGGCAACCGCCACGGCTTCCTGGCCTTCAGCGAAATCCACCCGGATTATTACCAGATCCCGCGCGAGGACCGCGAGGCGCTGCTCCGCGAGGAAATGGAGCATGCCGAGGAGGAAGCGCGGCTTCGCGCCGCCGATTTCGACGATGACGAGGACGGCGAGGGAAGCGTCGTCGAGGCCGACGAGGATTTCGCCCGGGAGCGGTCCGAGGACGAGGACGGCGACGCCGACGGTGATGGCGAGGCCCCCGCGCCGAAGGATGCCGAGAATGGCAGCGACGAGAGCGCGGTCGAGACGCTCCGCCGCAAGCGCCAGAATCTGCGCCGCCGCTACAAGATCCAGGACGTCATCAAGCGCCGCCAGGTGCTTCTCGTCCAGGTCGTCAAGGAAGAGCGCGGCAACAAGGGCGCGGCGCTGACCACCTACATGTCGCTCGCCGGCCGCTATTGCGTGCTGATGCCGAACACGTCGCACGGCGGAGGCATTTCGCGGAAGATCTCGAACGGCGCCGACCGCAAGCGCCTCAAGCAGATCATGGCCGACTTCAACCTGCCGTCGACGATGGGCATCATCGTCCGCACCGCGGGCCTGTCGCGCACCAAGACCGAGATCAAGCGCGACTTCGACTATCTCGCCCGGCTGTGGGACGAGATCCGCGAGACGACGATGAAGTCGGAAGCGCCGGCGCTGATCTACCAGGACAGCGACCTCATCAAGCGCGCGATCCGCGACATCTACAGCCGCGACATCGACGAGATCCAGGTCGAGGGCGACGAGGGCTACCGCCACGCCCGCGCCTTCATGAAGCTGCTGATGCCGAGCCACGTCCGGCGCGTGAAGCAATATGCCGACCCGGTGCCGCTGTTCCAGCGCCACGGGGTCGAGGACCAGCTGTCGGGCATGTACCAGCCGGTGGTTCAGCTGAAGTCGGGCGGCTACCTGGTCATCAATCCGACCGAGGCGCTGGTGTCGATCGACATCAACTCGGGCCGCTCGACCCGCGAGCACAATATCGAGCAGACCGCTTATGCGACCAACCTCGAGGCGGCGGCTGAGATCGCCCGCCAGCTGAGGCTTCGCGACATGGCCGGCCTCGTCGTCATCGACTTCATCGACATGGAGTCGAACGGCCATATCCGGAAGGTCGAGAAGGCGATGAAGGAGGCGCTGAAGAACGATCGCGCCCGGATCCAGGTCGGCCGCATCTCCAGCTTCGGCCTGATGGAAATGAGCCGCCAGCGCCTGCGCACCGGCGTTCTCGAAGCGTCGACCAAGCCGTGCGCGCATTGCGAGGGCACCGGCCTGATGCGCACCGCGTCGTCGGCCGGCCTGTCGGCCCTGCGCATGCTCGAGGACGAGGCCGCGCGCGGCCGCGGCTCGATCATCCGCCTGCGCGCCGGCCGCGAGGCGGCGATCTACCTTTTGAACAAGAAGCGCTCGGAGATCGGCGAGGTCGAGGCGCGCTACGGCGTCCAGGTCGAGGTCGCCATCGACGAGGCCCTCGAAGGCGCGCGCATGAGCGTCGAATCGATGGGCCCGCCGCCGACCTTCCGCCCCGCCGCCGTCGCCACGCCGATGATCGACGAGGCCGACGAGGTCGAGGACGAGATCGAGGACGAGGTCGAGGAGGAAGAAGCCGAGGCCGAGGCCGAGGCGGCGCCGAAGCGGCGTGGCCGCGAGCAGCGCGAAGAGCGCGAGGACCGCGAGGACCGCGAGGAGCGGGGCGAGGGCGGACGCCGCCGCCGCCGCCGCCGCGGCCGCCG
>NZ_JAANPA010000016.1 GCF_011320075.1 Sphingosinicella sp. YJ22 | reverse complement strand
CCGGGCGCCCGCCGACCTGAGCCGCGGCCGGGCGGGCCGCCGCGAGCGCGGCCGCTCCGGCGAGCAGCTCGCGCCGCGTCGGCTTCATGGCGCGACCCCTAGAAGCGCTTGCGCACCGTCACGCCGATCTGGCGCGGGTTGCCGATGTTGAAGCCGAGCCGGGCGCGGCCGCCGCGCTCGCGGTCGAACGACAGCAGGGCATTCTCGTCGAACAGGTTGTTGGCGTAGATCTGGACGCCCAGGCCGTTGTCCCAGTCGATCCCGGCGCTGAGGTTGACCAGATTATAGTCCGGCAGCTCGAGGTCGACGATCGTCGCGGCATTGGCCGGCGCGCCGCCGAACGGCAGGCCGTGGACGAACGCGCGCGGATTGTTCTCCTGGTCGCTCGGCTGGGTGAATCGGCTGCCGATATGCTGGAACGACGCGCCGACATAGGCCTCGGCCCCCGGTCCCGCCTGCCAGGTGTAGCTTGCGCTGGCCGAGAGCTGCATCTCGGGAACGCTCGGCAGTCGGTTGCCCTCGCGGATCCCGCCGATCACCGCGCCGGTGCCGTCGACCACGGTCGAGTCGAACTCGGCCTGGATGACGCTTCCGGCCAGCGAGAAGACGAGGCCCTCCGCCGGCGACGCCGACATCTCGAACTCCGCGCCCAGCGTGTGCGCCTTGGGCACGTTGAACACGATGCGCGACGAGCAGGAGCCCGCATCGAGGGTCACCTGGAGATTCTCGATGTCGGTGTAGAAACCCGCCGCCGCGAAGCTGATCCCGCCGCTCTCGCCGCGGAGCCCGAGCTCGTAGTTCCACAGGGTCTCGTCGTCATAGTCCTGGAACCCGCCGAAGATCGCCTCGTCCTGCGGCGTGCACAGCGGCAGGTTCAAGGGATCGTTGACGCCGCCGAGGCGGAAGCCCTTCGCGATCTGCGCGTTCACGCGCACGTCGTCCGCGGCCTCATAGGTGACGATGAGGCGAGGGCTGACGCCGTCCGAGGCGGTGCGGTCGGTGCGGTCGTCGCCGTTGGAGAACAGGCCGCCCGAGGTGAAGCGCCGTTCCTCCTCGAAGTCGTAATAGCGCGCACCCGCGGTGATCCGCAGACGCTCGGTGACATCGAGGGTCGCCTCGCCGAACACCGCGGTCTGGCGGATGTCGTAGGGCAGGTCGGCATTGTAGGGCGAATTCGGCCCGAAGCCGTTGGCCACCGCCGCCGAGGTGCCCGCGCCGAACCGCGCGTCGGTGAAGGCGTCGTAGCCCGGCGTCGGCAGGCGCTGCGCGTAGGTGCGGTCGGTCTGCGAATAGAAGGCGCCGATCAGCCACTGGAGCGGACTGTCATAGTCCGAGGCGAGCCGGACTTCCTGAACGAAGGATTCGAGCTCGGTCGTGTCGAGGAGGTTCGACGGCAGCAGCACGCCCGCCGCCGGGAAGCCGAGATCGACCGAGACCGAGCCGGTCAGAGCGCTCGCGTCGCGGCTGACCAGAATCTCGCGGTCGATATATGAGGTGACCGAGGTCAGCGCCACCGGGCCGAGGTCGATCCGGGCGGTGAGGTCGGCGATCATCGTCTGGTCCTCGAACGCCTCGTCGAGCAGCAGGAACTGCTCGCGTTCGCGGAACGTGACCGGCGGCCGCGTCGTCGTGAATGGGTTGGCGAAGAGGTTGTAGACCTCCTGGCGGTTGAAGCCGTCGGTCTGGATCTCCTGGTAGAGCACGCGCGGCGTGATCTGGATGTCCGGCGTCGGCTCCCACAGCAGCGAGATTCGGCCGCCGTAGCGCTGGCCGTCATTGACGTTCTCGTCGCGGCCGCCGCCTTCGCGCAGCGCATCGACGAAGCCGGCATATTGGGTGTAGTAGCCGACCGCCCGAACCGCCGCCGTGTTGCCGAGCGGAAGGTTGATCGCGCCCTTGAGATGGCCGCCGAAATCGTCCTCCTCGACGACGTTGATGTTGCCCTCGACGAGCCCTTCGACCCGCCCCAGGCGCGGCTGGTTGGTGATGTAACGGATGGTGCCGCCGACCGAGCCCGATCCGAACAGCGTGCCCTGCGGCCCGCGCAGGGTTTCGACTCGGTTGAGATCGAACAGGTCGATGTCGGGGGTGAACAGCGACAGCGAGATCACGCTCTCGTCGAGATAGACGCCGACCTGCTCCTTCACGCCCGGCTGGTCGCGGACGATCTGGCCGGCCGACACGCCGCGCACCGACACCTGGCTCTGGCCCGGCCCCAGATTCTGGATGGTGAGGCCGGCGACGTTGCGCGACAGGTCCTCGATGGTCGTCGCGCCCGACCGCTGGATGTCCTCCTCGGTCTGCGCGTTGATCGAGAAGGGGACCTCCAGCAGCGACGTCTCGCGCAACGTCGCGGTGACGACGACGACGTCCTCGTCTTGCTGCTGCGCCTGTTGCGGCTCCGGCGGCTGGTCCTGCGCGAGGGCGGGGCTCGCGGCGAGGGTCCAGGCGAGACCGGTCGCGGCAAGAATCTCAGTACGGCTGAGACGGCGGAAACGCATCATCATTCCCTCCCTTTATGTCGCCGCCAAACTAAGCTGGAACAGTGCGGGTCGGAAACGAATGTTGCGCAGCCGCCTCAACTTGCGCGCTGCTTGTTGCGCTTATGTCACAATACTGGCCGGCTTCGTTCGCCCGGCTTCAGGGTCACGCCGCTCAAGTAACCGGATTTTCCCGCCCCTGGGCAACGCCTTACCCGCTTGCCATCGCGGCGCCGACTGATTTACTAATCTAATACAGACAAACAGCGACAGGGGTGTGGCAATGGCAGGCAAGCGCGCGTTCGTCCGCGGCGGTTCTCTTCTCGTTCTGGCGGCGGCGATGGTCGCGGCGGCACCCGGAGCGGCGCAGGCCCAGCAGCCGGCGGCGCGGATCGCGGTTCCGCCGATCGCCTACACCACCCGCACCTTGCCCAACGGGCTCAAGGTCTACGCTATCCGCGACACCGGCACGGCCAACGTCCACGTCCAGATGTTCTACGACGTCGGCTCCCAGGACGATCCCGCCGGCCGCTCCGGCTTCGCCCACCTGTTCGAGCACATCCTCAGCCGGGTCACCCGCAACATCGCGCCGGGCCAGCTGAGCCGGATCGTCGAGGAGGAAGCCGGCGGCACCCGCAACGCCTCAACCTCGCCCGACACCACGCGCTATTACGAGACGGTGCCCGCCAACCAGCTCGAGGCTATGCTGTGGGCGCATGCCGAGCGGATGGGCCGATCGGTGCTCGACCAGTCGGTGTTCGACGCCGAGCGAAGCATCGTGAAGGAGGAGATGCGCCAGCGGGTCCTCTCCCAGCCCTATGGCCGGCTCCAGCGCTACTATCTCTTCCAGAACACCTTCGTCGATCACCCCTATCAGCGCTCCGGAATCGGCACCGTCGCCGATCTCGACGCCGCGAGCCTCGAGGACGCCCGCGCCTTCCACGAGAATTTCTACCGGCCGGACAATGCGACCCTGGTCGTGTCGGGCAATTTCGATCCGGCCCAGCTCGACCGCTGGATCGACGAGCATCTCGGGTCGATTCCGCGGCCGAGCCGCCCGATCCTTCGCCACCAGCTCGCCGGCCGCCCGCACAGCGCCGCCCGCACAATCACGGCCTACGGTCCCAACGTGCCGCTGCCGGCCGTGGTCCATTCCTGGCAGCGTCCGAAGGCCGACCATCCCGACAGCGCAGCGCTCGAGGTCCTCTCGCGCATCCTCTCCTCCGGCCAGTCGTCGCGGCTCTACCGAACCCTCGTTTATGACCGTCAGCTCGCCCAGTCGGCGGGCGCGATCAATTATGGCCTGGAGGATTCCGGGCTGTTCGCGATCAACGCCATCGTCGCCAGCGGCAAGGATCCCGCCGAGGTCGAGGCCGCCATCGATGCCGAGGTTGCGCGGGTGCGCAACGAGCGCGTGTCGGACGCGGAGCTGCGCGAGGCGATCACCGAATATGTCTCCGACGAGCTGTTCGACCGCGAGACCCCGACCGGGCGCGCCGAGACCCTCGCCCAAGGCGTCATCAACGCCGGCGATCCCCGCTGGAGCGACGCCATGCTCGCCGCCGTTCAGCGCGTCACCGCCGCCGACGTGCAGCGGGTCGCCCGCCAATATCTGAGCGCCGACCGCCGCGTCGCGCTCCGCTATCTTGATGAAGGCCAGCGCCAGGGCGAAGCGCAGCCGGACCCTTCGCAGCAGCCGACCAACGTCGCGCTCGGCCTCAACCTCCCGGCCGCGGTCGGAACCCCGAACCAGCTCGCTCCGGAAGGCGAGCGGGTCGCGCCGCCCGCGCCGGGACCGCAGCGTGCGATCGCGGCGCCGGCCTTCGCCGAGCGCCGCCTCGCCAACGGCATGCGAGTCGTCGTCGCCAAGTCGACGGAGCTGCCGCTGGCCGGCGCTTATCTCGTGTTCGGCGGCGGCTCGTCGGCAGACCCGGCCGAACGGCCCGGAGTCGCCGCGATGATGACCAATCTCGCCGACAGCGGCACCAGCCGGCTCACCGCCACCCAGCTGGCCGCGGAGATCGAGCGCCTCGGCGCCCAGATCGGCACCTCGGCGGGCGCCGACAGCAGCACGGCCTTCGTCGCCGCGCCGGCCGCCAATATCGAGGCGGCCGGGCGGCTCCTGAGCGAAGTGGTGCGCAGCCCCGCCTTCGCCCAGGAAGAGCTCGACCGCGAGCGCCGCCGCTCGCTCGACCAGCTCAGGGTGGCGTTGCGTCAGCCCGGCACGGTCAACGCCTTCGCGCTTCGCCGAGTCCTGTTCGGCGACGCTCCTTACGGCGCACTTTCGCCGACTCCGGCCTCGCTGGAGGCGCTCACCCGCGACGATCTCGTCCGCTACCACGCGAACTGGTGGCGCCCCGACAATGCCACGATGGTCATCATCGGCTCGCTCGACGCCGAGCAAGGCTTTGCTCTGGCCGAGCGGTTGTTCGGCGACTGGGCTGCACCGGCGCAGCCGCTTCCTGAGCTTCCCGCCAATCGCGCCGGCACTGCGCTCGCTCCACGCGTGGTCGTGGTCGACATGCCAGCGGCTGATCAGGCGGCGGTGTCGGTCGCGCTTCGCGGCGTAACTCGTGCCGACAGCGATTACTATCCGCTGGTGCTCGCCAATTCGGCGCTCGGCGGCTCGTCGACCGCGCGGCTGTTCCAGGAAGTGCGGGTCAACCGCGCGCTCAGCTACGGCGCCTATTCGAGCCTTGAGACGATGCGCGACGAGGGCCTGCTCGTCGCCCAGGCGCAGACCCGCAACGACGCTGTGCCGGAAGTCGCCCAGGTGATGCTTGGCGAGATCCGCCGGCTGGCGGCTGAGCCGATCGCTCCCGACCAGCTCGAGCGCCGGCGCACCTTGCTGACCGGATCGTTCGGCCGGCAGGTCGAGACCACCTTCGGCCTCGGCGGCTTCCTCACCAACCTCGCGGTCCAGGGCCTGCCGATGAGCGAATATGGCCGCTACCTGTCGAGCCTCGCAGCGGTGACTCCGGAGCAGATCGCCCGCTCGGTCGCGGCCGAGCTCGATCCGGCCCAGGCGAGCGTCGTCGTCGCCGGTCGCGCCAGCCAGTTCATCGGCCAGCTGCGCGCGCAATATCCCAATGTCGAAGTGATCCCCGCCGACCAGTTCGACTTCGGCGGCGCATCGCTTCGAAGCGCGGAGAACTGAAAGAAAAACCCCTCCCCTTCAGGGGAGGGGATCAAGGGGTGGGGGCGCGAGCCTCGGCTCGCGCAGGCGGCGCAGCCGCCTTGAAGCTCGCCTGTGGCTCGCCACCACCCCAGCCCCTCCTCTGAAGAGGAGGGGCTGAAGCCTGCTGTCTTACCTGTCGAAATCCAAAATCCGGCCGTCGCCGAAGGCGAGGCAGCTGAAGCCCTCGCGGTCGGTGCGGATTCGGCCGTAGCGGTCGTGGCGAAGCTCGTCGAAGGTGCCGCGGACCCGGAAGCGGCCGCCCGACACCTGGTCGACGTCGGTGACCCGGACCTGGCCGCCGCGGGCATAGCGCTGGGCCTCGGCGCCGCAGCTGTTCGCCGCCGCGCCATAGCCGTAGCCGCCCCCGGCATAGCCGTAATTGGAGCCGTAGCCGGCGTTCGGATAGCCGTAGCCATAGCCCGGCTGCTGATAGCCGTAGCTCTGCGGATAGCCGTAGCCGCCATAAGGCGCGTAGCCGCGGCCGGTGACGGCGTTGACCGCGCCGGCGATCGCCCCGACCGCCGCCACCGCGCCGGCGATGTCGCGCGCGCTGATGCCGTCGTCGCGGTCGTCATAGGGATAGGGATAAGGCTGCGCGCCCGCCGGGCTGGCGGTCGCGAGCAAGCCGGCAGTGGCGATGCCGCCGAGGATCTTGGTGATACGCGTCATGACTGGCCTCCTATACGCCCCCGCCCGAGCGGACTCGGGCAATGCTGGGCAGGATATGCCATGCGCCGGCTGATCCCCGACTGAACCCTTCGTATTGCTGGCGTTCAGCTTGGGTTTACGGCCAGCTGATCCCGGTGAGCTCGGCGACCCGCCGGTTGGAGCCGTCGAACCGTTCCTTCAATTGCGCCTCGGACGCTCGCGAAAGCGGAGGATAATCGAGCTGGTTGCGCGGGGTCAGGTCGAGACCGGGGGCAGGGGGGAGCCCGAGAAAGTCGAGCACCTGGCGGGTCACCGTCGCCGGCCGGTCGAACAGGTCTTCGGCCTTGAGGAACAGGAGTTGGTCGCGCGGGAAGCGCGCCAGCCAGCGTTCCAGCAGCTGCGCGTAGCCGCTCGTATAGAGATAATTGTGGGTGTTGAACGCCTTCGAGACGCCGCCTTGCCGCTGCACCTCCTCCGCCCCGTCGAGCCGCGCTTCCTCCTGCGCCAGCGCCTCCCCGAACGACAGGGCCTCTTCGCCGCGCGCCAGCCGATATTGGTGGTGGGAATAGGTCCGGCTCACCGGCTCGCGCAGAAGGAAGATGAGCTTGGCGTCGGGCAGGAGCGCCCGGACCCGCTCCGGCGCGAGCGGGTGGGGGAAGTAATTTGGAGTCGCTT
Source organism: Sphingosinicella sp. YJ22 (assembly GCF_011320075.1). Lineage (GTDB taxonomy): Bacteria > Pseudomonadota > Alphaproteobacteria > Sphingomonadales > Sphingomonadaceae > Allosphingosinicella. The sequence continues at coordinate 54,973 of NZ_JAANPA010000016.1, read as the reverse complement.
CCAGGACCACGCTCTGCCTCGGCCGAGGCTCGAAGCAGGCCGCATACCAGCGCGCGCCCTTGCTCCACTGATTGTCGAAGAAGCGAAGTTCCTTGGTCTTCGGCACGCACACGCCGGGATGCTGGGCGAGCCAGGCGTAGAGGCTGCTCGTCCCCGATTTCGCCGCGCCGACGATCAGCGCGTTGGGCAGCCGCCCGCGGCCGAGCGCGACCCGGGCATGGAAGCGGAGCGACCGAAGCCGCCGCCGCCACGCCCACACACTTTCAACTTCCGACACAACGATACTGAAATCACGAAGTGGCGATTTGGTCCGCTCAGCCCCGCTCGCCGGCGCGGCGGGTCGGCACCGCCATTCCGGTGAAGTGCGCGATGAACGCGTACATGTCGGAATATTCCTCGATCTGCTTGTCGGTCGGCTTGCCCGAGCCGTGGCCGGCGCGCGTCTCGATCCGGATCAGGTGCGGGGCTCCGTTCGGATCGGCATTCTGAAGCGCCGCGACATATTTGAAGCTGTGGCCCGGGACGACGCGGTCGTCGGTGTCCGCCGTGGTCACCAGGATCGGCGGGTAGGACACGTTGGTCCGGATATTGTGGTACGGCGAATAGGCGTAGAGCGTCCGGAAGTCCGCCTCGCGGTTCGGATAGCCGTAATCGTCGACCCAGTAGCGGCCCGCCGTGAAGCGGTCGAAGCGAAGCATGTCCATCACGCCCACGGTCGGCAGCGCAGCTGCGAACAGGTCCGGCCGCTGGTTGACGACCGCGCCGACCAGGAGCCCGCCATTGGAGCGGCCCTCGACCGCGAGCTGGCGGTTTGTGGTGACGCCCTCACGGATCAGATATTCGCCCGCGCCGATGAAGTCGTCGAACACGTTCTGCTTGTTGGCGAGGCGGCCGGCGTCGTGCCACGCCTGGCCATATTCGCCGCCGCCGCGGATGTTGGCGACCGCGAGCACGCCGCCCATGTCGACCCAGGTCATCCACTTGGGCTGGTAGCGCGGCAGCTCCGGCGCGTTGAAGCCGCCATAGCCGTAGAGCAGGGTCGGCTGCGGCCGGCTGGTGTCGAGGTCGCGGCGGTGGACCAGGAACATCGGCACCCGGGTGCCGTCCTTGGAATTGTAGAAGACCTGGCGGACCTCGTAGCGCGCCGGATCGAAGGCGACCTCGGGCTGGGCGAACACCGTGCTCTCGCCGGTGCGGCTGTCATAGCGGTAGATCGCGCCCGGCGAGTTGAAGCTGGCGAAGGAGTAGAAGGTCTCGCTGTCGCTCATGTCGCCGGAGAAGCCGCTGGCGGTGCCGATTCCGGGCAGGGCGACGGTGCCGAGACGGCGGCCGGTGAGGTCGAAGGTGCGCACCTCGCTCTTGGCGTCGGCGAGGTAGCGCAGGACCAGCCGGTCGCCGACGATCGACGCGCCCTGGAGCGTCGCTGCGTCCTCCGCGACGATCTCGGTCAGCGCGGCGGGATTGGCGATGTCCATCGCCACCACCCGCTGGCGCGGCGCGTCCTTGTTGGTCTGCCAGTAGAAGCGGGTGCCCTGGTTGCCGAGATAGGACCAGTCGTTCTGCGCCTCGCTCACGATCCGCCGCGGCTGCGCGTTCGGCTGGGTGAGGTCGATCAGCGTGATCTCGTAGCGGGCGTCGGTGCCCTCGTTCGAATAGACGATCAGCCAGCGGCCGTCGTCGGTGACCTCGCCATTGTTGCTGAGCCGCGGCCGGTCGGGCTGGGCGAAGACCAGCCGGTCCTCGCTCTGCGGCGTGCCGATGCGGTGGAAGTAGATGGCGTGGTTCTCGTTGGTCGACTGGAACTGCTGGGCGGCGGTCGGCTCGGGGAAGCGCGAATAGTAGAAGCCGCTGCCGTCCCTGGCCCACTCGATTCCGGTGAACTTGGCCCAGCGCACCTCGTCGTCGAGCACCCGGCCGGTCGCCGCGTCGAGCACCCGGATGATGCGCCAGTCGGTGCCGCCTTCCTGCACGCCATAGGCGACGTAGCGGCCATCCTTCGACGGCTCCCATTCGGCCAGCGCGGTGGCGCCGTCCTGGCTCCAGCTATTGGGGTCGATCAGCTGGCGCTGGGCGCCGGTGAGTCCGTCGCGGACATAGAGCACCGACTGGTTCTGGAGGCCGTCATTGCGGGTGTAGAAATAGCGGCTTCCGGCCTTCTGCGGCACGCTGAACCGCTCATAATCGTAGAGCTCGCGCATGCGGGCTCGGAACGCGTCGCGGTGCGGCAGCTGGGCGAGGAAGGCGTTGGTGACCTGGTTCTGGGCGGTCACCCACTGGCGCACCCGAGGGTCCTGGCGGACGTCATTCTCGAGCCAGCGATAGGGATCCTGGACCGCGACCCCGAACTGGGTGTCGACCACATTTTCACGCGCCGTCTCGGGGTAGGCGATCCGGGCCGCGGCGGCGGTCGAGCTCTGCTGGGCGGCGACCGCGAACGGCGAAACGGCAACGGATAGGGCGGTCAGGCACAACAGGGCACGGCGCATCGGCAAGCTCTCTCTCGGTTCTGGTTGTGGGGCGGGGGTCTAGCACCCGCCCCACCCGAGTCAAAGCTTGCGCCGGCCGGGACTTAGCCGAGCCAGCCGCGCCTCCGCGCGATGTGCGCGAACAGGAGAACGCCGCCGCCGACGATGATGATCGCCGCCGCCATCGGCGTGTCCGCCGGTGTCAGCGTGCCCTGCACCGCGGCATAGCCATATTGGAACGCCGCCGCGACCAGCGATAGGAGCAGGAACAGCGTCGCCCAGCTCTTCCTCAGCAGCAGCCCGACCGCGCCGATCAGGCCGGTCCACACCGCCACCGCGAACACGCCCCATTGCCAGCTCGCCATCGCCGCATAGCCGGCCTCGCGCTGGCCTTCCGGAGTCATCGTCTGCATCAGATAGACCGCGCAGCCCATGCCTTCCCACAACAGGGCGAGCCCCGCCACGACCCAATACCAGGCGGGCACCGCGCCCCGCGTCGTCGTCACATCGTCCATGAGAGCCCCTCCTCTTGATCGATCGTTCAACTGTGCGCCCGATCGACAGCGAAGGCAACGAAAAAGGGCCCGCGGTTACCCGCGAGCCCTTTTCAGGTTCGGTGCCGAAGCGGCGCTTACGCGGCCTCGTCGAAATCCTCGTCGCTCTGGACCGGACCGCTGTCTTGGCCCTTGGCCGAGGTGTCGCGGTCGACCAGCTCGATGATCGCGATCGGGGCGGCGTCCGAGGCGCGGATGCCGGCCTTGATGATGCGGGTGTAGCCGCCGTTGCGCTCCGCGTAGCGCGGCGCCAGCGTGTCGAACAGCTTCACCAGCTGGGCGTCGTCGAGCAGCCGGGCATGGGCGAGGCGGCGGTTGGAAAGGCCGCCCTTCTTGGCGAGCGTGATCAGCTTCTCGACATAGGGCCGAAGCTCCTTGGCCTTGGCCACCGTCGTGGTGATCTGCTCGTGCTTGATGAGGGCCGCGGCCATGTTGCGGAACAGGGCCGCGCGATGGCTGGAAGTACGCTGCAGCTTGCGGCCGCCGACGCGATGACGCATGTCTCTTCTCCGTTCGTACGGGCTCCGTGTCAGGTAAGCCCGGCCAGGCCGTCGAAGGGGACGGCCCATACCCATATATGAAAACAGCGGACGCCTGAGGCCCCGCCGGACGCGCGCCCTAGACCCGAAATGCCCGGCAAAGTCAAGGCCGCGGCAGCGTCCTCAGCCCAGCGTCGCCCGCTGCTCGTCCACCCACTGCTTGCCTTCGTCGCCGCCCCACAGCAGCCAGGCGATGAACCCGGCGGACGGGTCCTCGGTCGACCCCCACAGGTGCCGGGTGGTGTTCTTGTCGACCGCGTGGCGGGCGAAATAGCTGTACATCGACTTGATGTCGGCCGGCGCCAGCGCCTCGCGCGCCGCGAGCTGGCGCGCCCGCGCCACGCCGACCTCGGTGCCGCCACGCCCGAACCGCTCGCGCAGCTCCAGCCCGAGCCGCGCATTCTCGGCCATCTTCGCGGTCGGCCTGAAGCCCCCGTTCGGCATCAAGTGTCGCGGCGCGCGCCCAGCCGCTCGAGCAGCTCGGGCTCGCACACGGGGTCCTCGGGGGTGCCGAAGGCGCGCTGGAGGAGCATCCGCGCGCGGTGCATCCGGGTGAAGGCATGGCGCCCGCGAGTCGCCTCGCGCTGGTTGCGGACGCGCTCCCTGCGCATGCCGAAGGCGGCGCGCCAGAACATGTATGCGACCATGCCGAGGACGGCGGCGGGCAAGAGCGCGTAGATCATGCCGTTCGAACGACAGCGCGCCGCGCCGGTTCCGGGCAGCCCTCACAGCGCCCGCACGCCCGGCTCCCGTCGCTCGCCGGGCATCAGCGCGCGAAGCGCCCACACCATCGCGTCGGCGCGGTCCGGCGACCGGGACCCCATCGAAGTACCACTTCGATGGGCACCCGATCGGCCCGGCCCCTGATAGGGCTGGTCGTAGCTCAGCCCGACCAGCTCGTCCTCGAGCGCCGGGAAGGTCCCCGCGAACCGCGCCCGCTTGCCCTCGAACATCGCCGCCACCTCCGCCGCCCGAGCCACCTTGTGCCCGCGCGCATGGACCAGCTTCACGTTGAGGTCCGCCGCCGCCGCGCGAAGCACCGCCGCGATCATGTCCCCGCCATTGTTCGCCTCGGCCACCACCAGCCCCGCGCCCCACGCCGCCGCCGTCCCGGCGACCTTGCGCGCCCACCCCTCCGGCGACAGCCCGCCCGCCGACGCGTCGGCGAGCACATAGCCGACCCCGTCCGCGCCGAGCCCGCACACCACGATCCCGCACGCATCCCCCATCTCCGAAGCCGGCGGATCCACCCCCACGACAATGCGAACGAAAAAATCCTCCCCGGTACGGGCGGAGCCGGCTTCAAGGCTCCGCCGGCGCTCTGGCGCCGGTGGAATGCCGGCGGAGGGTGGGGGACCATGCGAAGCATGGTGGAGGGGGCCCTCCGTCCGAGCGAGTCCCGGGGCCCCCTCCGTCAGGCCTTCGGCCTGCCACCTCCCCGTGCCGGGGAGGATTACCCGCGCCGCCTCGATCCCCTCCCGGGTCCACAGCGCCCCCTTCACCTCGTCGATCAGTTCGCCGTCCAGCTCCTGCCGCTTGAGCCATCCGGTCAGCCGCGCCGCCTGAGCCGCGACCCATCCCTCGGGCAGATGCGGGTTCCTCGCGCTCGCGCCGCCCGTCTGCACGACCCCGTCCTCGCCGAGCAGCGCCGTCAGCGCAGCGCCGCGCCGCGGGGTCGTCGTCACGAGCGCGCGCGGCCGCGCCCCGCGCCGAAGCCCGAGCTGCAGATTGTCCCACGCCTCCTGGGCGTAGCGCCACTTGGCGAGCTCGTCGCACCAGGCGAAGTCATGCTCCGGCCCGCGCAGCCCGTCCGGATGCGCCCCCGAGAACAGCGTCGCCTCCGCCCCGCTCGCGAACAGGATCCGCCGCCGCTGAAACGACCACTCCCGAACCTCCCCCGGCCTCGCGACGGCCAGAATGCCGGAGGGCCCCTCCACCATCACCCGCCGCGCCTCGTCCAGCGAAGCCGCCACCAGCGCGATGCGAACAGCCCCTCTTCCGCTCCATCGCCGCCACCTTGCGCAGCACCTCGGCCCGCACCTCCTCGATGTCCGGCTCGGCCGCGCGCCAGTCATAGCGCTGCAGCGCGCCGCCCTTCACGCTCGCCCGGTGAAGCTTCAGGATGTTGATCGCGTCGCCGACGCTCATCTCGCCCGTCAGCCGCCCCGCTTCGGGCACCGCCGGCGCTCCGCCCAGCACCGCCTTGGCATTCTCGATCAGCAGCGCCTCGACGTCGAGATAGCCGCCCCGCACTGCGGAAGCCCAAGATTCCGCAAACGCCGGCTCCCGCCGCCGCCGCGCGTAGAGCGCGGTCGTCGAGAGGCCCGCCGCCGCCGCCGCGCGGCTGACGTTGGCGCCCTCCTCGAGCGCGGTCAGGAACAAAGCCTCCTTCGCCGCCGACCAGCGCCCCGGCCCCGCCCGCATCACGCACGGCCGCCCGTGGCGCGACGACCGCACGATCTCGTCCCGCGCCAGCGCCGGCGTCTCGCCGCGCACGAGCCTTCCGCGCCCCTCGGCCAGCGCCGCCGCCCATTGCGCGGCAAAGTGAGCATCCCGCTTTCGCGCCTCATAGGCGGTGGTCCGGTCGACCCCGGCGGCCGCCGCCGCGCCCTTCACGCTCCCGCCCCGCGCCAGCGCGGCGAGAAACCCCGCCCGCCACGCCGCTTCCTGTTTCGCCATGTCCGCCCCACAGCAAAAGGGCCGGCGCAACCCGCAAAGGTCGCCCGGCCCACTTGTTCGATCATGTGCGCCTAGTACCAGATCAGCGTGACGATGTCAAGCCAATAGTGCCAATCCGGTTATGAGATGAATCCTCAAATGGCCGTTTCAAGGCCCAGATGCCGAGTGAACGGGTCGAAATCGCGGTCGCTGTAGAGAAGGGGGACTCGATGCTCGATGCACCAGGTCGCAATCAGGGTGTCGATGGTCTTGCGCACTGTGACGGCCTTGGCGCGCAGGCGGCGGAAGTTACGGGCGGCCTCGAGCGCGATGTCCCGACCCCCGATCTCGACCATTGTCAGGGTGTCGAAAAGGCCGAGCGCCGTCCGGAAATCCTGTTCCGCATCGAAGCCTTGCAGAACCTCGGTCAGCACCAGGTCGCCGACGATCAACTCCTGCTGGCCGAGCAACGCGTCGAGGCGGTCTGTCTCCGGCGTCGCGCTGCCGCGGAAATAATCGATCCAGACGCTGGAATCGACGAAGATCACGGGACGCTAGCGGCCGTCGCTGCGCATGGCGTCAAGATCGCCCTGCCAGTCGAGCTTGCCGCGCCAGGCGCGAAAAGCCGTTTGCCGCCTCAGCCGGACCAGCGCCCGGAGCCCCAGCTCGACGGCCTCGCGCTTGGTCGAAGCGCCGCTTGCCTCCATCGCCTCGGTCATCAGTCGGTCGTCGATCACGATATTGGTCCGCATGTGTACGCCTCCTGCTTCCCATACACATAGGCGCAATGCCACCGGGCGCAAGGCATAAGGAAAGGGCCGCCCCTCGCGGGACGGCCCTTGCGCTTTTCGTTACCCGCCCGCTCCGGCCTCGACGGCCGAAGCGTGGTGATCGCCCGGATCAGTGCCCCGCACTGATCCGAACGGCGATCACCCCATCAGCTCCTGCTCGAGCTTCTTGGCCATTTCCTCGATATTCTCGGGCGGCCAGCCGGGGATGTCCATGCCGAGGCGGAGGCCCATCGAGGCAAGGACTTCCTTGATCTCGTTGAGGCTCTTGCGGCCGAAGTTCGGCGTTCGGAGCATCTCGGCCTCGGTCTTCTGGACGAGGTCGCCGATGTAGATGATGTTGTCGTTCTTGAGGCAGTTGGCGCTGCGCACCGACAGCTCCAGCTCGTCGACCTTCTTGAGGAGGTAGCGGTTGAGCTGGTTGGCGTCGGCCTCGGTCTCCATCGCGCCCATGCCGCCGCCGACCATGCCGGAGCTCGGCATGCTGACGGCCATGCCGTCGTCGAAGTGGACGAACAGCTGGAGCTGGTCCTGGAGGATCCGCGCCGCATAGGCGACCGCGTCCTCGGGGCTCACCGTGCCGTCGGTCTCGATGGTCAGCGTGAGCTTGTCATAGTCGAGCTCCTGGCCGACTCGGGTGTTCTCGACCTTGTAGCTGACCTGGCGGACCGGGCTGTACAAAGCGTCGATCGGGATGAGGCCGATCGGCGCGTCGACCGGGCGGTTCGACGCGGCCGGGACATAGCCCTTGCCGGTCTCGGCGGTCAGCTCCATGTTGAGCGTCGCGCCCTCGTCGAGGTGGCAGATGACCAGGTTCGGGTTCATCACCTCGATGTCGCCGGTGGTGGCGATCTGGCCGGCGGTGACTTCGCCCGGACCGGTCGCCGACAGCTGAAGCCGCTTGGGGCCTTCGCCTTCCATCCTCAGCGCGATCTGCTTCACGTTGAGGACGATGTCGGTGACGTCCTCGCGCACTCCGGCGAGCGAGGAGAATTCATGCAGCACGCCCTCGATCTTGATCGCGGTGACGGCGGCGCCCTGAAGCGAGGAAAGCAAGACCCGGCGGAGCGAATTGCCGAGAGTCAGGCCGAAGCCCCGCTCGAGCGGCTCGGCAACGAAGGTCGCCTTGCGGCGGCTGTCGCCAGCGGTCTTCTTCTCGAGCGCGTTGGGCTTCTTCATTTCCTGCCAGTTCTTTGCGTTGACGGCCATGGTGTTCCCTTGGGCTCATGGACGACGGCAGATCCGCCGCCCGAATTTCTAACTTCTTCTGTCTGTCCTCGGCCGAAGTACCACTTCGGCCGAAAAATCAGACGCGGCGGCGCTTGGACGGGCGCACGCCGTTGTGCGGGATCGGGGTCACGTCGCGGATCGACGTGATCGTGAAGCCGACCGCCTGCAGCGCCCGAAGCGCGCTCTCGCGGCCCGAACCCGGGCCCTTCACTTCGACCTCGAGGGTGCGCACGCCGTGCTCGGCGGCCTTGCGGCCGGCGTCCTCGGCGGCGACCTGGGCCGCGTAAGGGGTCGACTTGCGCGAGCCCTTGAAGCCCATCATTCCGGCCGAGCTCCACGCGATGGCGTTGCCCTGGGCGTCGGTGATGGTGATCATGGTGTTGTTGAAGCTGGCGTTCACATGGGCGACGCCGGCGGTGATGTTCTTGCGCTCGCGGCGGCGAAGGCGCTGGGGTGCTTGTGCCATTGGAGATCCTGTTCCTTGCTAAAGAAGGCCGGGAGCCGCTGGTTCCACCCGAAGGCGGGCCGCGGCTCGAACCGGGGCCTTTCTTACTTCTTCTTGCCGGCGATCGGCTTGGCCTTGCCCTTGCGGGTGCGCGCGTTGGTGTGCGTGCGCTGGCCGCGGACCGGGAGGCCGCGACGGTGACGAAGGCCGCGGTAGCAGGCGAGGTCCATCAGGCGCTTGATGTTCATCGCGACTTCGCGGCGAAGGTCGCCCTCGACCTGATAGTCGGCGTCGATCGTCTCGCGGATCTGAAGGACCTCCTGGTCGGTCAGGTCCTGGACCCGGCGCTCGGCCGGGATGTTGAGCTTGGTAACGATCTCCTTGGCCTTGGCCTGGCCAATGCCGTGGATATACTGAAGCGCGATCACCACGCGCTTGTTGGTCGGGATGTTCACACCCGCAATACGTGCCATGTCCTTTTTCTCCTAGCTCCACAGGGGAGGATGGCTCGCTCCCCTATCTCGTCGCGTTGGCCCGAAACAGGCAAAGCCGGCGCGCGCACGAATGCGCTGCCGGGGCACCGGTTAGCGGGATAGCGCGCAGATAGGAGGGGGGAGGGGCGGTGTCAACTACTCCTCCAGCGATCTGTGCCGGGTTTCGGGCAGAAAGACGAGCCCGATCAGCAGCGTGATAGCCGCGATGGCTATCGGATACCACAGCCCGGCATAGATGTCGCCCGTCGCCGCGACGATCGCGAAGCTGGTGGTGGGCAGGAAGCCGCCGAACCAGCCGTTGCCGATATGGTAGGGCAGCGACATCGACGTGTAGCGAATCCGGGTCGGGAAGAGCTCGACCAACAGGGCCGCGATCGGGCCGTAGACCATCGTCACGTAGAGGACGAGGACGAACAGGATCGCCACGACCAGTGGCTTGTCGATGCGGGCTGGATCGGCGCGGGCGGGATAGCCGGCGCGGTCGAGCGACGCCTGGATCGCGGTCCGGAACCCCTGCGGATTCCCGGCATAGTCGATCCGGTCGAGGCCGATGCGGACCTGCGCCGCCCACGCCACGTCGGCGGGAATGGCGAAACGGTGCGGATCGCCCTCCGGCGGCTCGAGCACGGCGATCCCGCCCTGACCGTAGACGCTGCGGTAGCTGATCCCCGCCCGCGCCAGCATCGACTTGGCGATGTCGCAGCCGCTGCTCTCGAACCTGTTGCGGCCGATCGGATCGAACTGGATCGAGCAGCTCGCCGAATCGGCGACGATGATCACGCCGGACCGCTGCTGGGCGGCGGCCAGCGCCGGATTGGCCGCTTCGGTGAGCAGGCCGAACAATGGGAAATAGGTTAGGGCGGCGAGTGCGCAGCCGGCGAGGATGATCGGCTTGCGGCCGATCCGGTCCGACAGCCAGCCGAAGAAGACGAAGAAGGGCGTGGCGAGCGCCAGCGCGATGGCGATCAGGATGTTGGCGGTGGCACCGTCGACCCGGAGCGTCCGCTCGAGGAAGAACAGCGCGTAGAACTGGCCAGCATACCAGACCACCGCCTGGCCGGCGACAGCGCCGAACAGGGCGATCAGGACCAGCTTGAGGTTGGGCCAGCGGCCGAACGCCTCGGTGAGCGGCGCTTTCGATGCTTTACCCTCCTCCTTCATCCGGCGGAAGACCGGACTCTCGTCGAGGGAGAGCCGACTCCACAGCGACACGGCCAGCAGGACGATCGAGACGAGGAAGGGCAGGCGCCAGCCCCAGTCGGCGAATGCTTCCTCGCCGATCCAGGTGCGGATTCCGATGACGACGAGCAGGGCCGCGAACAGGCCGAGAGTCGCCGTGGTCTGGATGAAGCTGGTGTAGAAGCCGCGCTTATGGTCCGGCGCGTGCTCGGCGACATACGTCGCGGCGCCGCCATATTCGCCGCCGAGCGCCAGACCCTGGAGCAGGCGAAGCGTCACCAGGAGGACCGGCGCCGCGACTCCGGCCGAGGCGTAGCTCGGCAGCAGTCCGACCGCGAAGGTCGACAGGCCCATGATCGCCATGGTCACGAGGAAGGTGTTTTTGCGTCCGACGAGGTCGCCGATGCGGCCGAACAGCAGAGCGCCGAACGGGCGCACCGCGAAGCCGACGGCGAAGGCGGCGAGGGCGAAGATGAATCCGGTCGTCTCGTTGACGCCCGAGAAGAACTGGGCGGAGATGATCGCGGCGAGCAGTCCGTAAAGGTAGAAGTCGTACCATTCGAACACGGTGCCGAGCGACGAGGCGAGGATGACGCGTCGCTCGGACTGGGTCGGCTCGTGATGCTTGGGAAGGTCGTCCGCGGCCGTCGCCATTCATTTCCCCCTCGTCGCTCGGCGCCAAGTGAGCGGGAACGGGTGTCGGATGCAAGCTCGGGCTTCGGCGCGGGCCGCCGCCGTGTTCTGGACGAAAAAAAGCGCGAGACTTTTCATGATGTTGAACAAGGAGCTACAAAAGTAGCGGCCGAGGATCGGGGTTCATCCCGCGTTCACCTGAGAAAGCCTTCCATGGCCCGATCAAGCACGAGGGCGACCGCCAAGGGAGGACGTGCGTGAGGAAGCTTTCGATCATCATCCTTGCTGCTACCGCGGCCGTGGCCGCGAGCCCCGCCGCGGCGCAGGACAATCGCCGCCAGGATTCGCGCACCAGCTGCACCGAGCAGAATCCGTGCAGCGAGAGCCGCGGGCGGTTCCTGTGGTTCTATGTCGGCCAGGACGAAGGCCAGCGCCCTACAAGGCGGGTCGTTCGCAGGCTGGCGCTGGACGACTAGACGGCCGGCGGGCGCGGAAGACCGCTAGTGCGGTCTTCCACGCGTCCGCGGCCCTCACACCACTCCGAACGCCAGCATGGCGTCGGCGACCTTCTTGAAGCCGGCGATGTTGGCGCCCTTCACATAGTCGACGTAGTCGTCCGACTTGCGGCCATATTCCAGGCAGCGGTCGTGAATGCCGTCCATGATGTCGCGCAGGAGCTGCTGGAGCTCCGATTCCTTCCACGAGCGGCGCTCGCTATTCTGGCTCATCTCGAGGCCGGACACCGCGACGCCGCCGGCGTTGGAGGCCTTGCCGGGCGCGTAGAGGAGCTGCGCATCCTTGAAGACGTGCACGCCTTCGAGGTCGGTCGGCATGTTGGCGCCTTCCGAGACCGCGAAGCAGCCGTTCTTGACGAGCGTTCGGGCATCCTCGCCGTTGAGCTCGTTCTGGGTCGCGCAGGGCATGGCGACGTCGCAGGGAACCGCCCAGGGACGGGCGCGGTCGCCGTGGAAAGTCGCGCCCTTGAACTCCTCGGCATATTGGCTGATGCGGCCGCGGCGGTGGGTCTTGTGGTCCTTGACCCACTGGATCTTCTCCAGCCCGATGCCATCGGGATCGTGAATGAACCCTTCCGAATCCGACAGGGTGACGACCTTGCCGCCGAGCTGCGTGATCTTCTCCGCCGCATGGGTGGCGACGTTGCCGGAGCCGGAGATCACCGCGGTGACTCCGGCCAGGTCACGGCCGCGGGTCTTGACCATGTTCTCGAGGAAATAGACCGCACCGTAGCCGGTCGCCTCGGGCCGGATCAGCGAGCCGCCATATTCGAGGCCCTTGCCGGTGAGCACGCCTTCCCAAGCATTGGTGATGCGCTTGTACTGGCCGAACATGAAGCCGATCTCGCGCGCGCCAACGCCGATGTCGCCGGCGGGCACGTCGACGTTCGCGCCGATATGGCGGTAGAGCTCGGTCATGAAGCTCTGGCAGAAGCGCATGATCTCGTTGACGCTCTTGCCCTTGGGATTGAAGTTCGCGCCGCCCTTGCCGCCGCCCATGGGCAGGCCGGTGAGCGCGTTCTTGAACGTCTGCTCGAAGGCGAGGAACTTGAGGATCGACTCGTTGACGCTCGGGTGGAAGCGGATGCCGCCCTTGTAGGGGCCGATCGCATTATTGTTCTGGACGCGGTAGCCGCGGTTCACGCGGATGCTGCCGTTGTCGTCCTCCCAGCAGACCCGGAACGAGACGACCCGGTCGGGCTCGGCGATTCGGCGCAGGATCTGCGCTTCGTGATATTCGACCTTGTCCTCGATGAAGTCGAAAATGTCCTCGGCCACCTCGCGGACAGCCTGGATGAACTCGGACTGGCCTGGATTGCGCCGGGCGACGCCCTCCATGAAGCCTTCAAGGTCGACGTGATCGGTAACGCTGGTCCTGTGCATTTGCATGACGCTGCTCCCCCACAGAGCGTGTTGCGGATGGGCACGGCGCCGCGGACGCGGAGTCGCGCTCTAAGTCCTGCATAGCACTTTTTACGGGAATGCCAGTGCGCCGCCGGAGCGGCGGTCGTGCCAGAATGCAGCTTGGTCGCCCGATCACCTCCCGCAAGCGGCAGCGAAGGACCTTAACCCGCCAGTATCGTCTCGATGCCGGCGCTGACTTCGGCGATCGGGGCCATGCCGTCGACCCGCTTCACCAGGCCGCGCGCCTCGTAGAAGGGGAGGATCGGCGCGGTCTTGGCGCGATATTCGGCCATGCGCTGGCGCACCGTCGCCTCATTGTCGTCGGCGCGGCGCTTGAACTGGTCGGAGCCGCATACGTCGCACAGGGTCGGGGTCCTGGGCAGCTTGTAGCGGTCGTGATAGCCCTCGCCGCACTTGGCGCAGGTGAAGCGGCCGGTGATCCGGTCGACCAGTGCGTCCTCGTCGACCTCCAGCTCGATGACGTGGTCAAGCTTGCGGCCGTGCTTGGCGAGCAGCCCTTCGAGCGATTCGGCCTGGGCGGCAGTTCGCGGATAGCCATCGAAGATCACGCCGCGGACCGGGCCGATCTGGGTCAGCTCGTCGTCGATCAGGCGGGTGACGATGTCGTCGGAGACGAGCTCGCCGGCTTCCATCACCGCCTTGGCCTCGAGGCCGACGGGCGTCTCGGCCTTGACCGCGGCACGAAGCATGTCGCCGGTCGACAGCTGGACCATGGCATGGTCCTTGACGAGGCGGCTCGCCTGCGTGCCCTTGCCCGCGCCCGGCGGGCCCAGAAGGATGATGTTCACCTGGAAGCCGTCCCCTGTTGCCCGCCCGGCCTTAGCGCCGGATCGTGCCGCCCTTCAACTTCGCCTTCTTGATGAGGTCGCCATATTGGTGGGCGAGCAGGTGGCTCTGGATCTGGGTCACCGTGTCCATGGTCACGTTGACCACGATCAGCAGGCTGGTGCCGCCGAGGTAGAAGGGGATGCCCGCCCGGGCGATCAGATATTCGGGCACCAGACAGATGATGGTGAGGTAGGCGGCACCGATCACGGTGATCCGGGTCAGCACGTAATCGAGATATTCCTCGGTGCGCTTGCCGGGACGGATGCCGGGGATGAAGCCGCCATGCTTCTTCAGATTGTCCGCCGTCTCCTCGGGATTGAACACCACCGAAACGTAGAAGAAGGTGAAGAAGATGATGCCGGCGCCGTAGAGCAGCATGTAGAGCGGCGCGCCGTGCTGCAGCCACTGGGTGAGCTGGATGACGAAATCGCCCCAGGCGCTCTCGCCGGTCTGCTGAGTGCCCGCGAACTGCGCGATCGTAAGCGGCATCAGCAGCAGCGACGAGGCGAAGATCGGCGGAATGACGTTGGCGGTGTTGACCTTCAAGGGCAGGTGAGAGCGCTCCTGCTGGATCTGGCCGCGCGCGGTCTGGCGCTTGGGATATTGGATCAGGATGCGGCGCTGGGCGCGCTCCACGAAGCAGATGAAGAGCACGAGGCTGGTGGCCAGCGCGATCAGCATGATGATCGTAACCGGCTGGAGGCTGCCCGTGCGGCCGCCTTCGAACAATTGCGCGAGGCTGGTCGGGAAGCTGGCGACGATGCCGGCCATGATGATCAGCGAGATGCCGTTGCCGATGCCGCGGCTGGTGATCTGCTCGCCGAGCCACATCAGGAACATGGTGCCGCCGACCAGGCTGATGACCGCGCTGATGCGGAACATCATGCCGGGATCGACGACCGCCGACTGGCCGCTGCCGGCGCCCCAGCTCTCGAGGCCGACGGCCATGAAATAGCCCTGCACGGCGCACAGCAGCACGGTGCCGTAGCGGGTGTACTGGTTCAGTTTTTTGCGCCCGCTCTCGCCCTCTTTCTTGAGGGCGGCGAGGGTGGGGGACATGCTCGAGGCGAGCTGGATGACGATCGAGGCGGTGATGTAGGGCATCACGCCCAGGGCGATGATCGACATGCGCTCGAGGCTGCCGCCCGAGAACATGTTGAAGAAATCGAGCACTCCACCGCGCGTGGTGTTGAACAGCGTCGTCAGCGCGCGCGGATCGAGGCCGGGCAGCGGGACGTAGCTGAGCAGGCGGAAGACGATCAGCGCGCCGAGGGTGAACCACAGCCTCTTCTTGAGGTCGGTCGCCTTGGCGAAGTTCGCCAGGCTGATGTTGGCGGCCATCTGTTCGGCTGCGGATGCCATGTTCGTCCTACTGCTGATTCACCGGGGCCGGTCGACCGACGCCCCGATATAGTGCTTTTGTCGGCGCTGCGAAGGGCCGCGCGTGGAATGGCTGGTCCCTATTGCAACGAAGCAACCCAACCCCGTTTCGCGAGGATGGATTGCTTCGTGTGTTTCGCAATGTGGGATCCGGCGAGGCCTTAGGCCTCGGCCTTCGCCTTGGCTTGCGAGCGAGCGCCCTTGCGGTGCTTCGCCTTCGCCTTGTCAGCCGCGGCCACCACTTCAATCACCTCGACCGAACCGCCGGCCTTTTCGATCGCCTCGCGGGCGCCGGCGCTGACGCCGGCGACGCGGAACGACAGCTTGGTCTTGAGCTCGCCCTTGCCGAGGATGCGGACGCCGTCCTTGCCGCCGCGGACCAGGCCGGCCTCGCGCAGCGCCGCCTGGTCGAGCGTCGCCTTGGCGTCGAGCTTCTTGGCATCGACCGCCTTCTGGATCGCGCCGATGTTCAGCTCGGCATAGTCCTTGGCGAACGGATTGTTGAAGCCGCGCTTCGGGAGCCGCATGTGGAGCGGCATCTGGCCGCCCTCGAAGCCGTTGATCGAGACGCCCGAGCGGCTGGTCTGGCCCTTCTGACCACGGCCGGCAGTCTTGCCGAGGCCGGAGCCGATGCCGCGGCCGACACGGACGCGGGACTTGCGGGCGCCAGGATTGTCGCGGAGATCGTTGAGTTTCATTGTCTGCACTCGCTTTCGCTTTTGTCGCGCTAAAAGGAAATCCCTCTCCCGCGCGAGCGGGAGAGGGGATTGGGACTTAGCCCTCGACCTGCACCATGTGCTGGACCTTGCGGATCATGCCGCGGACCTCGGGGGTGTCCTCGAGCTCCACCGTGCGGTGGCGCTTGTTGAGGCCGAGGCCGATCAGCGTCTTGCGCTGGCTCGGGTCGCGGCGGATCGGCGATCCGGTCTGGGTGATCTTCACTTTGGCCATGACGCTTACTCCGAAACCGCGAGGGCTTCCGCCTCGGCCGCCTCGGCCGAAGCGCCGCCGCGGCTGAGCAGGTCAGCGACCTTCTTGCCGCGGCGCTGGGCGACGGCCTTCGGGCTCGACTGATCCTTCAGCGCCTCGAAGGTCGCGCGGATCATGTTGTAGGGGTTGGACGTGCCGACCGACTTGGTCACCACGTCGGCGACGCCAAGGCTCTCGAACACGGCGCGCATCGGACCGCCGGCGATGATGCCGGTACCCGCCGGAGCGGTACGGACGTGGACCCTGCCGGCGCCGAAATGGCCGTTGCCGTCGTGATGAAGGGTGCGGCCCTCGCGCAGCGGCACGCGGACCATCGCCTTCTTGGCAGCCGCGGTCGCCTTGGAGATCGCCTCCGGCACTTCGCGCGCCTTGCCATGGCCGAAGCCGACCCGGCCCTTGCCGTCGCCAACGACGACCAAAGCCGCGAAGCCGAAGCGCTTGCCGCCCTTCACGGTCTTGGAGACGCGGTTGATGTGGACGAGCTTCTCGATGAGCTCCTCGCCACCATCGTCGTCGCCGCGTCCGCGCCGGTCGTCGCGCCGGCCACGGTTGCCGTCACGGCCGCCGCGACCGCGATTGTCGCCGCCGCCACCACGTCCGCCACGTCCGCGGCGCTGCTGCTGCTGCGGCTGCTGGTCGGTCGCCGGAGCCTCGGCGGCGGGAGCGCCGGCCTGGACTTCGGTGCCCTGCACTTCGGTATTCTCGTCAGCCATCATCAGAACTCCAGGCCGCCTTCGCGGGCGGCATCGGCGAGCGCCTTGACGCGCCCGTGGAAGAGGAAGCCGCCGCGATCGAAGATCACGCGGCTGACGCCGGCGGCCTTGGCGCGCTCGGCGATTCGCTTGCCGACTTCCTGCGCGGAGGCGACGGTGGCGCCGGGGCCCTTCGCGTCCTTCTCCAGGGTGGAGGCGGCGGCGAGGGTCTTGCCGGCGCGGTCGTCGATGACCTGCGCATAGATGTGGCGGCCGGAACGGTGCACCGACAGGCGCAGGCGGTCGCCGGCGCGCTTGCGAAGCGCGGTGCGGACTCGCTGGCGGCGGCGGTCGAAGAGGGAGAGCTTTGCCATCTTACTTCTTCTTGCCTTCTTTGCGGAAGATATACTCGCCGCGATACTTGATGCCCTTGCCCTTATAGGGCTCCGGCTTGCGCCAGCGGCGGATCTCGGCCGCGATCTGGCCGACACGCTGCTTGTCGATGCCGCTGATCTCGACCGTGGTCGGATCCGGGGTCTTGATGTCGATCCCCTCCGGCACCGGGATGTTCACGTCGTGGCTGTAGCCGAGCTGCAGCTTCAGGTTCTTGCCCTGGGCCGCGGCGCGGTAGCCGACGCCGGTGATCTCCAGCGTCTTGGTGAACCCTTCGGTGACGCCGGTGACGAGGTTCTGCACCAGGGTGCGCTGCATGCCCCAGAAGGCTCGCGCCGCCTTGGTGTCGTTCGCCGGCTTGACGACAATGCCGTCGCCTTCGACCTCGTAGCTGATCTCGTCACGCAGCTGCAGGGAGAGGGTGCCCTTGGGACCCTTCACGCTGAGCTGGCCGCCCTCGATCGTCGCGGTGACGCCGGCCGGGACCGGAATTGGTCGCTTGCCAATGCGGGACATTAGAAGACCTCCGCGAGCACTTCGCCGCCGACATTCTGGGCGCGCGCCTCGGCGTCGCTCAGAACGCCCTTCGGCGTCGACACGATGGTGATGCCCAGGCCGTTGCGGATGCGCGGCAGCTCCTGGGCGCCCGAATAGACCCGGCGGCCGGGCTTCGAGACACGGGAGACGTGCTGGATCGCGGGCTGGCCCTCGAAATATTTCAGCTCGATGCGCAGGCTCTTGTGAGCGCCCTGCTCATCTTCCTGATAGCCGCGGATGTAGCCCTCGCGCTGGAGCACGTCGAGCACGCGGGCGCGCAGCTTCGACGCCGGGCTCACCACGGAGTCCTTGCGCGCCTGCTGGCCGTTGCGGATGCGGGTGAGCATATCACCCAGGGGATCGGTCAATGGCATCGGTCTACCTTACCAGCTCGACTTCGTGAGGCCCGGGATCAGGCCCTTGTTGCCCAGTTCGCGCAGCATGACGCGCGACAGCCGGAACTTGCGATAATAAGCGCGCGGACGGCCCGTGAGCTCGCACCGATTGCGGATGCGGGTCGGGTTGCCGTTGCGCGGCACTTCGGCGAGCTTCAGGCGGGCCATCAGCCGCTCGGTCTCGTCCAGGCTTTCGTCGTTCGCCTGTGCCTTGAGCTTCGAAATGCGGCCGGCATACTTCTTCGCCAGCTTCTTGCGACGCTCGTTCTTGTTGATGGAACTCAGTTTCGCCATGACTTAAGTTCTCTTCCTTCTCGTGGAGCAGGTCCGCTTACGCGGCCTGCTTCTGATCCTGGTCCTGCGGGAACGGGAAGTTGAAGAGGCGCAGCAGCTCGCGCGCTTCCTCGTCCGTCTTCGCGGTGGTGGTGACGATGATGTCCATGCCCCGGACCTTGTCGACCTTGTCGTAGCTGATCTCCGGGAAGACCAGCTGCTCCTTGAGGCCCATGGCGTAGTTGCCACGGCCGTCGAACGACTTCGGGTTGAGGCCGCGGAAGTCGCGGACGCGCGGGAGCGCGATCGTGACCAGGCGGTCCAGGAACTCGTACATGCGCTCGCGGCGCAGCGTGACCTTGCAGCCGATCGCCATGCCTTCGCGCAGCTTGAACTGGGCGATCGACTTTTTGGCCTTGGCGATCACCGGCTTCTGGCCAGCGATCAGCTCCATCTCGGCCGCAGCGGTCTCGACCTTCTTCTTGTCCTGGGTCGCCTCGCCGATGCCCATGTTGAGCACGATCTTGTCGATCCGCGGGATTTCCATCCGGTTCTTGTAACCGAACTTCTCCATCATCGCGGGGGCGATGCGGTCGTCATAGTCCTTGCGCAGGCGCGGGGTGTATTTGTCAGCCATTGATCAGCTCTCCGGACTTCACGGCCACGCGGACCTTCTTGCCGTCGCGCTCCTCGAAGCGGACACGGGTCGGCTTGCCGGTCTTCGGGTCCTCGAGAGCGACCTTGGACACGTGCATCGGCGCTTCCGAGCGCTCGAGGCCGCCCTGCGGGTTGGCCTGGGACGGCTTGCGGTGACGGACGGCGATGTTCACGCCGGCAACCACGACCTTGCCTTCCTTCGGCATCGACTTCACGACTTCGCCGTGCTTGCCCTTGTCCTTGCCGGACAGGACCACGACCTTGTCGCCCTTCTTGATCTTGGCAGCAGCCATCACAGCACCTCGGGCGCGAGCGAAATGATCTTCATGTGCTTCTTCGCGCGCAGTTCGCGGACGACCGGCCCGAAGATACGGGTGCCGATCGGCTCCTGGTTGTTGTTCACGAGCACCGCGGCGTTGGAATCGAACCGGATGGTCGATCCGTCGGCACGGTGGATGTCCTTCGCGGTGCGAACGATGACGGCCTTGTGGACGTCGCCCTTCTTCACGCGGCCGCGCGGCGCGGCTTCCTTGACGGAGACGACGATGATGTCGCCAACGCCGGCGAAGCGCCGTTTGGAGCCGCCCAGCACCTTGATGCACTGGACGCGCTTGGCGCCGCTGTTGTCGGCGACGTCCAGGTTTGACTGCATCTGGATCATAGATCCATTCCTTTCACTTCAACCGGAACGGGTCCGGCGATCAGCTTCAACTCACCCGCTTGCGCGGAACTCAAACGTTGGCGTCGTCCGTGGCTCGGCCGGTGGCGCGGGTTCCGATCCGCTCCACGACCGTCCAAGTCTTCAGCTTCGAGATCGGCTTGGTCTCTTCGATCCGCACCGTCTCGCCCGCGCGGACCTCGTTGGTCTCGTCATGGGCATGATACTTCTTCGACCGGCGAATGATCTTGCCGTACAGCGGGTGCTTCACCCGCCGCTCGACCAGGACCACCACGGTCTTGTCGGTCTTGTCGGACACCACGGTCCCGGTCATGACGCGCTTCGGCATCTGGCGTTCTCCTTAAGCCTGCGCCTGGGCGGCACTGGCGCGCTGCGTCTGCAGCGTCTTGATCTGGGCGATGGAGCGACGCACCTCGCGAACGCGGCTCGGCTTCTCCAGCTGGTTGGTCGCCGCCTGGAAGCGCAGGTTGAACTGCTCACGCTTCAGGTCGGCGAGACGCTGGGCGAGCTCGTCGTCGGTGCGGGTGCGAAGGTCTTTGATGTCGGACATCTTGCTTAACCCTCAATCTGCTCGCCGAGGCGAGCAACGAACTTGACCTTGATCGGCAGCTTTTCAGCGGCACGCTCGAAGGCGACCTTGGCGAGCTCGCCGGGTACGCCGTCCAGCTCGAACAGGATGCGGCCCGGCTTCACGCGGGCGACCCAATATTCGGGCGAGCCCTTACCCTTACCCATGCGGACCTCGGTCGGCTTCGACGAGACCGGCACGTCCGGGAAGATGCGGATCCACAACCGGCCCTGACGGCGGATGTGGCGGGTGATGGCGCGGCGCGCCGCCTCGATCTGGCGGGCGGTGATCCGCTCCGGCTCCATGGCCTTGAGGCCGAAGGCGCCGAAGTTGAGCGCCGTGCCGCCCTTGGCGTCGCCATGGATGCGGCCCTTGAACGCCTTGCGGAATTTGGTGCGCTTTGGTTGCAGCATTTCTCTTATTCCTTAGCGGCGGTCGTCGCGGGCCGGGCGGACTCCGGAGGTCTGAGCCTCCATCATCAGCCGGTCCTGCGCGAGCGGGTCGTGACCGAGGATCTCGCCCTTGAAGATCCACACCTTCACGCCGCACACGCCGTAAGCGGTGTGGGCCGTGGCCTCCGCATAATCGACGTTCGCGCGCAGCGTGTGGAGCGGCACCCGGCCCTCACGGTACCATTCGGTGCGCGCGATCTCCGCGCCGCCGAGCCGGCCGCTACATGTAATACGGATTCCCTCGGCGCCAAGACGCAGCGCCGACTGAACCGCGCGCTTCATCGCGCGGCGGAAGGCGATGCGGCGCTCGAGTTGGTCGGCGACGCCCTGGGCGACGAGCTTGGAGTCGATCTCCGGCTTGCGGATCTCGACGATGTTGAGGCTGACGTCCGACGAGGTGAACTCGCGCAGCTTGCTGCGCAGCTTCTCGATGTCGGCGCCCTTCTTGCCGATGATCACGCCGGGGCGCGCGGCATAGATGGACACGCGGCACAGCTTGGCCGGACGCTCGATGACCACCTTGGAGATCGCCGCCTGCGGCAGCGTCTTCATGATGTACTGCCGCATCTTGAGATCTTCGAGCAGCAGCCGGCCATAATCGTCGCCGCGGGCGAACCAGCGGCTGTCCCAGGTCCGGTTGATCTGCAGGCGCAGACCGATGGGGGAGGTTTTCTGACCCATATGCTTATGCTTCCTGCTGCTCGCGCACGACAATGCGCAGCCGGCTGAACGGCTTGACGATGCGGGTGCCGCGGCCGCGGGCGCGGGCGGCGAAGCGCTTCATGGTGATCGACTTGCCCACGCTCGCCTCGGCAACCACCAGGCTGTCGACGTCGAGATTGTGGTTGTTCTCGGCATTGGCGATCGCGGAGGCGAGCACCTTGCGCGCATCCACCGCCATCGCCTTCGGCGAGAAGGAGAGGATGTTGAGAGCCTCTTCGGCCTTCTTGCCGCGGATCATCTGAGCGACGAGGTTGAGCTTCTGGGCCGAGCCACGGATCATCGTGCCCACGGCCAGCGCCTCGTTCTCCGCCACGCGGCGGGGATTCTTGGCCTGTCCCATTAGCGCTTGCCCTTCTTGTCGGCAGCGTGACCCGGGAAGTAGCGGGTCGGCGCGAACTCGCCGAGCTTCATGCCGACCATCTCCTCGGAGACGGACACGGGCACGAACTTGCGGCCGTTATAAACATTGAAGGTGAGGCCGACGAAGTCGGGCAGGATGGTGGAACGGCGCGACCAGGTCTTGATCGGCGCACGGGCATTGGTCTCCTGCGCGGTCTGAGCCTTTTTCAGCAGGCTCAGCTCGACGAACGGACCTTTCCAGACGGAACGGGCCATGACTTACCTCTTCTTCTTCGCGTGACGTGACCGGATGATCATCTTGTCCGTCGCCTTGTTGGAACGGGTGCGGGCACCCTTGGTCGGCTTGCCCCACGGAGTGACCGGATGACGGCCGCCCGAGGTGCGGCCTTCACCGCCGCCGTGCGGGTGGTCGACCGGGTTCTTAGCGACGCCGCGGGTGAGCGGACGGCGACCCTGCCAGCGGGTGCGGCCGGCCTTGCCGAAATTCTGGTTCTGGTTGTCGGGGTTCGAGACCGCGCCAACCGTGCCCATGCAATCGCTGCGGATGTAGCGCTGCTCACCCGAATTCAGGCGGACGATCACCATTCCGCGGTCGCGGCCGACAACCTGGACATAGGTCCCGGCGGCGCGGGCGATCTGGCCGCCCTTGCCCGGCTTCATCTCCACGTTGTGGACGATGGTGCCGACCGGCATCTGGCCCAGCTCCATCGCGTTGCCCGGCTTCACGTCGACCTTCTTGCCGGCGATCACCTGGTCGCCGACGGCAAGCCGCTGCGGCGCGAGGATGTAGGCGAGCTCGCCGTCCTCGTACTTAACGAGGGCGATGAACGCAGTGCGGTTCGGGTCATATTCCAGACGCTCGACGGTCGCGACCATGTCCCACTTGCGGCGCTTGAAATCGACGTAGCGATAGCGCTGCTTGTGGCCGCCGGCGATTCCGCGCGACGTGACGTGGCCCTTGTTGTTGCGGCCGCCGGTCTTGCGCTTGCCCTCGGTGAGAGCCTTGACCGGCTTGCCCTTCCACAGGGACGACTTGTCGACCAGGATCAGGCCGCGCTGCGACGAGGTGGTCGGATTGTAGGTCTTGAGTGCCATGGTCCGCCTCAGATCCCGGTGGTGATGTCGATCGACTGGCCTTCGGCCAGGGTCACGACAGCCTTCTTGAAGTCAGACCGGCGGTAGGGGGTGCCCTTCCAACGCTTGGTCTTGCCCTTCTGGGTGATGGTGTTCACGCCGGTGACGTTCACGTTGAACAGGGCCTCGACCGCAGCCTTGATCTGCGGCTTGGAGGCACCTCCGGCGACCTTGAACACGACCGCGTTCTGCTCGGAGAGCAGGGTCGCCTTCTCGGTGATGTGCGGCGCGAGGACGACATCATAATGATTGATGTCGACCGCCGCCTGCTTGGTCGGCTTCTTAGCCATTGAAGCGGGCCTCCAGCTTCTCGACCGCGGCGCGGGTCAGCACCAGCGTCTCGTGGTTGAGGATGTCGTAAACGTTGGCGCCGATCGCCGGCAGGAGATTGATCTCCGCCAGGTTCGACGAGGCACGGGCGAAGCCGACGCTGACCGCGTCACCGTCGATCACCAGCGCCTTGCGGCCGAAGCCGAGGCCGGCGAGGTTGCCCTTGAGCACCTTGGTCTTGGCGTCGCTCATGTCGAGATTGTCGAGCACGACCAGCTGGCCGTCGCGGGCCTTGGCCGAGAGCGCCATCTTGAGACCGAGCGCGCGGACCTTCTTGTTCAGCGACGGATTGAAGTCGCGGACCCGCGGGCCGTGCGCCTTGCCGCCGCCGATGAAGATCGGCGCCTTGCGATCGCCGTGACGGGCGGTGCCGCCGCCCTTCTGGCGACCGAACTTCTTGCCGGTGCGGGCGACGTCGGAGCGCTCGCGGGCGGCGCGGGCGGTGCCGCGGCGCTTCTCGAGCTGCCAGGTGACGACACGGTGCAGGATGTCGGCGCGCGGCTCGATGCCGAACACGTCGTCATTGAGCTCGATGACCGAGCCCTTGCCGCCGTCGAGGGTTTTGGTGGTGACCTTCATGGCTTAACCTTCCTGGCCCGCGGTTTCGGCCGGAGCTTCGGCAGCGGGCGCCTCGTTGGCGGCAGCGGCCTGGCGAATGCCGGCAGGGTAGGGGACATTGTCCGGACGCGAGACCTTCACGGCGTCGCGAACGAGCAGCCAGCTGCCCTTGTGACCGGGCACGGAGCCCTTCACGAAGAGGAGGCCGCGCTCGACGTCGGTGCGGACGATCTCGAGATTCTGCTGGGTACGGGTGCGAGCACCCATGTGGCCGGCCATCTTCTTGTTCTTGAAGACCTTGCCGGGATCCTGGCGCTGACCGGTCGAACCGTGCGAACGGTGCGAGACCGAGACGCCGTGGGTGGCGCGAAGACCGCCGAAGCCCCAGCGCTTCATGGCGCCGGCGAAGCCCTTACCCTGGGTGACGCCCTGGACGTCGACCATCTGGCCGGCGATGAAATGGTCGGCCGAAATGGTCGCGCCGACGTCGAGGAGGGCATCCTCGGCGACACGGAATTCGGCCAGACGCGCCTTCGGCTCCACCTCGGCCTTGCCGAAGTGACCGCGCTCGGGCTTGGTCAGGTTCTTGGCCTTGGCGCTGCCAGCGCCAAGCTGGACGGCAACATAGCCATCACGATCGGTTTCGCGACGGGCGACGACCTGGACATTGTCGAGAGCCAGAACGGTTACCGGCACGTGCCGGCCGTCGTCCTGGAACAGACGGGTCATCCCCATTTTCTTCGCGATCACGCCAGTGCGCATGATCCACTCACTCCTATGCATAGGCCCCCGACGACATGCCGGGGGCGTGCAAGCCCGAATGTGATGCGTGCCCCGCCTGGGCTTGTGCCTCGCGTGTGAAGCGAGACGGCGGGGACGCAGGCCGCAGCGTCGCTGCGCGGTATCACCCTAGTCGCGCGCTTCCGATGGAAGCGCTGCCGGCCGTCAGGCCAGCTTGATCTCGACGTCGACGCCGGCGGCCAGATCGAGCTTCATCAGCGCGTCGACCGTCTGCGGCGTGGGCTGCACGATGTCGAGCAGCCGCTTGTAGGTCCGGACCTCGAACTGCTCGCGCGACTTCTTGTCGACGTGCGGCGAACGGTTGACCGTGAACTTCTCGATCAGCGTCGGCAGTGGAATGGGTCCGCGGATGAGCGCGCCGGTGCGGCGGGCGGTGTCGGCGATGTCGCCGGTCGCCTGATCGAGGACGCGATGGTCGAACGCCTTCAGGCGAATGCGGATGTTGTTGGTATCCATTTCCACTTTACCGATGCGAAAGAGCCTGGGCCCGTGACCGGGCCTCTTGCTGTTCAAATTCCAGAAGAAGCGCGCCCCTGCCAGAGGCGTGGTTCGAAATCAACCCCTTTCGAGCCGGATCGGCCCGGCTCGCGGTCGAATTCGGGCCACGCCCGATGTGGGGTGCCTTCATAAAAAGGGAAGGCCCGGCTCCCTTGCGGGAACCGGGCCTCCTGAACCCTTACGAAGTAGCGTGACGCTTACTTCGTGATGGTGCCGACGACGCCGGCGCCAACCGTGCGGCCGCCTTCGCGAATGGCGAAGCGCAGACCCTGGTCCATGGCGATCGGAGCGATCAGCTTCACGGCGAGCGTCACGTTGTCGCCCGGCATGACCATCTCGGTGCCTTCCGGCAGGACCACTTCGCCCGTCACGTCGGTCGTGCGGAAGTAGAACTGCGGACGGTAGTTGGCGAAGAACGGCGTGTGACGGCCGCCCTCGTCCTTCGACAGGACGTACACCTCGGCCGAGAAGTCGGTGTGCGGGGTGATCGAGCCCGGCTTGGCCAGAACCTGGCCACGCTCGACTTCCTCACGGCCGACGCCGCGGATCAGAGCGCCGATGTTGTCGCCGGCCTGGCCCTGGTCGAGCAGCTTGCGGAACATCTCGACGCCGGTGACGACGGTCTTGCGGGTGTCCTTGATGCCGACGATCTCGACTTCCTCGCCAACCTTGACGATTCCGGTCTCGACGCGACCGGTGACGACGGTGCCGCGGCCCGAGATCGAGAACACGTCCTCGATCGGCATCAGGAACGGCTTGTCGAGCGGGCGCTCCGGCTGCGGGATCCACTCGTCGACCGCCTTCATCAGCTCCAGAATCGCGTCCTGGCCGAGCTTCTTGTCCGAACCCGACAGCGCGGCAGTGGCCGAGCCGCGGATGATCGGAATGTTGTCGCCGTCGAAATCGCGCTTGGACAGCTCCTCGCGGATTTCCATCTCGACCAGCTCGAGGATTTCCTCGTCGTCGACCAGGTCGGCCTTGTTCATGAACACGACCATGGTCGGAACGCCGACCTGCTTGGCGAGCAGGATGTGCTCCTTGGTCTGCGGCATCGGACCGTCGGTGGCCGACACGACCAGGATCGCGCCGTCCATTTGCGCCGCGCCGGTGATCATGTTCTTCACATAGTCGGCGTGGCCCGGGCAGTCGACGTGCGCGTAGTGGCGGGCGTCGGTCTCATACTCGACGTGCGCGGTCGAGATGGTGATGCCGCGCTCACGCTCTTCCGGCGCCTTGTCGATGTTGGCGAAGTCGACCGCCGCGTTGCCCGCGACGTTCTCCGACAGCACCTTGGTGATGGCCGCGGTCAGCGAGGTCTTGCCGTGGTCGACGTGACCGATGGTGCCGATGTTGCAGTGCGGCTTGTTCCGCTCAAACTTAGCTTTCGCCATTATGCCAAACCCTTCGTTTTCTTACGTAAAATCAACTCGATAAGCTCGGACGGGCTTACGCCAGCTTCGCCTTGACCTCTTCAGCCACGTTTGCAGGGACCTCGTCATAGTGCGAGAACTGCATCGAGTACTGAGCGCGGCCCTGGGTGAAGGACCGAAGCTCATTAACGTAGCCGAACATATTCGCAAGCGGCACCAGCGCCTCGACGACCTGCGCGTTGCCGCGGCTGTCGGTGCCCTGGATCTGCCCGCGCCGGCTGTTGATGTCGCCGATCACGTCGCCGAGATAGTCCTCGGGGGTCACGACCTCAACCTTCATCACCGGCTCGAGCAGGGTGATTCCCGCCTTCTGGGCCGCTTCGCGCATCGCCGCGCGGGCGGTGATCTCGAATGCCAGCGCCGACGAGTCGACGTCATGATAGGCGCCGTCATAGAGCAGGATCTCGAAGTCGATGATCGGGAAGCCGATCAGCGAACCGGTCGCCGCGGTCTCGCGGAAGCCTTTCTCGATCGCGGGGATATATTCCTTGGGAATATTGCCGCCCTTGATCTCGTCCTTGAAGATGATGCCGGCGCCGCGCTCACCCGGGGTCAGCTTGACCTTGACGCGGCCAAACTGGCCGGTGCCGCCCGACTGCTTCTTGTGGGTGTAGTCGATG
The DNA here is from genome assembly GCF_011320075.1 of Sphingosinicella sp. YJ22. GTDB lineage: Bacteria > Pseudomonadota > Alphaproteobacteria > Sphingomonadales > Sphingomonadaceae > Allosphingosinicella. Next base: position 27,750 of record NZ_JAANPA010000016.1, on the reverse strand, counting down.
TCGACCGGCTTCTTCAGATACTCGCGATAGGCGACCTGAGGAGCGCCGACATTGGCCTCGACCTTGAACTCGCGCTTCATGCGGTCGACCAGGATCTCGAGGTGGAGCTCGCCCATCCCCTTGATGATGGTCTGGCCCGACTCGTGGTCGGTCGACACGCGGAACGAGGGATCCTCGGCGGCCAGGCGGTTGAGGGCGAGGCCCATCTTCTCCTGGTCGGCCTTGGTCTTCGGCTCGACCGACAGCTCGATCACCGGCTCCGGGAACTCCATGCGCTCCAGGATGATCGGCGCGTTCTTGGCGCACAGCGTGTCGCCCGTGGTGGTCTCCTTGAGACCCGCGAGCGCGACGATGTCGCCGGCATAGGCCTCGTCGATGTCCTCACGGCTGTTCGCATGCATCAGGAGCATGCGGCCGATCTTCTCGTCCTTGCCCTTCACCGAGTTCAGGTAAGCGCCCTTGGAGAGCTTGCCCGAATAGATGCGCGCGAAGGTGAGCGAGCCCACGAAGGGATCGTTCATGATCTTGAACGCCAGCGCCGCGAACGGAGCGTCGTCCGACGACGGACGCGAGTCCTCGGTTTCGCCATCGAGCTTGACGCCCTTAATGGCGGGAACGTCGAGCGGGCTCGGAAGATAGTCGACGACGGCGTCGAGCAGGGGCTGGACGCCCTTGTTCTTGAACGCCGAACCGGTGAGGACCGGGACGAACGCCATTTCGAGCGTGCCCTTGCGGATCAGGCGCTTCAGGGTCGCGACGTCGGGCTCGTTGCCCTCGAGATAGGCTTCCATCGCCTCGTCGTCCTGCTCGACGGCAAGCTCGATGAGGTCCTGGCGCGCCTTCGCGGCCTTGTCCTTCATGTCCTCGGGGATGTCCTGATATTCGAACTTCGCGCCGAGGCTCTCCTCGAGCCAGATGATCGCGCGGTTGTTGACCAGGTCGACGAGGCCCTTGAAGTCGCTCTCGATGCCGATCGGCAGATAGAGGACGGCCGGGCGGGCGCCGAGGCGATCGATGATCGACTGGACGCAATATTCGAAGTTCGCGCCGGTGCGGTCCAGCTTGTTGATGAAGCACATCCGCGGCACGCCGTACTTGTCGGCCTGGCGCCACACCGTCTCGGACTGCGGCTCGACGCCGGCAACGCCGTCGAAGCAGGCGACCGCGCCGTCGAGCACGCGCAGCGAACGCTCGACCTCGATGGTGAAGTCGACGTGGCCCGGCGTGTCGATGATGTTGATGCGGTGCTCGGGGCCCTTGCCCTCGTCAGCCGACCAGAAACAGGTCGTCGCGGCCGACGTGATCGTGATCCCGCGCTCCTGCTCCTGCTCCATCCAGTCCATCGTGGCGGTGCCCTCATGGACCTCGCCAATCTTGTAGGACTTACCGGTGTAATAAAGGATGCGCTCGGTCGTCGTCGTCTTGCCGGCATCGATGTGGGCCATGATGCCGATGTTGCGATAGTTCTCGAGCGGATGGCGGCGGGCCATGATCGTCAATTCCTTGAATGTGTGGGGAGCCGGGCGGCCGGCTCCTCACGATATAGGTACGTTTCTTACCAGCGGTAGTGGCTGAACGCGCGGTTGGCCTCGGCCATGCGGTGCGTGTCCTCGCGCTTCTTCACCGCGTTGCCGCGGTTGTTGGAAGCGTCGAGAAGCTCGCCCGACAGGCGGCCCGCCATGGTCTTCTCGCTGCGAGCGCGCGAGGCGGTGATCAGCCAGCGGATGGCGAGCGCCTGGGCGCGCTCGGGGCGCACCTCGACCGGGACCTGGTAGGTCGCACCGCCGACCCGGCGGCTGCGGACCTCGATGCCCGGCTTGATGTTGTTCAGCGCTTCGTGAAAGACGCCGATCGGGTCCTTCTTGGCGCGCGTCTCGACGGTGTCGAGCGCGGTGTAGACGATGCCTTCGGCGACGGACTTCTTGCCGTCCAGCATGACGCTGTTCATGAACTTGGAGAGGACGATGTCCCCGAACTTGGGATCGGGGAGGATCTCGCGCTTCTCTGGGCGACGACGACGGGACATTGAATTATCCTTTCTCTTCAGCCGTGTCCGGAACCTGTCCGGGGCTTACTCGCGTGGTTATTTCGGACGCTTGGCGCCGTACTTGGAGCGGGACTGGCGACGGTCCTTGACACCCTGGGTGTCGAGCACGCCGCGCAGCACGTGGTAGCGCACGCCGGGAAGGTCGCGCACACGGCCGCCGCGGATCAGCACGACGCTGTGCTCCTGCAGGTTGTGGCCTTCGCCCGGGATGTAGCTGATCACTTCGCGCTGGTTGGTCAGGCGGACCTTGGCCACCTTGCGCAGCGCCGAGTTCGGCTTCTTCGGGGTCGTCGTGTAGACACGGGTGCAGACTCCGCGCTTCTGCGGGTTCTGTTCCATCGCAGGGACCTTCGACTTGGCCTTCTGCGGTTCGCGACCCTTGCGGATCAGCTGGTTGATCGTGGGCATGAAGCCTTCACTTCCTTATAAGTTACTCTGTTGCGCCCGATAACCTCGTGCGGAATGCACAAAGGACGAGGTGGCCGAAACGGCCCCCCGGCCCTGTTCCCATGCGCAACAGTGTTCAGCGCTAAATTCGCCGAGGGTGCGTCTGGCCGGTCAGCCACCACCTGCCCTCAGGCGAGGCGCGCATATAGCGGCGAGTCCGGAGAGGGTCAACGGGGGTGGGGCAGGGGAAAGCGGAACCAGACCGGCCACCACGCCTTTGCGCTTGAGTCGCTGTGAAAAGGGGAAAATCGTGACCGATCTGATGGAGCCCACCGAAGCGGGGCGGCGCCGGCGCAGAGCAGTGGCGCTGGCCCTGTGGATTCTGGCGCTCGTCCTTCTCGCGGCCGCCGCCTGGTGGTGGCTCGTGCTGCCCGACGAGGATCCCGGCGAGCCCATCATCAAGGATGTCGCGGAAGAGGCGTCGAAAGTCGGCTAGGGGCCAGAGCGGCCAATGTCCGCTTTCGACCCATTGCGGACATTCGCTGGCGGCTCCATCATGGGAAGCATGAGAAGAGACATGGTCCTTGCTGGGCTGGTGCTCAGCTCCCTCGTAGGCAACATCTACCTCTACACGCGGCTGTCGCAGCTGCGTGCGCAGGAGCCCTTCATGCGGTCCATGGACGAGCCATTTATCGAGCGCAGTATCGCTGATTATACCGTGCGCAGCGGCGATCCACCTGAGCTCGCGATGGTAGGGCGCTTTCCTGTGGTTGCGCGAACGGCAGACGGGCTGTGTGTAAACCTGATGCTTGAGCAGGGCTGGTTGGGTTTCGTCCAGGTCTATTGCTACACCAGAGACGGGCGGCTGACCTACCGAGGGGAGGTCTGAAGCCAACTTTACCCGGTGGAGCAATGTCCGCTTTCCACCCAAAGCGGACACTCAGCTTCGGCGTCCGCTTTCGACCCATTGCGGACATTAGCCCGCGCCGCCAATGTCCGTGCATGCCAAGTCCTGAACTTCATTCGCTCGCAGACGCGCTCGCTCGAACGCGCGGCCTGCTTCAGCAGCTTGGCGATAAGTTTGTTGCCCAGCGTCTAGAGGCGTTGGAAGGCCGCCTGAACAGAGGCGACACGACAGCCATCGGGTCCGGTCTCGGAAGCCACAGGAGGTATGGGGTCACTGAGGGACCGCTATCTCTGCGTCGAGAACGGCGACGCCGTCGCGCCGCAGGAAGTTGCCGCCGTGAACGCTCGGCTCGAGGTCCTTGTTAATGAGGTGGAGCAGCGCGGGCGCGTCGCCGCAGCAGCACACGACATCCAGCTGCTGCGTTAACGTCCGCTTCCAACCAAAGCGGACATTCGCTGAGCAGAGAGAAGCGGGACCCCGGGTCAGGCCCGGGGTGACGGGAAGGGGCGAAAGTCGGCTTTCGACCCATTGCGGACAGTCACCGGCCGTGTGAAACGGCTGCATGGCCGAGCACTGCTGTGAGATGATGCGCTACCATGTTGAGTATGCGTGCGACATTCATCCAGACCGCTTCGACTGTCCCGATTGCCTCGTGGACTACAGCGAAAACCATAATCGCTATGGCCTTATCGTCCTCAATGAAGCGGGCGGAGGTGTGATCTCCATCGCTTACTGCCCGTGGTGCGGCACCAAGCTTCCTGAGCAAAGCGACTGACACGCGACGTCCGCTTTCCAGCCAAAGCGGACATTCATCGAGAAGAAGGAAGCGAGGCCCCGGGTCAAGCCCGGGGTGACGGGGTGGGGACCGCTCCGTTGGCTTCTTCGTCACCCCGGCCTTGAGCCGGGGTCTCGCTTTTCTTCGACGGACTCAGGCGGACGGGGAGTCACATAGCCGCGGCGGGCACGACGGAGCGGGCACCGCGGGTGGTGGCGTTGTGATCTAGGGCTGCGGCGTCAAATTGCGGATGCGGTTGGTGGCGGGGAGGGCCAGCGGGCGGTTGGCGGCGATATAGGCCTCCAGGGCGTCGATGTCCTGCGGGCCGCCGAGCTGGTCGGTGCCGTCCTTGAAGATGGTGAAGCTGTCGCCGCCGCTGGCGAGGAAGCCGTTCATCGTAACCCGGTAGATTTGCTCGTCGCGCAGCGGCTGGCCGTCAAGGCTGGCCTCGACGATGCGCTGGCCGGCGGGGCGGCTGAGGTCGTAGGAATAAGTGAAGCCGGCGGACGGCATCAGCACCATCGGCTGGGCCGGGCTGTTGGGGCCGCTCGCCCATTGCTGCTCGAGCAGCGCCTTGATCTGGGCGCCGGTGAAGCTCTTGACGACGAGCATGTTGCCGAACGGCTGGGTGGCGAAGAGCTGGCCGAAGGTGACGTCGCCATTGGCGGCGGGGACGATCTCGGCGCGCACCCCGCCGGGGTTCATGAAGGCGATCTGGGCGCCGCCATGCTCCGGCGATCGGGTCGCAGCGAGCTGGGCGTCGGCGATGAGGTTGCCGAGGATGGTCTCGCCGACCCCGGAGCGGTTGTGGGTGGCGGGGCCGCTGAGCTGGCCGACGACGCGCGCGGCGCGCGGCTCGGCGGCGGCGGCGTAGCGGGCGACGAGTGCGGCGACCTCGGGATCGGCGGCGTAAAGCGGGTAGAGATCGGTGGTGGCGACGGTGCCGCGCGAGCTCGAGAAGCCCTCGCCCTGGACGATGAGATTGTCGGCCTGGCGCGACACCACGGTGCCGGTCGCCGGGTCGACGTCGAGGCGGATGTGGGTGAGCAGGGTGCCATACTGGCCGGCGCTGGTCAGCAGGAAGCGCCGCTCGGGGTCGATCTCGCCATGGTCGCAGATATAGGCGGCGTGGGTGTGGCCGGAGACGACCACGTCGACCTTTGGCGACAGGCGCGACAGGATCGGCAGCAGGTCGCCGCGAAGGCCCTCGCAGGTCCGGGCGTTGTAGCCGGCGTCGGTGGTCGCGCCTTCATGGACGAGCACGACGATGACGTCGGCGCCCTCGGCCTCGAGCCGGGGGATGAGCGCGTTGACCGTGTCGGCCTCGTCGCGGAAGCTGAGGCCGGCGATTCCGGTCGGAGTGACCACCGCGGGCGTGCCCTCCAGGGTCATGCCGATCAGCGCGACCTTCACCTCGCCGGCGCCGCTGCCGAAGGTGCGGATGCCATAAGCGGGGAGCAAGGGCTGGCCGGTCTCGGTGATGACGTTGGCGGCGAGATAGGTGAAGCGGGCGCCGGGGAAATCGGGGTCGAGCGCGCACGGCTCGCGCTGGGTATTCCTCTCGCAGCCGCCTTTGGCGATGCGCAGCAGCTCGGCGCGGCCGCGGTCGAATTCGTGGTTGCCGACCGCGTTATAGTCGAGGCCGATCAGGTTCATCGCATGGATGGTCGGCTCGTCGAGGAACAGCGCCGAGACCAGCGGCGAGGCGCTGATCAGGTCGCCGGCCGACACGACCAGGCTGTTCGGGTTGGACTCGCGCAGCGTGCGGATCGCCGTGGCGAGATAGGCCGCGCCTCCGGCCGGAACCTGAACGTCGGAGCCCGCGGCGCCCGGAGCGGCGATCGCCTGACGCGGCGGCTGCAGATTGCCGTGGAAATCGTTGAAGGCGATGAGATTGATCCGCACCGGCGCCACCGCCGGGCCGGCCGGCGTGCGCTCGACCGGCACCGTTGCGCAGCCGCCGAGCAGCGCCACCAATCCAATCGCCGCCAGCCTTGCCCGCATCTTTCGCCTCACCCCTCGAATCTCTCGGGCAGCGCGTGGCATAGCGACCCGGCTCCTGTCACCCCCGATTGCCGATGCGGGACAAGTCATGGTTAACGCCGCCTTGACTCTCCCGGAGCGATCCGACCCAATGCCGCCTCCTGTCCACGCGCGGTCGAGTCGGGGTCTGGCGAGCCGTGCCTGTGCGCTTCCATAGCGGCACCAGACGCTCACAGGGGGGATCAGCATGAGCAGACCTGCGTCGAAAGCGACCGTCATCCTGTCGAACGGCAACCTGCACTTCACGCAGGGCGGCGTCTACACGATCGACTATCTTCCGTCGGGCAACGTCCAGATCAAGCTGGACGGTGGCAAGGCGACGGTCCTCAAGCCCGCCGACTATGCGTCGATCACGTCGTTCAGCTTCGCGCCCGGAGCGACGCTGGGCAGCCCGATCCATATCAACGGCGTGACCTTCACCGAAGCGGGCCCCGGCGGGCCGTTCGAGATCAACCTCAACCTCGACAGCCTGATCGGCCATTTGATCACCACCAACGGGATCGAGTGGACGGTCGCCAACCTGGTCATCAACGGCAGCCAGGCCGACACGTTCAAGACCCTGTGGGACTATCTCGACGACGCCTATGTCGCCGGCGGCAATCCGTTCAACGTCGCATTGAACGAGACCTTCGTCCGGCTCGGCGTCGAATATGTCTCCTATATCGAGGGGGGCGGCGACCCGTTCACCGACGTCACCGCCAAGTTCGCCGCGGACACCAACGCCAACGGCATTCCCCAGCGCGAGCAGTCGATGCACGACAATCTGCTCGGCAACCTCACCATCGGAGCGATCAACGCCCGCTTCGGCGGCGACCCCGTCCTCAAGGCCGAGCTGCTCGACCTCATCCCCGACGACTATGAGGCGCGGCTGCTCTACGAGGGGTTGGAGAGCCAGGTCGGCGGCCCGCGCCACGACAATGTCCGGGCGTTCGATTACGACAAGGGCTGGGACCGGCCGGACTATCTCGACCGAAGCTACAACGCGCTGGTCGATCCGCTCGCCCGCGACGGCAGCGAGATGTATTATGGCGACGGCAACACGGTCGACGACTGGAACGTCGTCCGCCACGAGGGGGCCGGAGTCGAGCTCGCGCTCAAGATCAAGCACCGCGGCGGCGACGAGTATCCGGAAGGCACGATCGACGCGAACGGCGTCGCCCATTATCGCGTCCTCGACGGGGCGCAGCCCGGCAATCCCAACCGCGCCGAATGGAATTTCGACTTCGCCGCGACCGACTTCAGCCCGGACGACGACTTCACCTACACGGTCGAGATCGACGTGGACCCGGGCGCGGGCGTGTCGTGGCTGACGGTCTATTCGTCGGCCAATCCGCTCGACACCGACACCGGCCTCGGCTCGACCTTCCAGAATTCGTCCAACTACGCCTTCTACCGGACGTTCATCGACACCGACCCGGTCGCGCCGGGGGTGCAGCCCTATGCGTTCGGCGAAGGCACGTTCAACATCCGGCTGAGCGCGTTCGATGCCGATAGCGGCCTGCTGGTCGCGTCCAACGAAGTGGTCGTCCACGTCGACCCGCTGCTGATCTGACACGGCGGCGCCCGGCTCTCCTGGGAGTCGGGTGCACCCGCCGAACATTCTGCCGCCGAACAGAACTTTCTCGTTGCTGGTGCCCTCTTAAAGGAAGCACCAAAAGAGGGAGCTTTCCACGGCGAGTGGCAGGGACCGCCTCGACGGGCGCGGACTCGAGGCTGTGGAGGTCTACGAAGCGAGGGGAAGCTCACCGGCCGCGCAGCGTTTGAGCCGCCTCAAGCTTACGGGAGGTCACCTCGACCGCTCGGCCGCAGACCGACAGGGCCTGCTCCAGCTGCGCCACGGTGCTGGCATGACGAAGATCGAGCAGACGGTCGATCTGCCGGGGATTGAGACCCATGGCGCGCGCCAGGTCAGCCTTGCGCCAGGCGCGAGCGCGCATCGCACGATACACCTCGAGCTTCAGTGCACCGAGCAAGGTAGGGGACACCGCGGGGCGACCGCGCGCCGGAGAAGGGCCGGGTACATCCTTTCGATCGGCGATGTAGGCCGAGATGATGGTCTCCAATGCGTCGACCGCATTGGCGAGCGCATCGGCCTCGTCCTCACCGAAGCTGACCGCTTCGGGAAAGTCGATAAAGGTGACCATGACAGTGTGATTGTCGTCCGGGATGAGTTCGACTGGATAGTTCATCGGGGGGCTGAACCTCGTTACATTGGCCCTGGGGGCGAGGGCCGGGATTCCGTTACCGATGGGGCTGCCTCCTATAGCCCCAAATCCTTCTTGATCTTGTTCACGAGGCCGGTCCCGAGCTGCTTCTTGCCGCCGTGCTGAGGAAGGACCGACATTTTCCCCGCACGGCGAACGATCAGGTGGCCGCCCTTGCCGGGCTCAAAGGTGCAGCCCTGCTTGGCGAGGAAGCGGCGGAACTGACTGCTGTTCACCGCCGTCCTTATAGACATTTATGTCCATAATGACAATGTCAAAGGCGACAGATGTGTCTATTTTTCTTGGCGGCGGGCGGTTAGGGGCTTTCGACCATGCCGCGCCCGAGGAGACGCCGGGTGGACGCCCGCTCCGGCACGATGACTCCCTGGGAGTGCGACGGTCAGGCCGCGTTTCCATTCGTGGCGGAGATGTGCCGAGATCGCCGGAGTGCTCGAAGCGCCGATTGGCACGGTCAAATCGCGCCTCGCTCGCGGCCTCGCACGGCTCTCCGGGGAGCGGGGCAGCAGCGTCGTCACAGCGGCGTATATTTCCGCCGCCGAACCGAACCTTTTGCGTTGCCGCCGGCCTCTTTGGGGCAGGATCAAGCGAGGGAGGGTTCGATGGCCGATGGTAATGACAGGCTCGACCAGGCGCGGGGGCATGTGCTCGACCGCATGGAGAGCGGCGACCGCATGTTCAATGTTGCGATGAGCGCGGGGGCCGTGCTGGAGCTGGCGATGCTGGCGGCGTGCATTCTGCTGGTCGACTGGGGCGACCGCACCCAGGTGCTGTTGTTCGTGATCTTCATCCTCAGCTACTTCATCCTGGTGCTGTGCATGGTCGCGCTCGCCGGCCACGTCACCCGCTCGACGGCGCGGGTGCTGGCGGTGATCGAGGCGCTGCGGGACGAGCGGCGCTGAGCGCGCCCGCCGCCCCCGACGCGGCGGCGCTGGCACTTCGGGTGGCGCTGGCGCAGAGCGGCGACCGGCGGGCGCTCGACCGGCTGCTCCGCGACGTGCAGGCGCCGCTCTACCGCCATGCCTGCACGATCGTCGGCGATCCAGACCTCGCGCTGGACGCGCTTCAGGCGAGCCTGCTGCTGGTGGCGCGGCGCCTGAAGTCCCTTCGCGACCCGCGCTGGTTCCGCGCCTGGGCCTACCGGATCACCACCCGCGAGAGCCTGCGCGTGGCGCGGCGGCGCGGGCGGGACCGGCAATTGTTCGACGACGGGATCGCCGTCGAGACCCTGGACCATGCCGCGCCCGAGGATGCGGGCGGGCCGCCGCCGCTGTGGACCGAGCGCCTGGACGAGCTTCCGGCCGGAGCGCAGATCGTGCTTCGCCTCCACTTCCTCGAGGAGATGCGGCTGGCCGAGATCAGCGAGGCGCTCGAAGTGCCGCTCGGCACCGTCAAGTCGCGGCTGGCCTATGGGCTTGCGCGGCTAAGGGAGCGGGGCGCGGTGTCCGCGTGACGCGCTCAGGGGAGAATCCAGAAGGTCGCCATAGAAGATGGGACGCTCAGTCAATGTGGGGTGTGGCGAATAGCCGGCATGCCAGCGCTTAGGTTCGATACTGTCCCGTGCGATGCTCATGCTGAAGAGTCGCCGAGGATGTGGCGACCGGTTGTCGGGGCCTGCGTGGAGCAAATCGCTCAGATAGAGAATGACCGTGCCCTTCCGCGGCGCCGTCTGTACCAGGTGAAACAGACTGCCGAGGGCCTTGCGGTGGCGATAAAGCTTCCACAACGTGCGCGGACTGAGCATGCGAAGACTGAATTGGGAATTCTTTCCTAACACAAAGCGCAGCAGATTTGGCTGATGCTCATCCCACTTGCTCGAAAACACCCGGTCAAGAAATTCGCCAGGTGCCAGAGGCGCGGCTCTGTCTTTCCGCATGCGCCATAGTTTTTTCAGATTATAGACGAGGATGCGACAGTTGCATCTAATTCGAAACAGCTCCATCAACGCATAGGCGTTACCGCTATGCTTCCTCTCGGCGCCGTCGTACATATGTGTACTTGGGACGAACACCGTCCCGCCCTGTTGCTCCGATACATCTTCCACCGCAGCAAAGATGCTGATCACGCCGCCTGGGTCTCGGTGAATATATTGATGCGATGAACCGAGATAGCTGGTCAGTGTCGTGACTTCGAGAAGCGGATGTGACCGGTCGCAATATCTGGCGAGAATCCCCTCGAGGCGCTGGCACAATCCGGCAGCGAAGCTCGTTACGAGCGGCGTCGAAGGCAGGGAGCAAAAGTCGCGGCGCATATAGTGATTGTCCGTCTCGCTGGCGAAGGCGCCGCGTTTGCGATCCGGATCGTCGATGGTTTGGCGTATCAGCTCCGCGCCGACATCCGCCTGTTCCTCCGACAGCAGATCGGTCAAAACAACCAGCCCGTGAGCATCCATGACCGTCAGCGCTTTTCGGACGCAATCATCCGTGAGCCTGCCTTTTCCATCCAGGGCCGCAGGCACTTCAAGCACCGACGTGTCATTGGAAACCTCGAGCTGGTTCATGCCAATCTACCTTGCGATGACCCGACGTTCCCCGAGCTGCCGGCCGTTTGTCGTCACATTAATGCGTGGCAGCGTAGGAGGAGTCGAAGCCGATCCACGGGCGCGACCGGCACGCCGACGGAGAGCACGAATGTTCGGAGCGAGACCGTCTTCACCGTCGCTCTCCTGCACCTCGCAGGTTAAATCACGGTGCACATCCGTTTCCGCAATGGACGAATGTCGGCACCCAGCCTGCCAGGATGGGCCACCGGGCTCGATCCGGCATCCGCCTGGCTGCGACGTCCGCGATGGGTAGAAAGCAGACGCTGAGGTCAGTTCTGTATCAGGCGCACGAGCGTTCCGTCTGGATCGATCAGGGCTGCGATTGTGAGACCGCTATCTTCTTGCTGCGGCGGTTGGAGGCGGGGGTGACCCCAACACCGTTCTGGCACCCCGACCTCCAGGCAGGTCGAATAGAAGGCGGCCAGATCGTCGAGCCGCAAGCAGCAGCTGAACCAGCTTTCCGACGGGTTCAGGTCCGGGTGGGGGAAGAACTCCAAGGTCAAGCCGCCACGCTTCAGGATCATCCAGCCATCATCCCGCCAGCCCCGCTCGAAGCCCAGCTGCGTGTAAAAGCGGGACGTGACCTCGAAATCCTTCGACGGCAGGTTAGGTGTGGCGTGATCCATCGGGCGTCCCCTCGTCCCCCTCATGTAGCCGAGGGCGAACGTCCGCAATGGGTTGCCGATTCAAGCGGACGTTCGTCGGCGCGCTCAGCCTTCCCGCCGCCACCCCGAGCTCTCACGGTGCTCAAGGTTAGAGCGCGGCCGGAATTGTGGGTCCGACCGCGCCGCGTCGAGCTCGTCTTCATTCAAGGGCAGCCAGCGTCTCAGCACGTTGTAATAGTCTCCGCCGCCAGAGCCCCAGTCGCTGACCTCGGACTGTGCGCACCAATAAGATGTCCCGCAGGTCTGGCAGCGGTGAACGTCGAACGTGCTGTCCCGGTAGGTGTGAAGATGCTCCAGATGGACCAGTGCAGCCGGATGTGGGCGGCGACCACCAGTGCACTCCCAGGAGACGTCAATCAGCTGCGTGAGGCTCACCCGTTGCAAGTCGCATCCTTCCAGAGCACGCGTCAATGTCTGCAATGGGTCGTAAGCTGACGCCCGCCCCGGGTAACTGGTGGAAGGCGGGCGTAGGCGGCTTCAATCGAAACCGGCTTCCAGCCATACGGTCGCTCGACCTGTCGAGGGGACCAGCAGTAGCTTGACGTTCATCTGCCGCTCGACGCTCTCCCACTGTCCAGCGTCGGAATTTAGGGTCGGGCTGGGCTCCCACCAACTTGGGGCCCGGTCGCCTCCGTTACTTGGCCCGCTGCCCCCTTGTGTCGGAGGTGCTCGCAAAATCTCAGTTGCGAAACGTCGTGCCTCGCTCTCCTTACTCTCGAAAGTCATAAAGAGGTGAGTGTCTACGAAGTGCGAGGTGAAGACGCGCACATTAGCCGCACTAGGCGGCAACCGAACATCTGCCAGCCGAAAACTTGCGATCTCGTTCTGCCGGAGCGTTCGGTCATCTTCGTCAGCAGCGAGGCAAGACGCGAGACACATGAGTGCTGCCATCAAGAACGACGACTTGATTCCACTGGTTCGACGATTGCCGGGCATGATGAGTTGATAGCGCTTGGTACGAGGTCCGCAATGGGTCGAAAGCGGGCGCTCTGTGGAGTGACTGGAATGGTTGGAAAGCGGTCATTCTTGAGTGATCGGGGTGAAGATTCTCGCAGCGGCATCCGCGCGTTCGGTGATCACCAACGGTTGTGGTTCCTCGAGGGGCAGGAGGAAGGGCCGGCCCTCCGGCGTGTAGGTTAGGTGGATATATTGCCCGTCTCCGCTACCGCGGAAAACCGAACAGTAAGTATGGCGATCATCTCGCGTTGCGCGAGCCATACCGAACGCCATGACCCTGGTTTCAGGCGACCAGCTGCGCCACAGTTCTCGAGAGACCAATTCAACCCCCTGCGTAGATCGGCAGATGGCGTTGCCGATGCGGGTACCACTTCCGTAAGTGTGGATCACGAGGTCGGGGCTGATCCTAAAATAAGCATGGTGATCGATCGGCCCTGAATAGGCTCGCACGATGTAGCGGTTCCACCCGGTGGGCACATTGAGAGGGTGATCGCCAGCGACGGTCACGCCATGGCCACCCTTCTCCCATTCCCCGAGCACGTGCTGCAAAACGCTGCCATTCGCCCCCTCGATCACCGCGGCCGCCGACGTGCCTGAAGTAGCCCAGCCTGGTTCGACCGGGCCCAAGCGGGCAATGTCTTCTTCGGCCTCGGCCTGGTAGTCCCTTAGGCGCGAAAATGCTGCCTCCAACTCCGCCATCGCCGCGTCTATCGGCAGCGTCTCGGGAGGATCACCGAGGCCCAGTATCGCCAATATAAGGACTGCTACCATCTCACCGCTCGCCTAATTTGCCCACATCCGCCGCATGATGAGGGACTGCGCAACGGTCCGCAACGGGTCGAAAGCGGCCGCGCCGAGCTGCGGAAACCCTCCGATCGTCATGCCGGGCTTGATCCGGCATCCACCTGCCTTCCATTCACCGCTTGAAGAAGGTGGACCCCGGATCAAGTTCGGGGTGACGATCTCCTCGCGCTCACGCCTTCGAGATTTTCTCGCCGGCCTCGGCCTTGTCGGCAAGGAGCTTCGACAACTTGAAGTCGGGGCCGAGGCGGCCCTGTTGGCGCTTGAGGCCTTCGACGATCCTGGGGAGGCCCTCGGTGTCGGCCCAGAACATCGGGCCGCCGCGATAGACCGGCCAGCCATAGCCGTAGACCCACACCACATCGATGTCGCTGGCGCGCTGGGCGAAGCCGCCTTCGAGGATCAGGGCGCCCTCGTTGACCATGGTGTAGAGGGTGCGTTCGATGATCTCCTGGTCGCTGATCTCGCGCGGCTGGACGCCCGCCTTGGCGCGGAAATCCTCGATGATCTCCTGGACCTTGGGCGACGGTGAGGGGCGGCGCTTCTCGTCATAATCGTAGAAGCCGGCGCCCTTCTTCTGGCCCCAGCGGTCGACGGCGCAGAGCGCGTCGCGGATGTTCTCGATTCGGCTGGGGTCGCGGTGCCAGCCGATGTCGACCCCGGCGAGGTCGGCCATCTGGAACGGGCCCATCGGCATCCCGAAGTCGACATGGACCTTGTCGATCTGGGCCGGGGTGGCGCCTTCGAGAAGGAGCTTGGTCGCCTCGACCTGGCGTGGGATCAGCATTCGGTTGCCGATGAAGCCGTAGCAGACGCCCGCCACCACCGCGACCTTGCGGATCTTCTTGGCGAGCTGCATCGCGGTGACGAGCACGTCGGGCGCGGTCTTGGCGCCGCGCACCACCTCGAGCAGCTTCATGACGTTGGCCGGCGAGAAGAAGTGGAGGCCGACGACGTCCTGGGGCCGCGAGGTCGCCGCGGCGATCTCGTCGATGTTCAGGTACGACGTGTTGGAGGCGAGGATCGCGCCCGGCTTGGCGATCTTGTCCAGCTTGCCGAAGATGTCCTTCTTCACTTCCATATTCTCGAACACCGCCTCGATGATGAGGTCGCAGTCGGCGAGGTCTTCGAGCTTGAGGGTGGGTGTGAGCAGGCCCATCGCCTGGCCGACCTGCTCGGCGGTCATCTTCCCCTTGGACGCGGTCGCCTGGTAGTTCTTCAGCATCACGCCGGTGCCGCGGTCGAGCGCTTCCTGCTGCATCTCGACGATGGTGACCGGAATTCCGGCGCTGAGGAAGTTCATCGAGATTCCGCCGCCCATCGTGCCGGCGCCGATCACGCCGACCTTGCGGATGTCGCGCGGGCGGGTGCCCTCGGGGACACCGTCGATCTTCGAGGCCTTGCGCTCGGCGAAGAAGAAATATTGCTGGGCGCGCGCCTGGGTGCCGCTCATCAGCTCGAGGAACAGCTTGCGCTCTTCGAGCACGCCCTCGGCATAGGGCTTCTCGGCCGCCGTCTGGATCGCGCGGATGTTGTATTCCGGCGCGTCGAAGCCGCGGAACTTGCGGGCGTTGGCCGCGCGGAACTCGTCGAACAGGGCGGGATTGTCGCGCGCCTCTGCAAGCTTCTCGTCGCGCTCGCTCGACCTGGGCAGCGGCCGCGCGTCCTTCACGTCCTCGGCGAAGGCGACGGCATGCTGGAGCAGGTCGCCTTCGATGAGCTTGTCGAGAAGCCCGCATTCATATGCCTCCTTCGCGCCGATCGGGTTGCCGGTCGCGGCCATTTCGAGGGCCTTCTTGACGCCGGCAACTCGCGGCAGCCGCTGGGTGCCGCCGGCGCCCGGCAGCAGGCCGAGCTTCACTTCCGGAACGCCGAGCTTCGCCGACGGGACGGCCACCCGGTAATGGGAGGCGAGCGCGACCTCGAGGCCGCCGCCGAACGCGGTGCCGTGGATCGCCGCGACGACCGGCTTGGTGCAATTCTCGATGATGTCGACGACCTGCGGGAGCGCGGGATATTCGAACGACTTGGGCGTTCCGAACTCGCTGATGTCGGCGCCGGCGAAGAAGGTCTGCCCTTCCGCGATGATGACGACCGCCTTCACCGCGTCGTCGCGGTCCGCTTCCTCGATGCCCTTGACGATGCCCTCGCGCACCGCGTGGCCGAGCGCGTTCACCGGCGGGTTGTTGGAGGTGATGATCAGGACGTCGCCGTGGCGGGTGGTGGTGATCGGGCTCATGTTCGAATCCTCAGGTCAGAAAGCGGTCGCGCCATAAGCGAGGCGGCGGCAGGGGTGGGAGGCGGAGAGGCCGCCGTCGACCACCAAGGCGTGGCCGTTGACGTAGCTGCTCTCCTCGGTCGCGAGGAACAGGGCGGCGCGGGCGATCTCGACCGGTTCGCCGCCGCGCTGGAGCGGGTTCAGCTGGCCGATCTTGTCCGACGTGCCCGCCTGCTTCGCCCAGTCGTAGATCGGTGCGGTCATTCCTGTCTCGATGAGGCCCGGACAGATGGCGTTGACCCGGATGTTCGAGCCGACGAGCTGGGCGCAGGCCGTCTCGATCAGGCTGATCACGCCGGCCTTCGACGCCGAATAAGCGGGGCCGCCGGCGCCGGCGCGCAGGCCCGCGACGGACGCGGTGCAGATGATCGAGCCGCCGCCGCGCTCCTTCATCACCGGCGCGGCATGCTTCACCGCGAGCCACGGGCCGATGAGGTTGACGCGCAATATCTCCTGCCAGTCCTCGGGGGTCTGGTCGAAGATGCCCTTGAGGCCGCCCGAGATGCCGGCATTGGCGAAGAAGATGTCGAGCCCGCCGAAATGCTCCTGCGCCTGGCGGACGAGGCGGCGGACGCTGTCCTCCTCGGCGGCGTCGGCGGTGTAGCCGCGGGCGGCCGCGCCGATCTCGGCCGCGGTCTCGTCGGCATTGTCGAGATCGGCGGCGATGACCTTCGCGCCCTCGTCCGCGAACAATTTGGCGGTCGCGCGGCCGATTCCGGAGCCGGCGCCGGTGATGATGGCGACCTTGCCTTCGAGCCTGCCGCTCATAGTCCCGCTCCCGTGGTGCTGCCGCCGTCGACGACGATCGTCTGGCCGGTCATGAAGGTTGAGGCCGGGGAGGCGAGGAACACCGCGGCGCCGGCGATCTCGTGCGGCTCGCCGATCCGGCGAAGCGGCGTGTGGCGGGTGACCGCCTTCAGCGTGTCGGGATTCTCCCACAGGGCGCGGGCGAAATCGGTCCGGACGAGGCCGGGGGCGATGCAGTTCACGCGGACGCCCGACGGGCCGAACTCGGCGGCGAGGTTGCGGGCGAGCTGGAAGTCCGCGGCCTTGGAGATGTTGTAGGCGCCGATCACGGTCGAGCTGGTGAGGCCTCCGATCGAGCTGACGATGATGATCGAGCCGTCCTTCCGCTCGACCATCTCCGGAGCGACCATCGAGATCAGCCAGTGATTGGCGATGACGTTGTTCTCCAGAATCTTGCGGAACTGGTCGTCGCTGATCCCGGCCATCGGGCCGTAATAGGGATTGGACGCGGCGTTGCAGACGAGGATGTCGATTCGGCCGAGCTGGCGGCGGGTCTCGTCGACCAGGTTCTGCAGGTCGTCCTTCGACGAAATGTTGGCGGGGACGACGATCGCCGCGCCCGGGTGTTTGGCATTGATCGCGTCGGCGGCCTCGGCGCAGGCCTCGGCCTTGCGGCTGGAGATCACCACCCTGGCGCCCTGATCCGCCATCGCCTCGGCGATCGCCCGGCCGATGCCGCGCGAGGAGCCGGTGATGATGGCGACTTTGCCGGTGAGGTCGAACAGGTTCATCTGCCTTCCCCCGGCTCTGCCGCATGGCGGGCATATTCCATTTTGGCGATGGCGCGGGCGTGGACCTCGTCGGGGCCGTCGGCGAGGCGGAGGGTGCGGATTCCGGCCCAGCTCGAGGCGAGGTCGAAATCCTGGCTGACGCCCGCGCCGCCATGGGCCTGGATCGCGTCGTCGATGATCCTGAGCGCCATGTTGGGGGCGTGGATCTTGATCATCGCGATCTCTTGGGCTGCGGCCTTGTTGCCGGCCTTGTCCATTATGTCGGCGGCCTTGAGGCAGAGCAGGCGGGATGCCTCGATGTCGATGCGCGCGGCGGCGATGCGCTGCTCCCAGACGCTGTGCGAGGAGAGCGGCTTGCCGAAGGCGACCCGGCTCTGGAGGCGGCGCGCCATCGCGGCGATCGCTTCCTCGGCGGCGCCGACGGTGCGCATGCAATGGTGGATCCGGCCGGGGCCGAGCCGGCCCTGCGCGATCTCGAAGCCGCGGCCCTCGCCGAGAAGGAGGTTCTCGGCGGGGACTCGAACATCCTTCAGCTCAATTTCCATGTGGCCGTGCGGCGCGTCGTCATAGCCGAACACGGTGAGCGCCCGCTCGACGGTGATTCCGGGGGCGTCGATCGGCACCAGGATCATCGACTGCTGCTGGTGGCGCGGGCCTTCGGGGTCGGTCTTGCCCATCAGGATCGCGACCTTGCAGCGCGGATCGCCGGCGCCGGAGGACCACCATTTGCGGCCGTTGATGACATAGTCGTCGCCGTCGCGGCGGATCTCGCACTGGATGTTGGTCGCGTCGGACGAGGCGACCGCGGGCTCGGTCATCAGGAAGGCGGAGCGGATCTCGCCGTTCATGAGCGGCTTCAGCCACTTCTCCTTCTGCTCGCGCGTTCCGTAGCGGTGGAGCACCTCCATATTGCCGGTGTCGGGCGCGGAGCAGTTGAACACCTCGGCCGACCAAAGGATTCGGCCCATCTCCTCGGCGCACAAGGCATATTCGAGATTGGTGAGCTGGGTGCCCTCGAACTGGAAGCTCTCGTCGACATGGCGGAGCGCCTGGCCGGGCGGCATGAACAGGTTCCACAGGCCCGCCTGTTTCGCGAGCGGCTTCAGCTCCTCGATCACCTCGATCGGCTGCCAGCGGTCGCCGGTTGCGAGCTGCTTCTTATAGTCCGCTTTCCGCGGGCGAATCCGAGTCTCGACGAAGTCGCGGACCCGGTCGCGGTAGTGCGCCTCGCGTTCCGTAAGGGAAAAGTCCACCGTCTCGCTCCCGCTGCTTTACGTTCACGTAAACCCGCCATTTGCGGCTATCGCGCCAGGGCGGGGGACGCAAGGGGCGGGGATTTCGCCGTGGCAATCGCGCGGGGCTGTTGATAACCAGCGGCCCGGGAGGACCTGTCTTGTCCATGCGCGTAACCCTGTTCGCCACGATCGCCGCGCTCGGCCTTGCCGGCTGCGCGTCCGGCTATATCGCCGACCGCTTCATCGACGAGGAGCAGATCATTGCCCCGCAGCTCGCCCGCTACGGCTTCTCGCCGGACCAGACGAGCTGCGTCAGCCGCGATCTCGCCCGGCGCCTCGACCATGGGGCCATGCGCGCCTTCGAGATGCGGGCGAGCGCGCTCCGGCGCGGCCTGTCCAACCCCTCGGGCATCACCCCGCGCGACATCCTGATCGTCGCCGACGGCGCGCGCGAGCGGGCGATCCCGACCGCGCTGCGCAACGCGCTCGCGAGCTGTTCGATCGACTTCAATCCGGTCGCGGTCGCAGCGGCCCAGCCCGGTGCGCCCGCGGCCACCGCCACGGTCGCGGTGCCGACGACCGAGGCGCCGGCCGCGGACAGCGCGCCGACCTGGCTCAATCTCGGCGCCGCGCCGTCGGGCCAGTCGATCGCGGTCGACGCGACCTCGGTCCAGCGCGACGGCAGCGCGCGAATCGCCTGGTTCCGAATGACCGATCCGGAAACCGGCCAGCAGACCCTCAACTCCTATCGCCTGCGCCTCGACTGCTCGAACCGCATGTATGCGCCGCTCGCTTGGCGGCGCTACGACGAGGCCGGCGCGATCGTCGACTCGCGCGATTACACGTCCGATGTCGCGCCGCCGACCGAGGTCGAGGGCGGCACCGTCACCGAGATCGCGTTCCTGTCGCTCTGCACTTAGGTGGCGTTGACTCCGTTGCGCAGGCGCGGCAGTTGACGTTTACGTAAAGGAGAAGCGGAATGGCGGACCTGGAGGCGTTCCGGAGCGAAACTCGCGCGTGGCTGGAGGCGAACTGCCCGGCCGAGATGCGCGAGCCGATGCGCGACGAGAGCGACTATTGCTGGGGCGGCCGCAATCCCACCTTCAAGAACGACGCGCAGAAACGCTGGATGGACGCGATGGCCGAGCGCGGCTGGACCGTGCCCGATTGGCCGCGCGAATATGGCGGCGGCGGCCTCTCCCCCGCCGAGACCAAGATCCTCAAGCAGGAAATGGCGCGGATCGGCGCGCGCAATCCGCTGATGAGCTTCGGCATCTCGATGCTCGGCCCGGCTTTGCTGAAATACGGCAACGAGGAGCAGAAGAGGCGCTTTCTTCCCGAGATCGCGCGCGGCGAGATCCGCTGGTGCCAGGGCTATTCGGAGCCGGGCGCGGGCTCCGACCTCGCAGGGCTTCAGACTTCAGCGGAGGACAAGGGCGATCATTTCCTGGTCAACGGTCAGAAGGTGTGGACCTCCTATGCCGACAAGGCCGACTGGATCTTCTGCCTCGTCCGCACCTCGAAAGAATCGAAGCATGGCGGCATCAGCTTCCTGCTGTTCGACATGGCGAGCGAGGGCGTCTCGACCAAGCCGATCCTGCTCATCTCCGGCTCCTCGCCCTTCTGCGAGACCTTCTTCGACGATGTGAAGGTGCCCAAGGACCAGCTCGTCGGCGAGCTCAACAAGGGCTGGGACGTCGCGAAATATCTGCTCGGCCACGAGCGCGAGATGATCAGCGGAATGGGCTTGTCGGGCGGCTCAAGCGAGGCGCTTGGGACCGCGCTCCGCGACCTCCTCGCCGACGAGCCGATGCTGCGCACCGACGTCGCCCGCTTCGACGTCGACGCCATCGCCTTCCGGGCGATGAGCGAGCGCTTCATCGACGAGCTGAAGGCGGGGCGGGCGCATCCCGCCCAGCCGAGCATGATGAAATATGCCGGGACCGAGCTGAACAAGCGCCGCCACGAGCTGGTCATGGCGGCCGGCGGCGCCTCCGCGCTGGAGTGGGAAAGCGAGCGGTCGAAGGGCGGCAAGGCCGCGCGCGAGTGGCTGCGCACCAAGGCCAATTCGATCGAGGGCGGCACCAGCGAAATCCAGCTCGGAATCGTCGCCAAGCGCATATTGAACCTGCCGGGGACCTGATCGCATGCCGCTGTACCTCACCGACGACCAGGCGATGCTTCGCGACACGGCGCGCGAGTTCATGGCCGAGCAGGGTTCGATCAAGGCGCAGCTCAGGCACTGGCGCGACCGTGGCTGCAAGGACGGGTTCGGGCACGGGCTGTGGAAGCAGTTCGCCGAGATGGGCTTCACCGGGATACTGGTGCCGGAGGCTGACGGAGGTCTCGGCCTCGGCCATGTCGAGGCGGGGATCGTGCTCGAGGAGATCGGCCGCAATCTGACGCCGTCGCCCTTCCTGGTCAGCGCGGTCGCCTTCGTCGAGGGCGTGAAGGGCAGCGCCGCGCGCGAGCGCTGGCTGCCGGGCATCCTCAGCGGCGACATTGTGGCCGCGGTGGCGATCGACGAAGGCCGCAAGCACCGTCCGGAAGCGACGGCGATGCGCGCCGAGCGCTCGGGCAACGGCTTCCGCCTCAATGGCGCCAAGAGCTTCGTCGTCCAGGGCGGCTCGGCCGACGTGATCCTCGTCGCCGCCCGCACCGGCGGATCGGCCGGCGAGACCGACGGCCTCACCCTGTTCGCAGTCGACAAGGAAGCGAGCGGATTCGGCGCGGCGTCCGAGCGATTGGCCGACAGCTCGATGGCGGCGCGGCTGACCTTCGAGAATGTCGAGGTCGACGCCGACGCGGTCGTCGGCGAGGTCGACCAGGGCTGGGCGGTGCTCACCCGCCTGCTTGACGCCGGACGCACCGGCATCGCGGCAGAACAGGTCGGCGTCGCCTCGGGCGCGATGGACATGACCGTCGATTATCTGAAGCAGCGCACCCAGTTCGGCCGGCCGATCGGCGAGTTCCAGGCGCTCCAGCACCGCGCGGCGCATCTCTATTCGGAGATCGAGATCGCGCGCGCAGCGACTCTCAAGGCGCAGCAGCTGCTCGACGAGGGCGATTCCAAGGCCGAGCTCATGGTCTCGGTCGCCAAGGCCAAGGCCGGGCGCACCGCCACTCTCGCGGTTCAGGAAGGCGTGCAGATGCATGGCGGCATCGGCATGACCGACGAGCACGACATCGGCCTGTTCATGAAGCGCGACCGCGCGCTCAACGAGCTGTGGGGCGACGCCAATTATCACGCCGAGCGCGTGGCGCAGCTGTCGGGATACTGATAGCCTCGCGACGAGAGATTGAAGACAGGGGGTGTCATGAAGAAGTTGCTGTTGGCGGCTGCGAGCCTTGCCGCTTTCGCCGCTCCGATCCAGGCCCAGCAGAACGACCTCCGCACCGCAGTGGCCGAGGATTATCGCGAGAATCTCGCCGAGCTGTTCGATCATTTCCACCGCAACCCGGAGCTGTCCGGACGCGAGACCCGCACCGCGGCGCGGATGGCGCAGGAGCTGCGCCTGCTCGGCTATGACGTGACCACCGGTGTGGGCGGCACCGGAGTCGTCGCGGTGATGCGCAACGGTGCTGGCCCTACCGTGCTGATGCGCGCCGACATGGACGGCCTGCCGCTTCAGGAGCGCTCGGGACTCGCCAACGCGTCGACGGTGCGCCAGACTGACATGGCCGGAGTCGAGCAGCCGGTCATGCACGCCTGCGGCCACGACGTCCACATCACCGCCCTGGTCGGCACGGCACGGCAGATGCGGGCGCGACGGGCCAACTGGTCGGGCACCCTGGTGCTGATCGCGCAGCCGGCGGAGGAGACCATCTCCGGCGCGCGGGCGATGATCCAGGACGGCCTCTACACCCGCTTCCCCAAGCCCGATTACGCGCTCGCCTTCCATGTCGACGCGCAGGGGCCGGCGGGCCGGATCGAGGTCGCCGACACGATCGTCGCGTCGAGCTCCGACACGGTGACGATCCGGGTCAACGGCGTCGGCACGCATGGCGCCTACCCGCATCTCGGAATCGACCCGGTGCTGGTCGCCTCGCAGATCGTGGTGTCGCTCCAGTCGATCGTCAGCCGGAGCATCAACCCGCTCGAAGGCGCGGTGGTCACCGTCGGAATGATCCATGGCGGGGTGAAGGCCAACATCATCCCCGAGCATGTCGACCTCGCTTTGACGGTGCGGTCCGACAACCAGGCGGTGCGCGACGAGCTGCTCGCCGACATCGCCCGCGTGGCGCGCGGCACCGCCCTGGCGCACGGCGTGCCGGAGGGCCGGCTGCCGGTGGTGACCCCGTCGCCGACCGAGACGACTCCGCCGACGATCAACGACCCCGCGACGGCGCGCCGGGTGCGCGACGCGATCGCTGAGCGGATGGGCGCCGACCGGTTGTTCGAGATGCCGCGGACCGGCATGGGCGCGGAGGACTTCGCCTATTTCGTCACGCCCGACACCGGGGTGAGGGGCGTCTATATGGGCGTCGGCGGCACGGCGCCGGCGGAGCTAGCGACCGCGGCCGGCCACCATTCGCCGCTGTTCCGGATCCAGCCCGAGCCGTCGGTGACGGCCGGTGTGGAGGCGATGGTCGTCGCCGCCGAAGCGCTGATGCCGCGCGGCTAGCCCCGCCGAACGAGCAGGTTGAGCTGGGCGGAGGCGATCGGGCGGGCGGGGTCGTCCTGCCAGGCATGGGCCTCGACATTGACGACCCGGTTGCCGAGCCGGGTGACGGTAGCGCTCGCATAGGTGTCCCGATCGGTGCCGCCGCGCATGAAGCTCACCGTCATGTTGATCGGCTTCACCGTCGCCGCCTCGTCGTCGATCGCCCGGATCGCGGTGCCGATCGCGGCGAGCTCCAGAAGGCCGGAAATGGCGCCGCCATGGAGGTAGCCGGGGCGGCCGAGGACGTTGTCGCCGAACGGCATGCGGTAGCGGCGCTCGCCGTCGGCGCCGTCCTCGACGCTGATCGACAATGTGTGGGCATAGGGCGGCAGGGTCATCGCCACGCCCCTATGCCTGCTCCAGCGGATCGGCAACGCCGCGCCGGCCGCCGAGCCGCCTCGACAGCCAACGGCCGGCGATCGGCATCACGCTCAACAGCACGAGCGACGCGATCAGCCGCGCCGACAGGATGTCCGACGGCTGCTCGATCCGCGCCAGCTCGGTCCCGGCGATGGCGTAGACGAAGCTCGCCGGGAGCAGGCCGACCAGGCTCACCAGGGTGAAGGTCGTCGCGCGCATCCGAGTCAGCCCCATCGCGAAATTGATCAGGAAGAAGGGGATGAGCGGGTTGAAGCGCAAAGCGAGCAGATAGACGATGCCGTCGCGCTCCAGCCCGCGATTGATGACCGCCGCCTGGCGCTCGAAACGGTGCTCGACCCAGTGGCGCATCAGATAGCGCGAGGCGAGGAAGCCGATCACCGCGCCGAGCAGGGTCCCGCCGAGCGCGACCGCCATTCCGCCCCACAGGCCGAACAGGGCGCCGGCGGCGACCTTCAGGACGGCGGCGCCTGGCATCACCGCCGCGACGATTCCGAACATCAGCAGGAAGCCCGCGGTGAAGGCCACCGGCTGCGCTCGGATCACCGCCTGAAGCTCCAGCTGCCGCCGCTTCAATTCGCCGAGCGTCAGCAGGTCGCCGCTCAACCACACGAGCAGGATCGCGGCGAGCACCAACACAGGTAAGGCAAAAAGAGCCAGTTTCCGGCCACGCGGGGACATGTTGCCGGGACCCTTAAGCGGTTTCGCCCATTTGTCGAAGGCGCTTCGGCGTCGCACCCCCATCGATTGGAGACCATCGTGAGCCGCATCCTCGTCCTCTATTATTCGTCCTACGGCCGTATCGAGCGGATGGCGGAGGCCGTCGCCGAGGGCGCGCGCGCCACCGGCGCCACCGTCGACATCAAGCGGGTGCCGGAGCTGGTCCCGGACGAGGTCGCGAAGAGCTCAGGCTACAAGATGGACCAGGCGGCGCCGGTCGCGACCGTCGACGAGCTCGAGGGCTACGACGCGATCATCATCGGAGTCGGCACGCGCTACGGACGGATGGCGTCGCAGATGGCGAACTTCCTCGACCAGACCGGCGGCCTGTGGGCGCGCGGCGCCCTCAACGGCAAGGTCGGCAGCGCCTTCACCTCCACCGCCACCCAGCATGGCGGGCAGGAGACGACGCTGATGGCGATCCACACCAACCTCTTCCATTTCGGAATGGTGCTGGTCGGCCTGCCCTATAGCTGGGGCGGGCAGATGATCCTTCACGAAGTGACCGGCGGGTCGCCCTACGGAATCACCACCATCGCCGGCAGCGACGGATCGCGCCAGCCGAGCGACAACGAGCTCGACGGCGCCCGCACCCAGGGCCGGCTGGTCGCCGAGGTTGCCAACAAGCTGTTCGGCTAACCGTCCTGCTGTCATCCCCGCGAAAGCGGGAATCCAGCGCCTTCCGGCACCGATAGTGCAGAAAGGAAGCTGGATTCCCGCTTTCGCGGGAATGACATAAGAGGGGCGCGTGAACCGCGCTGCTGCCATCAGGACATCGCTCCGCATCCTGCGCCGCACGTTGCTGGTGCTGGTCGCGATCCCTTTGCTCTACTTCGTCGCGCTGGTCGTGCTCGGCCTCATCCCGGCCAATTGGGGGTGGCGCGAGGCCGACCGCGGGGTGACGGTGTTTGTCAACACCAACGGCGTCCATACCGGCATCGGAATGCCGCTGGTCAACGAATTGATGGACTGGCGGCCCTATGTTCCGGCCGAGCATCTGCGCGTGCCGGCGCGCGGCAATTACATCATCGTCGGCTACGGCCACCGCGACTTCTACCTCAACACGCCGAGCTGGGCCGAGCTGTCGCTGGCGACCGCGTTCAACGCCGCGACCGGGCTCGGCAGCACCCTGGTCCATGTCGATCACCTCCAGGATCCGCGCGAGGGCAGCGAGCAGAAGGCGATCACCCTGACCGCCGAGGAATATCGCCGACTGGTCGACTATATCCGGCCGCGCTTCCAACTCGACGCGCAGGGGCGGACGATCCCGGTCCCTGGCCGCGGCTACAACAGCAACGATGCCTTCTACGAGGCCAATGGCGGCTACAGCGCGATCATGACGTGCAACGAATGGACCGGCCGGGCGCTGCGTGCGGCGGGTGTGCGCATGGGCCTGTGGACCCCGATCGAGCAGAGCGTGATGTGGCGCCTGCCGTGATTCCGGCGCGCTGAACCGGCCCCGTCGCCGGGCGAGGCGACCAATTTCCACGTCCCGGGGATACTTTTGAGACAAAGCGGATTTACCGCGGCGCTCACATGAAGTGCCGGCGTCAGGGGAGCCGGATCGTAAAAAGGGTTCCTCGTGTCTTTTTCCCGTCCACTGATCGCCGCTTTGCTTTGCTCCGTCCCGACCGCCGCTTTCGCCCAGGAAGCGGCCGCGCCGGCGCCCGTGCCCGAGGAGATCCCGGCCGAGGCCGCGGCTGCCCAGCCCGAGGCAGAGGATGAAACCGACCTCGTCTTCGAGGAGGACAGCGAGAACGAGATCGTCGTCACCGGCCAGCGCCCGCGCGGCTCGGTGCTCGGCGACATTCCGGCCGAGGTCACCCTGAACCCGGCCGAGATCCGCTCCTATGGCGCGAGCAACGTCAACGAGCTGCTCGACGCGCTCGCCCCGCAGACCGGTAGCGGCCGCGGCCGCGGCGGAGGCCGCCCCGTGGTGCTGGTCAACGGCCGGCGCATCTCAAGCTTCTCCGAGGTGCGCGACATCCCGCCCGAGGCGATCGCGCGGGTCGAGATCTTCCCCGAGGAAGTGGCGCTTCGCTACGGCTACCGCGCCGACCAGCGAGTCGTGAACCTGGTGCTTCGCCGCCGCTTCGACGCGACCACGGTCGAGCTCGAAGGCGGCATGGCGACCGCCGGCGGCCGCGGCGTCGCCGAGGCCGATCTCGACTATCTCCAGATCGCCGGCCCGACCCGCACCCAGCTCGGCATCGAATATCAAAGCCAGGCGGCGCTGCTCGAAAGCGAGCGCGACATCATCCAGGCGATCGAGGGCAACGCCACCGACCTGGGCGACTTCCGCACCTTGCTCGGCGAGAGCGAGAGCATCCAGCTCAACGGCACGCACAGCCGCAACCTGTTCGGAAACGCCGCGGCGACGGTGGACGCGCGCTTCACCCATTCGCGCAGCGACAGCCTGCTCGGCCTGCCGTCCAACGATCCCGACAGCCGGACGCCGCTGACCCGCCAGGGCGAGACCTGGAACAACCATCTCGGCCTCGGCCTCAACGGCGACATCGCGCCGTGGCGGTGGAACTTCACCGCCAATTACGACCGGGTCGAGAATGACAGCGAAACCGAGCGGCTCGCCGGCGCCGCGCCCGACGTCGCCGAGTCCGTCAACCAGTCGGCGGACGCGCAGTTGGTGCTCAACGGTCCGGTGGTCAGCCTGCCGGCCGGCCGCGTCAACGCCAGCATCCGGCTCGGCGGCGAGCTGCGCACCTTCGACAGCCAGTCGACCCGCGCCGGCACCTTCCAGGAGACATCGCTGTCGCGCGAGCGGCTCGACGGCCAGGCGAGCTTCGATATTCCGATCGCCAGCCGCCGCGCCGAGGTGCTCGACGCGATCGGTGACCTGTCGGTCAACGTCAATGTCGGCGCCGAGGAGCTTTCGGACTTCGGCACGCTCACCACGCTCGGCTACGGCTTCAACTGGCGGCCGACCGGCACGCTGAGCCTGATCGGCTCGGTCACCCACGAGGAAGGCGCGCCGAGCATCACCCAGCTCGGCGACCCGGTGATCGCCACGCCCAACAGCCGCGTGTTCGACTTCGTGCGCGGCGAGAGCGTCGACATCACCCGAATCGACGGCGGCAATCCGAACCTCAACGCCGACAGCCGCCGGGTAATCAACCTCGGCGTCAACTGGCGGCCGCTGCAGGGCAACCCCGACCTGTCGTTCCGCGCCAATTATGTCGACAGCGTCATCGACAACCCGATCAGCGAATTCCCCGCCGCCACGGCGGAAGTGGAAGCGGCATTCCCCGAGCGCTTCGTGCGCGATGCGGACGGCCGCCTGATCAGCCTCGACACGCGGCCGATCAACTTCGCCCGCGCCGAGCGGCGCGAGGTCCGCTGGGGCGTCGACTTCTCCACCCCCTGGGGCCCGCAGCCGCAACGGCGGCAGGGGCCGTTTGGCGGCGGCGCCCGGGGCGAAGGCCGGCAAGGCGGCGAGGGCGGCGAGCGTGCCGGCCGGGGTCCGCGCGGGCCGGGCGGCGGCGGGCGCGGCGGATTCGGTGGCGGCGGCCGCTTTGGCGGCGGTGGCGGCCAGGGCCCAATCCAGCTCGGCCTGTTCCTCACCTGGCTGCTTCA
>NZ_JAANPA010000015.1 GCF_011320075.1 Sphingosinicella sp. YJ22 | reverse complement strand
GCCGGCGGCGTCTTGCGCGACGGCCGCGAACGAGCCGGGACGGGACGAGGCGGCCGGCGGACGCGCCGCTTCGACCAGCTCCAATGTCGCGAGCGGGGCGGCGACGCCGACGCACAGCAACATCGCGAAGCGGGCGATGCGCGTTCCGGCGGGACGGTCGCGCAGCCGTTCCTCGAGCACCGCGCGCACCCGCCGCGACAGGCCGTGGCGGCCCGGCGCGATCGACGTCGCGGGGACGCCGTCGCCGCGGTCGAGCTGCGCCCAGCTGAGCAGGGTCTCGGCATAGCGGGTCGGCTCGACGACGCGCGCGGCATGGGCGTCGGCGGCTTCCTCGGCCTGCTGCACCGCCTCGCGGGCCAGCGCCCAGCTCAGCGGGTTGAACCAGAACAGGGCGGTGGCGACGCGCGCCAGGATCAGCGCCGGCCAATCGCGGCGGGCGACGTGCGCGACTTCGTGGGCGAGGATCGCGTCGGCCTCCTCGCGCTCGGCATAGGTGTCGGCATCGATCAGGATGACCGGCCGCAACAAACCCCAGCCGAGCGGGCCCGGCACCTTGTCGGCGACGAGCAGCTTCAGATTGGCGGGCGCGCCGCTCGCTTCACGGGCACGCTCCAGCGCGTCCACCCAGACCGGATCGCTCGCCGGAACCGCGCTTCGGGTCCAGCGGCGCAGGGTGATCAGGCCGACGGCCAGCCGCGCGCCGACGCCGATCGCCCCCGCCGCCCACAGCAGCAGGATGAGCGGCGCGGGATCGTCCCAGATGCTCGCCTCGCCGGCCGGCGTCGCCGCGGCGAGTAGCACGAGCGCGTCGATCTGCTCCTGGGTCAGCGGCTCTGGCGCGGCGAACGCCTCGACGCGCAGCACCGGGAACAGGATGTCGATCAGCGGCAGCGCCACCAGCAGCGCGACTCCGATCTGAAGCACCCGCGCGCGGTCGGCCGCGGCACGGTCCTTGAGCGCCATCGCGAGGACGAGGGCGAGGCCGCAGATCAGGGCCGACTTGGCGGCCATCTCGATGAAGAACCAGCTCGTCATGACTGCCGCTCCTTTGCTTCCTCGATCGCTTTCTGGAGCGCGTCGAGTTCATCAGCCGACAAGGACTTGGTGAGCCCCAGCAGGGCCGTGGCGGCGCTCGCCGCCGATCCGTTGAAGAAGGTGCGCACGACCTGCTTAAGAGCGGAGTCGCGTACCGTCGCCGGGCGCGGAACGCTCTTGTAGACATAGGCCTGGTCGACGGTCTTGTGGCTCGCCAGCCCCTTGGCCTCGAGCCGAGCGAGCATGGTGCGGACCGCCGAATAGCTCGGCGGGTCCTTCATCTGCTCGCGGACCTGGGCGGCGGTCGCCTCGCCCCGGCACAGGATCTCGAAGATTTCGCGCTCGCGGCGCGGAAGCGAATCGATCAAAAGAGCCTCCCTGCTACATCTGTAGCATGCTACGCTTGTAGCAGCGGCGCAAGCCGTTTCGTCGCAGGAACGGACGGCTTCGTCGAACAGCAGACCGTTTCGCACCCGTACCCAAGCCGCACCCACCCGGCTGCGCTTTTTGCTAACCCTGATTAAGTACGGGGAATGTACGGTAGCGAAACCCGCCGAATACGTTCAATGCGTTAACTATTCTTGCTGGGTGTCTTGTGGTCAGAGTCCGAGACTAATCTTGTCAATTGTCATTCATATTGTCGACGACGACGCGCAGGTTCGTGCAGCGACCAGCTTCCTGCTTGCTGGCCAAGGCTACGCGACCCAGGTCTATGCGGATGCCGAGGAATTTCTCGCCCAGGCCCGTCTGGGCCGCGGCTGCATCCTGCTCGACCTGCGGATGAGCGGCCGGAGCGGCCTCGAACTACTGGAAGAACTGCCGCGCCGCGGCGTGACCCTCCCCGTCATCATGATCAGCGGCCATGGCGAACTGGGCCTTGCCGTCCAGGCCATGAAGCTCGGGGCCGTCGATTTCCTCCAGAAGCCCTATCAGGAGGCCGAACTCATCGCGGCGATCGAGCGTGCGCTCGAGACGGCGGACAAAAGGAGCGGCCGGGCCGAGGCCAAGACCGCAGCCATCGCGCGTCTCGACCGGCTGTCGCCGCGCGAGCGCCAGATCCTCCAGGGCCTGCTCGCGGGCCTGCCCAACAAGTCCATCGCCCGCAAGCTCGACCTAAGCCCGCGCACGGTGGAGATGCACCGGGCCAACATGATGGCCGACCTCGGCATCTCGAGCCTGCCCGAGGCGATCCGCCTGGCCATCGACGCCGAGCTGACTCCGCTCGACAGCGGGGCCGCCGAACCGCTTCCGCCGGCGCCGTTGCCGCCGGCGCAGCGCCCGCGCGGTGCGGTCGAGAGCGGCGCGCCGCCGGCGCTGCCGGAAGTCGTCGACGTCCTCGAGGGCACGACCGACTATGCCTTCCTGCTCGATGCGCAATGGCGCTTCACCTATCTCAATGCCAACGCGCAG
Source organism: Sphingosinicella sp. YJ22 (assembly GCF_011320075.1). Lineage (GTDB taxonomy): Bacteria > Pseudomonadota > Alphaproteobacteria > Sphingomonadales > Sphingomonadaceae > Allosphingosinicella. The sequence continues at coordinate 59,865 of NZ_JAANPA010000015.1, read as the reverse complement.
GAACTGACCAACGGCCGCGACCTGCGCGGCCAGGTGATCTGGGAGGCTTTCCCTCTCAGCGCCGGGACCAAGGCGTGGGACCTGATGCACAAGGCCGCAGCCGACCGGCAGCCGGTCCGCTTCGAATTCTACCAGCCGGACCTAGGCAGATGGTTCGACGTCAATGTCCGACCGGTGCCGTCCGGCCAGCAGCTCTTCTTCCGCGACGTCACGCCCGAGCGCAAGGCGCGGGCGTCGATCAAGATGAGCGAGGAGACGCTGAGACTGGTCCTGGAGGCGACCGGCGACGGCGCCTGGGACTGGAACATCGCCAATGGCGAAATCGAGATGTCGCCGCGGCTGGTCGAGCGGCTCGGGAAGCAGGACGGCCTGCTCACCGATCGCTTCGAGATGCTTCGCGAGCTGATCCATCCCGACGACTGGGCGACGTTCTCGGCCAGCCTCAACGATCATCTCGAGGGCCGAACCGACATCTATTCGTGCGAATACCGGATCCGTCGCGGCGATGGCCGATGGCTGTGGAACCTCGACCGCGGCCGCGTAGTCGCGCGCGACCCGGACACCGGCCTGGCGACGCGGATGGTTGGAAGCAGCTCCGACATCACCGAACGCAAGGAAGCGGAGGCACGGGCCCAGGAAGCCTTCGAGCGGCTGAGCATCGCGCAGCGCAGCGCGGGCGCGGGGACCTGGGAGCTCGACCTCCGCAGTCGGCAGATCCGCCACTGCCCGCGAAGCAACGAGATGCACGGCCTCGCGTCCGATCATCCGGAAATGCTGAGCCTGGAGGAATGGCAGGCCCACCTCCATCCGGATGATGCCGAGGCGACCCTGCGCAAGCTCGATCGAGCCGCCAAGACCGGCGATTCCTACCGCGCGGTCTACCGGACCTGCGCGCCGGACGGCAGCCGCCGCTGGGTCTTGGGGCTCGGCGAACTGGCCAGGGATGCACAGGGGCGCCCCGAGCGGATCGTTGGCCTCGACATCGACATCACCAAGCGCAAGGAAATCGAGCTGGAGCTTCATCGCGTCCGCTCCGAGCTCGTCCAGGTTTCGCGTCTCAGCGCGGCGGGCGCGATGGCGGGCGTGCTGTCGCACGAGCTCAACCAGCCGCTCACCGCGATCGGCAATTACGTGCGCGCGATCAGGCGCGCCGTGGCCTCGCCGGCGGGCCAGAGCGTCCAGGATCTGGACGAGGCGCTCGCCGCAGCGGAGAAGAGCGCGGACTATGCCATCGAAATCGTCCGCCGCCTGCATGAGCGGGCGACGCTTAATGACGTGGCGCCGCAGCCCGAAAGCCTGTCCACCGCGATCGACGAAGCGGTCCAGCTCGCGGCCGCCAGCCTGCCCGGCGGGCCAGCGCCGACCGTCGAGGTGGACCCTGACGCCGACCTCGTGATCGCCGACCGGGTGCAGATCGAGCAGGTCCTGCTCAATCTCCTGCGCAACGCGCGCGAGGCGATGGAGGAGGCCGGGCGCGACGATCCGGTCAGCATCGAGGTGGAGAAAAGCGGCAGCGACGCGCTGGTCCGGATCAGCGACACGGCCGACGGAGTCGCCGAAGACGCGCGGCTGTTCGTCCCCTTCGCCAGCTCGAAGCCGAAGGGGATGGGCATCGGCCTGTCGATCTGCCGCGCCATCGTCGAGGCGCATGGCGGCCGCATCTGGGTGGAGGCCAACGAGCCGCGCGGCACCGCCTTCTGCTTCACCCTCCCGCTCGCCGAAGCGCCCGAGCAGGACGGCTGAGTGCCGAAGCCGCGCTCAGAGCAATCGGGTCAGCAGGTAGAAGAGCGCGCCGACCGTCGCAGAGGCGGGGATGGTGATGAACCAGGCCGCGAGGACGTTGCCGGCGACTCCCCAGCGCACCGCCGAGGCGCGCCGAGCGACTCCGGCGCCGATGATGCTTCCGGTGATGGTGTGGGTCGTCGACACCGGGATGCCGAGCGCGGACGCCGCGAACAGCATCACCGATCCGCCGGTCGATGCGCTGAACCCCTGGTGCTGCGACAGCTTGGTGATGCGCGATCCCATCGTCTCGATGATCCGCCAGCCGCCCATCAGCGTGCCGAGCCCGATCGCGATGTAGCAGCTGATCGCAACCCAGTGCGGCACGTGGAACTCGCCGCTGAGATAGCCGGTCGAGTAGAGCAGAACGGTGATGATGCCCATCGTTTTCTGAGCGTCGTTGAGGCCGTGACCGACCGAGTAGGCGGCCGAAGAGACGAGGTGCAGGGCGCGGAAGCTGCGCTCTGCGGTGCTCACGGTGGCACGGGCGATCAGCCAGCTGGTCGCCAGCATGATCAGCATCGACAGGATCATGCCGAGCGTCGGCGACAGCACGATCGCGACAAGGGTCATGTTGAGCCCGGTCCACTGGATCGAGGTGAAGCCGGCATGGGCGACGCCGGCGCCGACGATTCCGCCGACCAGCGCGTGGCTCGACGATGACGGAATGCCCTTGAGCCAGGTCACCACGTTCCAGAACATCGCGCCGATCAGCGCCCCGAACACGACACCCGGCGTCACCAAGTCCTTGTCGATGAGGCCCTTGCCGATCGTCTCGGCGACCTTGTGGAGCGACGGGAAGGCCAGCATCAAAAAGTAGGCGGCGAAATTGAAGAAGGCGGCAAAGGCGACCGCCTGGACCGGGCCGAGCAGCCGCGTCGCCACCACCGTCGCGATCGAGTTGGCGGCGTCGTGAAGGCCGTTCAGGAAATCGAACGCCAGCGCGAGGATGATGAGGCCGGCGAGCAGCGGCAGCGCGAGTTCGTGCATCGGTGCGCCGCCTCAGGAATGATCGATGACGATGCCGTCGATCTCGTTGGCGACGTCCTCGAACGAATCGGCGATGCGCTCGAGATGCTTGTAGATTTCGCGGGCGACGATGAAGCGGAGCGTGTCGGTCGCGCCGTAGCTCTGGAACGCCCGCTTGAGGCCGGCGGCGTGGATCTCGTCGGCATGGCCTTCCATGCGCACCAGGCGGCCGGTCAGCTCGTGGAGCCGCGCGCCGTTGGCGGCGACGTCCCGCAGCAGCGGCATGGCCTCGGCGGTCAGCCGGGCTGAGTCGACGACGATCGCCGCCATGTCCTTCATTTCCTGATCGAACTCCGTCCATTCGTAGAGGTCGATCGCGGCGGCGGTCGCCTGCATCTCGTCGATCGCATCGTCCATCGAGCCAATGAGGCTGGTGATGGCGCCGCGGTCGAACGGCGTCAGGAAGGTCCGGCGCACGGTGGTGAGAACGTCACGGATGACATTGTCGGCGTCATGCTCGCGCTCATGGATCTCGCGGACATGGTCGGCCATGGACGGACCGCCTTCGAGCAGCCGGCTGACCGCGGTCGCCGCCGCGACGAGGCTGACGGCATGCGCCTCGAACAGTTCGAAGAACCCGCCGGTCTTCGGCAACAGCTTTTGAAACCAGGCGAACATCGGACCCACTTTCGATTTTTCGGCGACCGCTGCGAGCATCGCGTTGCGCCGCGCGGCCTTGTTGAACTCGGACGGGCCGAACGAGCGGATGAGGTCGGCGAGATCCTCTTCCTCCACCGCGTCGGCCGCTTCGGCGAGCGGGAACCAGCGCCGCTCGCGCTGGCCGCTCTCCTTCCAGGCGTCCAGCTCCTGGGTGACGGCGAGCGGATAGACGTCGACGTCGAACATCAGCGAGGCGCCGTTGGAGCGCCGCTTGCGGTAGCGGTAGGACCCGATCGGCGTCGGGCAGATCGCGCCGCGCACCCCCGCCTCCTCCTCGGCCTCGGCGGCCGCGGCGCCGTGAGGAGTCTCGCCGCTCGCCCAATTGCCCTTGGGAATCACCCAACGCTTGGTCTCGCGCGATGTGATCAGGAGAACGTTGACGGGCGCGTCGATGGCGGTGCCGGTGCTTCGGTAAGGGAGAGCCGCGATCTGCTGAATGACAGGACCTCCCGCCCGAACGATGACACTTTTGTTGCAGTCTCATGACACGAGATGCGGAGACTGCAAGGGGGGAGGCCGGGCCGGTCAGTCGGCGCGGGGATATTTCTCGTCCATATAGGCCAGCGAGTCCGTGATCATCTCCTCCAGGACGGCGAGGTCCACGTCGGCGAGCTTGCTGATGTAGAGGCAGGAGACGCCGATCTTGTGCTTGCCCAGCCTGGCCAGCTGCGCCTCCTTCCCCCTGTATCCGTCGACCAGGTAGAGAACGAGCGACGTCGATCGCGGCGAGAATCCGATCCTGCCCGCGTCGCCTTCGCGCCCGCTCTCATATCTGTAGTGGTAGGAGCCGAAGCCGACGATACTCGGCCCCCACAGGACCGGCGGATAGCCCGACAGCCGTTCCATCATCGCACAGACCTTCTTCCCGTCCTCGCGCCGTTGCGCGTTGGGGACGGCGTCGAGGAAGTCGGCGACGCTCGCCGCCGTCGGCTTGGTCTTGTTCTCGGCCACCGGGCCTACCGCCGCGGCTTGCGGAAGCGGTAGACGACGCGGTCGGTGCGGCCGCGGATCGACGGGTCGAACACGCTGACCGAACGGTCGTCGGCGGAATTGCGCAGAAGCGGCGACTCCGACTCCAGCACGAAGCCGGCGCGCTCGAAGTCGGCTCGGATCGTCTCGGGCAGGATGCGGTGGGTCGCCTCGACCTCGGCGCGGGTGTCGCGGCCGGGATTGGCGACATGGTCGATGACCGCGAGCACGCCTCCGGGCCTCAAAGTCTGGTAGATGGCGCGCGTGACCGTGTTCGGATCGATGCGCGGCAGGCCGAAGCGCTCGCTCTCCCAATACGCGTCGTGATAGACGAGGTGCATCATCACGAAGTCGAACGCTTCCGGCGCGAACGACAGCTGGGTGACGGGCGACGCGGTGAAGGTGGCGTTGGGGTTGCGCGCCGCGATGGCGTCGAGGCTGGCGCGGATCTGGGGGTTGGCGCCGAAGCTCGCACTGTTCCAGCCGACGACGGAGCCCTGCGGCCCGACCGCCTGCGCCATCAGCTCGGCATAATAGCCATTGCCGGTGAAGTAATCGAGGACTCGGTCGCCGCGCTCCAGGCCCATGAAGGCAAGGATCTCGGCTGGCCGGCGCACCTCGTCGAGCTGGCGATGGGCGTCGCTGCGGCCCGGCGCCGCCACCGCGGCGGCGAAGTCGGGCGGCGGGGTCGTCATGCAGGACGGCAAGGCCAGCAGGGCCACGGCCGCGATCGTGATCCGCTTCAGCAACATGATGTTCCTCCCTCTCGTCACGCCGCGGCCAGCCGCCGCTCGGCGGCATGCGCGCTCATCAGCCGCATCGCCTCCTGCGCCGACAAGGCGGCGCCTTCCTGCCAGAACAGGAGGTAGCTCAGATGCTCGCCGGCGAAGAAGATCGGACCCTCCGGACGCAGCAGCTCGGCATAGCGGGCGGGCCGCGGATTGCTGAACCAGTCGGGATGCGCTGGCCCGATCCCTTCCGACCAGGGCGTCAGCCCCCAGGAGACGGTGGCCGGATTGACGAGCTCGCGGCTATGGCCGGTGTGAAGCCGCTCGACCACCTCGCGCGAGATGCGGAACCGCTCGTCGTGGCTCAGCGCGGTGAATTCGGCCGGGTGGTTCTGCGAGGTCCAGCCGGCGACATAGGCGGTGACGAGCACGCCCTTGTCCGAATGCCAGCCGCCGGACGGGTAGATCAAATTCTCGGTGACCTGGTCGGTCCAGCCGAGGCCGCCGTAAATGCCCTCATCCTCCCAGAAGCGGCGCGATTCGAAGGCGACCTTGCCGCCGGGCACGTAAGGGACGCCGCCGATCGCCGCCTGCTTGGCCGGCGAGAAGTCGCTTGGGATGCGCTGCAGCAGGTTGAGCGGCAGTGTGCACAGGCAATAGTCCGCCTCCAGCGCCTGCCGACCCGGCCCGTGGACGATTCGGACGCGGTCGCCCGTCCGGCGGATCTCCAGCACCGGGCGGTTCAGCCGCACCTGCGGCCGGACCTGCTCGTAAAGGGCATGGGCGATGCGATCCATGCCGCCGACCGGCTGGAACATCGGCGACTGCTGGTCGAAGAATTCCTCGAAGACGAGCGGCAACGCCCAGGCGGGCTGGCTCATGATCTGCTCGAGGGTGAGGCCGCCGTTTGCGCGTCCCGTCGCATTGTAGCCGCCGGGATGCTCGGCATAGCCGGTGCGGCCGGACGGCTCATATTCGCCGCGCTGGTTGAGCTCGCCATAGAAAGCGAGGAAGCCGCGCAGATTGTCGCGCTGGCCGGCGGGGATCTCGGCGTCGAGCGCATGGCGGTCGATCGCCTTCGAGAGGAGCTCGCTGAAGCGGCCGCGCAGGCTGTGAGTGACTTCGCGGTTCGACCAGGCGCGGCCGCCGAAATCCCATTTGGACGCGCGGTTGGCATTGACCATCACCTCGAGCGGGACGTTCAAGCTCTTGGCGTAGCCGAGGATGGTGCGGTGGGCGGCGGGGATGCGCGCGGCGCCGGCGTTGAAATAGAGACCGTCGGAGAAGCGGGCGACCTGGTCCGCGCGACCCGTCTGGACGATTCGGTCGCCGCCGCGGATCGTCCACACCCGGCCGGCGACTCGGTCGCGCGCCTCCAGCACGGTGACGTCCCAGCCGGCGCGCTTCAGCTCATAGGCGGCGACGAGGCCGGCGATTCCGGCGCCGAGGATGACGACGCTGCGCCCGTTGCCGGCCTGGCGGGGGAGTTCGAACGGCTCGGCATTGGCGGGGGGCGCGTTGAGGAGGCCCATCGCCTCCATGCCGAGATAGACGGCGCTGTAGCCACCAAGAGCACCCAGCCGTTCGAGGAAGGCCCGCCGCGTCAGTCCCATTTGGCTCCCCCCCCTCAGCGCGGCCGCGCGGCCGCCGTCACCTCGATCTCGACCAGCCAGCCCGGCACCACCAGCCCGGCCACCTGCATGGTCGAGCGCGCCGGCACATTGGGCTGCGCGGCCGTCCCGAAAAACTCGCGATAGGCGGTCATCATGCCGGGGAAGTCCATCCGCGCCTGCCCCGGCGGCGCGACCAGGAACACGCGCATCATGACGACGTCGCCAAGGCCGAGGCCGTGCTCGCCAAGGCGCTGCTCGATGGTGCGCAGGACCGACCGGGTCTGGGTTGCGGTGTCGCCGTAGCGCTCGGCACTGCCCTCGGGCGCGGACGGATCGGCGATGCCGGGAACGGTGCCGCTGACATAGACCAGCCGGCTTCCCGCCGGCACTTCTACCGAATCGGCGATCGGCGCGCGCTCCGGCACGACCCGCCGGATTTCCTGGGCGGCGGCCGGATCGGTGCCGGCGAGCAGCAGTCCCGCGATCACCAGGTGGCGCATCGTCTTCCCCTTTGGCGCACCGTTGTAACCGGTTGCGCGGACACTGCCAGCGTCTCTCGCGCTTGCGCTTCGCCGCGCGGGGCCGCATGTCGGGCCGATGCAATTCAAAATCATCAAGATCCTGCCCATCCTGCTCGCCTGTGTGGCGGCGCCTTCCGTTCATGCGCAGCCCCGTTCGGCAGAGGCGGCCTTCCGTTCGATCAACGACCAGGCCCGCCAGGCCTTCGGCTCCGGCAATTTTGCCGAGGCGCTGCGCCTTTCGACTGAAGCGCGGTCGGTCGCAGAGCGGCGGCTAGGCCGGACTCATCGACTGACCTTCCAGGCGATGAACGACATCGCGGTGATCCACTATCTGCAGGGCGACTATGCGGCGGCTCTTCCGCTCGCACTGGAGGCTTCGGCGGGGCTCGAGCGCGTCGCCGGGCCCAACGACCCGGAAACGCTGAACGCGCTCGCCAACCTCGGCCAGCTGTTCTTCCAGCAGCGCCAATATGAGGACGCTGAGCCGCTTCTGCGCCGGGTCTACGGCGCGCGTGAGCGGGTGCTTGGCCTCGACCATGTCCAGACCCTGGAGTCGCTGCTGGAGCTGGCGATCTTCCTCAACCGCGTGTCGCGCCTGCCCGAGCTTACTGCCGAGCTGGAGCGCGGCCTGGCCGCTGCGCGGACGAAATATGGCGAGGACAGCAACCAGGCGCGCGATCTCACCGACGCTCTCGCGGCGTCGCGCCGCACGCCGACCCCGCAAACCGCGGGATCCTAAACCTTAGGCGGTGACCGCCTCCGCGAGCGGAAGCTCGCGCTGTTCCGGGTCGAAGCGGTGCCAGCCGTTGGGGCCGAGCTTCTCGATCGGGCGGAAGCGCGACTTGTAGGCCATGCGCCGCGAATCCTCGACCCAATAGCCGAGATAGACATAGGGCAGGGCCGCGCGCGCCGCGCGGACGATATGGTCGAGGATGATGAAGGTGCCGAGGCCCGGTCGTCCTTCCGCCTCGGGATCGAAGAAGCTGTATATCATCGACAGCCCGTCGGCCTGCTGGTCGGTCAGGCACGCGCCGACGAGCTTGCCGGGAACGTCGTCCACCGACGGCTCGCGATATTCGATGATGAAGGTGCGCACCGGAGACTGCTCGACCATGTCGGAGAAGTCGTGCTCATCCATCTCGACCATGCCGCCCTGCGGGTGGCGGGCGTGGAGATAGCGGCGCAGAAGCTCATATTGCTCGCTGGTCGCCCACGGCTTGCAGGCGGTGACCTCGAGGTCGGCGTGGCGCTTCAGCGTGCGCTTCTGGCTGTGGTTCGCCTGGAATTCAGAGGCGACGACGCGGACCGACACGCAGGCGGCGCAATCGATGCAGCTGGGCCGGTAGGCGACGTTCTGGCTGCGCCGGAAGCCGATGCGGCCGAGCGCGTCGTTGAGCTCGTCCGAATGCGGGCCCGACAGCTCCGTGAACACCTTCCGCTCGGTCTTGCCCACGAGATATGGACACGGCGAGGGCGTGGTGACGAAGAAACGGGGGAAGCGGAACGGTGCGCTCACCTGGTCTCCAGCCCTTTGCGAGAGGAACGGTTACCGGCACATTATGGTGTCAACGCGAGTCGCTGGAAAGCGAAAGAAAGCCGCTTATCCCCAGCCTTTGCCTAACGTCCCGCGCGGGGACTGAATCTCAGTCGATCGCTACCGGTTCGACGTTGAGACCGGACGCGCGGATGTCCTCGATCATTCGGTCGAGCTGGCCGGTGTCGCGGGCCTCGCACTCGATCTCGATGAAGGCGTCCTTGGCCGGCAGCTTGGTGAAGATGCGCTGATGGTCGATCTCGATGATGTTGACCTGGTGCTTCTCGAACAGCCGCACGACGCCGAACATCGCGCCCGGGCGGTCGTGGATCTGGATTCGAAGGCGGGTCATGCGGCCCTGCCGCGCGAGGTCGCGCAGCAGTACGGTGGCGAGAAGGCGCGTGTCGATATTGCCGCCGGTGACGACGACACCGACTTTGCGCCCGGCGAACCGCTCAGGATGCGTCAGGAGCGCGGCGAGGCCGGCGGCTCCCGCGCCCTCGGCGACCGTGCGTTCCAACTGGATGAGCAGACTGACCGCGGTCTCGAGGTCGCGTTCGGGGACCAGCAAGATCTCGTCGACCAGGGCGTCCACGATCTGGCCGGTGAGCGCGCCCGGGCGCTTGACCGCGATGCCCTCGGCGATGGTGTCGCCGACGCAGGGACGCTTCTCGCCGGTGACCTTGCAGAACATCGACGGGAACAGCTCGGCCTGGACCCCGATCACCTCGATATCGGGATTCATCGCCTTCGCGGCGATGGCGATGCCCGAAATGAGGCCGCCGCCGCCGATTGGCACGACGAGCACGTCGAGGTCGGGCTGTTCGGTCATCATCTCGAGGCCGACGGTGCCGGCGCCGGCGATGATATAGGGGTCATCGAACGGCGGCACGAAGGTGAGGCCGCGCTCTTCCTGGATACGCAGGGCGCAGGCGAGCGCCTCGTCGAATGTCTCGCCTTCCAGCACGATCTCGGCGCCGAACCGCTCGGTCTGCGACACCTTCACCGACGGCGTCGGCGCCGGCATCACGATGGTCGCGGGGATGCCGAGGCGGCGCGCGTGATAGGCAAGTCCCTGGGCGTGGTTGCCGGCCGAGGCCGCGATCACCCCGCGACTCTTCTGCTCCTCGCTGAGCTGGAGCAGGCGGTTCAGCGCGCCGCGCTCCTTGTAGGCACCGGTGAACTGGAGATTCTCCAGCTTCACGTAGACGGTCGCGCCGGTGCGCTCGGACAGGGTGCGGCTGAGCAGGGTCGGGGTCTGCACGACCGCGCCTTCGATCCGCCCGGCGGCGGCTTCGACGTCTGCGATGGTGACGGGGAGTTCGGTGACGCTCGCGGCGGTTCGGGCCATGGGGGCGCCGTCTAGACCCATCTGGCGGCCCGCGCAAACAGCGGATAAGCCCCCGGCATGACCCGCTTCCTCCTCGCCCTCCTCGCCCTGGCCGGCCTCGCCGCGCCGGCTTCCGCCCAGACCCTGGTCAACAACGTCAACGGCTACACGATCGGCGCCGACGGCCGCCTCGAACGGTTCACCGGAATGGTGATCGACACCAACGGCCGAGTCTCGAGCCTGCTGCGCCAGGGAGAGGCGCGGCCGATGATGCCGGTTACCGCCCCGCGCATCGACGGGCGCGGACGCACGCTCATCCCGGGCCTGATCGATGCTCACGGCCATGTGATGGGGCTCGGCACGGCGGCGCTTCAGCTCGACCTCAGCGACACGACCAGCCTCGCCGAGGCGCAGGCGCGGATCCGCGCCTATGCCGCGGCCAATCCGGACCTGCCCTGGATCATCGGGCGCGGCTGGAACCAGGAGCGCTGGGGCCTCGGCCGCTTCCCCACCGCCGCCGATCTCGACTCCGCCGTGTCCGACCGGCCGGTGTGGCTCGGCCGCGTCGACGGCCATGCCGGCTGGGCGAACAGCGCGGCGATGCGCGCCGCCGGGATCACCGCCGCGACCCAGTCGCCGGAGGGCGGGCGGATCGAGCAGGTCGGCGGCCAGCCGTCGGGAATCTTCGTCGACGCCGCCGAGCAGCTGATCCAGCGCCACGTGCCGGCGCCGACCGCCGAACAGCGCGACCGCGCCTTGGCCGAGGCGCAGCGGTTGCTTCTGTCGACCGGGATCACCGCCGCCGCCGACATGGGCACCAGCGTCGAGGACTGGCAGACCATGAGCCGTGCCGGCGAGGCGGGCCGGCTGCAGCTTCGAGTCATGAGCTATGCGAGCAGCCTCGACGCGCTGCGCACGGTCGCGCCTAACGGGCCGACGCCGTGGCTCTATGGCGGCCGGCTGCGCATGGGCGGGATCAAGATCTACTCGGACGGCGCGCTCGGCTCGCGCGGCGCCTGGCTCAAGCATGATTATCGCGACGCGCCGGGCCAGCACGGCCTCGGCTTTTTGACGGACGCGCAGCTGCGCGCGCAGATGGAAGCCGCGGCGAGCGGCGGCTTTCAGGTCGCGACCCATGCGATCGGCGACGCTGCCAACGCCCAGCTGCTGGGCGCGATCGAGGCGCTTGCGCCGCTGTTCCCGGGCGACCGGCGCTGGCGGATCGAGCATGCCCAGATCGTCGACCCCGCCGACCTGGCGCGCTTCGGCCGCAACGGCATCATCGCGTCGATGCAGCCGGTCCACCAGACCAGCGACATGCACATGGCCGAGGCGCGGATGGGCCTGCCGAGGCTCGGAGGCGCCTATGCCTGGCGCTCGATGCTCGACAATGGCGCTCGGCTCGCCTTCGGCTCCGACTTTCCGGTCGAGAGCCCCAATCCGTTCCACGGCCTCGCCGCCGGAATGAGCCGCGAGGACGCCCAGGGGCGTCCGCCGGGCGGCTGGCTTCCGGCGCAGCGGCTGTCGCTTGAGGAGGCGCTCGCCGCCTTCACCGCCGGCGCCGCCTATGCCGGATTCGCCGAGGATCGGATCGGCAGCCTCCAGCCGGGCCGGTACGCCGACTTCATCTTCATCGACCGCGACATCTTCGATGGGATGGACCAGCAGCAGGTGCGCGACACCCGGGTGATCGAGACCTGGATCGGCGGCGAGCGGGTGTGGTCGGACGGCACCTCAGCCAGCGAGCGCGGTTAGGGCGCTGGCGGTCAGGATTTGCGGGAGCACCAGCGGCTCCCGGCCGGGCGCGTAGTAGAGATAGAGGGGCACCCCCGAGCGGCCGTGGCGTTCGAGGAAGCGGCCGATCTCGGCGTCGCCCAGAGTCCAGTCGCCTTCGAGGACTCGGACGCCCTTGGCGCGGAACGCTTCGGTGACCGCGGCGCTCGCCAGCGGTCCGCGCTCGTTGACCTTGCAGCTCAGGCACCAGTCGGCGGTGAAATAGACGAAGACCGGCCGTCGCTCGGCGCGGAGGGCTGAGAGCCGTGTTTCGCTGAACGGCTCGGCGCCGAGCAGGGTCGCCGAGCTGCGCGGCGCCGTCTCGCCGGTGCGGACGACCAGCAGCGAGCCTGCGACCACAGCGACCATCGCCGCGGCGGCGGCGAGGCGGTGGTTCCGCTCGCTGCGCGCGCCGATCCACCACAGCAGCAGGCCGAGGGCGAGAGCGGCGGCGAGGCCGAGCGCCATGCCGTCGACGCCGGTCTGCCGCCCGAGCACCCAGGCGAGGCCGAGCGCGGTCAGGAACATCGGGATCGACAGCAGCCGCTGCATCTTCACCATCCACGGCCCGGGGCGCGGGATTCGGCGGCGCAGGGCGGGCACGAAGCCGAGCAGCAGGAAGGGCAGCGCCAGGCCGAGGCCGAGGCCGCCGAACACCGCCAGCGCGCCGGTCGTCGGCAGAACGAGCGTCGCGCCGAGCGCCGCGGCCATGAAGGGGCCGGTGCACGGCGTTGCGACGAAGGCGGCGAGGGCGCCGGTCGCGAAGGCGCTGGTGCGGCCGCCGTCGGCGCGGTCGAGCGACAGGCCGGGCAGGCGGAACAGCCCGGCGAGGTTGAGCGCCACCGCGGTGGTCAGCAGCAGGAGCAGCAGCACAACGCGCGGCTCCTGAAGCTGGAACGCCCAGCCCACCGCCTCGCCGCTGGCACGCAGGACGAGCAGCAGGGCGCCAAGCGCAAGGCAGGTGACGATGACTCCGGCGCTGTAGGCGAGCGCCTCCGCCCGCGCCTTCTGCGGAGTCTCGCCCGCCCGCGCGAGGCTCAGCGCCTTCAGGCTGAGGATCGGGAAGACGCACGGCATGATGTTGAGGATCAGCCCGCCGAGGATCGCGCCGAGCAGGGCGACGATCAGACTTACGCTCCCGCCGGAGACGACGGCGCGGATCGGCTCGCCGGCCGGCGGCACCGGTCCGGGTCGTGCCGCGAAGGCGAGCCCTTGGCCCTCGCCGATGGCGATCAGCCCCTCGAACCCGGCGAGGCCGTTCGCCTGGCTTCCCGCCTGGGTCTCCACGATCAGCATATCGCCGTTGCGGCTGATCGCCTGGTCGGCGGCATAGATCAGGGCATTGGGGGTGGCCGCGAACAGGTGCGGGTCATTCACCCCCACCGACGCCGGCAGCGGCACCGCCACCCGCAGGCGCCCGTCCCGGAACTCGAAGGCACCTTCGCTGCCGAGCGGGCGCGGCAAGGCGGCGCGCCAGGCGTCGAAGCGGGTGCGCTGGTCGCCGGCGACGCTGCCATCGCCAGCGCGCAGGTCCAGGCTGAGGTTGGCGCGCTCGGGCACGCAGATCTCGTCGGTGCAGGCGAGATAGTCGATCCGCGCCCGCACCGGGATCGCCGTGCCGGGGGCGATCCCGGCGGGCAGCCGAAGCGTCGCGAGGAAGGCGTGGGGGCCGTTGAACACATGGTTCATCAGCCCCTGGATGATGAGCCGTTCCGGCACCGGGTAGCGCAGCGCGCCGACCTCCGCGCCGTCCGGCAGCTGCCATTCCACCCGCGCCGCCTGGCCCGCGTCGCCGGGGTTGAGCCAGTAACCGTGCCAGCCCGGCTCCGGCGTGAAGGAGAAAGCGATTGTGACGCTCTGGCCGGGGGCGGGCGTCGCGCTCTCGGCGACCAGCTCGGCGGCGATATGGTTGCGGCCGGCGGCGAGTGGCTGCGCGGCGGCCGGAACGGCGATCAGCAGGGTGAGGAGGAAAGCGAGCAGGCGGATCATTGCGCACCCGCTATAGCAGTTGCGCCGCCGACTGCATCACTGGCGCCGCTCGAACTCCGTGATCTGGCGGCCGAGGCGGTTGCCCTGGAGGCGGATCGGCGCTCCCGACAAGTCCGCGACGAACGCGGTGCGACGATAGAGGCCCGGCACCAGCTCCGCCTCGTTGTCCGCGACGACCAGGCCGGACGTGTCATGCTCCAGCCCTTCCGACGCAATGGCGACGAACGCGCTGTAATTCTCCTTGTCGCGACCTTGCACGAAGGCGTTGCGGGCGATCAGGCCGCTGGCGCCGTTGGGCAAGTCGATCATGTAGTTGGTGGTGCGGCCGGCGCTGTCGTCGAAGCTCGAATCGACCACCTCGACCCGCGCCGCGCGGCTCTTCACATAATGGCCACCGGTGCCGCGCTCGAACCGTGAGTTGGCGATCGACAGCGCGCCATAGCCGTTGACGTAGATCGAATGAGCGCAGTCGAGGTCGCGGTCGCAGCGGCCGAGCCCCGAGAAGGTCGAGCGCTCGACGCGGATCGTGCCGTCCGGGTCGGAGGCGGACAGGATGCCGCTCTCGCTGTTGCGGAACAGGCTCTCGCGGACGGTGAGGTCGCCTTGCTCGACTCGGATGCCCGAGCCGTTGCCGTCGGGCACCGCCATGTTCTGGAAGACGATGCCCTCGACCGTCGCCGACCGGCCACGGAGCACCAAGGCCGCCTTCTGCTCGCAGGCGACCATGTCGAAGATGACGCTGCCGGCTTGCTCGGCGACATAGGCGATGTCGCCGCCGTCCTGCACCGCGCATTCCTGGTAGGTCCCCGGCGGGATGCGGATGGTGCCGCGCCCCTCGCCGATCGAGCGCACCGCGTCCTGCAGGGTGAAGAAGCTGGCGCCCGTCTCCTGCACCACGAACACCGGCGCGGCAGGCTCGCCGATCGACTGGGCATGGCCCGGGCTCACGGCGATCGCGAGCAAGACGGCGAAAGCGAGCTTCCTCATGCCGCCGGGGTGACATGAAGCGGCAACGCCGTCGATGCACGAAGGGGGTTAATCGCGTCCGTGGTTCAGGCTGGGACGATCCGGCCCGGCTTCGTCAATCCAGGTTCGGCCTCAGCCAACGCGTGGCCTGCTCGAGGTCCACGCCGCGCCGCGCCGCATAATCCTCAAGCTGGTCCGGGCCGATCCGGGCGACCCCGAAATACTGGCTGTCGCGGTGGCCGAAATAGAAGCCCGAGACCGCGCTGGTCGGGAGCATCGCGAAATTGTCGGTCAGCGTGACTCCGGCGGGTTCGCCGCCGAGCATCTCGAACAGCACCGGCTTCAGGCTGTGGTCCGGGCAGGCCGGATAGCCGGGCGCCGGGCGGATGCCCTCATATTGCTCGCGGATCAGGTCCTGGTTGGTGAGGTGCTCGGTGCCGGCATAGCCCCACATGCCTTCACGGACATGGGCGTGGAGCGTCTCGGCGAAGGCCTCGGCGAGACGGTCGGCGAGCGCCTTGAGCAAGATGTCCGAATAATCGTCATTTTGCTCCTTGAACCGCGCGAGGTGCGGCTCGAGGCCGTGGATTCCGACCGCGAAGCCGCCGATCCAATCCTCGCCGTCGGGATCGATGAAGTCGGCGAGGCACATGTTGGGCCGGCCCTCGCGCTTCTTCACCTGCTGGCGAAGCATGGGCACCCGGGTCCAGTCGTTGCCGGCGAGGACGAGGATGTCGTCGCCGTCGCGCTTGCAGCGCCACAGGCCGACGGTGCCGCGCGGAGTGACCCAATGCTCGGCGATGATCTTGTCGAGCATGGCCTGCGCGTCGTTGAACAGGTTGCGGGCGCTCTCGCCGACCACTTCGTCGTCGAGGATGGCGGGGTAGGTGCCGGCCAGTTCCCAGGCGCGGAAGAAGGGCGTCCAGTCGATCGCCGAGCGAAGCTCGCGAAGCGGCCACTCGCCGAAATTGTGGATGCCGGGGCGCGCCGGAGCCGGGGCCTTGCCGGAGGGGTCGTAGGGAAAGGCGTTGGCGCGCGCCTCGGCGAGGGTGGCGAGCTCGTTCTGGCCCTTGTTGGCGCGGGTGAGGCGGACCTGCTCATATTCGGCGGCAGTCTTCTCGACGAGCGGCTCCTTCTGGGTGTCGGAGACGAGGCTGGACGCGACTCCGACCGCGCGGCTGGCGTCGAGAACGTGAAGCACCGGGCCTTCATAAGCCCCGTCGATTCGAAGCGCCGTGTGCACCTTCGACGTGGTCGCCCCGCCGATCAGCAGCGGCAGGGTCATGCCGGCGCGCTGCATCTCGCTCGCCACCGTCACCATCTCGTCGAGCGACGGCGTGATCAGGCCGGAGAGGCCGATCATGTCGGCCTGGTTCTCGTTGGCCGCCTCGAGGATGTTCTGCCAGGGCACCATCACGCCGAGGTCGATCACCTCGAAGCCGTTGCACTGAAGGACGACGCCGACGATGTTCTTGCCGATGTCGTGGACGTCGCCCTTGACGGTCGCCATCACGACCTTGCCCTTGCCGGCGGTGACCCCGTTCTTCTCCTTCTCCGCCTCGATGAACGGGAGGAGGTGGGCGACGGCCTTCTTCATCACGCGAGCGGACTTCACCACCTGCGGAAGGAACATCTTGCCGGAGCCGAACAGGTCGCCGACGACGTTCATGCCGTCCATCAGCGGGCCTTCGATCACCTCGATCGGGCGGGCCGCGGTCTGGCGCGCTTCCTCGGTGTCCTCGACGACATAAGCGTCGATGCCCTTGACCAGAGCGTGCTCGAGCCGCTTGGCGACCGGCCAGGAGCGCCACTCCTCGGCGGCCTTCTCGGCCGCCGCGTCGGTGCCGCGATATTTCTCGGCGAGCGCGATCAGCCGCTCGGTGGCGTCGCCGCCTTGCCTGGGCGTGCGGTCGAGGATGACGTCCTCGCAGGCCTCGCGAAGCTCCGGCTCGATCTGGTCGTAGACGTCGAGCTGACCGGCGTTGACGATGGCCATGTCCAGGCCCGCCGGAATGGCGTGGTAGAGGAACACGGAGTGCATCGCGCGGCGCACCGGCTCGTTGCCGCGGAACGAGAAGCTGAGGTTCGACAGGCCGCCGGAAATGTGGGCGCCGGGACAGCGGGCGCGGATCTCGCGCGACGCCTCGATGAAGTCGAGCGCGTAGCGGCGATGCTCGTCGATTCCCGTGGCGATCGCGAAGATGTTGGGGTCGAAGATGATGTCCTCGGCCGGGAAGCCGTCGGCGACGAGCAGGTCGTAGGCGCGGGTGCAGATCTCGACCTTGCGCTCCTTGGTGTCGGCCTGGCCGACCTCGTCGAACGCCATCACGACGACGGCGGCGCCATAGTCGCGGACCTTGCGGGCCTGCTCGAGGAAAGCCTCTTCGCCTTCCTTCATGCTGATCGAGTTCACGATCGGCTTGCCCGACACGCATTTGAGGCCGGCCTCGATCACGCTCCACTTGGAGCTGTCGATCATGAAGGGGACCCGGGCGATGTCCGGCTCGGCCGCGATCAGCTTGAGGAAGGTGGTCATGGCATACTCGGCATCGAGCAGGCCCTCGTCCATGTTGATGTCGATGATCTGGGCGCCGTTCTCGACCTGGTCGCGAGCGACCTCGACCGCGGCGGCATAGTCGCCGGCCATGATCAGCTTCTTGAACTTGGCCGATCCGGTGACGTTGGTCCGTTCGCCGATATTGACGAAGGCGGAGCCTTGCCCCTCTCCCCTTGCGGGAGAGGGTGGCAGCGCGTCAGCGCTGACGGGTGAGGGGTTCTCGTTCGACCGGTTCAAAGCTTCAATCACAATCACTGACTTCCAATTCTCATGCCCTCACCCTCCCACCGCTTCGCGGCGGGCCCCTCCCTCTCCCGCAAGGGGAGAGGGGCTAAGCGGCGATTGTCATCGGCTCTAGGCCGGCGAGGCGGGTTCCGCCCGGACAGCCGGGGACGCGGCGCGGAGAGATTCCGGCGACCGCCTTGGCGATGGCGGCGATGTGCGCGGGCGATGAGCCGCAGCAGCCGCCGAGGATGTTGACGAGGCCGAGCTCCGCCCATTCGCGAACGAAGGCGGCGGTCTCGTCGGGAAGCTCGTCATAGGCGCCGAGCTCGTTGGGCAGGCCGGCATTGGGATAGGCCAGTATCAACGTATCGGCGATCGCGCTCAGCGCCTGGACGTGCGGGCGCAGCTGGGTCGCGCCGAACGAGCAGTTGAGGCCGATCGTGAGCGGCCTGGCGTGGCGCACCGCGTGCCAGAAGGCCTCGACCGTATGACCCGACAGGTTGCGCCCGGACAGATCGGTGAGGGTCATCGAGATCATCAGCGGCACGTCGCGGCCGGCTTCCCGGGCTGCTTCCTTGGCGGCCATGATGCCTGCCTTGGCATTCAATGTGTCGAAGATCGTCTCGATGAGGATGAAATCGACTCCGCCCTCGATCAGGGCCGCGCACTGGTCGCGATAGACATCCTTCAGCTCGTCGAAGTCGATCTCGCGGAAGCCGGGATCGTTGACGTCCGGCGACAGCGACAGCGTCTTGTTGGTCGGGCCGATCGCTCCGGCGACGAAGCGCGGGCGGCCGTCCTGCTTCTGGAAATCGTCCGCGGCGGCGCGGGCGATCCGCGCGGATTCGCGGTTGATGTCGGCGACGAGATGCTCGGCGGCGTAATCGGCCTGGCTGATGCGGTTGGCGCTGAACGTGTTGGTCGACACCATGTCGGCGCCGGCGGCGAGATAGGCGCGGGTGATCTCGTCGACCACGTCCGGCCGGGTGATCGCCAGAAGGTCGTTATTGCCCTTCTGGTCGCGGGCGAGATCGAGGTCGCCGCGATAGTCGGCCTCGACGAGACCCTTGTTCTGGATCTGGGTGCCGAAGGCGCCGTCGAAGATCAGGATGCGCTCGCAGGCAGCATCGCGAAGGCGTTGTGCGGCGCTCATGCGGCCTGCTCCTGAGGTTGCGCGGGGCTATCCTGAGCCTTTGGCGGCCTCAGCCCCAGCAGGTGGCAGATGGCGTAGGACAGCTCGGCGCGGTTGAGGGTGTAGAAGTGAAAGTGGCGGACGCCGCCCTGGTAGAGACGCCCGCACATCTCGGCCGCGACGGTGGCGGCGACCAGCTGGCGCGCGGCGGGAAGGTCGTCGAGGCCTTCGAACAGCCGGTCCATCCAGTCGGGGATGTTCGCGCCGCACGCGCCGGCGAACTTGCGGGTCTGGGCGACGTTGGAGACCGGCAGGATGCCCGGGACGATCTCGGCGTCGATGCCCATCGCCGCGGCCTGGTCGCGGAAGCGGAAGAAGCATTCCGGCGAGAAGAAGAATTGGGTGATCGCACGGTCGGCGCCGGCGTCGATCTTGCGCCACAGATTGTCGAGGTCGGCGGCGCGGTTGCGACTGTCGGGATGGCATTCCGGATAGGCGGCGACGCTGATCTCGAACGGAGCGATCTTCTTGAGGCCCGCGACCAGCTCGGCGGCGTTGGCATAGCCTTCGGGATGCGCCTCGAACGGGTCGCCGAGGGTCGGCATGTCGCCGCGCAGGGCGACGATATGGCGGACGCCGGCGTCCCAATAAGCGCGGGCGATGTCGTCGATCTCGGCCTTGGTCGCCTGGACGCAGGTGAGGTGGGCGGCCGCGCTCAGCGACGTTTCGCGCGCGATTCGGGCCACCGTGTTGTGGGTGCGCTCGCGGGTCGAGCCGCCGGCGCCGTAGGTCACCGAGACGAAGCGCGGGCCGAGCGGGGCCAGCGTCTGGATCGACTCCCACAGGGTCTGCTCCATCTTCTCCGTCTTGGGCGGGAAGAATTCGAAGCTGACGGCGATGTCGCCGGCCACGTTCTCGAACAGCGCAGGCGCGCCGGTGGCGGGAGCAATGGTCATGCGACGACTTTCAATCGGGTTTCGGGCCGCGTTCCGGCCCAGATGGTGACGGTGAGCTCGCCGCCCTCGAGATGCTCGACGACCTCGCCTTCGAGGCCTGCGGCCTCGAGATAGCCGAGCATCACTTCGTCGGCGAAGCCGAGCCGGACATGGGCGTCGAGGGTGCGCAGCTCCTCGCGCTCGTGCGGCGCGAAGTCGGCGATCATCAGCCGGCCGCCCGGCGCGAGCAGGCGCGCCGCCTCCGCCACCGCCGCGGCCGGATTCTGCGCATAATGGAGGACCTGGTGGAGGATCACCGTGTCGGCGGTGCCGGCGGCGAGCGGCAGCGCGTACATGTCGCCCTGACGCAGCTCCGCCTCGAGCCCGGCTTCGGCGAGCTTGACGCGGGCGAGCCGCAGCATCTCGGGCGAGCGGTCGATGCCGAGCGCATGGTCGGCGGCGCGGCCGAACAATTCAATCATCCGGCCGGTGCCGGTGCCGATGTCGACGAGGCGGCCGGTGGCGCGGCCGTCGGCCTGGAGGGCGCGGGCGATGCCGGCCTCGACCTCGGCCTCGGCGACGTGGAGCGAGCGCAGATGATCCCATTCCTCGGCGCGCGCGTCGAAATAATGTTGGGCTGAGGCGGCGCGCTCAGCGCGGACCGCGCTCAGCCGTTCGGCGTCGGCCCTGGTCCAGTCGTCCTCACGGTCCTGCTCGGCCCAGCGGTCGAGCAGGGCGAACAGGGGCTCCATGCGATCGCGCGTGCCGAGGCTGAGGAACACCCAGCTGCCTTCCTTGCGGCGCTCGACCAGACCGGCCTCGGCGAGAATCTTGACGTGGCGCGACACGCGCGGCTGGCTTTGCCCGAGGACCTGCGCGATCTCGCCGACCGACAGCTCCATCGCCCGCAGTAAGGCGAGCACGCGAAGCCGCGTCGGATCGGCCAAAGCGGCGAAGGTGCGCGGCGCGGTCAACATGATATTCGCATATAAAGATATCCTTATATGCGTCAACAGCCACTAAATCGACCAATTGAGTAGAGAATGTATTTACATCCCAAATCCGGGTGCGGTATGTGCGATTCTGTCGACAGGCCCTCGGGGGACCAGTGGGCCGCGACGAAATCCTCGCATGGTTTCAAAAGGGCTTTGACTATGAAGAAGACTGTTTTCGCTCTCGTCGCCGTTGCTTCGCTCGGCCTCGCCGCTTGCGGTGGCACCGAGACCAACACCGCCGCCAACGCCGCGGGTGACACCACCAACGCCGCCGTCGCCGACGTCAACAACGCGCTGACCGTCGAAGAGGCCGCGACCACCAACGCGCTCGACGCCGACGCCAATGCGACCCTCGGCAACGTCGCCGCCAACACCAGCGCGAACGACACCGCCGCGAACAGCGCGACGAACGCTCAGTAAGCATTCGGCGCAAGCCTGATGATGATGGGGGCCGGTCCTGCTTGCAGGGCCGGCCCTTTTTCTGTGTAAGCATGATCTCTGCGCTTCACAGAATCGCGGGTCCGGCGCGTAAGGGCCGAAGCCAAAGGAGAGGGAATGCCATGAGAAAGATCGTTCTGACCGCCGTCGCTCTGTCCGGCCTGGCGCTGGCCGGCTGCGAGGCCAGCGTCACCAACAACGGCGCCTCGGCCAATGTCAGCGACAACGCCGCCGACGACATCGGCAACGACGCCGAGGACCTGATCAACGGCGCGAGCAACATCGCCGCCGGCGCCGGAGACGTCATCGAGAACGGCGCCGCCGAGGTCGGCAACATGGCCCGCGCGGTCGGCAACGACATCGAGGACGCGGTCGAGGGCAACCAGGCCGACAAGCCGCAATAAGCCGTCGCGAATCGGGCCGCCCTCGTCCCGGGGGCGGCTTGATTTTCTTCCCCTTCCGTGCGGAAGTGCCGTTTCCCGGCAGCGCGGAAGGACGACATCATGCGATTTCATGCAGCGATTGCGATGACCGCGCTGCTCGCCCTTGCCGGGTGCAGCGGCGGCGACGAGCGCGGCGACGACGGCCTTACCGCCCAGGAGCGCGAGCAGGTCGACAATGCCGCTGCCATGGTCGAGAACCAGCAGACCTTCGACACCTCCGCAGACAGCCTCGTCCTCGACGAGAATGCCGCCAACGCGCAATCCGCAGACCTGAACGCGCTCGGCGCCGCCGCGGCCAACGAGGCCAACGCTCAGTAGCGGATGCAAAAAGGGCCGAGGCATTGCTGCCCCGGCCCTCTCATTTTGCCTGTCGGCAGGTACCGCGGACTTAGAAGTCCATGCCGCCCATGCCGCCGCCCGGCATCGCCGGGGCCGGCTTGTCGTCCGGAAGCTCGCTCACCGCCGCTTCGGTGGTGATGAGCAGGCCGGCGACCGAGGCCGCGTCCTGGAGGGCGGTGCGGACGACCTTGGTCGGGTCGATCACGCCGGCCTGGACCAGGTTCTCGTAGACCTCGGTCTGGGCATTGAAGCCCATCGTCTGGTCCGCGCCGTCGATCAGCTTGCCGGCGACGACGGCGCCGTCATGGCCCGCATTCTCGGCGATCTGGCGCAGCGGCGCCTGGAGCGCCTTGCGGACGATGTCGATGCCGCGGGTCTGGTCGTCGTTGACGCCCTTCATGCCCTCGAGCGCCTTGGTGGCGTAGAGCAGAGCGGTGCCGCCGCCGGGGACGATGCCTTCCTCGACCGCAGCGCGGGTGGCGTGGAGAGCGTCGTCGACGCGGTCCTTGCGCTCCTTCACCTCGACCTCGGACGAGCCGCCGACCTTGATCACGGCAACGCCGCCGGCGAGCTTGGCGAGACGCTCCTGGAGCTTCTCGCGGTCATAGTCGCTGGTGGTGTTCTCGATCTGCTGGCGGATCGATTCGACGCGGCCCTTGATCTCGTCGCCCGAGCCGGCGCCGTCGACGAGGGTGGTGTTGTCCTTGTCGATGGTGACGCGCTTGGCTTGGCCGAGCATGTTGAGGGTGACGCTCTCGAGCTTGATTCCGAGATCCTCGGAGATCATCTCGCCGCCGGTCAGGATCGCGATGTCCTGAAGCATCGCCTTGCGGCGATCGCCGAAGCCCGGAGCCTTGACGGCCGCGACCTTGAGGCCGCCGCGCAGCTTGTTGACGACGAGCGTGGCGAGGGCCTCGCCCTCGATGTCCTCGGCGATGATCAGGAGCGGACGGCCCGACTGGACGACCGCCTCGAGGATCGGGAGCATCGCCTGAAGGTTCGACAGCTTCTTCTCGTGAATGAGGATGTACGGATCGGCGAGCTCGACCGTCATCTTCTCCGGATTGGTGATGAAGTAGGGCGAGAGGTAGCCGCGGTCGAACTGCATGCCCTCGACCACGTCGAGTTCGAACTCGAGGCCCTTGGCCTCCTCGACGGTGATCACGCCTTCCTTGCCGACCTTCTCCATCGCCTCGGCGATCTTCTCGCCGACGACGGTGTCGCCATTGGCCGAGATGATGCCGACCTGGGCGATCTCATTGGAGCCGGAGACCGGCTTGGAGCGGCCCTTGAGGTCCTCGACGACCTTGCCGACGGCGAGGTCGATGCCGCGCTTGAGGTCCATCGGGTTCATTCCGGCCGCGACCGACTTCATGCCCTCGCGGACGATCGCCTGGGCGAGCACGGTGGCGGTGGTGGTGCCGTCGCCGGCGAGGTCGTTGGTCTTCGACGCGACCTCGCGAAGCATCTGCGCGCCCATATTCTCGAACTTGTCCTTCAGCTCGATCTCCTTGGCGACGGTGACGCCGTCCTTGGTGATGCGCGGGGCGCCGAAGCTCTTGTCGATGACGACGTTGCGGCCCTTGGGACCGAGGGTCACCTTCACCGCGTCGGCGAGGGTGTCGACGCCGCGGAGGATCCGCTCACGGGCGTCACGCGAAAAGCGAACGTCTTTCGCTGCCATGTTGACTAACCTTTCAAATCTGAATGTTCACGAATGTTCGCAGTGGCCATGCGCGAGCACGGCCGAGAGGTCAGCCGACAATCCCGAGGATGTCGCTTTCCTTCATGATCAACAGGTCCTCGCCGTTGATCTTGACCTCGGTGCCGCTCCACTTGCCGAACAGGATGCGGTCGCCCGCCTTCACGTCGAGCGGGGTCACCTTGCCGTCCTCGGCCTTGGCGCCGGCGCCGGCGGCGACGACTTCGCCTTCCTGCGGCTTTTCCTTGGCGGTGTCCGGGATGATGATGCCGCCGGCCGTCTTCTCTTCGGCTTCGACTCGGCGAACCAGCACGCGATCGTGCAGGGGTCGGAAATTCATGCGCTCACCTCTTTCATTCGCACGCGGCATCCCCCCTATTGGTGGACCGCTCCGCGGCTGCGGTTGAACTGTTAGCACTCGCAAAGCACGAGTGCCAATGCCGGTCCATTTAGGTGAGGTTCATCCAGCGTCAAGGGCGCGCGCGGGCGGTTTCGTTTACAGCGCCGGGGCCGTGCTCTAGCTAGCGGAAGGGGAAGGAGAAAGCCGGTCCATGCGCTTCGTCAAAGGTCTCTGGAAGGTCCTCGTCGGAATCAAGGACGCTCTGGTCCTGCTCCTGCTCCTGCTGTTCTTCGGCGGCCTCTACGCCGCCCTGTCGGCGACTCCGCACGCCGGCGGCCCGACCAACGGCGCCCTCGTCCTACGCATCGACGGCCCGATCGTCGAGCAGCCGGCCGAGGTCGATCCGTGGCTGGCGCTGGCCGGCCAGAACCTGCCGCGCGAATATCGAGTCGCCGACCTCGTCCACGCGCTCGACACCGCGGCGGCCGACGCGCGCATCGAGGCGGTGGTGCTCGATCTCGACCTGTTCGCCGGCGGCCGCCAGGTCGCGCTGGGCGACGTCGCCGACGCGATCGACCGCGCCCGCGCCGGCGGCAAGCGCGTGCTCGCTTACGCGACCGGCTATGACGACGACACCTATCAGCTCGCGTCGCACGCCGACGAAGTCTGGCTGAGCCCGATGGGCGCGGTCCTGCTCACCGGGCCGGGCGGCACCAACCTCTATTATGCCGAATTGCTCGAGCGGCTCGGAATCACCGCCAACGTCTATCGCGTCGGCGCATTCAAATCGGCGGTCGAGCCGTTCACTCGAAGCGACATGTCGCCCGAGGCGCGGCAGGCGAGCCAGGCGCTCGCCGACGCGCTGTGGGAGCAGTGGCGCCAGGACGTGCGGCGGGCGCGGCCGCGGGCCCAGGTCGATCCCTATGTGGCCGACCCCACCGGCGCGGTCATGCGCCACAATGGCGACTTGGCGCACACCGCCCGCGAGATGGGCCTGGTCGACCGGATCGGCGACCGCGCCACGTTCAACGCCCGAGTCGCCGAGCTGGTCGGACGCGGCCACGAGGCGGTGCCGAACAGCTACCGCGCCGTCCAGTACCGCTCCTTCCTCGAGCGCAACCCGCTCGAGCGCCAGGGCAATGTCGGAATCCTCACCATCGCCGGTGAGATCAGCGACGGCGAGACCGGCACCGGCCAGGCCGGCGCGGCGACGATCGTGCGCACGCTCGAACAGGGCATGCGCGACCATGATCTGCGCGCCCTGGTGGTGCGGATCGACTCGCCGGGCGGCTCGGCGACGGGCTCGGAGCGGATTCGCCAGGCGCTGCTCAACGTGAAGCGGCGCGGAATCCCGGTCGTCGTCTCGTTCGGCTCGGTCGCGGCGAGCGGCGGCTACTGGATCGGCGCGGCGGGCGACCGAATCTTCGCCGAGCCGAGCACGATCACCGGCTCGATCGGCGTGTTCGGCGTGCTTCCGAGCTTCGAGGGGACTCTGCGCAACATCGGAGTCGGGGTCGACGGCGTGCGCACCACCCCGCTGTCGGGCGAGCCGGACCTGCTGCGCGGGCCGTCGGACGAAGCCGACCGCCTGCTGCAGCTCGGCGTCGAGGGCATGTATCGGCGCTTCCTCACGCTCGTTTCGCAGGCGCGCAACTTGCCGGTCCAGCGAGTCCACGAGATCGGCCAGGGCCGGGTGTGGGACGGCGGCACCGCCCGCCAGCTCGGCCTGGTCGACCAGTTCGGCTCGCTCCAGGACGCCGTCAACGAGGTGGCGCGGCGCGCCAATCTGGAAGCCGACCAGGTCCGCGCCGTCCACTTCGCGCCGCAGACCGACTGGTTCGACCGCTATTTCGGCCGTCTCGCCCAGAGCTTCGCGGCGGCGCCCGCGGCGTCCGAGCCGGATCCCTTCGCGCGGCTGCGCGCCCGGCCCGAGGCACTGATCGCCCGCGCGCTCGGCGACGCCCAAAGCCTTCTGCGCGGGCCGGCGATCCAGGCGCGCTGCCTCGACTGCCCGTCCTCCTACGAGACGGTGCCGAGCGGTGCCGCCGCCAGCCTGTGGCGCGGCCTGGTGGAGCGCGCGGCGGCGCGATGATCGTCCGCTTCGCCGCGTCGGACGACGCCGCGGCCATCGCCGCGCTGTACGCGCCCTTCGTCGAGGGCAGCGCGGTGAGCATGGAGGATTCGGCGCCGACGCCGGAGGAGATGGCCGTTCGGATCGCCGGTGGCGGCGAGCTCTATCCCTGGCTGGTCGCCGACGAGGACGGCCGAGTCGCCGGCTTCGCGTCGGCGTCCCGGTTCCGCCCGCGGCAGGGCTATCGCTTCACGGTCGAGACGTCGGTCTACGTGGTGCCCGACCGGCAGGGCGCCGGCCTCGGCCGAGCGCTCTATACGGCGCTGATCGACCTGCTGGTGCGCCAGGGCTTCACCCAGGCGATCGCCGCGCTCACCGAGCCGAACCCGGGCAGCGCCGGCCTCCACCGCGCGATGGGCTTCAAGAAATGCGGCACCTACGGCCAAGTCGGCTGGAAGCTCGATCGCTGGTGGGACATCGGACTGTGGCAATGCCCGCTCGCGCCGCAGCGGACGCCGCCGCAGGAGCCGATTCCGTATCGCGATGCCGGGCTGAAGCTTCCGGGCTAGCGCGCTCCCCTGCGCGAAGTCGTGGCGGGGCGTGCCATCGCGCCGCTCAATGCGCCGCCGTCTGCTGCCGCCGGGACCAATCGATCGGGCCGCTGACGAAGCGGCTGCGCAGCTGCTCGAGGCTGACGCGGTTGCCGTCGCGGAAGAAGCCGCGCACCCGCTCGCCGGCCGGGCCGTCCGGATAGCCGGTTCCGGTCAGCCGCACCCGCGTGCCGGCGCCGGCGGACTCCAGCTCGATCACGGCCGTCGTCCGGGCGAAGGCTTCCGCGTCGGGAAAACCGGGCGGGAATTGAACGGTGCGGAATACGATCAGCCGGTTCGGCACGCGCGCGAGAAATCGTTGGCGGATATTGGCGGGGTCGCCCGCCCGGGCACCAGGCGCATAGCTCGTCTCGATCAGGTCGGGATCGCTCGCCACGGCCCATGCATTCGGCACCGCCCAGCTGCGCCAGCCGTCCGCCGTCGCCAGCGCCGCATAGACCTGATCGACGGGTGCGGGGATGGTGGTTTCGTGACTGAGGCTGTGCGTGCCGTCGGGTGCGGCGGCCTCGCTGATCGCCACGGCGGGCATGCGCTGATAGCGCACCGTGCCGTTCATCGACGGGGCGTCGGCGGAGGTGGTGATGGCCTCGTAGGCGTCGTCGCCGACTCGGCGCCACTGCACGGACAGCGTGATCTGGCGTCCGTCGGGCCCGCGATAGCGCTCTTCGCCGAAATTGAGCCGGTCGGGCTCGGCGCCTAGCGTGCCCTGGCTGACCCCGCCGATCGAGTTGAAATAGACGAAGGCGACACGGCCCGCGCCGGCCGCGCTGTAGAAGGTCTCGCCGGAATAGACGCCGGCGCCGGGCCCGACGACATGACGGTCGCGGATATGCTGGCCACCATAGACGCTCTCGAAGCAATGGCGGTCGCTCTTGCCGTCGGGAAGCGTTCCTTCCCAGCAATTGCCGACGAGAAATTCGAGCGGCTGGAACTCGGCGCGCAAGGCCGGCTGAACAGCCGCAAGTGCGAGCGCGGTCAACAACATTCCTACCTCCCCTTCAGGCCGCCGCCGGCACCCTGGCGCCGGTGAGCAGGTCGATATGGGCACGAAGCTGTGCCACGTTGCGGTCGAAATAGCCGACGTCGCGATGGGTGCGTGCCTGCATCACGCCGCCCTCCATCACGGTCAGCACGAATTCGGCGAGCGCCTGGAAATCGGTGTCCGGCGGAAAGCGGTCGGACGCCGCCTCGAAGCAGGCGCGCACCGCCGCGACCCAGGCCTGGAAATTCTGGGCGAGCCGCTCGCGCACCGCGGGGTCGGCCTCGTGAAGCTCGAGCGCGAGGCTGCCGATCGGGCAGCCATAGCTGCACTCGGTCTGGAGAATCAGGCCGCGATAGAGCGCGAGAAGCTTGAACACCCGCTCGACCGGGTCCGGCTCGCCGCCCCAGGCCGGCTCGAGCAGCATCGGGCCGATGCCGTCGCGATAGGCCTCGAGCACCGCGACCAGCACGTCCTGCTTGCCTGGGAAGAAATGGTAGAGGCTGCCGCTGTTGAGCTGGGTGCGGCTGAGGATGTCGGCGATCGAGGTCGAGCCGTAGCCCTTGAGCCAGAACAGCTCCATCGCCGCCTCGATGATCTTCGCGCGGGTGTCGCTCGGTGCCATTTCCGGAGCTTAGTTGAACGGTCAATCAAGTGTCAAGAGGCCGGCTTGGGGTCGGCCACGCTTCCGCTCGCTCCGCGTCTCGGATAGGCGTGCCGTATGTCTCAAATCGCCACCATCCTGCTGCTCGGTTCGGGAGAGCTCGGCCGCGAGTTCACCATTTCCGCCAAGCGCCTCGGCGCCCGGGTTGTCGCCTGCGACAGCTATGAAGGCGCGCCGGCGATGCAGCTTGCCGACAGGTCGGAAGTCTTCCCGATGCTCGACGGCGCGCGGCTCCGGGCCGCGGTCGAGACGCATCGGCCCGACTTCGTCGTCCCGGAGATCGAGGCGATCCGCACCGAGGAGTTGGAGGCGCTGGAAAGCGAGGGCTGGCACGTCGTCCCGTCGGCGCGGGCCGCGGCGATGACGATGAACCGCGACGCGATCCGAAGCCTCGCCGTCGAGACCTTGGGCCTCAGGACTTCGCGCTACCGCTTCGCCGAGAGCCTCGACGAGGTGCTGGCGGCCGCCGGGCACACCGGTCTTCCCTGCGTGATCAAGCCGGTCATGTCCTCCTCCGGCAAGGGCCAGTCGACGGTGCGCGATGCAGCCGAGCTGGAGACCGCGTGGAGCTATGCGGTCGCCAACATGCGCGGCGACCGGCCGCGGGTGATCGTCGAGGAGTATATCGCCTTCGACTATGAGATCACGCTGCTCACCGTACGCACGCGCGACGGAATCCTGTTCTGCCCGCCGGTCGGCCACACCCAGGAGCATGGCGACTATCGCGAGAGCTGGCAGCCGATGGCGATGTCAGACGTGGCGCTCGGCCAGGCGCAGGACATGGCGCGCGCCGTCGTGGAGGATCTGGGCGGCTACGGCTTGTTCGGGGTCGAGTTCTTCGTCCGCGGCGACGAGGCGATCTTCTCCGAGCTGAGCCCGCGACCGCACGACACCGGCATGGTCACATTGATCTCGCAGGAACTGTCCGAGTTCGACCTCCACGCCCGCGCCATCCTCGGCCTGCCGATCCCCGATGTCGGATTCCGCGGCCCCTCGGCTTCGGCGGTGATCCTCGCCGACAGGGAGGCGGATCGCTTCCGCTTCGACGGGCTGCCGGAGGCGCTCAGCCTCGGGTCGCCGGGCAAGCCGGTCGACGTCCGAATCTTCGGCAAGCCGGTCACTCGACCCAACCGCCGCATGGGCGTCGCCCTCGCGCGCGCCGGCAATACGGACGAAGCGCGCTCGCTCGCCCGGGCCGCCGCCGCAGCGGTGCGGATCGATTATCCGGTCTAGCGGTCGTAGCCGGGCAGCGACCAGCCGCGGGCGATGGCGGCGGCGCGCAAGGTGAAGCCGGCCAGCGCTGCGACCGGTCCGGCGACCGAGCCCGGAACGCCCGCCATCATCAGCGCCACCGTCAGCGCCGCGGAGAGCGCCGCCGCGGTGACGTAGAGCTCGGGCCGCATCAATATGCTGGGCTCGCCGACCAGAACGTCGCGGATGATGCCGCCGAGGCAGGCGGTGAGCACGCCCATCCCGATCGCCGGCAGCGGCGCAACCCCATAAGCGAGGCCCTTCGCGGCGCCGAAGCTCGCATAAGCGGCGAGGCCGACGGCATCGAGCCACAGCAGCGCCTGGCCCTGGAGCAGTCGCTGCGGCAGCAGCCACACGATCAGCGCCGCAGCAACGCAGATGACCAGCACGGTGTTTGCGGAGATCCAGAAGACCGGAGCGCCGATCAGAAGGTCGCGCACCGTGCCGCCGCCGACTCCGGTGATCACCGCGAAGAAGATGAAGGTGACGAGCGTCTGGCGCTTGGCCGCCGCGACCAGCGCCCCGGTCAGCGCGAACAGGAAGATGCCGGCGAGGTCGAGCAGAGCGAGCGCGGGGCCGAGGGCGGCGGGAACGGTGCCGGGTTCCATCCTAGCCTCCTGCCGCCGCGGCCTGGGCGCGCCTGCGCCGCCGGCGGACGGTCAGGGGCAGCAGGACGAGGCCGAGCGCCACCGACACCGCGGCGACACCCGCGAAGGCCCGCACCCAGACATTGTTGAAATTGTCGCGCGTGCCGGGGTCCATGATGTGGAGGCCCCACATGAAATCGTAGAAGCGCCACAACGCCGTGCGCCGGGCCACGATCTCGCCGGTCGCGGCGTTGACGTAAAAGCGCGTGCCGTCGGTCATCGTCACCCGCCACGCCGCGATCGGGCGCCGGAGCTCGACCGGCGGGTCATCGGCGGACGTGCGGTCGACCCCGGCGACGCTCGCCTCGCCCTGGTAGCGCGCCTGGACCTCGGCAACGGCCTCGGGGGCGGACAGGGGCGGCAGGACGCGTCCGGTGGCGGCGTCGGCCATCCGCACCTCGCCATCGGCGAAGCGCACGAGCCAGCGCGGGCCGATCGCGCGCTGCTCGAGGCTGAGCGAGAGGACCGGCCGCGGCCCGGTCGGCGGCACCATTGCGGGCGCCGCGAGCGCAACCGGCCGGGGTTCCGACAGCAGGTGCTCGCCGCGCACGGTCTCGATCGGGAAAGCGACCATGACCAGGCCCGAGATCGTCCAGATCAGTAGCGGAATGCCGACGATCCAGCCGAGCCAGATGTGGATCCGGCGCAGTTGCTGACGCATCGGCCGGGGGACTGCCCTAGACGTGGATCGGCTTCCCGTTGACCGCCATCGCCGCTTCCTTGAGCGCTTCCGAATGGGTCGGGTGGGCGTGGCAGGTGTAGGCGATGTCCTCGGACGTCGCTCCGAACTCCATCGCCTGGGCGGCCTGGCCGATCATGGTGCCGGCGACCGAGGCGACCATCCACACGCCGAGGACGCGGTCGGACTTGGCGTCGGCGATCACCTTCACGAAGCCGTCCGGCTCGCGGTTGGTCTTGGCGCGGCTGTTGCCGAGCATCGGGAACTTGCCGACTTTCACGTCGCCATATTTCGCCTTGGCGTCCTCCTCGGTGAGGCCGACTCCGGCGATCTCGGGCATGGTGTAGACGACGCTCGGGATGACGTCGTGATTGACGATGCCGATCTGGCCCGCGATCACCTCGGCGCAGGCGATGCCCTCGTCCTCGGCCTTGTGGGCGAGCATCGGGCCGGGGGTCACATCGCCAATCGCGTAGATTCCGGAAACGCCGGTGCGGAAGTCGTGGTCGACCTCGATCTGGCCGCGATTGTTGACCTTCACCCCGGCCTTTTCGAGGTCGAGGCCGTCGGTGTTCGGCCGGCGTCCGATCGACACCAGGACGTGGCTCGCCTCGATCGTCTCGGCCGCGCCGCCCTTGGCGGGCTCAACGGTCAGGGTGACGCCAGCGCCGTTCTTCTCGGCCTTGGTCACCTTGGTGCCGAGGCGGTAGGCGAAGCCCTGCTTCTTGAAGATCTTGTTGGCTTCCTTGCGGACGTCGCCGTCCATTCCGGGCAGGATCTGGTCGAGGAACTCGACGACGGTGACCTGGGCGCCGAGGCGCCGCCACACCGAGCCGAGCTCGAGACCGATCACGCCGCCGCCGATCACGACGAGATGCTCCGGCACTTCGCCGAGCTCGAGAGCGCCGGTCGAATCGACGATCCGCTCCTGGTCGATCTCGACGCCCGGAAGCGGGGTCACCGACGAGCCGGTGGCGATGATGAAGTTCTTGGCGGTGTAGCTCGCGCCCGCGACATCGATGCTGTTGGCGCCGGTGAACTTGGCGTGGCCCTTCAGCCACTCGACCTTGTTCTTCTTGAACAGGAACTCGATTCCGCCGGTGAGGCCCTTGATCGCTTCCTGGCGGCCGGCGTGCATCGCGCCGAGGTCAAGCTCGACTCCGCTGGTCTTGACGCCCCACTTGGCGAGGACGCCGTGATTGGCTTCCTCGAACAACTCGGACGCGTGGAGAAGCGCCTTGGACGGGATGCAGCCGACGTTGAGGCAGGTGCCGCCCAGAGTCTCGCGGCTCTCGACGCAGGCGGTCTTGAGGCCAAGCTGGGCGGCGCGGATCGCCGCCACATAGCCGCCCGGCCCAGCGCCGATCACGATCACGTCGAAATTGGTGTCAGCCATAACTCGTCTTTCGTTGGGGGCGCGATCAGAGGTCGATCAGCAGCCGCATCGGGTCCTCGAGCGCTTCCTTGATGCGCACGAGGAAGGTGACCGCCTCGCGGCCGTCGATCAGTCGGTGGTCGTAGGACAGAGCCAGGTACATCATCGGGCGGACCACGATCTGGCCGTTCTCGACCACCGGCCGCTCGTCGATGCGGTGCATGCCGAGCACCGCCGAATGCGGCGGGTTGATGATCGGGGTCGACATCAGCGATCCGAACACGCCGCCATTGGTGATCGTGAAGGTTCCGCCGCGCATCTCCTCGATCTTCAGCGTGCCCTCCTTGGCGCGCTTGCCGAAGTCGGCGATGGTCTTCTCGACCTCTGCAAAACTCAACTTGTCGGCGTCGCGGATGACCGGGACGACTAGGCCCTGCGGCGCCGACACGGCGACCGAGATGTCGGCATAGTCGCGGTAGACGATCTCGTCGCCCTCGATCGAGGCGTTGACCGCGGGAACGTCGCGAAGCGCCAGCGTGGCGGCCTTCACGAAGAAGCTCATGAAGCCGAGGCGGATGCCGTGTTTCTTCTCGAACAGGTCCTTGTAGCGGCCGCGCGCCGCCATAACCGCGCTCATGTCGACGTCGTTGAACGTCGTCAGCATCGCGGCGGTGTTCTGCGCTTCCTTGAGGCGGCTCGCGATGGTCTGGCGCAGGCGCGTCATGCGCACCCGCTCCTCGCGGCGCTCGCCGGTCGCGGCGGCTGCAGGGGCAGGCGCTGGGGCCTGGGCGGCGGGAGCCGGCGCCGGCGCCGCCTTCTGCGCCTTGGCGGCGGCGAGCACGTCGTCCTTGGTTAGGCGCCCGTCCTTGCCGGTGCCCTTGATCTTGGACGGGTCGAGATGATGCTCGAGCACGACGCGGCGCACTGCCGGCGACAGCGTGAGGTTGCCGTGCTCGTCGACCTCGCCGCCATCCCCTTCGTCGCGAAGCTCGATATTCTCGCCGGCATTCTCCTGCACGGTCGCGGCGACGGCCTGCTGGGGCGCGGCCGACGGCTTGGCGGCGGCGCCGTTGGTCTCGATGCGCGCGATCACCGCGCCGACCTCGACATTGTCGCCCTCGGCGACGAGTTGCTCGCCCATCGTCCCGGCGACCGGCGCGTTGACCTCGACCGCGACCTTGTCGGTCTCAAGGCTCGCGATCGCCTCGTCGGCCGCGACCGCGTCGCCGGGCTGCTTCAGCCACTGGCCGACCGTGGCCTCGGTGATCGACTCGCCAAGCGTTGGAACCTTGACGTCGGTAGCCATTCAAAAACCCTCTTGTTCAGCCCGCGCCCGGCGCGGCCTAGGACTTGCTGTCGATGCCGAGCGCGTCGGCGATGAGCGCGGCCTGCTCGGCTGCGTGGCGTTTGGCAAGGCCCGTCGCCGGAGAAGCGGAGGACGGACGTCCGGCATAGCGCGCCCGCTGCGGCTTCGCGCCCGCCTCGGCGAGGCATTGCTCGATCAGCGGATCGACGAAGAACCAGGCACCTTGGTTCTTCGGTTCCTCCTGAGCCCAGACCACGGTCTCAAGGTCGGTCATGCGCTTGAGGCGATCGACCAAAGGCTCGGACGGGAAGGGGTAGAGCTGCTCGATGCGCACGATCGTGGTGTCGCGCGCGCCGGCCTTGTCGCGCGCCTCGATGAGGTCGTAGGCGACCTTGCCGCTGCACAGGACGAGGCGCTTCACGTCGGCATCGGCCGGCGGCGCGGTGTCCGACATGATTCGGCGAAAATGACTGTCGCCGGTGAAGTCGCTCGCGCTCGACACCGCCAGCTTGTGGCGAAGCAGCGACTTGGGCGTCATCATGATCAGCGGCTTGCGGAAGTCGCGGCGCATCTGCCGGCGCAGGATGTGGAAATAGTTGGCCGGGGTCGTGCAGTTGGCGACCTGCATATTGTCCTCGGCGCACAGCTGCAGGAACCGTTCGGGTCGAGCCGAGCTGTGCTCGGGGCCCTGGCCTTCGTAGCCGTGCGGCAGGAGCATCACGAGGCCGTTGGCGCGAAGCCATTTGGCTTCGCCGGCGGCGATGAACTGGTCGATAATGACCTGGGCGCCGTTGACGAAGTCGCCGAACTGCGCCTCCCACAGCACCAGGCTGCGCGGGTCGGCCGAGGCATAGCCATATTCGAAGCCGAGCACGCCGAATTCGGAGAGCGGGCTGTCGCGAACCTCGAAGCGGCCGCCGTCGACATGGCACAGCGGGATGTAGCGCTCGCCGGTCTGCTGATTGCGCCACACGGCGTGGCGTTGGCTGAAGGTGCCGCGGCCGCTGTCCTGGCCCGACAGGCGGACCTGATGGCCTTCCTTGACGAGGCTTCCGAAGGCGAGCGCCTCGGCGGTCGCCCAGTCGAAGCCTTCGCCGCTCTCGAACATCGCCTTCTTGGCATCGAGGACGCGCTGGAGAGTCTTGTGAATTGTGAAGCCGGGCGGGACAGTGGTGATGATCCGACCGATCTCTTCCATTGCCTCCGGTTCGATCGCGGTGACGACGTTGCGGCGCTCGGTCTCCGGAGTGTCGGGACGGCCGAGACCTTTCCAGCGCCCGCCGAACCAATCGGCCTTGTTGGGCAGATAGGATTTGGCCGCCTCGAACTCGTCCTCGAGCGTGGCGACATAAGCCTTCCGCATCTCCTCGACCTGGTGAGCGTCGACGACGCGCTCGCGCTCGAGGCGCTCGGCATAGATTTCCGAGACCGGGGGATGATTGCGGATCTTGGCGTACATGAGCGGCTGGGTGAAGCTCGGCTCGTCGCCCTCATTGTGGCCGAAGCGGCGGTAGCACCACATGTCGATGACGATGTCGCGCCGGAAGGTCTGGCGGTACTCGATCGCCAGCTTGCAGGCGAAGGTCACCGCCTCGGGATCGTCGCCGTTGACGTGGAGGATCGGCGCCTGGACGATCTTGGCGACGTCCGACGGGTAAGGCGAGGAGCGCGCGAAGCGCGGGCTCGTGGTGAAGCCGATCTGGTTGTTGATGACGAAGTGGAGGCAGCCGCCGGTGTCGTAGCCCGGCAGGTCGGAGAAGCCGAAGCACTCCGCGACGATGCCCTGGCCGGCAAAGGCGGCGTCGCCGTGGAGGAGCACCGGCAGGACCTTGGCGCCCTCGCTGTCGCCGATCGCGGTCTGCTCGGCCTTGACCTTGCCGAGAACGACCGGGTCGACCGCCTCGAGATGGCTCGGGTTGGCAACCAGCGACAGGTGAACCTTCACGCCGTCGAACTCGCGGTCCGACGAGGTGCCGAGATGGTATTTGACGTCGCCCGAGCCGCCGACATCCTCGGGATTGGCGGAGCCGCCGGCGAATTCGGAGAAGATCGCACGGTAGGGCTTGCCCATCACGTTGGCGAGCACGTTGAGGCGGCCGCGGTGCGCCATTCCGATGACGATCTGAGAGATTCCGAACTGGCCGCCATATTTGATGACGGCTTCCAGCGCCGGGACCATGGATTCACCGCCGTCGAGGCCGAAGCGCTTGGTGCCGACATATTTGCGGGCGAGGAACTTCTCCCACTGCTCGCCCTGGATGACCTTACCGAGAATCGCCTGCTTGCCCTCGGGCGTGAACGCGATCGCGGCGTCCTTGCCTTCCATCCGCTCCTGCAGGAAGCGGCGCTCGGCGAGGTCGTTGATGTGCATATATTCGAGGCCGACATGGCCGCAATAATTGCGGCGCAGCACCTCGACGATCTCGCGCACGGTGGCGGTCTTGAAGCCGAGAGCGCCGTCGAGATAGATCGGCCGGTCGCTGTTCGGATCGAGGCCGTGGAATTCGGGCGTCAAATCCTCGGGCAACTCGCGCTCGTGAAGGCCGAGCGGGTCAAGATCGGCGGCGAGGTGGCCGCGCACCCGGTAGGTGCGGATCAGCATCATCGCCCGGACGACGTCCTGCGCCGCCTGGTGGATCGCGTCCTCGCTGACCGGCGCAGACTTGGCGGCCGGAGCCGCGGCGGCCGCGGCCTTGGCGCCGTTGGCCGGCTTGTCGATCGCCGCCTGGGTCGGGTCGAGGCCCGCGGTCAGAGCGTCGGTGTCGGACGGTGGCCAGTTGGACCGCTGCCAGCTCGGCCCCGACACCATCTGTGCCGCGCCTTCGAACCAGCGCTGCCAGTGCGGCTCCACCGACGCGGGGTCGGACGAATAGCGCGCGTAGAGCGACTGGAGGTAAGCGGGACTCACCCCCTCCAGCATCTGAGCAGCATCATCCTCGCGCGCCATTAATCGTCTCGAACTCTCTGAAGGACGGGCGGTATCTAGCCCCTCGCTGACCGGCTTTAAACCTCCGTCAGGCGGTGGCGAGCAGCTCGGCGAGGGTGGTGCCGAGCTCGGACGGGCTCGGCGACACACGGATGCCGGCCGCTTCCATCGCCGCGATCTTGTCCTCGGCGCCGCCCTGGCCACCCGACACGATCGCTCCGGCATGGCCCATGCGCCGGCCCGGAGGGGCGGTTCGGCCGGCGATGAAGCCGACCATCGGCTTGGAGCGGCCCTTCTTCGCCTCGTCGGCGATGAACTGGGCGGCTTCCTCCTCGGCCGAGCCGCCGATCTCGCCGATCATGATGATCGACTTGGTCTCGGGGTCGGCGAGGAACAGCTCCAGCACGTCGATGAAGTTGGTGCCGTTGACCGGGTCGCCGCCGATCCCGACCGCGGTGGTCTGGCCGAGGCCGGCGTTGGAGGTCTGGAACACCGCCTCATAGGTGAGCGTGCCCGAGCGGCTGACGATGCCGACGCTGCCCTTACGGAAGATGTTGCCCGGCATGATGCCGATCTTGCACTCTTCCGGGGTCAGGACGCCGGGGCAGTTCGGGCCAATCAGGCGCGACTTCGAGCCGGCCAGGGCGCGCTTGACGCGCACCATGTCGAGCACCGGAATGCCCTCGGTGATGGTGACGATCAGCGGCACCTCGGCGTCGATCGCCTCGAGGATCGAATCCGCGGCAAAGGGCGGCGGAACGTAGATGACCGACGCGTCGGCGCCGGTCGCCTTCACCGCCTCTTCCACGGTGTCGAACACGGGCAGGCCGATATGGGTCTGGCCGCCTTTGCCCGGCGTCACGCCGCCGACCATCTTG
Source organism: Sphingosinicella sp. YJ22 (assembly GCF_011320075.1). Classification (GTDB taxonomy): domain Bacteria; phylum Pseudomonadota; class Alphaproteobacteria; order Sphingomonadales; family Sphingomonadaceae; genus Allosphingosinicella. Next base: position 22,478 of record NZ_JAANPA010000015.1, on the reverse strand, counting down.
GTGCCGTAGGCGAGCGCCTGCTGGGTGTGGAACGTACCGGTCTCGCCGGTCATGCCCTGGGTGATGACGCGGGTGTTCGCGTTGACGAGAATGCTCATGGATTTCTTTCTAGAATGATCAGCTCAGCGAGCTGTCGATACCCTTGCAGGCAACCAGCAGTTCCTTGACCGCGTCGACCGAGACGGCGAGGTTGGCCTTGGCTTCGTCGTCGAGCTCGATCTCGACGATCTGCTCGGCGCCGCCGCCGCCGATGATCACCGGGACGCCGACATAGAGGTCGTCGATGCCATACTGACCGGTGAGGTGAGCGGCGCACGGAAGCAGGCGCTTCTGGTCGCCGAGATAGGATTCGGCCATCGCGATCGCGCTCGCCGCCGGGGCGTAGAAGGCCGAACCGGTCTTGAGCAGAGCGACGATCTCGCCGCCGCCGCCGCGGGTGCGCTTTACGATCGCGTCGATCCGCTCCTGGGTCGACCGGCCCTGCTTGATGAGGTCGGGAACCGGAATGCCGGCGACGGTCGAATATTGAACGACCGGCACCATCGTGTCGCCGTGCCCGCCGAGCACGAACGTGTTCACGTCCTTCACCGAAACCTGGAATTCCTCGGCGATGAAATGGCTGAAGCGCGCGCTGTCGAGCACGCCCGCCATGCCGACCACCCTGTTGTGCGGAAGACCCGAGAATTCGCGGAGCGCCCACACCATCGCGTCGAGCGGGTTGGTGATGCAGATGACGAACGCGTCGGGGGCGTGCTGCTTGATGCCCTCGCCGACCGCCTTCATCACCTTGAGGTTGATTCCGAGCAGATCGTCGCGGCTCATGCCCGGCTTGCGCGGAACGCCGGCGGTGACGATCACGACGTCGGCGCCGGCGATGTCGGCATAATCGTTGGTGCCGGTCAGCTTGGCGTCGAAGCCCTCGACCGGGCCGCACTGGGCGAGGTCGAGCGCCTTGCCCTGCGGAACGCCCTCGACGACGTCGAACAGGACGATGTCGCCAAGTTCCTTCTGAGCGGCGAGATGGGCGAGCGTTCCGCCGATATTGCCTGCCCCGATGAGCGCGATCTTCTTGCGAGCCATGTGAAGCTCCCCCTTTCCCCGAATCTGAAAAGCGAAGGGGCTGCGGGCGCAGCCGATTGCGAAGCCGCCTAGACCCGAGCGCCGCGAGGGGCAACCGTCTTCGCTAATCCTCGCCGTGGCCGGCGGCGAGATAGTCGGCGCTCTGCATTTCCATGAGGCGCGAGGCGGTGCGCTCGAACTCGAAGGCGCCGTCGCCGGCGAGGTAGAGCTCATGCGGTTCGGCGTCGGCCGCGCCGAGCAGCTTCACCTTGTTCTCGTAGAGCGCGTCGATGAGGGTGACGAAGCGCGCCGCCTCGTTGCGATTCTCCGGGCCGAGCCTCGGGATGCCGACGAGGATCACGGTGTGGAAGTTGCGGGCGATGGTGAGATAGTCGCTCGCGCCCCGCGCCTCGCCGCACAGCCGCCTGAACGAGAAGACGGCCACGCCCTTCAGCGCCTTGGGCACGTGGAGGATTCGGCCGCCCGGAACCTTCAAGTCGGTGGTCGGCACGTGCGCGGCGTCCTCGACCGGATAATCAGTGAGGCGGAAGAAGGCTTCGCGCAAATCCTCGGTCGCCTTGGGGCCATTCGGCACGTGCCAGGTCGGCATTCCGCCGAGACGCTCGAGCCGGTAGTCGGTCGGGCCGTTGAGGCCGATCACATCCAGGCGCTGCTTGATGAGCGCGATAAAGGGCAGGAACAGCTCGCGGTTGAGGCCGTGCTTGTAGAGGTCGTCGGGCGGCCGGTTCGAGGTGGTGATCACCGTCACGCCCGCCTCCAGCAGGTGCGAGAAGAGCCGCGACAGGATCATCGCGTCGGCGGTGTTGTTGATCACCATCTCGTCGAAGCACAGCAGCTTCGCTTCCTCGGCGATCGCCGCCGCGACCGGCGGCACCGGGTCGCCGCTCTCCCTGGTCCGCTCCACGCGAAGGCGCTCGTGCACATCCATCATGAATTCGTGGAAGTGGATGCGGCGCTTCGGCGCGAAGTCGATCATGTCGAAGGCGAGGTCCATCAGCATGCTCTTGCCGCGCCCGACTCCGCCCCACATGTAGATTCCGCGCGGCGCCTCCGCCTTCGAGCCGAGCAGGCGTGTGAAGAAGCCGCCGCCATTGCGCGGCTGACGCTCCAGCGCCGTCGCAAGATGATCGAGCGCGGCGGCGGCGCGCTCCTGGTCGGGATCGGGGCGAAGCTCGCCGGCGGCGACCAGCTCGCAGTAGCGGGCGGCGACCTTGCTCATCGCGGCAAGACCGCCTTGCGCAGGCTCGCCGAGAAGGACGCGACCAGCCGCTCGCCCTGGAGAAGCCGGCCGCGAATGAAGACGAGGCGGCCGGTCTCGCGGAGAAGCTCAACCTCGGCGTCGAGCGGCTCACCAAGCTCGCCGGCGTCGAGGAACTGGACCGAGCAGTCGAGGGTGACGGCCATCGCGACATTGGCACCGGCCATCGCTCCGCCGGCATAGAGCGCCATGTCGATGAAGGTCATCAGCGCGCCGCCATGAACCTTGTTGCCGAGGTTGGAATGGGTTTGCGTGGGGAACATCCGGCACCAGCCGCCCCCATCCTCGCCGCGGCGCACGAGCAGGCGGCCGATCGAGCTGTTGAATCGCTCGGGTCCGGTCACGTCCCAGGTGAACCAGCCCGGATGGTCGGGCGCCGGCTCGTGGCGGATGGCGGGATGGACGTTCATGCCTCCCCTCCCGCTTGCGGGAGGGGCCGGGGGTGGGGAAATGGGATGCCAGCGGAAGCGGTCAGTCCGCCCCCACCCCTCAATCCCCTCCCGCGAGCGGGAGGGGAGGCGGTCAAACCGCGCGCTCCATCATGAGCTTCTTGGTCTCGGCGATCGCCTTGGCGGGGTTGAGGCCCTTGGGGCAGACGTTCGCGCAGTTCATGATCGTGTGGCAGCGATACAGGCGGAACGGGTCCTCGAGCTGGTCGAGCCGCTCGCCGGTCATCTCGTCGCGGCTGTCGGCGAGCCAGCGATAGGCCTGGAGCAGGATCGCAGGCCCAAGGAACTTGTCGGCATTCCACCAATAGCTCGGGCACGAGGTCGAGCAGCAGGCGCACAGGATGCACTCGTAGAGGCCGTCCAGCTTGGCGCGGTCCTCCGGCGATTGGAGCCGCTCCTTGCCCGACGGCTCGGGAGTCGCGGTCTTCAGCCACGGCTCGATCGACGCGTACTGGGCGTAGAAGTGGGTGAAGTCGGGGACGAGGTCCTTGATCACGTCCATGTGCGGCAGCGGCGAAATGCGCACGTCGCCCTTCAGATCCTCGATCGCGGTGGTGCAGGCGAGGCCGTTCTTGCCGTTCATGTTCATCGAGCAGGAGCCGCAGATGCCCTCGCGGCACGAGCGGCGGAAGGTCAGCGTCGGGTCCTGCTCCGACTTGATCTTGATGAGCGCGTCGAGGACCATCGGCCCGCACGCCTCGCTGTCGATCTCATAGGTGTCGTAGCGCGGATTCTCGCCGGCGTCGGGATCGTAGCGGTAGATCTTGAACTTGCGGACCTTCGCCGCGCCCGCGGGGGCGGCATGGGTCTTCCCCTTCTTGATCGTGCTGTTCTTGGGAAGGAAGAATTCGGCCACGGCAGGTCCCCCGCTTTTTCGGCCCCGCGATAGCGCCAGAAGCGCGCCCGCTCAATGGTCTAGGAGCAGGCGCGCTTCACCAACTCACACGTCCGGCTGGGCAGCCCCGACCTCCTCCTCGATCCGCGCGCCCCAGTTGAGGTTGCGGGTGAGGTACATGGTCGCGGCGAGCGCGGCGAAGAGAAGCAGCGAGCCGATCAGCAGCGAATAGGCTTCGAGGCTGAGCAGCAGGTAGAGCGTCGCGTACAGCGCGACTAGCAGGCCCGCGACCAGCATCGCCCGCCGCCGGCTCTTGAGCACCGCCGCCGAGTAGAAGGCGATGAGGCCGGTGATCGCCGCGGCTGCGACCAGATAGGCCAATGTGAAGCCGATCACCTCGGCAAAGGCGAGCAGCATCACGAAGAACAGGATGAGCCCGGCGCCGACCAGCAGATACTCGACCCCCGACACCCGCACCCCGCCGACGATGTCGAACATCAGGAAGGCGAGGAAGGTGAAGCCGATGAACAGGAAGCCGTATTTGGTCGCTCGGTTGACCTGGTCGTAAAGGTCGACCGGCTGGATGAGGTCGATCTGCGCCGATTGATGCCGGCCGGCCTCCCCGGCGGGGCCGGCGCGATCGTAGGCCGCGGGTTCGCCGGATGCGGGCGGCGGAGGCGGCGGCACCTCGCTGCCGATGAGATTGTGGCCGAGGGCAAGATTGCCGACCCGGTAGGTGGCGGTGAAGCCCTGGGCGCCGACGTCGCGGGCCGCCGGGAGGAAGCCGCCGCCGAAGCTGGGATGCGGCCAGCTCGACCGCACCCGCCAGCTGGTGTCGCCCGCCTGCGGCGCGAGCGCGAGCGAGCGGTTGCCGCGCAGGTCGAACTGGAATGCGATCTCGATCGGGCCTCCTGCCAGCGCGGCGGCATCGAGCCAGGCGAAGAAGCCGGGCGACCGGTTCTGCGCGGTGCCCCCGCCCGGGTGAAGCGGCAGCTGGTTGCCGCCGGCCGTCACGCGCGGATTAGCGCCGAGCCCGCGCGGGTCCGACAGGCCAAAGCGCAATTCGGCACGGGCGAGGTCGAGCCGCGCCGGGTCGATGCCGTAGCGCTGGATATCGCGCGGCAGGGCGAAGCGCGCCCGCCCCTGAAACGCGGCGTCATAGACGATCGCCTCGTAGATCGAACGGCTGCGTCGCTCGGGGCGAAGCTCGGTGTCCAGCTGGACGATCTCGGGCGACAGCACGCGCGTCTCCCAGCGCTCGACGGTGCGGGTCAGCGGCTGGCCGTTGACCGTGTCGGTCTCGGTGGACGTGGTGCGATAGGGAATGACCAGCAGAGGGCCGGAGACGACCTGCGGACCGCCCCAGCCTTGCGCGATCGAGCTTTGCGCGACGTTCGACTGCTCCTGGCGGTCGTAGACGAGCACCCACACCGAAAGCAGCGGGATGGTGAAGGCCAGCGCCACCAGGATGGTGACGAAGAGGCGGAATGCGGGGGACCGGGTGGCGGCAGCGACGGTATCCATGCGGGCGCTTTCCTGCTGTGGGATATGCCCCGCCCTGCCTCAACCGCGGGTGAGCGGCATGAGCGCCTTGTGAGGATTTGCTGAAAAGCCCTATTCTCCCCTCGTCCGCGCGCGAGGCGCGAAAGGCGTTAGATGACGTCGAGGACAAGCCCCAGGTCGCGCGCTTCCTCGGCCTCGATATACCAGTTTTCGGGGGCCTTCCGGCGCAGCTCATCGATGTCGATCCCGGATTGATCGACGAGGAGCTGGAAACCCTCGTCCTCGATCTGGATCGAATGCTCGATCTCGTTGAGCGTGGCCCTCAGGCTGGAGGCGCAGCGCTGCAAAGGCCCTTCGAGGGTGATCGTTCGGGTGATCAGCCGTTCGTGGATCATGATCCGTGTGCCGCGCGTGAGGAAGCGGTTCTCGCGGCGGAAATAGCTCATGAAGGTCGCGCCGGCCGAATAGACCGCGACCTTGCCGAGGAAGATCGCGCTGCGGTCCTGGTAGGCGCCGAGCAGCCGGATGTCCTCGCCCATCGCCCGGGCGACCTCCGGATCGCCGCCGAGCGTGGTGATCGAGATGACGATCGGCCCCTCGGCCGGGGCGCCGGCGAGCCCATCCTGGAAACGCCGGTACATGTCGTAATCGATGAAGCCCATCAGCCGGATGTGCGGCGCCGCGAGCAGGGGATAGCGGTTGGGATCGGCCATTGCCGGCCAAGACGTTTCAGAGGTGGAAAGGTTCAGTCCCGGATTTGACCGTGGAACCCGCAGGCCGCCGGCAACAGCCGGTTCAACAAGTTTCACTATCTACGATCGAGCGTCGGCCGCGTGTCCCAGTGGCGGCCGTGCCAGTAGAGCGGCGGGACGCGCTCCATTCCCCCCTTTGGCGGCGCGCCCCGCCGCACCTGCGCTGGGTCAGGCGAGCAGGTGCTTCTGGATCTTGCCGGCAGAGGTGCGCGGAAAATCTTCGACGAAGCGAAAGCTCTTCGGCACCTTGTACGGCGCGAGCCGGGCGCGGCAGAAGGCGCGCAGGTCCTCGGGCGGCAGCGCGCCGGTCCCGGGCGCGAGCTGGACATAGGCCTCGCCCGTCTCCCCCCAGCGCGTGTCGGGCACGGCAAGCACCGCGGCGTCCATCACGGCGGGATGGCAGGCGAGCACTTTCTCGACCTCGGCCGGGTAGACGTTCTCGCCGCCCGACACGAACATCTCCTTGCGGCGCCCCGACACCCAATAGAGGCCGTCGGCGTCGCGGCGGGCGAGATCGCCCGACCTCAGCCAGCTGTCCGCCGTGAAGGCGGCGCGAGTCGCTTCCTCGTCGCGCCAATAGCCGGGGGTTACGGCCGGCCCGGCGAACAGCAATTCGCCGACCGCACCGTCCGGAAGGTCGCGGCCGGCTTCGTCGACGATGCGCGCGCTGCACAGCAGTTGCGGCCTGCCGACCGACCCGATCCGGTCCCAGGCGTCTTCCGGCGACATCAGCAGCGCCATCGGCCCGGTTTCGGTCATGCCCATCCCGCTGCACAGCCGGATGCCGGCTTCACGGTAGCGCTCGGCAAGCCGGTCGGGCAGCGCCGCGCCGCCGCAGCCCCAGTGGCGCACCTGGCCCAGCGGCGCCGAGGCGAAGCCGGGATGCTCGATGAGATCGTGGAAGATGGTCGGCACCCCGAACAGCAGGTCGATGCGCCGCTCCTCGATAAGCCGGAGCAGCGCGCCCGCCTCGAAGCCGGCCATGACCAGCACCCGCCCGCCGGCGAACAGGGCCGGCAGCGCATAGAGATTGATTCCGGCGGTGTGGAACAAGGGTAGAAAGGCCGCGACCCGGTCGGCCGCGCCGAGGCCGGTGGCGCTGCCGACGTTGATGAAATTGGCGAGCGCCATGGCGTAGGTGTAGATGACGCCCTTGGGCCGGCCGGTGGTTCCCGACGTGTAGAGCAAATACCAGGTGTCGCCTGCCGGCCAGGTCGCGCGGGCCTCGACCGGCGGCGCGGCCGCGAGCAGCCGCTCGTAATCATGGTCCAGATCGAGAGTCTCGGGGCGCGCCACGAGTTCGTCCACCAACGCCCTGCATTCGGCGCCGTGGCACAGCAGCGCCGGCTCGGCATGCGCCACGAGCGAGTCGAGCTCGAGCGCCGGCATCCGCCAGTTCAATGGCACAAGCACCGCGCCGATCCGCGCGCAGCCGAACAGCAATTCGAAGAAGGCGGCGCGGTTGCGGCACAGGATCGCGACCCGGTCGCCTGCCTTCACGCCGCGCCCGGCCAGCATCGCCGCGGCCCGCGAGGCGCGCCGGTCGAGCTCGGCATAAGTGAGCGTCGCGCCCGTCGCCGTCTCCTCGAGCGCGACCATGCCGCCGGACAGCATGGCGCGGCTGGCGAGCAGGTCGGGCAGGTCGCGGATCATCGCACCGCGAGCCCTTCCGAGATGAAGCGGATCGTCTCGTCGGCGACCTCGTCCGGCGACAGGTCCTGCTCCCAGATGCCGTAGCGCATGCCGAGAAACACGCTCATTCCGATCAGCATCCAGGCGCGGAGCTCGTCCGGCCCCTCGCTGATCTCGCCGCGGCCGCGCGCCGCCGACAGGTTGCGGCGATAGCCGTCGACGAAGGTCAGATAATGCTGCCGGTACACGTCCTCGGCGACGAACTGGGCCTCCTCGATGATGCGGTAGAGCTCGGGATGCTTGCGGGTGAAGGCGATGAAGGCGGCGAGCCCGGTCCGCTCAGCGGTGAGCCGGTCCGGCGCGTCCTTGACGGCTTCGGCGACATGGCTGCGCACCGCGTGGCTCATGTCCTTGACGAGCGCGCGGAACACCGCCTCCTTGGACTCGAAATAGGTATAGAAGCTGCCCAGCGCGACTCCGGCGCGGGCCGTGATGCCGGTGATCGCGGCGTCGTGATAACCGCGGGTGCCGAACTCCTGCGCGGCCGCCTCGAGCAGCTTGCGCAGGGTCCTCCGCCCCCGTTCGGTGCGCGGCGTCTTGTCGGCGATCGCCTGGCCTTCCGTCATCGTCCCTCCCGCAGCATCTCCGATTGTCCGATCGTGGGGACGGTCCCGGAGCAGCCGGCCCCGCTGCATATATGCGGCAGTCGAGGTTCCAACCCGAGCCTGCCTCCAACCTGCCCGCGAGACAAGCTGAATCACGGTTCAGTCCTCAACATGAACCTTGACTCAGGTTTCGGAGAATTGCACAAGCCGGTCGAAGGGCGAGACTCCGAACAGGGGCGCAGCGCCGGGAGGGGTCTTGGAAGCATTCACCGCATCTGACGGCGGCGTGATCGCCTATCGCGACGAAGGCCCGCGCCACGCTTCGGCGCGGCCGCTCCTGCTGCTGCACGGCCTGATGGCGCATGGCGGCTTCTTTCGCGAGCAGGCCGCGCTCGCCGACCGTTTCCGTCTCATCGCCGTCGACCTGCGCGGCCATGGCCGTTCCGACGCCGCCAACGTCACGGTCGAGCGGGCGGCCGCCGACGTCGCGGAGCTGGCCGCGGCGCTCGACCTCCACGATGCGATCGGAGTCGGCTGGTCGCTCGGCGCGACGATCCTGTGGCATGTGCTGGCCGGGCCGGCGGCAAGCCGCTTCGCCGGCGCCGTCGTCGTCGACATGACCGCGCGCGTCCGCAATGCCGCGGACTGGGACCTCGGCCTGTCGCCCGAGGCATGCGAAGCCCGCTCCGCCGCCATCCGCGACGACTATCCCGCCTTCGCGGCCAACGCCGGCCAGGCGATCTTCGCCCAGCCCGTGGCCGAGGCGCAGCGCGCGACCGCCGAATGGGCGAGCGGGGAGTTCGCCCGCAACGATTCGGCGGCGATTGCCGAGCTGTGGGCCTCGCTCGAGCAGCAGGATCTGCGGCCTCTGCTCAGCGAGATTCGCCACCCCACCCTGATTGTCCACGGCGCGCAGAGCCAGCTCTACGGCGCCGACACCGCCGACCACCTCGTCGCGGCCTTGCCCAACGCTCGGGCGGTCCGCTTCGCCCGGTCTGGCCACGCCCCGCACCTCGAGGAGCCGGGCTTGTTCAACCGGACCGTCACCGAATTCGCGGCGAGCCTGCCGCCAGTCACCAGCACCAAATTGAATTGCGAAACAGGAGGATAGGATGATGTTGAAGCAAAGGATGCTCGTTGGCCTGAAGCTCGGCGTCGCCGCCGGCGCCCTGCTCGTTGCCGCCCCGGCCCTCGCCCAGGACGACCAGGCGGCCCAGGACCTGTCGACCAGCGAGTCCCCGGACCAGGGTGTCGTGGATGAAACCGTCCAAGGCGGCGACAATTTCATCACCGTCACCGCCCGCCGCCGCGCCGAGCGGCTGATCGACGTTCCGGTCGCGATCACCGCTTATACCGGCGAGCAGCTCGAGGCGGTCGGCGCTCAGGACCTCACCGACATCGGCGAGACCACGCCGAACGTCACGATCGAGGCGTCGCGCGGCACCAACTCGACGCTCACCGCCTTCATCCGCGGCGTCGGCCAGCAGGACCCGGTCGCGGGCTTCGAGGCCGGCGTCGGCGTCTATATCGACGACGTCTACCTGAACCGCCCGCAGGCCGCTTTGCTCGACCTCTACGACGTCGAGCGGATCGAGGTGCTGCGCGGGCCGCAGGGCACGCTCTACGGCCGCAACACGATCGGCGGCGCGATCAAATATGTCTCCCGCCGCCTGCCCGAAACGCCGAGCCTGCGGGTGCGCGGGACGGTCGGCAATTACGATCATGCCGACCTGGTCGTCGGAGTCAGCACGCCGGTCGGCGATCCCGCGGTTCGCGCTGGCGCCACCGTCGCCCGTCTGTCGCGCGGCGGCTTCGGCGAGAACCTCACCACCGGCCAGGCCAATTACAACCGCGACATCTGGGCCGGCCGTGCCCTGCTCGAGGTCGCGCCGGAATCCGGCCGAATCTTCGTTCGGCTGTCGGGCGACATCACCGTCGACGACAGCAATCCGCGCGGCGGCCATCGCCTCATCCCGAGCCTCAACGGCGGCATCCCGGTGCTGCCTAATGTGTACGATACGCGGGGCGGCCTGCTCGATCCCGACCAGCGCGTCGAATCCCACGGCGTCTCGCTCTACGCCCAGGCCGAGCCGACCGACTGGCTGACCCTGCGCAGCATCACTGCGGTGCGCATGGACGAGAGCGGCACGCCGATCGATTTCGACGCGCTTCCGGCGGTCGATGTCGACGTGCCCGCGGTCTACGAGAACGAGCAGCTCAGCCAGGAGGTGCAGGCGCTGGTCGACATCGGCAACGTCAACGCGCTGCTCGGCTTCTACTATCTCGACGCCAATTCCCGCACGATCTTCGACGTGCGGCTGCCGGGGACGGTGACCGCGCTCACCTTCGGCGACGTCGATACCGAGACCTACGCGCTGTTCACCGACATCACCTGGGACATCAGCGACCAGTTCAGCGTCTCGGTCGGCGGCCGCTACACCTGGGACGAGCGCACCTCGGACATCGTGCGCAACCTGTTCATCGGCGGCGGCTCGCCCTTCTTCGGGGGCACCGGCACCCTGCTCCTCCCGCAGACCGACTTCACCGGCTCTGCGAACTTCGAGGAGTTCACGCCGCGCGCGTCGGTCAGCTTCCGCCCGACCGAGGACATGAACATCTACGCCTCCTATTCGCGCGGCTTCAAAGGCGGCGGCTTCGATCCGCGCGGCGTCGCCACCGCCTGCCGAACGCCGACCGGCGGCGCGTGCAGCCCACAGGAGGTCTATGACTTCTTCAGCTTCGATCCGGAAACGGTGGACAGCTACGAGCTGGGCTGGCGCGCCTCCTTCTTCGATCGCCGCCTCAACTTCAGCCTGGTCGGCTTCCATGCCGACTATCAGGACGTCCAGATCCCGGGCTCGGTCGGCGCGGTGATCGGCGGCGTGCAGCAGTTCATCGGGATCACCACCAACGCCGCCGCGGCGACCTTCAGGGGCATCGAATTCGAAGGCAATGCGGTGCTCGCGCGCAATTTCGGCCGCTCCGGCGACTCGCTCAACTTCAGCTTTGCGATCGGCTATCTCGACGCCCAGTTCGACGAATATGTCGACGCCCGCGGCATCGACGTGGCCGATCGCCGGGCGATCCAGAACACTCCGGATTTGACGGCGAGCGGTACGCTCAACTACGGCATCCCGCTCGCGGGCGGCATGCTCAACGCGATCACCACGGTGTCCTACCGAGGCGACAGTCAGCAATTCGAGCTTGCCACTCCGATGCTCGACCAGCCGGCCTACGCGTTGTGGGATGCGAGCCTGGTGTGGCGTTCGGACGACGACCGCTATTCGATCGGGCTTCACGCCAAGAACATCACGGATGAGCGCTATATCGTGTCTGGCTACAACTTCCTCCGGCAGAACCCCGATACGGGTCAGTTCATCCTCGCCAACGGCCAGCCGGGCCTCAGCTCGACGCTCGGCAGCACCGGCGTGCTGACCGCTTATTACGGCAATCCGGCGCAGGTCTTCCTCACCGTGGGCTTGAACTTCCGGTGAGCGATCAGGCGAGGAGCGGGATGGGGGCGCCGGTACGCACGACCCCCGGCGGGCGCGTGCTGGCGATCCTGCTCCTCGCCTACATCTTCAATTTCATCGACCGCCAGATCATCGGGGTGCTCGCCATCCCGATCAAGGCGGAGCTGCAGCTCACCGACACCCAGCTCAGCCTGATGGGCGGGATCGCCTTCGCCCTGTTCTACAGCGGCATCGCCATTCCGGTGGCGTGGCTCGCCGACCGCAAGAACCGGGTCAACATCATCGCTTTCTCGGTCGCCTTGTGGAGCGCCTTCACCGCCCTGTGCGGCCTCGCACAGAATTTCTGGCACCTGTTCCTCGCCCGCATGGGCGTCGGCATCGGCGAGGCGGGCGGGGTCGCGCCGTCCTACGCCCTCATCTCGGATTTCTTCCCCAAGGAGCGGCGAGCGCGGGCGCTGGCACTGTTCTCGCTCGGGATCCCGATCGGCTCGGCGCTCGGCGTGTTCTTCGGCGGCTGGATCGCCAGCAATCTCGACTGGCGCTCGGCCTTCATCATCGTCGGCCTCGCCGGCCTGCCAGCGGCCCTGCTCGTCCGGATCGGCATCAAGGAGCCGGTGCGTGGCGGCTTCGACACGGCCGATGGACAGGCGAGCGAGCCGGCGCCGCCATTCGGAGTGGTCGCGGCGCAGCTGGCGCGGACGCCGAGCTTCTGGCTGCTGTCGTTCGGCGCCGCTTCCGGCTCGATCCTCGGCTACGGCCTGATCTTCTGGCTGCCGAGCTTCTTCAGCCGCAGCTTCGACCTCGAACTGGTCGAGGTCAGCTGGTTCTACGGCTCGATCGTGCTCGTCGGCGGAATCGCCGGCACGTTGCTCGGCGGCTGGCTCGGCGACCGCACCGGCCCCGACCGGCCCGGCACCTACGCCCTCATTCCGGCGGTCTGCTTCATGATTTCGGCTCCGGTCTTCGCGGCCGGCCTGTTCGCGCCCAGCCTGACCATCGGCTGGATCCTGTTCGCGATCGGCCAGATGCTGGCGCTCGCCTGGCTCGGCCCCGTCATCGCCGCGGTCCAGCACATCGTCCCGCCCAACATGCGCGCCACCGCCTCGGCGAGCTTCCTGTTCATCAACAACCTGATCGGGATCGGCTTCGGAATCTTCTTCCTCGGCTTCATGTCGGATTCGATGACCGCAGCCTATGGCGAGGACTCGCTGCGCTACTCGATCCTCTACGGCCTCGTCTTCTACCTGCTGAGCTCGCTGCTCTATTTCATCGCATCGAAGCGCTTGGCAAAAGACTGGTACAGGTAGGGCTCCCGCTCGGGAGACTGGGGGAGACTCACATGCTGCGTCGTCATTTTCTGATCGGGCTGGTTTTGCTCTTCGGTTTCGTCGCGCCGGCCCAGGCGCAGTTCCGCTCCGATCGGATCGCCGTCACCACCACCGGGTCGGGCCCCGACGTCGTGCTGGTCCACGGCCTCGGATCGTCGCCGCGCGTGTGGCGCGGGCTGGTCCAGGCCTTGCCCGGCTATCGCTATCACCTCGTCCAGGTGAAGGGTTTCGCCGGCGTTCCCGCCGAGGGCAATGCCGGCACCGGCCCGGTCGCCGCGCCCGTCGCCGAGGAGATCGCGCGCTATATCGGCGAGGTCATCGGACGCCCGTCGGCGGTGATCGGCCATTCGATGGGCGGCACGATCGGCATGATGGTCGCCGCGCGCCACCCCGAGCGGGTGAGCCGGCTGATGGTCGTCGACATGCTGCCCTCGCTTGGGGACATGTTCGGGCCGGGCCAGTCGCCCGAGGCGGTGCGCTCCATCGCCGAGCAGGTCCGCGCCGGTATCGCCGACAGCCCGGCGGAGGCCTATCGCGCCCGCAACGAGCAGACCCTGGCCGGCATGATCGCCACCGAGAGCGAGCGCCCCGCCGCCATCGCCGACACGATGGCGAGCGACCGCTCCGTCTCCGGGCGCTCGATGTACGAGTTGATCACCACCGATCTGAAGCCCGAGCTCGGCCGGATCACTGCGCCGACGACGGTGCTCTACGTCACGCCGACCGGAGCGCCGGTCACCGACGCGCAGATGGATCAATATTACCAGCTGTCCTACCGCAACCTCGCGGGCGCTCGGCTTCAGCGCGTGCCGAACGCGCGCCACTTCATCATGTACGACCAGCCTGATGTGTTCGTGGGTGAAGCGCGTAATTTCCTCGCCGCCCCGGCCCGAAGCGGCGAACGCGGCTGATCAGCTCGCGAAGGTCGGGTCGAGCCGGTAGGCCTTGCGCAGCAGGGCCGGCCAGGCGAGTGCCTGGGCGACGACCTTGAGACCGACCTTGCCCTGCTCGGCGGTGACTTCGGGCGAACCCTGCGGAGGATGGCCGACATTGGCCTCGCCCGCGGCGAGCGCCATCACCTGCGCCTGGCAGGCCCGCTCGAGATAATAGAGCTTGATGAAGCATTCGCCGACGCTCTCGCCGGTGGCGAGCGTGCCGTGGTTGCGCAGAAGCATCAGGCTCTTGTCGCCGAGGTCCTCGACGAGGCGTTGGCGTTCATCAAGGTCGACCGCGACGCCTTCATATTCGTGGAAGGCGATTTCGTCGCGGACCAGCATCGCGGTCTGGGTCAGCGGCAGCAGGCCGTCGCGATGCGCCGACACCGCCTGGCCGTGCGGGGTATGGAGGTGCATGACTGCATGGGCACTCTCGCGCGCCATGTGCAGCGCCGAATGGATGACGAAGCCGGCCGGGTTGGTGATGAACGGCGTCGGCTCGACCGGATTGCCGCCCGCGTCGACCTTGACCAGCGACGACGCTGTGACCTCCTCGAACATGAGGTTGTAGGGGTTCAAGAGGAAATGGTGGTCCGGACCCGGCACCCGCGCCGACAGGTGGGTGAAGATGAGGTCGTCCCAGCCGAAATGCGCGACCATGCGGTAGGCGGCGGCGAGGTCGACCCGGATCTTCCACTCCTCGTCGCTGACCCGGCCCTGGAGGGACGGGATCTCGACCGAGGCCAACGGGCTTACCTGCTCCATGCCGCGGTTTATGGCGTCGACCCGTCCCATGTCCGTCTCCTCGTCAGTCAGCCCGCCACCCTGTCCGGATGGGCGGCGGCGAAGGCGTCGAGCCTGTTCGCCTCGGCATCCACCCGCATCAGCAGCGGATAATCGTCAAGCGGCACGTCGAAACGCCGTGCATTGTACATCTGCGGGACCAGGCAGACATCCGCGATGGTGGGCGTATCGCCGAACAGGAAGCGGCCGGCGCGCGGCGCCGCGAGCTTCTCCAGCGCGGCGAACCCTTCGGCGATCCAGTGCCGGTACCAGCCGTTGCGGGCCGGCTCGTCCTGGCCGAGCTCGGTCTTCAAATAGTTGAGCACGCGCAGATTGTTGAGCGGGTGAATGTCGCAGGCGACAAGCAGCGCCATCGCGCGGACATGCGCCTGGTCGGCCGGGTCGGCCGGGAGCAGCGGCGGTTCCGGCCGGGTGGCGTCGAGATAGGCGATGATCGCCAGGCTCTGGGTCAGCTTGAGCCCGTCCACCTCCAGCATCGGCACGAAGCCTTGCGGGTTGCGCGCCTTGTAGGCGTCGGCGCGCTGGTCGCCGGCGCGCAGGTCGACGTCGGTGCTGTCATGCTCGACGCTCTTCAGCCGCAGCGCGATCCGCACGCGGTAGGAGGCCGAGGAGCGGAAATAATCGTGGAGCAGCGGCCGGGCCATGCCGGCTGCTTAGCGTGGAGCGGATCATGAGACTACACTGTCATTCCCGCGAAAGCGGGAATCCAGCTTCTTGTGGCGGCGTCGGTAAAGGAAGCTGGATCCCCGCTTTCGCGGGGATGACAAGAGGGGCGGGTTGAAGACCGCCCCTCCCGATCAGTAGTTCAGGCCGTACCAGCCATGGACTCGCTCGCCATAGGCGGTGTCGAAGCGCGGCTCGCTACTGCGGTCGAAGCTCGGCGCCCGCTCGAGGTCGCGATGGGTCATCTCGACGCGGTAGCCGCCGATGCGGGTGTCGAACTTCAGCAACTTCCACGGCATCGGATAGTAGCGCGTGCCCATGCCGAGGAATCCGCCATAGGCCATCACGGCATAGTCGACCTTGCCCGAATATTTATCGACCATGAAATTGTAGACGCTGCCGAGCCGGTCGCCGTCGAGGCCGTAAATGGCGGTGCCCTCGACCTTGTTGGAGGCGATCAGCCGGTCGGTCTCGTCGATCGGCAGCCCGCCGCGCTGGTCGTCGCGCCCGTAGCGTTCGCGGTCGTCATCCGACGGGCGACGACGGCCATGTTCCTCGCTTCGGCGCGAGCGGCTGCGGTCGTCGTCGTGCGACCAGGCGCGGCCGCGCCCTTCCTCCCGGCGGCGGTCCTCATGAGGATCCCACAGGTCGCCCCAGCCGCCGCGATCGCGTTCGAGCTGGTCGTCGCGGTCGCGCCAGTTCGATCCGAACATCGACCGGCTCTCGCGGCCGCGGCGGTAATCGTCGCTCCTGCTGCGTCCATAGCTGCGGTTGCGGTCGATATCCTCGGTCCAGCCGCTGCCGCCCCTGTCGTCGTCGCGATAGCGTCTGTCAGCCATCATCCTGCTCCTTCATCTTTGTTGGAAAGGTGACGGGCGGACGGCCTCGCGCCGCCCGCCCATCCTCGCGTGTCGCCTCAGCGCGTCCGCGACCGGCCGCTGCGTCCGCCGGCGCCCGCCGTCGCGGATTCGTCGCCGTTGCCGCCGCCGGTGCTCGACGTCGCCGCCGAGGCGGTGCCGGTGCCCTCCGTCGTCGCGCCGGCATTGCTGCCGGTGGCGCTCCGGGTGCTCGTCCCGCCGCTGGTAACGCCCGTCGAGCCGCCCATGCCCGTGCCGGACAGGGACGAGGCCGACTGGCCGCTCATCTTGCCGGTCTGCCCGGACTGAGCCGTCATTTGGCCGTGGCCGCTCTGGCTCGAACGCGACTGGCGGAAGCTCGAGAAATCCTGCTCGAACTGCTGCTGCCGATGGCGGCAATATTCGTCATATTCGCGGTCGAGCTGGGCGATCTGCTGGTCGCGCCAGCGGCGATAGCTCTGGTCGTGGGGCGTGCCTCCGCGGCTGCCCTCGCCGAAGTCGTGCTCGCCAGACCCGAGCACCTGGCCCGCCTGGCCGAACCTCAGCCCGCCATGGCCGGAGCCCGACGAGCCGCTCGTTCCGAAGCCTTGTCCGGACTGGCCGAACGAGGACTGGCCCGAACCGCGCTCATAGCCACCCAAGCCGCCTTCGCCGTACCCGCCGTCGCCATAGCTGGAGCGGCCGAGATTCTGGCTCTGGCCGCCCTGCGAACGGTAGCCGGACATGTCGTTGCCGCCATAGCCGCCGCGGCCATAGCCGCCGCTGCTCCGGCCGGAGCTGGAGCGACCGAAATCGCCGCCGCCGGAGCCGCCCTGGCCATAGGAGCCATAGGCGCTCTGGCCATAGCCGCTGCTCCGCCCGAAATCGCGATGCTCGTCGCGCCGTGACATCGTGCGGCCGGTCCACTGGTCGTCATGACTGCGCCAGTCGACTCGGTCGGTGCCCTGTTCCTGCTCGTAACGGCGCGCGTCCATCTCGCGGCGGCGCTCGGCTTCCTCATCGCCGAACCAGGAGCGGACCTCGTCGCCGGCGCGATCGAAGAAGCCGCGGTCGTCGCCGCCGCCGCGGCCCTGCTCGCGGTCGCGGTCCCAGCTGGGGCCGCGGTCGTCATCGCGGCCCCAGCGGCCCTGCTCGCGGCGCAGGCGTTCATTGTCGTCGTCGGAGAAGATCGAGCTGCGCGAGCGCTCGCTGCCATATCGATAGTCGGCCATTTGGGGTTGCCTCCTCACCTCGTTGGGAATGCAGAAAATTGCGTCGGATCAACGGTTGGACGCCCTGCGCCGTTCCGTTTCCGGGAGGGGGAGGGGCGGTGGAACGGCTGTCCCGTGCCTGCCGCCCGACCAAAGGTTCAGGGGCCGAAATCGGCGCCCTGCTGGCGTTGCGCACGCTTCTGGCGGGCGCGCTGGAGCGCCTCGCTGCTGGCGCCGGGCGCGCGCAGGCCGAGCCCCTCGGCGACCGCCGCGTCCCAGCCATAGGCGTCGGACGTGAAGGTCACCTGGCCGCCGTCGAGATAGGCGGTGTGGTAGAGCAGCCGCACCGGAATCCGCCGCTCCAGGTTGATGTAGGTCGGCTCCAGCTCGGCGCCGGACTGGCGCTCGCCGCTGCGCAGCGCGCGCTCGAACTGGTCGAGCTTGCCCTCATGCTGGGCGATCAGCCGAGCGAAGCCGAGCGCATCCTGAACACGCACGCAGCCGTGGCTGAGATGACGGTCGGGGCGACCGAACATCTGCTTGGCCGGCGTGTCGTGGAGGTAGATGGCGTGGTCGTTCTCCATATCGAACTTGACCAGGCCGAGGGCGTTCTGCGGGCCGGGCTGCTGGACCAGACGCTCGCCGTCGCGCTCCATGTTGCGCCGAGCGAGCTGGGCGGGGCTGAGGTTGGCGAGCTCGTCTTGCTCGATCGATTCCGGCACCGTCCAGGTCGGATTGGCGACGAGACGGAAGATCGGGGAACCGAGCTGCGGAGTCTCCCAGCCGGGCTCGCCGACGACCACCACGCGCTGGTCGGCGACGCTGCCGTCGCGCAGGTAGCGCAGGAAGCTGGCGGCGGTGTTGACGTCGATCCGGGTCTCCGGGGCGCGCCGCTCCAGCCAGCGCCGCCGCTCCATGTTGACCGCGAGGATGACGGCGCGCTCGTCGGCCGGCAGCCGGTCCGCCTCGACCCGGCGCTCGTCGTCCGCGGCTTTCTCCTCGGCCTGCGCATTGCCCTGCACGTTCTGCTGGGTCGCGCCGGCCTGCGACTGTTGCCGCTGCTGGGCCTGGACGAGCTGCATGTAGGCGGTGGACAAGGCACGATATTCCTCGTCCTGCGGCGCCTGGCCGTCGATCCATTGGCCGACATTGTTTGCCCCGACGGCCTCGGCGAGGCCGCGCGCGACATCGATCTCGTTGCGCGGCACCTCATAGACCGGGGTCAGCCGCGTCGGATCGGTCGCGCCGTGGGCGAGCGTCCCGGCATAAGCGAGCGCCGCCTTGGTCAGCGCAACCTCGCGCTCGACCCGCGATCCCGCCGCCGCCTCGATGTCGCGCAGCAAGGTTGCGGGGTTGAGCCCGTGGCGGGGGGCGCCGCGGATCGTCTCGATCAGCTGCTGCTCGCGTTCCTCGTTCCACGCGGCCTGCCACTGCCGGGCTTCGTAGAATCGGCGGACCTCGGCGTCCTGCGCCGCGCCCTGCAGCGCCTCGGCGGTAATTCCGGCCGGCGCGGCGCCGCTGTCGCCGCCGACAAGGTTGCACCCGCCCGTCACCACCGCCATCGCCGTGGCGACCGCGAGCCAGCTTTTCGATAGACGCACAAGCCACTCCGCTGATTAGGAATATTGGCTTGCGGAACGTACCGGGGCGCGATTTGGCTCCGCGTTAACCATTAGGCTTCAGCAAGACCTAACGGGCGGGAAGGCATGACGCGCCCCTGAAACCGCGGAGAGCATATGCACAAGGGTCAGTTGGCGGTGTTGCCGGCAGGGGAAGGGCGCCGCACCGAGCGCCGCATCGTCAACCTTGCGGCGAGCCTGCGCGAGCCGGGCGCGGCGGTCGCCGATGCCGAGGTGCGCAACCTCTCGACTGACGGCTTCATGGCGGAAATCGACATGGCGCTTGAAGAGGGGCAGCATCTGTTTCTGAAGCTGCCGGGCATCGAAGCGCTGGCGTGCAAGGTGGCGTGGGTCGACGACGGCAAGGCGGGGTTCGAATTTACCAGCCCGCTTCACCAAGCGACGCTCGACCAGCTCTCCACCGCGACGCGCAAGGCGCCGCCGCGCAACCATTTCGGCCCGCGCCGCTAATTCGCCTTCGCGCCGGTCTCCGGCGCGTCGACCTTCTCGCTGGGAAGCGGCGGCGGCGGCGGATCGACGGGCATTCCGCGCAGCAGCGGCAGCGCGGCTGCCAGGACGATCGCGGCGAGCGCGACGATCAGCAGGATAGAACGAAGGCGACTGGTCATCGGGCGGCGGGTCATGCGCCGCGCCGCCTTGCACCTGTATGAACGGACTAGCGCACCGGGCCGTGCCATGGGCCGGTGATCGCGAGCGTACGGCCCGGTCTGTAGAGGTTGACGAACAGGGTCGAGCCATCCGTCGAGAAACAGGCTCCGGCAAGCTCGGTTTGGGCGTGCAGCCGTGCGACCGGATAGACCTGCCCCTCCGGGGTCACGCCGCGCAGATGGTTGCTGACCGGGCTGGTATACTGATCCTCGCAGACGATCAGGTGGCTATTGGGGGCGACGGTGAGATTGTCGCCGTAATTGAGCATGTCCGGATGCGTCGATTCGACGAAATTCTGCAGCCGACCGGGCTCGCGGGCCTCGCCGCTCTGTCCCTCGAAGCGCGACGGCCGGTAGCGCATGATCTGGCCGAGCTTGATCGCGCCGCCCGACGTGCAGGTGACGTAGAGCTCGCGATTGCCGAATGACAGGCCCTCGCCGCGCGCGAACAGCACCGCGCCGCGTGCGGCACCGCGCACGCGCAGGTCGTCGCCGTCGGGGGAGTCGGTGTGGTCGAGATCGATCCAGCGGACGTCGCGCCAGCTTCCGGCCGGGAATGTCACCGAATCCCAGTTGCGGGTGTCGCGCCCGTCCGAGTCACCGACGAAGGCGAGCGCCTGGAGCCGCCCGCCGCGCGCCAGCTGTCCTCGCACGTTGGGCAGAAACCGGTAGAACAGGCTGTTGTCGCGGTCCTCGGTCAAATAGACGATGCCGGTTTCCGGATCGACGGCGGCAGCCTCATGAACGAAGCGGCCGAGGCCGGTCAGCGGTACCGGCTCGGCAAGCCCGCGCCCGAGCGACGGAACCTCGAACACCCAGCCGTGGTCGCGTTCCTGGCCGTTTTCCCCGGCGCGGCTGACATTCTCCTCGCAGCTCAGCCAGCTGCCCCAGGGCGTGACCCCGCCGGCGCAGTTGAGGATGGTGCCGACAAGGCTGAGATGCTGCGATTCCACCCGGCCGGTGCGGTGGTGGTAGACCAGCGTCGTGGTGCCGCCCGGAAGCGGGCCGGCCGCATTGCGGTCGAACCCCCGCACCCCGGCCGGGGGCGGACCGCCGCCGAACGGGCCGGTGTCGGCGTTGCGCGGCCGAAGCTCGTGATTGCGCACCAATATCGTACGGTGGCGGTCGAGAGCGAAGGCGCCCATCCCGTCGCAGCGATCGGGAACGACGAAGCCGTCGTCCATGCGCTCGCCATGGCTCGAGATGATCCGATAGGCGAAGCCCGGCGGCAGATCGAGGAGCCCGGCGGGATCCGGGACCAGCGGGCCATGGCCCGGCGCCGCGACGGCCGGAGCGCCCAGCGGCCGCTGGGCGCACGCCGCGAGCCCGGAAAAGGCAAGGGATGTGAGGCCGAAGTTGAAGCTGCGCCGGCTCAACAGGAGCCGCTGGTTGCTGGACATGCGATGGTCCTAGGCGCGCACCGCGTCAGTTTGATGTCGCGGAAAGGATGGTGCCGTTGAAGGGACTCGAACCCCCGACCCACGCATTACGAATGCGTTGCTCTACCAGCTGAGCTACAACGGCGCCGGTGGGGCGGGGCCTTACCAGCGGCCCTGCGCCGACACAAGCGGGGCCCGCCTTTCCATCGCCTTAACCCAATCTCAACCACGTCCGGTGCAGGTTCCGCCGCTGGAACGCTGTGGGACGACGGCCGCATGGACAGCTTGCGCGGGTTTGACGAGGAGAGTGGCTGGTCGGCGCATGGCGACGACGAGGCCGCCATCGAGCGCCCGCCTTCGATCGGCTTCGACGAGCGCCGCATGCATGTGCGCGCCTACAATCACTGGGTGTCGCTGCTCGACGGCCGGCCCTATCCGTCGATCGAGGATTTGAAGCCCGAGAAGATCGGCGATTTCGGACCGCACAGCGTATTGCTCGATTTCACCGACGACCGCGACGACCCGGTCATCGCCTTCCTCGGCGCCGACCTCAAGGCCGAGTGCGGCCTCGACTTCGTGCGCCAGCGGATCAGCGAAGTGCCGGCGCGCTCGCTGCTGTCGCGCCTCACCGACCATTATATGCAGATCATCGCGAATCACGCGCCGATCGGCTTCGAGGCGGAGTTCCTCAGCCACCGCGGCATCAACACCCTGTATCGCGGGATCCTGATGCCGCTGTCGTCCAACGGCGACGAGATCGACTTCATCTACGGCGTCATCAACTGGAAGGACCTCGCCGACAACGGCACCGCCAACGGCCTCGCCAGCGCGATCGACCGCGCCATCGCCAAGGTGCCGGAACGGAGCGACCTGCCGGTGTGGGCCGACGGCCCCAATGCCGAGCATGACGAGCTCCCGAAGGACCCCGCCGAGCGCGATGGCACCATGCTCGGCCTGTGGCCCGATACGGGCGCCGATGACGACGCGCTCGACGATCTGCCCGAGGATGCGGCGCTCGCCGACCGCCTCGGCCATGCCCGCGCCGGCGCCGAATATGCGCGCTCCGCCGACCATCGCAGCCGCACCGCGCTCTACCGGGCGCTTGGCCTCGCTTATGATTTCTCGCTCGCCGCCGACGCCGCCCCCGACGAATATGCCGAACTTCTCGACGACGCCGGACTGAAGGGGCAGCAGCGCGCGCCGATGACGCCGCTCATCAAGCTCATTTTCGGCAGCGACTATGACAAGAGCCGAATCACCGAGTTCGCCGCCGCCTTGTCGTGGGCGCGGCGCTGCGGGATCGAGCTTGGCGGGTTCGCTCAGGTGCTCGAGCAATATGACGGCGGCCTCAAGGGCATCGTCGCCGCCGAGCGCGCGGCGCGGCGGCCCGCGCCGAAGCCCGACCGGGCGGCCGAGCGGCGCGCCCGATTCGAGGCCGCCCCGGCCCT